>JBEBGD010000011.1:0-92784 GCA_040081625.1 Chthoniobacteraceae bacterium
GGGGTGGGGACGAGCGGTGTCGTGGCGGGGGTCGGCGGCTCCCGCATCGGCGCGTCGGATGGCCCGACATTCATCACGGCTTCGGCGGGCTCCAGCGCCGTCTTCGCGCTGACACTGGAAGCGGGCGGGGAAATCTCCGGCGGGTTCACCGGCCCGATCACCATCGCTACCGACAGTATCGACATCCAGGGCGGCACCATCAATTCCAGCAGCGGCCTCACGACGATCACCACGCGCACGGCGGGCACGGTGATCGATCTCGGCGGGGCGGATCGGTTGAGCGGCAGCTCGCTCAGGCTCGGCCTCACGAGCGCGGAGCTGGCCCAGATCAGCGCCAGCTCGCTCCAGATCGGCGACGGCAGCGGCGGGCCCATCGTCTTTAGCGGCGCGGTCACTTCGCCGAACCCTCTCGTGCTGGTCACCAGCGCGACGGTCTCCGGCGCCGGGGCGCTCACGATGCTGGCAGGGCGCGACTTGAGAATCACCGCCGGCGGCGGGATCGACTTGAGCGGCCCTCTCACGGTGCCCGCCACGCTCATCCTCAATGTGGGAGCCGCCGACATCGCGCTGACGAATGCCGGCAACGATTTCAACACCGTGGCCATCCCGAACGCCGCCTTCGTCACCCTCCAGGAGAATAGCGGCTTCGTGCTCGGCGAATCCACCATCACGGGTGTGCTCTCCATCCAGACCGATAGCGCGGTCAGCCAGTCGGGTCCGCTCGGCGGCACCGGCGGCCTGACCTTGCGAGGCACCGGCGGCCTCACGCTCAGCTTCGCGAACACCTACAGCGGCACCACGACCGTCTCCGGCGGCACGCTCCAGTTCGATGGCTTCAGCCCGGCCTTGAACGGCCAGTTCGGCCTGAACGGCGGCACGCTGGCTTACAATCTGGGTGTGCCCTCCACAGTCCTCACGCCCACGATCGCGATCACCGCCGCTTCCACCATCGACGTCGCTGGCGGCACGACGATCACGCTCAGTGATGTGATCTCGGGTGCCGGCGGGTTGACGAAAACCGGCGCGGGCACGCTCGTGCTCGGCAACGAGTTCAACTCCTTCGGCCCGGCGCCGCTGAACATCGCCGATGGCACTCTGCAAGTGGCCACCGATGGTGCGCTCGGCGATGCGGGCAACCCGGTCGTCTTCCAGACCGCCACACTTCAAACCACCGCGGCTTTCATGAGCGGGCGACATGTCACGCTCCAGTCCGGCGTTGCCACCTTCCAGATCGATGGTCCGAGCCTCACCCTCCTCGGCGTGATCGACGGGACCGGCACGCGCGTGGTCACGGGCCCCGGGCTACTTCAAACCACCCGCGTTTTCACCGGCGGAGACGTCACGGAAAGCGGTGGCGCACCTTCGGTGATCGGCAATACCAGCGTCTCCGTCGGCAAGGGCACAGCCATCATCCACCTCGTGGACGGCGACCCCACGAAGATCGACACGATCGAGCTGATGAACACGACCAGCCGCACCAAGCTCGTCATCAAAAGCACCAATGGACTGCCGACCACGATCCAGCACATCATCATCAGCGACCCGACCCAGCCGCTCGGATCGATCGTGCTCGGCCCCGGCGTGAGCCTCGGCGACGGCCTGCACGACTCCGTGCCCGAGCTCGATATCAAAGGCAAGGTGGGCAAGCTCCAGTTCGATGCGATCAACTCCTACGCCCTCCTCAGCATCGGCCAAGGGCTGCCTTACGACGCCGCCGGCAACAAGACCCCCGACACTTACAACAACAACCCAAGTCTCAAAGTTCGCGCGGTCTCCGGCCCCGGCGTGATCTTCGATGTGACGGGCGGTGTCTTCACGCCGGGCACGACCGGCTCGCCCGGCGGCGGCGGTCTCGGCAAGGTCCTCGTCGAGGAGTGGAACTTCCCCGGCGCCATCCGCACGACGCAAAGCATCAAGAGCTTCACGCTCAAGACCGGCGACTGCGAAGTAGTCTTCTCCGTCGATAAATTCGGAGTCGGCGTGCTCACCACGGCGGGCATCGGCTCGATGTCCGTGCCCCCCGGCGCCTGGGCCAGCACCGGCAGCGTCGTCGAAGGCGGCATCACCCGGATGACCACGGGCGACTTCCTCGCCGGTGCGGATATCACCGCCGGGGCGATCACCACATTCACCGTGAACGGAGACTTCGAAGGCACCGTGAGCTCGGCGGGCGCGATGCGGAACATCACCGTCAAAGGCAAGTTCGCCGGCTCGCTCCAGGCGGCGTCGGTCGGCAAGATCACGGCGGACCTTTTCGATGGCACCGACCTCACCAATAGCGATCCCTACGGCGACTCCTCGCGGCGCAATATCAACATCACCACCGGCGGCATGGGCATGGTGATCGCGAAGCCACACGACCTCGACACGTTCGGAATCAAGAACTACGAGATCAGCGTCGCGACCAGCTTCGCCGGCTTCAGCGTAACCGACAAGACCGCGCCGGGCAGCTTCGTGGGTATCGACCGCGTGACGGTCCAGGCCGGGTCGATCGGCAACACCACGGTGAAGGTCACCGCCGCCGCCAGCGCCAAGGCCATTCAAAATTCCGTCTTCGAGAGCAACGGCGCAATGGGCACCCTCAACACCTCGCACAGCATCGCCAACTCCATCTTCGCCGCCGCGACGAACATCGCGCAGGTCACGGTCAAAGGAAACTTCACCGGCTCGAAGCTCCTCGCCGGGACCTTCCTCGGCTCCGACGCGAAGCTCGGCGGCATCAATGATGCCGCGGATGTCTTCGACAGGAGTGGCAGGATCGCAGGCGTCACGGTCCTCGGCGCTTTCAGCGCGAGCACGATCGCCGCCGGGATCGATTCGGTGGATGGCATCTACGGCAACAGCGACGACGTCCTCGCCACCACCGGGACCGCCCTCACCGGCAAAGCCACAGCCATCGGTTCGCTGAAGTTCGGCGCCGGCAGCGGGACCATTGGCTCCTCGCCGACAAACACCCACCTCCACGCGATCGAAGCCGCGTCGATCAAGAGCCTGTCCGTCGATCGCGTCGCCGTGAAGCCGCTCCCGGCCGCGCTTCCGAAGTATCTCGATCTCGGCGCCGCCGGCGAAGGCGCAGCCGATGTGCTCGTGCGGATTTTGAGCTGACGCAGACGTGGGTCACTGAATGGGCGCGAGGATGACGCCCGGCCAGCGCGCGATGACGGCATTGCGCAGACCGACTCATCGCGGAAGGCGCGCGTCATTTTCCCTCAGCGGCCCACTTCTTCATCAGCGCGATGTTCTTCTCGGTCACGCTGTCGCCCTTCTTCCCGCTGCGGCCGCCGACATACACGGCCATGTCGCTGTCATACATCGCCTCGGACTCGGGGCCTTTGTCGCCGGTCTCGACGATCCAGCGGTCGAGCCGCGCGCGCAGCGTTTCGAGCGTGGCTTTGTGCGCGGGGTCGGTGGCGAGGTTCTTCACCTGCCAGCGGTCGGTAGTCCATTCGTAGAGTTCCTCGGGCGGACGCGTGGGGCTGAAGAGGAGCTGCTCGGCGAGCGGATCGAGCTTCCCCGCGTCGTGCAGCGCGCGGAGCGTTTGCACGATGGACTTGCCGTCCTTGTAGGCGTTCGGCTGAAGGTGCGGGCGCTGCGGGTGGAAGTTGCGGATGTAGAGGAAGCGATCGGTGCGCACGCTGCGGATGCGCTCGACCGTCTCGTCGCAGCGGTCGCGCGCGGCGAACACCGCGTCGCGCGGCTGGTAGTCCTTCGCGAAGACATCGCGCGCCTGCATCGCTTTCGGCAGCGAGACGCCCGCCGCGCCGAGCGAGATCGCCGCGAGGTCGATGTGCTCGACGAGATCGTCGCGCACCTTGCCCTTCGCGATGCCCCGCCCCCGCACCACGAGCGGCACGTGCGTGCCTTCGTCGTAGAGAAACTGCTTCCCGCGCGCGTGGCTGATGCCGTGATCGGTCATGAAGATGACGAGCGTCTGATCAAGGATGCCTTCCTTCTCCAGCCGCGCGACGACCTTGCCGACGTGCTCATCCGTGAACCGCACCGAGTCGAGATACGCCGCCCAGTCGCGCAGCAGCACCGGGTCGCGCGGATAATACGGCGGCAGCGTCACCTTCTCCGGATCGGTCGCGCCGCCGAACTCCGCCGTCGCGCGCTCGAGCAATTTCACCGCGCCCGCATCGTTGCCGCCGCGCTGTTTGCCGCCGCTGAGCTGCACCTGCATGAAGAACGGCTGCCCCGCCCTGCGCCCGGCCCAATCGTTCGAGTCATACATCTTCGCGTCCCACTCGAAGTTGTAATCCGTCTTCCCGAGCCCCGCGCCGCCCCTCTTCCCTGCGCCCGGCAGCCCGCTGCCGATGCACGTGAAATATCCCGCCTTCTGCAACAGCGCCGGCACCGGCGTCACACCCGCGGGCAGATGAATCTTCTCTACGCCGCGCCCGCTGCGATGCTGATGCGCGCCGATGCTCGTCTGATACATCCCCGTGATGAACGCCGAGCGGCACGGCGAGCAAACGGGCGCCGTGACGAACGCCCGCGTGAACATCGTCCCTTCCCGCGCGAGCCGATCCACGTGCGGCGTCTCGATGAGCTTCTCGCCGTAGCAGGAAAAGTTCGCCGACATGTCATCGACGATGATCCACAGAATGTTCGGCTTGCCTGCCCCGAGCTTTGTCGAGGGGTCGGCCGCGAAGGTGGTGAGCGTGAGCGCGAGGAGGGCCGTGAAAACGACCGTGGGGAATTTCATGCCGCCGCCTCTACCAGTTCCCAGCGACTTGGGCAGCTACACTTCCGGCTAAGGCACTTCCTCACCCATCGGCACCTGACCCAGCCGAAGGAACGTCTTCACGAACTCTCCCTCACCGCACGCGGTCATGCCGGGAAAGCGCTTGAACCACGGCCCTGCCGGCACGTCTGGTTCCGTGTCGAGCCACGCTGCGAGCAACACCAGTTGATCGGCACCGATGCTGCGCTCCTCCACTCGCTGAATGAGGTGTCGCAAGACCGCGGGAGGGACGCCGTGGCGGCGGACTTTAGGCATCCGGCCGACTGCCGTAGAAGCCCTCGACGATTTCCTCGCGGAGCACCACCGCTTCGACGGGATCGCGGGTCGCGGCGAGGCGTTCGGCGAGCGAGCCGAGTTCGGCGGGCGAGAGCCTGCGGTGAGCTTCGATCCGGCGCGCGAAACGAACCACCTTCGTTTGCTCCTCCGGCGGGAGCGCCTCGATTTCGCGGATGATTTCTGCGGCGGTCATTGCGCGAAAGCCTAGGACTTCACCTGGCGAACGGCAAGGCGGTGTTCGGGACCTGCGGCAGGGGAGACCGTCCGCGGGCGCGAGGCACGCGGAGCATCGTTTAGGGCGTTGTGTGGGATTGAAACTCCTTCGTCCGAAGAAACTCCGCGTATGCCGGCGAATTTGGAATCAGGCCTTCGTGGAATGGCTGCCGAGCGTGGCACTGGATGCACAGCACGCGAATGTTCATCGCCGTATTACTCGTGCGCTCGCCATCGACGTGATGAGCCTGCAGGAAGCGCCGGAGATTAGGCGCGGACAGGTTGATGCCGCAGTCTTCGCAGCAGTAGTTCTTCGCCTCCTTGTGCCTGCGCGCGATCACCGGCCAATCGTGCGTGTAAACATTCAGAACGTCATCGGCATCGAGGCGATGCGTCACTCTTACGTCCCCGTGCAGTTCATTCGTCTCGATGAACAAGCGCAGGTCGAACGGTCGATTCCCGAGCCAATTGAAGCGTCGGTTGTAGATGCGCTGGCAGTTTCCGCAGAATCTCAACTCCGCGCCGTTGTCGCCGCGGTATTCCCGGACAACTCGGTCATGCCGAGTCAGCGTGTAGTTGAATCGCCCGTCTCCGCGCGACGCCATCTTGTATCTATGCTCGCGACCGATCGCTCTCATCATTTGGAGCGTGTCGCAGTTGAAGAGATGGTAGCGGTGCATGTCTGCGATGCCGGGGTCTTCGCGCGTGTAGAGCGCCTTCTGCGTGATGTGCAGGATCACCTTGATCACGCGTCCATCCGGCAAAACGTGGAAAATCCCGCCTTCCCCGCGAACGAAATCCCGCTCGCTCTCCACGTCGATCCCGCCGCCTGCGAACTGTCGCAGTTTCCGATTCGATTCCGCCACAATGTCGATACCGAGCGATCGAACCGCGGAAAGAAGCTCCTCGAACATCGTGAAGGTCATTTGCTCGTGTCCTCCCGGCGCTGCTCCTCCGACACTTCGATGATGCGGAGGATCTGTTCTTTCGTCTTCGTAAAGACGCGGAAATCGACGCGCCGTGATCGGTCTTTGTCTTCACGTCCGTCAGCATCGAGCACAGGTTGGGCAAAGGAGAGTCCGTTGGCTCTGAGAGCGTGAATCAGCCAATCGCGATGCAGCGTAGTCGCTTCGGACATGAAAGCGTATTGCACGACGGCCAATGCGCGCTCCTGAGACAGGCGAGCGTTGTGCAAATAACGGTCGGGCAGAGAAACCGCGCGTTCCCACTCGGTGCTCGTATGCCCCTCCACGCGAACCTCGGCGATGTTATCGCGATATTTCGGCGCGGTCAGGATACTGACGTAGCGCGGGAAGAAATCGTCGAGGATGACTTTAAATTTGTCGCGCAGGGTGGACTTGCCGGCTTCAAAGAGCACGTCGGGTTCGTTGAATCGCACCGTGTTGTCCTCTTGAAGTGTGGCGTTCGATCGCGGCAAGTCGTCTTTAAATTCTGCGAGTAAGTCTTGGTAGAGGCCGACCTGTAGTTCGGAGTAAGTGGCGACGATCTGGCGGATGACCTCACCTTGCTGAAGGTATGTCGCTGCTCGCTTCTGCGCTTCCTCCTTCTCGCGTTCGATCCGCTGTTTTTCCTGCTGCACGACGAGCATGAATGCAACGGAGATGAGGAGAAACACCATCATCAGTCCCGACATCAGGTCGGAGACGCTCCCGAGCCAGTTTCCGCCATGTTTCATCGCGGCATGATTTGCTCTACCGCCGCGAGAAACTCGCGATATCGCTGGCCGAACTGCGTCGTGAGGGAAGTCAACGCGCTGTTCATCTGGCGCAGCGATTCGGCCAGTTCGTTGCGCGTCGTTTCAGTCACCTCCGCCGTCTTCCTCGTCAGTTCGGTGAGGGATTGCGATTGAGTCGTCAATGCCCCTTGCATCCTCGTGGCAAGCTCGTCGATCCGCTGTTTCGTCTCACTCAGCCCCGATGAAATCGAATCGCATTGCACAGACATCGCGCGGGAGATTGCCGTCATCTGCTCGCGATGTTCGGCTTCTACCTGGGAAAAGCCCGCAGTGATTTCTTCCGCCGCGTGCGCGAAATGGCGCTGCGTCTCCGTCATCCGCTCCTCGCTCCGCTGGAGTGCACCGACGAGGGACTGAACTGCCAACTCGGTTGCGGCGCGGAAATGCTCCTCGAGTTTCGCCATGTTTGCGCGCGCACCATCGAATGCCGCGTTGGCGTGTGCTGCCAGCTCGGATTGCTTCGCGAGATGCGCGTTGAGTTCCTGCACTTGACGCTCGCTCGTCGAAATCATGTCCCCGAGTCGCACGCAGACCTGGGAGAACTCGTCATTTCGCTTCGCGATTGCGGCCAGCGACGCCTCGGTTTCGTCAATCGCCACGACCGCCTCGCGCAGAGTCCTCTCGATCTGCTCGATCGTGGCGCGGTAGTTTTCCTGCCACTCGACGAGCTTCAGACACGCGGCGTTAATCTGCTTGAAGTTCTCCCCGAACTGCTCCGTCAGGTTTCGGTTGAAGTCGCTGATCACCTGCTCAAGCGCCTTGATGATTTCCTTCGACGCACCCTCGGAAAGTTTTTGCAGCGCTTCCTGCAGCGAGGCGTTCATCACCGCGAAGCTCTGCTCAAATACCGAGCGAGTTTTGAGCAATTCGTCCCGTTGCTCCATGCGCCCATTACAAATCTGCTCGATCAGCGTGGCCGAGTCTTGCGCCTGACGCGCGTGGGTCTCGCGCGTCGCGGCCAGCAGGTCTTGGAGCAGAGCTTGAATCGGATCATCAGCCCGAAGCGCGGCACGAGTTCGAATCAGCCCCTAAAAACGTGAGCAGCATTGCGATGCTCATGCCGGCAATCGACGTGAGGAACGCCGTCTTCAAGCCGTCGAGTAGCGGTGGGATGCTTTCCTGAATCCGCGCGGCATCGAAGGCCTGCAAACCGACGAAGATGCCGAAGAATGTCCCGAGGATTCCCAGCCCGACGATCTCACCCTTGAAGTTCCGGTGATGTTCACCCGAGCGCCAGAAGTAGGTCGCCAGATCGATCACGGCGAGCACGAGCATCAACGCGAAGAAGGTGAGATTGATCGGCTGAATGAGAACGTGAACAAGGGCGCTGTTCATCATGTGAGGGAGGGAGAGCTATGGATCGACGACTACGATTGCGGGCGGTATCCTATTTCGCCGGCAGCGGCGCGGGCTCGAAATCGCTCGGGCTCACCCAACCCGCCTTGAGCTTCTCGCCCGCCATGAAGCGTTCGTAGAAGCCGACGTGGCCGGGGTTCGAGTGCGGGTATTCGTCGAAGATCGCGCCTCTGCCTTCCATGCGCGGGTCGCCCTGCGCGCGCAGTTCGGCGTGCATCTGCTCGCGCAGTGCGGAGAGCTGCGACGACGCCTGCTCGCCGGGCGCGAGGTTCTTCACGCAGTCGCGGTCGCGCGCCATGTCGTAGAGTTCCTCACGCGGGCGCAGCCCGAAGCACAAGGCCCAGTGAGGGTCGGCGGCGTCCTTGCGGCGCGCGTCGAGGATGAAGCTCTTCGTCGCTCCCGCATCGCAATCGAGATAACCCGTCTCGGGATTCCCGCCCGGCCAGCGCGCCGGCTCGAAGTTCTCCACGTAGAGCCAGTCGCCCTTGATGATCCCGCGAGTCGGGTAGCCCCAGTCGTGCGGGCGGCCGATGTCCGTGCGCTCCTTGCCGATCAAGACGTGGTCGCGCTCCGCGATCACGCGCCCCGATTTCTCCGAGCGGAAAATCTCCGTTAGGCTGCGCCCCGCCGTCGGCGCCATGCCGGTCTCGCTCCATTTCAAGCCCGCGACTTCCACGAGCGTCGGCGCGACATCCACGAAGCTGATGAAGTCGTCGATCGTGCGCCCCGGCTTCGCGATCCCGCGCTTCCACATCGCAGCGAGCGGCACGTGATTCGACAGCTCATACACATTCCCTTTCCCGCGCGGGAAGGGCATCCCGTGATCGCTCGTCACGACCACGAGCGTGTTGTCGAGAAGCCCGCGCTTCTCCAGCTCCGCGAGCATCCGCCCGAGATGCCGGTCGAAGTGCTCCACCTCGAACGCGTAGTCGAGCATGTCGTTGCGCACCGTCTCGTTGTCCGGCCAGAACGCCGGCACTCGATCAATATCGCTCAGCTTCTTCCCGCCCTTCGCCACGCCCGAGCCGAATTCGTAACCGCGATGCGGCTCGACTGCGCCATACCAAAAGCACCACGGCTTCCCGCCCGGCGCCGCGTCGAGGAAGTCGGTGAAATTTCCCGCGTAGTCGTTGCTGACGATGTCCGGCGTCGGCGGCTCCGCCTTGCGCTTGTTGAAAGCCACGCCCGTCATCGCGCGCGGCTTTCCGTTCGCATCGTTCGCCACGCCCGGCCCCCAGCCCTTCATCGTGTAGCCCACCGTCCACCCATGCTCCGCGAGCGCCTCGCCCCAGCCTTTGAACTTCGCCGGGAAATAGCAGATGTGATTCGCCGCTTCCTCGAGCTGCCACGAATTGCGCCCCGTGAGCAGGCACGCCCGCGACGGCGCGCACTTCGCATTCGGCGTGTAAGCGCGCGTGAACAGCAGCCCCTCCTTCGCCACGCGATCGAACGCCGGCGTCTTCACCCAAGGCGTCCCGAAAGCGCCCGCGTGCGGGCTCCAGTCGTCGGCGATCGCGAAGAGGATATTCGGCGGCGCTTCGGCGGCGACCGCGCGGACGGCGAGCGCGAGGAGGAGGAGCGTCAGCCGGATCACGCGGTCGGTTTCTCTACGCGGCAGACGGTCCGGCCGAGGATCACCGCGGCGAGGATGCCCTGCACGACGTAGTCGGCGATATACGGCAGCCAGTAGGAAACCGGGTACTCGAACCAGTTCCAGGTCGGCAGCCAGTAGGCGAGGCCGGCGAACAAACCGATGTATGCCGAAAGCTGGATGGAGCCGCCGTAGCCGAGCCGCGCGTGGCCGAGGATGAAGGCGATCAGCGCCGCCTGCACGAGCGCGACGACGATCCCGCCCACATACATCGACGCCATCGGCCGCGTGCTCGCGCCGGGGCGGATCATCGCGAGCATGAAGGGCCCGTCCGTCATCGCCTTCATGCACCCTTCGTCGCTGCGACGCGTGCCGTCGGTCTTCATCTTCGACGGCACCATGTAAACGCCCGGCTCGGTGATGCTCGACTTGATCGCCTCGGCGAGCGCCGCGTCGTTCGCGACCTCCCTCGGGTAATGCCACGACAGCACACCCCACGAGATGAAGCCCCATGCGAAAATGGCGAGACCGGCGAGGAGGGTGCGGATGATCAGTTTCATGAGGCGATTCGGCTCGAAACTACGCGGCGAGGCAAGGCGCGATTTGGCTGCGGTGCTCCCGGGGGACGACGCGCTGCTTTCCCTCGGCGACGCGCACGGAGAACGCGGGAGTGCAGAGGGCGACGAGGAGTTTCATTGCGATGGTCTGCCGAAACTTGCCAGGAGACTGTTGAAACAGTCCACAGATTTCAGGACGCACACAGATTCGTCGCGACAGTCCGTTCAGCTTCTCTGTGATAATCGGTGCAATCTGTGGACCACCACCGAGGCGTCGAGTTTTTCGACAGGCTGCTAGCGCAACGGCCACGGGCGCACCGCGACTTCCGCCGCCCATGCATCGTATTGAGCGGCCATCGTCCTGACGCGATCCGGCTGTGCCCCGGCGAGGTCGCGGGTCTCGGTTCGATCTGCCGCCATGTCGTAGAGCTCCCAGGTCTTGTTGTGCTTCGAGACGATTTTCCATTGGCCGTGGCGCACGGCGCGATTGCCTTCGTGCTCGAAGAAAATGGGGCGCGCGCGATTCAAGGGTTCGCCGGCCAACGCAGCGCGCAGGCTCACGCCCTCCGGCTTTTTGCGATCGGGAGGAATCGTCGCTCCGGACACGTCCAGCGCAGTCGCCATGAGATCGATCAAGTGCCCGGGCTGCGGCTCGAGCTTCCCCGCGCGAGCGGGCGGAATTCCCGCCGGCCAGTGCGCGATGAGCGGCGTGCTGATGCCGCCTTCGTGGACCCAGTGCTTGTATTCGCGAAATGGAGTGTTGCTGACATTCGCCCAGCCCAGCCCGTAGCCGATGAAAGTGTCCGCTCCGCCGGGCATCACGCCCTGGCCTTGCCGCACCGGATAGCCGTCGCGCGTTTGCTTCGGGATCATGTCGAACTGCAGCGCATCCGGTTTCATCGCGGGCAGCGTCGGGCCGTCCGCGCGTGGGACATTTTTCGCGCCGCGCCCCATGCCCTCGGCGCAGCCGCCATTGTCCTGGAGGAAGAAGATGAGCGTGTTGTCGAGCTGGCCGTTCTTTTCCAGCGCCGCGGTCAGGCGTCCGATGCCCTGGTCCATCTCATCGACCATCGCCGCATAGACTTCCATGCAGCGGATCTCCCACTCGCGATTTGCGACCTTCGACCAATCCCCGGCGGTCGGCACCGGGGTCCAGCGCGAGTCCACGAGCCCGAGTTCGCGACCACGGGCGAGCCGCGCGGCGCGGATGGCATCGTAGCCCGCGTCGTAGCGGCCCTTGTATTTCGACACCGTCTTCTCGCGCGCGTGCATCGGCCAGTGCGCCGCCGTGTGCGCGACGTAGAGGAAGAACGGCTGCGGGCCATGATCGCGCCGATGCTCGGTCACGAAACGCACGGCATGGTCGTTGATCGCATCGGTATAAAAGAACTCGTCCGGCCGATACTCCGGGTCGGCAAAGGGCGAGATCAGCGCGTTGTCGCGCGTGAGCGAATTCGGATCGAAGAAACTGCCGGCGCCGTGAATCGTGCCGTAGAAGCGATCGAAGCCGCGTTGCAGGGGCCAGTTCCGCCTCTCCTCGTCATTGGTGGGGCGCGTCTTTTTCGTCACGTGCCACTTGCCCACCGCGTAGCTGCGGTAGCCGGCGGGCCGCAGCGCCTCGGCGATCGTCGAGCAGCGGGCGTCGAGTTCGCCACGATACGCGTCGCTGCCCTTGTCCTCCATCATGTGCCCGATGCCGGCTTGATGCGGATAGACGCCGGTGAGCAGCGATGCCCGCGTGGGGCAGCAGCGTGCCGTGTTGTAAAACTGCGTGAACCGCACGCCGCGCGAGGCGAGCCGGTCGAGATTCGGCGTCGCGATCTCGCCACCATAGCAAGCGAGGTCGGACCAGCCCATGTCGTCGCTCATGATGATGACGATGTTCGGACGTTCCGCCGCGACCACGGTGACGAGCGTCGCGCAAAGCGTCGCGACGAGGGGGAGCGTGGGTCTCATCGAATTAATTCCCCGGAGGTTTCGCGGGCGCCTTGCGCTTTCCGCGAGGTTCTCCCGCGTCCGTGAATGGCGGATGCTCGAACGGCACGGGATCGGCGAGGCGCGGGTCGCCGGCTTCGCGCAGGCGCAGCATCAGTTCGTCGGCGAGCTTCTGCTTCTGCGCGGCGTAGGCGGGGTCGGCGGCGACGTTCTGCACCTGCTCGGGATCCTTGCTCAGGTCGTAGAGTTCCTCGGCGGGCCGCTTGCCGAACGCGTAGTCGAAGTGCCACTTCCATTTCGGATCGTCGCGGTGCAGGACGACGAAGGCTTTCGTCGGGCTCGCGTCCATGTCGGGGAAGGCGACGTAGGTGCTCGATTCGAGTTCCTCCACGCCCGGCGAGCTGGTGCCGGTGGCGGAATACGGCGAGCCCATCGGCCAGCGGTCGGGCGCGAAATTGCGGATGTAGAGGAAGTCCGGCTTGCGCAGCGCGCGCATCGGGTAGGGCAGATTCTCCTCGCGCGCGGTGGCCACGTGCCGCTCGCGCCCGGTGATGACCCAATCGCGCTCGGGGTCGATCTGGCCTTGCTTCTCCGACTTCAGCAGCGGCAGCAGCGAACGTCCATAGAGCCCCTCGGGCGGTTTCACGCCGCCGATTTCCATGAAGGTCGGCGCGAGGTCCGGGATGCGCACGAGATCGTCGATCACGCGCCCCGCCTTGCCGCCCGGAAAACGAATCGCGAGCGTCACGCCGGTGCCAAAGTCGTAGAGATTGCACTTGCCCGCCGGCACGCCGGGGTAGCCGTGATCGCCGCTGAGCACGATGACCGTGCGCTCGAGTTCGCCCGCCGCCTCGAGCTTCGCGAGCAGCGCGCCCACGCACGCATCGACCGCCTGGCATTCGCCGAGATAATCCGCGAAGTCCTCGCGCACCTCGTGAACGTCGGGCAGAAACTTTGGCATCTTCCCCTTCAACGCGTCGGGCTCGATCCCCCACTGCGCCTTGCCTGAGCCCTTCACCCACACGCGATGCGTCGTGGTCGTGCCGAACTGATACAGCCACGGCTGCCCCGGCTTCCGGTCGGCGAGGAACGCGTCGAAGTTCCCGCGCACCTGATCGAGGATTTTCTCCCGCGCCGCCGCCGCCGTCAGCCCGGTCGCGACGAGCTTCCCGGTCTCCTCGGAGAAGTTGTTCGGCGCGCGCCCGGCCTTCTCATACGCGTATTTCTGCTCGCCGAAGGGCGCGTCGCCGGGCGTGCCGGGGCTCCAGATTTTGTAGCTCTTGCCGATGTGATACCCCGCGTCGCGCAGCATCAGCGGATAGCTCGGGATCGCCGGGTCCCACACCGCGCCATTGAGGATGGCGCCGCGGCCGGTGTTGAAAAAGAAGCGCCCCGACATGAGCGACGAGCGGCAAGGCGTGCAGCTCGGCGAATTCACGAACGCATGCCGAAACAGCGCCCCCTCCCGCGCGATGCGATCGACGTGCGGCGTCTTGATCACGTCATTGACCGAAGGTTTCCCATCCGCCTTCGCGTAAGCGCTGGCGAACCGGCCCCAGTCGTCCGCGAAGACGAAGAGGATGTTCAGCCGCTCGGCGGCGAAGGCGGACGTGGAGACGAGGACGAGGATGAGGGTGAGGAGGCGCATGGCGGAGAGGTGGGAGTAAAGCGGCCCGGTGCGCGTGTGGGAATACCGACGTTTGCGTGGGCGAGCGACTCGGCGCATGTCGTCAAAGTGCTACCGCAACAACTTGAACGGACGGCACTGCTTCAGCGATTCCCGGCTGGGCACCTGAAAGCCGAGTTCGATTCGCCCTTCGTGCTTCAACTCCGAAAGAACTGACCTCGCGTGTTTCGGCAACATTCCGTTCTCGAGGCAGAACAAATACAGCCCTCGTTCGTCGCTGAGAAGACCCGCAAGAATTGCGCGCCGCAACTTCACCTCGAAAATCTTTGTCTTCATCGGCTTCTCGAACATATCGAGCGCGAGATATGGCGCCTCGTCACGAAACTCCTCGCGATTCAAATCGTAGTCGGCTTCGCCGTTCAACTTGTCCTTCTGCCACGCGACGCTGAGGAATTGCTCCATCCCTCGTGGGTGACCACTCCCAAAAATCACTGCATAAACGTTGCTACCTTTGAGGAAGGAGAACGGCGCGAGGTAGTATTCGCGTCCTGCTGGCACTCGCTCGCGATACCAGTCGTAAATCTTGCGGTGTGCGTGGTAGTAATCGCGAGCCCGTTCTAGCTCCTCGTATTGCCGGACCACGATCGGATGGTCAGCGAAGCGGTGGAGATGTTGTGTCGAAATGAAGAAGAGAAAATCTGTCGTCGGGCAGCCAGTGAGCGTCCGAAAAATATCTGCATCCACTTCTTTGAACCCATACTGATCGAGGATGACGAGGCAGGCCGTATCGCTGTCACGTAACACGGACAAATTGGCATTGAACCGTGATTGAAAATCCCCCGGTGTGCAATCGAGCGCCAAGCCGGGCAGCGCTTCGGCGAGGCGGCGCTCCGCTGCGATTGATTTCAAACGCCGAACCTTTTCCGCATCGTTGTCGGAAAACGAAACGCTCACGTGAATCCCTTTCGACCGCACTTGTGGCCAGCACTCGCGCAGTTCGGTCAGAATACGAAGCGGGCTTCCAGGCTGCCCGGTGCAATCTTCGCCAGCGCCGCAGAAGAAATCGAAAATGTGCAGACGCTTCCAAATCGGTTCTGGAGGCGCGGTGAACACCGGCAGCCACGCACGAGTGTAGAGTTGAAATAGGTCCAGCTTCGTCAGCGTCCCTTCTGCGAATGGTTGCGATTCTATTTCCTCCCGCGGCATCTCTCAATTCGCGGCGAGCATTTCGCCCCGCCGCCCTGTCATTGCGATCCCTTTCGGCCGTTCGTCCCATGTTCGGCCATCGAGCCTGCGACCGGCGTTCTTCTTCCCCTTTGCCTCCATAAACACGTCCTGACGCGAACCCTCATCCCAAAAAACCTCCGTGCCTCTCGTCGTTCGTGAACGAGCAGCAGGCGCCCAATGCCCCCACTGTTTGAAGTGAAACAGAATCTTTGTGTCGCGGCATTGGTCCCGAAGTCTCCGGACCCAGCCGGGAAGCATGGGCCGCGCAGATGGACCGCTTTCGCCACCGGCGATGACCCAATCGATCGGATACAGCGATGCAGTGCGTCGCATGGTCCACTCCGATAAGTCGAGGGCACCGAGCAGCGGCTCGCAGGAAAGGAATCGGCGGGCAGAAGGATGAGAAAGTAAGTGCGGCAAGCGACGCTCAGCCCATTCCTGATTCTCGACCGTTGTTCCGAGCCAAACATTCGACGGCCATTTGCTGGTCCAAGGCACGAGCCGCCCGATGTTTTCGGGACGCTTGGTTAGGAGCAGCCAGTCGAGCCACGGCGTCTGCGAGATTCGCTGCCAAAGCTTTCCGCGCTCGGCGTCGAGGTCAGTGCGTGCCTCGAATACGTCCGCCATCGAGGCACAAAAGACACGCATTCGCGATCGTGTCGCCGCGGCTTCGGTATTCCAACGGAGCGGCTCCTGCCAGTGTTTGTCGCCAAAGGTTTTGCGCGTTGCTTTTGCACCCCAGAGATCGCCCCCGAATCGCGCGGCCCAAGCCTCTGCGTAACAGTGAGTGCAGGCGGGCGAAACCTTCGCACAACCCCACCAAGGATTGAACGTGTGCTCTGTCCACTCGATGGATGTGTTTTTACCCATAACGCAGGAACTACGTGCTCGATATTGGCCCGTTTTGGAAGCCGATTCTCGGCACGACGTCCCGCCCTCACCCCACCTTCCGCAACTTCGTCACGCGCCCGGTCTGCACCCACTCGGCGACGAAGATGTTGCCTTCGTTGTCGAAACACGCGTCGTGCGGGTGGAGGAATTTGCCGGAGACCCAGCCTTCACCCTTCTCCTCCTTGCGCAGTTTCATGCCGTCCTTGAGCACCTGCGCGCGCCACGCCTCGTCTTCGCCGAGGTGGGTGATGACCTGGTCGTCCCTGCCGAGCAACGTGATGCGCGCGCTGAGGTCGGGCACGAGCAGCACGTCGCCGCGCTGGTCGATGTTTGCGGGCAGGATGAAGCCGCCGAGCGTCTTGAGATGTTTGCCTTCGAGTGTGAACCACTGGAGCCGCTTGTTCGCGCGGTCGGCGACGACGACCGACGGCTCCTTGCCGGGGCGCGAGTCGAGCCAGAGGCCGTGAGGGGTGTTGAACTCACCGTCGGCTTTGCCCGGACGGCCGAAGGCCCAGAGCCATTTTCCATCCTTGTCGTAGCGATGGATGCGCCATGCGCCGTAGCCGTCGGCGAGGAAGAACCCGCCATCGTCGGTGAAGGCGTAGTTCGTCGGCATGAAGGAGTCGCGGCCCCATCGGCGCTCGGGCTTGGTGTCTTCGCCGGCGAGATAGACGCCCGACATCATCGGCGCGCGCTTTTCCCACACGACCTCGCCCTTGAGCGTGAGCTTCGAGAATGTCTTCACCTGCTGATACGCGGTGACGTAGAGGAACTGCTCCTTCCCCTCGGTGCGCACTTCGAGCCCGTGCCCGCCGCCTTGGAATTGATTGCCGAATGCGCGCACGAATTTCCCCGCGCCGTCGAAGACGAAGATCGACGGGTGATCCTTCAAGTTCTCGCGGCCTTCGTGGATGACGTAGAGCAAGCCCTCGCGATCCACGGCGACGTTGTGCGTGGTTTGCCACGAGTATTTGTCCGGGAGCTGCGGCCACGCGTGATGCACTTCGTAGCGATGCGCGCCGGTGCCGATGACGAGCTGTGTGTCGGACTTCTGCGCGGTGAGCACGCGCGGGGCGGCGATGGCGGCGGCGGTGGTGGCGAGGAAGCGGCGGCGGGAGGTGTTCATGGGAAGTGGATGCGCGAGCCTAGGCAGCCGGCAGGCTCACGGTAAAGGTCGCACCGCTCCCTGCTTCACTCGTCGCCCGAATGCTCCCGCCGTGGGCCAGCACGATCGCTTTCGCGATGGCGAGCCCGAGTCCGCTGTGGCTGCCGCTGCGGGCTTTGTCGGCGCGATGAAACCGCTCGAAAAGGTGCGGCAAGTCGGCGTCGGCGATGCCGGGGCCGGTGTTGCTCACGCTCAGCGTGGTCGTGCCGTTGGTGCGCGTCGTCGCGATGCGGACCTCGCCCCCGTCGTGGTTGTAGTCGATTGCGTTGCTCAGCAGATTCGTCACGACTTGCGCGAGGCGCTCCGCATCGCCGCGGCATGCGGCGGCGGAAAGTGCTGCGTGGATCGTAATGCCGCGCGTGGCGGCGAGCGGGCGAATGAGTTCGGTGCAATCGGCGGCGATCGTGGCGAGGTCGGACTCGTCGCGGCGCAGCGGCTCCTGGCCGGCGTCGAGGCGGGCGAGTTCGAGGAGCGATTCGATGAGCCGGCGCATCCGCTGCGTCGCGCGCTGGCAGGCTTCGAGTGTCTCGCGGTATTCGGCGGCGGGACGTTCGCGGGCGAGGGCGGATTGCGTCTGCGTGAGCATCACGGAGATGGGCGTGCGGAGCTCGTGCGCGGCGTCGGCGGTGAAGCGCGCCTGCTGCGTGAACGCCGCGTCGAGGCGGGCGAAGGTCGAGTTTAGCAAGCCGGCGAGGTGACCGAGTTCGCTGTCGGTCTCCGTGGTGCTGATGCGCTGCGCGAGGTCGCCGGCGGCGATCTTCGCGGCCGTGGAGCTGATGTCTTCCACTGGCCGGATCGCGCGCGAAGCGAGCCACCAGCCGACGACGAGTCCCGCACCGAGCACCACTCCGCCGACGGCGGCGAGCGCGGCGGCCAGCGTGCGCAGCTCGGCCCGATCGGCAGCGATTGAGCGGCCCACGAGCACGCAGTTGACCGGCGCGGCGAAGAGGAACGACTCGCGAAAATCGTCGCGCATCCGCGCGACGGCGTCGCGGCCGATTGGCTTCGGCACGTCTGCGGGCGCATTGGGTGAAGTGGCGATCGGCTCCTTGCCCTGCATCCAAATGGCGAAGTAGTAGCCTTCGTGGCCGCCGAAGAGCGCGGCCTGCTCGGGCGTGAGACGCACCTCGATCGGCTGCCGACGCTCGCCCCCGCGCTCGGGCCCGGCACGCAGCGCATCCACGAGCGTGGAGATGCGCTGCTGGAGTCCTTCATCGATCCGTCGGAACTGCCGCGCACTTTCCAAATGAAATGCGGTGAAGCCAAAGCCGCACAGCACCGCGACGAGCAGCGCGCCATACCAGAGCTGCAAGCGCCAGCGGATGGATCGAGGAAAGCGCATCATGCCTCGATGCAGTAGCCGTGGCCGCGCCGCGTGGCGATGAAGTCGTGGCCGAGTTTCTTGCGCACGTTGGAGACATGCACGTCGAGCAGGTTCGAGAGCGTGTCGTCGCGTTCGTCGAAAAGATGCTCATAGAGCGCCGTCCGCGTGACGACTTCGCCACGGTGCAGCGCGAGATACTCCACGAGCGCATACTCGCGCGCCGTGAGCACGACGGGCTTCCTTCGACGCGAAACGGTGCGCGCGGCGATGTCGATGCACGCGTCGCCGATCTCGATCACCGAGCGCGCCTCGCTCGCGCTTCGGCGGATCAGCGCACGCAGCCGCGCGAGCAGTTCGGGAAGATCGAATGGCTTCACGAGATAGTCGTCCGCGCCGATGTCGAGCCCGCGCACGCGATCCGCCGAGCGATCGCGCGCGGTGAGCAGCAGCACCGGCGTCTTCTTCGCCGCGCGCAAGCGTCGCAGCACCTCCCAGCCGTCGAGTCGCGGCAGCATCACATCGAGCACGACCGCGTCGTAGCTCACGCTCTCGGCCTTGAAGAGTCCGTCCTCGCCGTCCTCCGCCGTGTCCACGGCATAGCCCTCCTCGCGCAGCGACCGCGCGAGGCCGCGGAGCAGATCGGGTTCATCTTCGACGACGAGAATTCGCATGAGGTGGCTGGGAAGGTGGCTGCTCCTACCTTAAGCGCAGATGAAGCTCGCGTGGAATTGCGCGGGCGCGTGACTGCGTTGTCATACAAAGTCGGGGCGGGGGCACTCATCCCCAAATGCATGACCGCACGCCCGGAACTGATCGATCAACTTGCCGCGCTTCACGACGACGCGTTCGGCTGGGCGGTCGCGTGTTGCAGCGGGGATGCCGACGCGGCGGCGGATGCGTTGCAGGATTCCTACGTGAAGGTGGCGACGGGCCGCGCGGCGTTTGGCGGCAGGTCGTCGTTGAAGACGTGGTGGCTGGGCGTGGTGCGCTTCACGGCGCTGGAGCGTCGGCGCGGGCAGCATCGCTGGATGCGGGCGGTCGAGGTGTTTCGGGAGTGGATGGAGCATTCACGCGACGACTCGCCGGAGCCGGAGGAATTGTCGGCGACGCCGGATGCGAACCAACTGGCGGCGGCGCTGGCGCAATTGCCGGCGCGGCAGGCGGAGGTGTTGCATCTGGCTTTCGCGCAGGGGCTGAGCTTGAGCGAGGCGGCTGCGGTGATGGGCGTGTCGGTCGGCTCTGCCCGGCAGCATTACGACCGGGCGAAGAAACGGCTCCGCATCCTGCTCGCCGCGGCTGCACCAGCGGCGGTCTTTGACCATGCACCGTGACGACGAACCTCATTTGAAAGCGGCCTTCGCCGAATTGCACTGCCGACAGCGGGAGCAGGCACCGCCCTTCGGCGCGATGCGTGAGCGTGCGATGCGTGCGGCGGAAGGACCACGGCGGCGCGTGGGCGGCTGGGCCTTGTCGCTCGGTGCGGCCACCGCGTGCGTGGTGGCCGCGGCGGTTTGGTGGGCGATGCAAAAGCCCGCGCCGCGCGGCACCGATGCGGCCGCTTCGGCGGAGCGCGTGGAGCAGTTGCTCGACGCGATCGAACACGACGCCGCGATTTTCTCCCCGGTCTATTCCACCGACATCCTGCTCACCCAAAACGACGCTCAACAAACACCATGAAACACAAACTGATCCCATCCCTCGTCCTCGCCGCGCTCAGCGTCGGCGCTCTCCACCAACGTGGCGCCGCGGAGGAGCCCTCGCGCGCCGCCGTCGCTCACGGCATCGTCTTCCTGCCGCTCGATTTTTACCCGAAGCACCGCGAGGCGCTCGGGCTGAGCGAGGAGCAGGTGCGCGAGATGCACGGCATCGCCGAGGGGATGCGCGCGCCGGCTGAGAAGATCGAAGCCGAGATCCGCGAGCGCACGAAGGCGCTCCACGAAGCGGTCGGGCAGAATCCCGTCGATCGGGAGAAGGTGATGCACAGTTTCGAGCGAGTCCTCCAGGCGGAGAACGAGATGAAGATGCTCCAGTTCCGCACGCGCATCGCGATGCGCAGCCAGCTCACGCCCGAGCAGTATGCGAAGGTGGCGGCGCTCGTGAAGCACGGCGCGAAGAAAGAATCCGGCGCGCGGGATGGCGCGAGCGAGGGAGGGATACACGAGCCACTCCAGAAAGTGCGGGAGCAGCTTCGGAAGCGGGCCGGTGGCGGTGATCTGCCACGCGACGTCGTGGAAAAGCTCGAGCAGATCGAGCAGATGGCGAAGCAGGGCCGCGTGGACGAAGCGAGGGAGCAGCTCGAAGGGATCCTTCGTCACCTTCGCGATGAGTCGAGCTCGGCCCGGCCCCCGGAAGGCAAACGTCCCGATGGTGCGCCGCAGGCGGGTGGCGAAGAGTTGAAGAAGCGGATTCACCGGATCGCCGAGGCGGCGGAGCAAACGGACAATGCCGAGGTGCGCGAGCGCCTGCAGGACGCGGTTCGCCGCCTGCGCGAGGCAGCGGAGTCGGGCAATCGCGAGGTAGTCGATGACATCATGCGCTCGGTCGAGCCGATGCTCCCCGAACGCGCCAAGCGGAAGGAATAACGCTTCACGTTGTCTTAAGGTTTGAGCAGGCAGGATGACGCCATGAAAGCCCATCCTGCCTTGTTCATTCTCGCCCTTCTCGGCGGTGTCGCGTTGTCGTCCGGCCATGATCTCGCGACCGGCGAAGAGCACGCGCACTACGACCGGTCGGTGAAGCCGCCGGAGTTTTTCCTCGCGCAGTTGGCGCAGCCGCAGCGTCGCGCGGAGACCGATCGCCGACCCGCACCGGCAGCCGCGTTTGCGGCGTTCGCCCCGCGGGTGAGCGTGCGTTGGGATGAGCGGTTTCTTTTCGTCGAGAGCAACGGGCTGCCCGCGCACAACATGATGGTCGGCATCACCGCATGGCAGCAGCAGGTGCCGCTTCCGCAGAGCTACACCGGTGCGAATGCGTGGCAGATTCCGCTTTCGCCGCTGCCGGCGAAGGAGGTGATCTCGATCAAGAACCGTTTCCTCCGCGGCGCGATCGCGATCGCGGCGAATGGCATCCCGATCTTCAACCCACAGAACAATCGCGGCGAGATCTCGGCGGAGATAGGCGAGCTCGACGAGTGGGGCGGGCACTGCGGGCGCGCGGACGACTACCACTACCACGCCGCGCCTCTCCACTTGCAGAGCGTGCTCGGGACGAAGCTGCCGATCGCGTATGCGCTCGATGGTTATCCGATCTACGGGCTGACCGAGCCGGACGGCTCCGCGCCGACGGGGCTCGACGCCTTCAACGGCCACACGACGGCGGCGCTCGGCTATCACTACCACGCGTCGAAGAAGTATCCGTTTGTGAACGGCGGCTTCCACGGCGAGGTGGTCGAGCGCGACGGGCAGGCGGACCCGCAGCCGCGCGCGAATGGCGTGCGCGAGGCGCTGCCGGGATTGCGCGGTGCGAAGATCACCGGTTTCGAGGCGACGGGCGCGAGCAGCTATCGGCTCTCGTATGAGCTGGGCGGCGAGAAGCGCGCGATCGTTTACGCGATCAATGCCGGCGGCACGTTTCCGTTCGAGTTTCAGAACGGGCGCGAGGGCTCGGTGAAGGAAGTCTTTACGCAGCGGCAGCGCGGCGGTCGGGAGCCGCGGCGCGACGGCGATCGCGGGCCGCGCCGGAATCCCGATCCCGCGGAAGGTCCGCGCAGGCCGTGGCTGGAGGTCCACGGGGCGGAACTCGACGCGGATGGCGACGGCACGATTACGTCCGTCGAGTTCGACGGCGAGGCGAAGCGCTCGTTTAGCGGCTACGACAGCGACCGCGACGGGAAGCTGACGCGCGACGAATCCTCGGGCCCCGGCGCGAGGTCGCCGATGGGCGGCTTTGTGAAGCAGCACGCGGAGCAGCTCGACTCGAATGGCGATGGCGTGATCGCCGAGTCCGAGTTCGTGGCCGACGTGCGGCGGATGTTCGACAAGCAGGACCGCAATCGCGACGGAAAGCTCAGCGCGGATGAATGGCGCGACGTCGCATCCGCGCCGTCAGCGCCCGCGCAGCGCGAAGGGGAGAAGCGCCGCGGCGGGCCCGGCGGCAAGGGTGGCGGTGGCGGCGGGCCGATCAAGCCGAGCATCGCCGACACGATGAAGCTCACCGTCTATGCGGACAATTGGTTCATGCTCTACGTGAATGGCCGGCTCGTTGCCGTGGACCCGATCCAGTTCACGCCACACAACGTCGTGAGCGTGGACTTTCTCCCCGAGTATCCGATGACCATCGCCGTGCTCGCGAAGGACAACGCCGACCCGAAGACCGGCATGGAATACGGCACCAGCATCGGCGACGGCGGCTTCGTGCTGAAATTCGGCGACGGCACGGTGACGAACGCGACATGGAAGGCGAAGAGCTTCTTCCACGGCCCGCTCGGTGGCGACACTGCGAACCCGCAGGTGAAGCACGAGCCATTGCCCGCGAACTGGTGGGCGCCGGATTTCGACGACCTCGCGTGGGCGAACGCAAAGGAATACACCGTCGGGCAGGTCGATCCGAAGCAGCCTTACTTCGACAACGATTTCGCCGGCGCGAAGTTCATCTGGACCGGCGACCTCGCGCTCGACAACACCGTCATCTTCCGCACCCGCATCGAGAGGCCGGGCTGGACGCCGCGCTGGAATACCAAGCCCGATCTCGACGCGACCGAAGCGCCTCTGAAATGAACTCACCCGCTTCTCCCATGCACGTCCTCGTGCTATTCGTCACCCTTTGCGCCGCGGCATTCGCAGCGCCACTCGAGCGGCCGAACATCGTGCTGCTGCTCTCGGACGATCAGGACTGGACCGGTCTCTCGACGCAGATGCACCCGGACGTTCCGAACTCGAAGAGCGATTTTTACCGCACGCCGAATCTCGAGAAGTTCGCGGCGCAGGGAATGCGGTTCAGCGCGGCTTATGCGCCGGCGCCGGTGTGCTCCCCGACGCGCATCAGTCTCCAGACGGGGTGGAGTCCGGCGGCGTTGCGGTGGACGAAGGCCGCGCCGGCGGAGGCGGGTCATCGTCTGATCGAAGCGGAGAATCGCAAGAGCATCCGCGCCGAGGAGGTGACGATCGGCGAGATGCTGAAGACCGCGGGCTACGCGACGGCGCACTACGGCAAGTGGCACCTCAGCGGCGGCGGACCTGCGTCGCACGGCTACGACGAGAGCGATGGCGACACGGGCAATCGCGAGGCGGACCGCAACGTCGATCCGAACCCGGTGGACATCTTCGGCATGGGCCGGCGCGCGGCGGCGTTCATGGAAAAGAACGCGAAGGCCGGGAAGCCGTTCTTCGTGCAGATGTCGTATCACGCGCTGCATGTGCCGGAGAATGCGACGAAGGCGACGCGCGCCTTTTACGACAAGAAGCCGCCGGGGCAGATGCACAGCGACCCCGCGCGCGCGGCGATCACCGAGGACCTCGACACCGGCGTCGGGCGCCTGCTCGCGGACATCGACCGACTCGGGCTCTTCGGAAAGACCTACGTGATCTACATGTCCGACAATGGCGCCGGTGGCAAAGGCCCCGCGCGGCCGATCCGCGCGGGCAAAGGCGGTGTGTGGGAGGGCGGCATCCGCGTGCCGTTCATCGTGCGCGGCCCGGGCATCGCGGCGAACTCGTGGTGCCACGAGCGTGTCGTCGGTTACGATCTCTTCCCGACCTTCTGCCGGCTCGCGGGCGTGAAGACGGCGCTGCCCGCCGGTGTGGAAGGCGGCGACATCTCGCATCTGTTCGCCGGATCGAAGGCACCCGTAAAACGCCCGCGCGAGGAACTCGTGTTCCATTTCCCACACTACCAGGGCGACACGCCGCACTCGGCGATCCTGCTCGGGAAATACAAGCTGCTGGAGTTTTACGAGACGGGTGAGCGGCTGCTTTTCGATCTCGATGCCGATCTCGGCGAGCAGAGCGACATCGCGAAGTCGAAGCCTGACATCGCCGCGGATCTCACGAAGCGCCTGCACGCATATCTCGCGAGCGTCGGCGCGGCGATGCCGCAACCGAATCCGAGCTTCGACCCCGCAAAGGAGCCCGCCGGGAAGAAGGGCGGAAAGGGCGGGAAGAAAAAGGGACGCGCACAGTGAGAGCCAAGACCTTGTTCACCGCCGCCGTGTTTGCGGTGTGCGCATCGCTCGTCGCCTTTGCTGCCGACGAGACGAAGCGCGGTCCGGATGGTGGAAAGCGCGGGCCTGACGCGCCGGTGGACGACGCGCGTTTTCTGTTCCGCACCGAGGTTCCCGCGCAGGCGGTGGACGTGATCCTCGGTCGTCCGACGAAGCACTCGGTGACGGTGAGCGTGCTCGCGTATGCGGACCGCGAAGGCGCCATCCAATACGGACCGAAGGCCGGCGCGCTTTCAGCGAAGACTGCGGCCTTCGCGCTGAAAGCAGGCGAGCCGGCGGAGGTGGCGATCACCGGGTTGCAGTCGGACACGCAGTATTTTTACCGGCTGAGCACACGCGTCGGGAACGGCGCTTGGGCGGGCGAGCCGGAGCGATCCTTCCGCACGCAGCGTGCGCCGGGCAGCAGCTTCATCTTCACCGTGCAGGCCGATCCGCACCTGGACTTCGGAACCGATAAGGAGGTGTATCGGAAATCTCTCGCGAACGCGCTCGCGGCGAAGACGGATTTTCACATCGACCTCGGCGACACGTTCATGACGGACAAGTATCCGAGCTTCAAACTGTCCGCGCCGCAGTATCTCGCGCAGCGCTATTACTTCAGCATCGTCGGGCACAGCGCGCCAGTCTTCCTCGTGCTCGGCAATCACGACGGCGAGACGATCGGCAAAGGCCGCGGCGGCGACGGCGAGTCGATGCCGGTGTGGTCGAACACGATGCGGAAACGCTACTTCCCGAACCCGGTCCCGAACGACTTCTACTCGGGCAACACGACCGTGCATCCCGAGGCGGGCCTGCTGGAAAACTACTACGCGTGGGAGTGGGGCGACGCGCTCTTCATCGCGCTCGATCAGTATTGGTATTCGCAAAAACAGCGCGGCAGCAGCGGCGACAACTGGAGCCGCACGCTCGGCGCGGAGCAATTCGCGTGGCTCAAGCGCACGCTCGAAACCAGCAAGGCGAAGTTCAAGTTCGTCTTCATCCATCATCTCGTCGGCGGCGAGACGCCGGAAGGTCGCGGCGGGTCCGAGGCGTCGCACTTCTTCGAGTGGGGCGGCAAGGAACTCGATGGCCGCAACACCTTCGCCGAAAAGCGGCCCGGCTGGAGCGCGCCGATCCACGACCTGCTCGTGAAGCACGGCGGCAGCATCGTCTTCCACGGACATGATCATCTCTACGTGCAGCAGGAGCGCGACGGGATCATCTACCAGCTCGTTCCGCAGCCCGGCCACTCACGCTTCGACAACACCCGCAGCACGGAGGAATACGGCTACAAAAGCGGCGTGAAGCGCGGCGCGTCGGGCATCCTGCGCGTGACCGTGTCGCCCGACAAGGCCGTGGCCGACTACGTGCGCGCCTACCCGGACAGCGCCGAGAGCGCCGAGCGCAAGACCGGCGCGGTGACGCACAGCTACACGATCAAGCCGCGCTGAAACCGCTGCGACGATCGGCCGCCGTCGGGGTTTCAGCCCGACTTATCACCATGAAAACCAAGTCGATCCTTTTCCTTGCCGCGGCACTCGGCGTCGCGAGTTCGATCACATCATCGTGGGCGCAAGAGCGCGGTCGCAAGGCGCAAGCGCCCGAGGGCCTCGTGCGAAACTGGCTCTCCCAGCAGGACAAGGACGGCGACGGCAAGATCAGTGAGAGTGAGGCGACCGGCCTGATGAAGAGCAACTTTGCGCGCAACGACGCGAACAAGAACGGCGTCCTCGATCGCGCGGAACTCGATGCGCTGTCGGCCCGCCTGGGAAGGACGGCGCGTCCGGGGACTCGGACGGACAATGCCGCGCCGCGCCGGCAGCAGTCGATTTCCACCGAGCAGTTGCTCGCGCGTGCGACGCCGGACATCACCATCGTGCCGGACATCGCGTATCGCGAAGGGCACGACCGCGCGTGGAAGCTCGATCTCGTCATGCCCAAGGAGCGCGGCGACAAACCGCGACCGGGCATCGTGTTCGTCCACGGCGGTGGCTGGCGCAGCGGCGACAAGCGGACGGGATCGTTTCTGAACGGCGCGATCGAGTATGCGAAGAAGGGTTACGTCTGCATCACCATCAACTACCGACTCATCGACGAAGGGCCGTTTCCCGCGTGTGTGGAGGATGTGAAGAACGCCGTGCGCTGGTTCCGCGCGAACGCGGAGAAATCCAATCTCGATCCGGCACGCATCGGCGGTTACGGCAACTCCGCCGGTGCGCACCTCGTCGCGATGCTCGGCTTGGTGAAGAAGGACGCGGGCCTCGAAGGCGACGGGCCGTATCAGGATCAGTCCAGCCTGTTGCAGGCGGTGTGTGCCTCGGCGACGCCCACGGATTTCAAACTCTTCGGCGGCGGACGCTCCAGCACCGGCGGCCTGCTCGCCGGTGACGAAGCCACCGCGGAAGAACGATCGCGGAAAGCCTCGCCGATCTCCTACGTCGCGAAGGACGCCCCGCCGTTCCTGCTCATCCATGGCACGACGGACACGACGGTGAATGTGAAGCACAGCGACACGTTCGTTGAGGCGCTGAAGGCGGCGGGCGCGAAGGACGTGACCTACATCCGCATCGAAGGCTCAGGACACGGCGTGTTCAACGAACACTCCGCGAAGACCGGCCCGGCAATGGAGGAGTTTTTCAAGCGGACGCTCGGCGCGAAGTAGCCGCGGAAGCCGCGCGCCTCACAAGCCCGCCGACCGCGGGCGGGGACCGAAACTCACGAGTCCGCCGTCCACGAGCGAGACGACGACGCGGCCATCGCGATCGACGAGCAGGCCGTCGGGCAGCGGGTCGCCGGGGAGTTCGTGCTGGAACATCGTGCGGCCGTCCTCCGGCGCGAGACCGACGAGAAACCACAGCGGCCGCGCGCGGCTCAGTTCCTGATAGCGGGCGACGGTGAGCACCGCGTCGGGCGTAAGCGCGAGCGCCACCGCCTCGAACTTGTTCACGTTGTTGAGTCGCGACAGCCAGCGCTCTTCCTTCCGCGTGTTCATGACGGTGACGAGGTTGGATTGGAACGGGCCGGGCCGGTCGGTCTGTTGCTGAAGTCCGCGCGCGACTGCGCCCGAGAGCTTCGCCGTGTCGAACGCGGCGATGTTGCCGTATTTGAAATTGATGACCGCGAACATCTGGTCGTTCCACACCGGCGGGATGCCGCCGTAGTTGAGCGTGTGCGAGCGGCGGTCGCCCGACCAAACGGCGAACGAACCTTTGGTTTCCACGTTGAGCGGCGAGGAATAGAGGATGCGCCCACCCGCGAGCACGTAGTCGTTGCTGAACACGCCCACGAATTTGCCGCCATTGGCCTGCGGCTGATTCTGGTCGCGCGACTTTTCGAGGCACTCGCCCGTCTTGAGGTCGAAGCCCGCGGGCGAGATCACATTGCCGCCGGCGAATAGAAGCGTCTTGCCGTGAATGGTCAGGTTGCCCTGCGCGCTGATCCCTTTGCGCTGAGTGGCGTTGAGGTGGCCGGAGGAATTGTTCTGCCAGCGGATGTCGCCGGTCTTCGCGTCGAGCGCATACACGTAGGTGCCGTCGTGATCCACGATGCCCGCCGCGAAATACGCGACGCCCTCATGCACGAGCACGCCGGTGTTCACCGGCCAGGTGGAACTCATCGCGCCATAGATCATGAGGTGCCGCTCGATCGGTGCGGCGCGGAAACGCCACAGCAGCCGGCCGCTCGTTGCTTCGAGGCAATAGACGTGGCCGTCGCCGCTCCCGAAGTAGGCGCGGCCGTCCGCGATGGTCGGCGGATACTTCACGATGCCTGCGGTCTGGAACGTCCAGCGCAACTCGCCCTTCGCCGCGTCCACGGCGCGTGCGCGGCCATCCTCGCCGCCAAAGAACAGCAGTCCGCCCGCCGCCGTCGCCTCCGTGGGCACGGTCGTGCGCGCCGGTTTGTAGTGCCATTGCTGCGCCACGCCGCCGATGCGCACGGGACTGCTGCCGCTGCGGTTGTTGTTGCCGCGATAGGTCGGCCAGTCGCGCTCGGTGATGGGCAGCGGCTTCACCTCGTCGGCACCGGGCGATTTTTCCAATCGCGCCGCCGTGGTCGCCTGGTGATCGAATTTGAAATCGCCCGCCGATGTCCGCGCGATCGCGCCGATCAGCGAGAGGTTGCAGTCGCATGACCACGGGCCGAGGTAGATGAGCCCGTTGGCGGGGATCACGCCGTCGTTGCACGCCGGGCGCGCGGAGCCGTCGATGCTCACCTCGCGCGTCTCGCGATCGAAGCGGATCATGCCCTCGCCGCGGCAGAAGAACGAGTCGGTGCTCGCGGTCAGCCGCGTGCAGGCGCGCTTGGTGAAACCGAGGTCTTCGACCTGCTCACCGCTCACGGGATCGAGCGCCACGTTGCGCCCGCCGGGGCCGACGCCGACGATGACTTTGCCATCCACGTAGATCGCGTTGGGATTGTTGGTGATCTTTTTCTTCTGCCAGAGCTGCTTGCCGTTCTCCGTCGAGATGGCGACCACGTTCATGTGCGTCTGCCCCTGAATGACCAGCGCCTTGGGCGTCGCGACCATCATCGTTTCCGTGCGCCAGCCGGGCGTCGAGATGAGGCCTTTGCCGGGTTCCTCGATAAGCTTCAGCGTCTCCTTGTCGTCGGCCGTCCAGACGATGCTGCCGCTGGTGGTCGAGAGGCTGCGCAGATGGTGGTCCGGGCAATAGAGAAACAGCCGGTCCTGCAGAATCGCCAGCCCGCGCGAGTCGATCGGCGTCTTCTCGTTGTGCTTCCAGATCACATACTTGTCCTTCAACTGATACGCTGCGATCACGTTGCCGTAGCCGTGCGGGATGCGCTTTTCGTAATAGAGCTTGCTGAGGTCCGCCCAGCTCCAGCCGCCGAGCGCGCGGTCGCCTTTCACCGTCTCCGCCGGCGGATCGGTAGGACCGGACATGGCGTAGAGCACGCCGTCCTTCAGCGCGATCCATTTCAAGTCGCCGTCCACGCCGGGGATGCGGATCTCGCCTTTCTCGCGACCGGTCGCGGGATCGAGCAGCAGGCAGCGGCTGCCATCGATCATGAAAAATGTTTCCCTCGTCGCGATGAACGCCGAGCGATGCACGAGGTAGCCCTCGGGCAGTTTGCGCTCCCACAGCACGGCGCCGTTGTAGCCGTTGCGCGCCATCACGCGGCCGAGTGTTTCCCATTCGCGCTCGTGATGCGCGATGTGGCCGATCGCGAGAAACGTGCGCCCGCCCGCCGCCGTGGTGACCGCCGGCATCCCGATGTAATACGGCGTCTCCATGAACTGCGTCATGTAGGGCGCCTTGATGACCTGATCGTCGGACACCGGATTGTTGTCCGGCGACTTCTCCCAATGCGACCAGTCCGCGGCGCCCTTGAGCACGGGCTTGAAGAACTGCACCCACGCGCCATGCGCGTCGTTCCACGTCGTGACGCGCTCACCAACGCCCGACCGCGCCCAATCGGCGAGTGCATCCTCCGCCGCGCCCGTGGCGCCGATGATCGCGGTGCCTTCGGGTCGCAAGGCGCGCAGGACTTCGCCGGCCTTGAGCGATTTCAGAAACGCCGCGTCCGCGCGAGTGCTGACGACGAGGTCCACCGAATTCTCCGTGTAAGGCAGCCGGTCCAGCGAGCCGCGCTCGACGGCGAGTCGCTGGATGTCGAACCCCGCGCCGTCAGCTCGCGCGCGCAAAGTGTCCACGCCGCCAGCCTCCGGCTCGCGCACATGCACGAGCAACCCGCTCGCCTTCGCCAGCGCGACGGGCAGATCGCCATCGCTGCCGAGCACCGCGCACACGCCACGCGTCATGTCCGCGCGTTTCAGCAAGGCCTGGGCGAGCGCGCCGTCATCGCCGGGGGGCGGCGCGGCTTGCAATAGAGACGCCGCGAGCAGCGGCGCCGCCGCAACGAGGCGGGAACAAAAACAGCAGATGAGTTTCATTGGAATCCAGAGGTGGAGTGGAGGGCTGTGAACCGACGGTGGTTCACGGAAGTGGGGCATTCTTTGCCCCGGTCGCGGGTGGGCCAACTAAACAACCGGGCGGTCCATCCCGGCGAATCCATTGACCGCACACCGGCGAGCGGCGGAAGACGGAGTGCGCACGACATCGCTCGCACCGAAATGCTCGCTACCGCAGCGGCGTGGGGAGGAAATCCCAATCGAGCACCATCTTCTCGGTGAGCGCGCGCTTGAGTTCGGTTTCGGCGTCCTTGTATTTCGGATTGTCGGCGAGGTTGCGCAGCTCGCCGGGATCGGCGTCGAGATCGTAGAGCTCGAAGGTCGGGCGCGGCGCGGTGAAGTAGGCGCGCACGAACTCGGGCCCGAGCTGGCCGGCGGCGTTCGCGGCTTTCATCTGCTGCCAGCCGGGGTCCTGCTGGCTGTCCACCGGCGCGACGGCGCCGTGCGGCGTGCAGTTGTAGATGAGCTTGAATCGATCGGAGCGCGCACAACGGGCGAGGTCGAAAGTGGAGGCGAGCACATCGGGCTTCATGCTGCCGTCTCCGCCGTGCGGGCCGCGTTCGGCGAAGATGAACTTGCGCGGCTCGAACGCCTCCCCGCGCAGCAGCTTCGCGTAGCTCACGCCGCTCATCTCCTTCGGCGGCTTCACGCCCGCGGCTTCGAGCATCGTGGGCGCGAAGTCTTCACCCGAGACGAGCGCCTTCGTCACCGCGCCCGACTTCACCACGCCGGGCCAGCGCACGAGCAGCGGCACGGCGATGCCGGGATCGTGCAGCGCGCCCTTGCCGTGAGGCAGCGCCATGCCGTTGTCGCCCATGAAGACGACGAGCGTGTTCGTCTCGAGGCCGCGCGCCTTTAGCACATCGAGCACGGTCTGCACGTCGGCGTCGAGGTGCTCGATCTCGGCGAGGTAACGCGCGAGGTCTTCGCGCACGCCGGGCAGGTCGGGCAGGTGCGGCGGGAGTGTGAGCGACTTCGGATCGATCGCGCCACGCGGCCCTTGCGTGCTCCACACATGGTGCGGGTCGGAGAAGCCGAGCCAGAAAAACCACGGTTTGTCCCTCGGCGCCGCGTCGAGAAACGCGGTGAGCTTGCCGCCGAAATTGCTCATGCCGCCGGTCTTCTCGACGTAGTCCACGCGACCCTTGAAGGTGCGGAGGTTGTGCTCGTCCATCACGCGACCGAGTTCGGGAGCCGCGCGTTTTCCGCCGCCCGACGGACCGTCGAGGTGGTAGCTGCGCCCGGCGACGCCGGTGAAGTAACCGGCCTTCGAGCGCAGCAAGTCGGGGAGCGCCGGCACGTCGGACGGCAGCGGCGAAGTGAAGCGCACCATGCGCACCGCGACCGGCGAGCGCCCGGTCATCAGCGCCGCGCGCGACGGCACGCACTGCGGACAGCTCACAAACATCCGGTCGAACCGCATTCCCTCGCTCGCGAGCCGGTCTAGGTTCGGCGTCCGCAGGTCCTTGTTCCCGTAGCAACTGAGATACGGGTAGCTGTGATCGTCGCTGAGCAGGAAAAGGATGTTCGGCTTGTCTGCCGCACTCGCGGCGAGCGCGATGAAGAGCAGGAGAACGAGGACTCGATGCATGGCTTCGCTACTGGTTGGCGGGACGTTTCGCGGCGCGTGCGCTCGGCTTCGCGGGATCGAAGCCGGGGTTGGTCGTTGGGAATTTCGCCCCGACATCCTTTTGCCAGGCGTGCAATTCGGCGCGCAACGCTTTCACGCGCTCGGGTTCGCGCGCGGCGAGGTCGGTCTTCTCGCCGGTGTCGCTCGCGAGGTTGAATAGCTCCACGCGGTGATCCTCGAACCACTCGATGAGCTTCCAGTCGCCGCGACGGATCGCAGCGCCGGGCGCGCCGCCTTGATTGCCGTAATGCGGGTAATGCCAGAACAGCGCGCGCTCGGGCCATGGGCCGTTGTCGAAGATCGGCGCGGCATTGCGGCCATCGAGCTCCGGCGTCGGCTTCACGCCCGCCGCAGCGAGCAGCGTCGGCACGAAGTCGGGGCTCGAGACCGGCGTGTCGATCACCATCCCCGCGCGCACCGCGCCCGGCCAGCGGACGAGTAGCGGCTCGCGGATGCCGCCTTCGTAGAGCCAGCCTTTGCCGGCACGCAGCGGGAGGTTCGAGGTCGGCCAGCCTTCGCTCGTCGAGAGGCCGCCATTGTCGCTGGTGAAAACCACGATCGTCTTTTCGCGCAGCCCGTTCGCATCGAGCGCGTCGAGCACCTTGCCGACGGCAAGATCCATCGCCTCGACCATCGCCGCGTAAACGGCGTGCTCCTGCACCAGCCGCACATCGCGTTCGCCCTCGCGCGCCCACTTCGCCTCGAGCCCGAGCCGCTTTCGCTTCTCCTCGTATTTCTTCTTCAAATCTTCGCGCGCGATCAGCGGCGTGTGGACCGAGTAGAACGGCAGATAGACGAGGAACGGCGACGCCTTGTTTGCGGCGATGAACTTCGCCGCCTCGCTCGCGAGCCGGTCGGGCAGATGCTCGCCGTCCGGCCCGTCCTCGAGGCGCGGATTGCCGTAGGGCGAGAAATACTTCTTCCCGCCGTATGGCCCGCCGCGATCGATGCCGCCTTTGTTCACGTCGAAGCCCTGATCCTCCGGCCAGCGCCCCTCGGGCCCGAGGTGCCATTTGCCCGCGAAGAACGTCGCGTAGCCCGCGGGCTTGAGCGCCTCGGCGAGCGTCGTCTCGCTGAGCGCGAGTTCGACGGAGTAGGGCGCGGGCAGCAGCTTGGTGTTGCGGTTCCATTTCTCCGGCTGCGCCGCGCCGATGTAATCCGTGACGCCCGTGCGCTGCGGATACTTGCCCGTGAGCAGGCTCGCACGCGTCGGCGAGCAGACCGGGCACGCCGCATACGCGCTGGTGAAGCGCGCGCCGTCTTTCGCGAGCCGGTCGAGATTCGGCGTCTCGTAGAACGTGCTGCCGTAGCAGCCGAGGTCCGCCCAGCCGAGATCGTCCGCGACGAAGAACACGATGTTCGGTTTGTCGGCGGCTGATGTTCCGAACGTGAGGAGGCACGCTGCGAGTGCGAGTAGGGCGATGCGGAGTTTCATGGGGAAAGTTTAGCGACGGGGAAGGTGCGGATTCTCATACCAGATCACACCGAGTCCATCGCGTTCCTCGCAGGTGATCACGTCGAGATCGCCGTCGCCGTCGAGGTCGAGCGTCTGCATGAGATCATACTTCAGCCCGTCGGGACCGCCGAGCGTGCGCTGGCGCCACGGCGCGCCCGCGCGTTGTTCGAGCCAGACGATGCCCTCGAGTTTTCCCTTCGCATTTTCGCAGGTGAAAAGGAGATCGGGCAGGCCGTCGAGATTTACGTCGGCGATCTTCACGGCCTTCGCGTCGCCGATGTTTGTGCCGTCGAGTTGGATGACTCGCTCCTCCCACGCGCCACCCGCGCGCCGGAGAAAGAGGAAGATCGAAGCCGGTTTCGTGGCCGCGGCCACGTCGGCGAGCCCATCGCCGTTCACATCGCCGATGTCCGCAAACATCACCTCGCGCCCGAGCGCGCCGATGGCGTGTTCCTTCCATGGCGCGTTCGTCGCGTTCGCGGCGGCGCCGGGATTTTCGAGCCAGAAGACGCCGGAGCGCGCGCCTTTGCGGTCGGTGAAAGCGGCATCGCTGTCGCCGTCGCCGTCCACGTCGTGTGGCGTGAGCGTCATCACCCAGCCGGCATCGCGCAGCTTGTGAAATCGCCAGTCAGCCAGCGCGCGATGCGCGGGCGGCGCTTGCAGCCAGCCGACCGCCGCGCCCGTGCCTTTCGATGCGAGCAGCAGGTCGCCGCCATGCTGCCCGTCGATCTGCACCGCCGCGGCCTGCATCCACATCTGCGCGTTCTCGGTCGCCGGAAATGCGCTCGTGCTCCAGCGCTCCGGGCTCAGCAATTCGTCGGGCGAACCGGCGAAGCGATGCCAATACAGCGTCCGCGTTTTGCCCTCGGTGCCGCTCACCACTTCCAGCCGCCCGTCGCCGTCGAGATCGGCAAAGATCGCCTCCTCGACGTTGCCCACGTTGCCGACCGTGACGCGCGGCCACGCGTCGCGGGACTTTGCCGGGCCGGGATTCAGATACACGCGCACCTCGCCGCCTTGTTCCCAACCCGTGGCGACATCCTGCAAGCCGTCGCCGTTGATATCGCCGAGCTTCACGCCATCCGCGCCCCGCGAAGTGTCGTCGATCGTGTGCCGTTTCCACAGCGTCCCCGGCGCGAGTTCGACCTCCGTCGTTGTCGGCGATTCCGCGCCGACGAGCGCGGCGGAAAGGACGATCGCGAGAAAGAGTTTCGTGAGCACGCCGGCTTACTGCGCGGCAGCCTTGAGTTCCGCGAAGCGAGCGCGCATCGCTGTGAGTTGCTTCGCGTGCACGGGGTCGCGGGCGAGATCGTTTTCCTCGCTCGGATCGGCTCGGAGATCGAAGAGCTGCTCGTGCTCGAAGTCCGGCCAGAGCATGTATTTCCAGTCCTTGCGCACAAGCGCCTGCGACGCGGGGATCACGTCTTTCGCCTTCACCACGGCGTGCTCGTAAAAGAACTCCGTGCGCCACGCGGGCTTTTGCGCGGCGATGTAGAGCGGCGCGAAATCGCGGCCCTGCATCCCGCCCGGCGCGGCGATGCCTGTGGCCGCGAGGATCGTCGGCGCGAGGTCCACGTTGAGCGTGAAGTCGTCGTTTGCGCCGCCGCGCTTCGCCGCCGCCATGCGTGGATCGCGCACGATCAGCGGCACGCGGATGCTCTCTTGATGCGGATACCACTTATCAGCGAGCCCGTGCTCGGCGTGGAAGTAGCCGTTGTCCGTCGTGAAGATCACGAGCGTGTTGTCGAGCACGCCCTGCTTCTTCAACTCCGCGACTACGCGCCCGCAGACCGCGTCCACCTCGGTCGCGAGGCGGTAGTAGTTCTTCATCATCTCCTGGTGCTTCTCCGGCGTGTCGAAGCGCCAGTGCCAGCGCACGCGGCCTTCGTTCTTCTCGTTCGCGATGAAAGGCGGGAGCCGCTTGAAAGATTCGTCGGTCGCGTTCTTCGCGACGGGGATCGTCACGTCGCGATACAGCGACATGCTCTCCGGCTGCGGCAGGAACTGCTTCGGGTTCCGGTCCTCCGCGTGCGTGGCGAAGAACGCGAGCGTGAGGCAGAACGGCTTGTCTGCCGGCCGCTCGCGCAGAAACTCCAGCGCGTCGTTCTCGTTCTTTTTCGTGACGTGAATCTGTGAGCCGTCCGGCTGTTTGATCCAGTGTGTGCCCGAGTAGGAGCGCCCGAAGTCGAAGTGCTCCGCGGGAAATTTCCCGTTGTGCCATTTTCCGATGTGCCCGGTGAAGTATCCCTTCCCGCGCAGCAGCCCCGGATACGTCTCCGTCCACGGCGTCTTGAACTCGCTGAAGGCGAGGTTTCCATGCCGCGACATCCATTGCCCGGTGAAAAGCGTCGCGCGGCTCACGCCGCAGATCGACGTGGTCACGCAATTGCGCGTGAAGCGGAAGCCCTCGCGCGCGAGCTGGTCGAGGTGCGGCGTCTTCACGACCGGATTACCCGCGCAGCCGAGCGTATCGTGCCGCCAGTCGTCGGCGTAGAGCACGACGACGTTTAGCGGTTTCGTGTTCGCGGCGGACGCGGCGGAGCCGAGCAACAGCACGGCGCAGAGCACCCGCTGGACGGCGATCCAAATGGAGCCGGCGCTACTTTTGCGGAGCCTTGGCTCGCGGCTTTGCAGGCGCGGGCTCGGGAGGAGTGGGGAGGTTGTCATTGGGTTGATGGGAAAAGCGCCACGGATCGTTGAGCCGGCGCATCTCTGCGAGCAGCGCAGCTTCCATCTCGGCGAGCTTGGCGGCGTGTTTCGGATCGGCGGCGAGATTCGTCTGCATCGGGTCGGCCTTGCCGTGCTCCTTGAGAAACTCGTTCGGATTCGCAACAAGGTTGAAGAGCTGTGTCTCACGCGCCGTGCCGTCCTTCGACTCATACTTGATGAGCTTCCAGTCGCCGACTCTCACACAGCGCATGCCCGGACGCGCGCCGCCGGCATGGACGCCGTAGAGCACATCACGAACGGATTGCGCCTTCCCTTCGAGCACGGGCTTCATGCTGATCCCTTCATTGGTTTTAGGCGCAGGGATACCCGCGAGATCGCACAACGTCGCGAGCACATCGAGGAGGTAGATGTTCCCCGGCGCGCGACTGCCCGGCTTGATTCCGGGACCTTTGACGATGAATGGCACGCGCCACGAGTGCTCGTAGAGATTCTGTTTTCCCTGCAAGCCGTGGCGACCGATCGCGATGCCGTGGTCGGACGTGTAGAAGATGTAGGTGTTCTCGAGTTCGCCCATCGCTTCGAGCTTCGCGAGCACCTTGGCGATCTGGATGTCGATGTTCTCCGAGCAGGCCATGTAGCGGCCGATCTCGTTACGGATCGTCACCTCATCGCGGCGCGCCCACACACCTTCGACCTGCGTTTCGTCGCGCTGATCGGCGGCCAGCGTATTCGCAAACGGATGCGCGGGCAGGTAGTTCGCCGGCAGCGGAGGTTGCTTTGCGTTCGCCGGCGGAAGGGTGTTCGGGTCGGTGTGATTCACCGCGCCGTATTTCGCCAGCAGCTCGGGCCTGCCGGTTCGCGGATCGTGCGGGTGAGTGAAACCGAAGTAGATGAGGAAGGGATCGGCGTCCTTTGCGGCTTCGCGCTCGTTCAGGTAATCGAGCACCTGCGTCGCGTGCCACGGGCTGCCGGTTTCGTCGGTGACGCCATACTTCGACGCATCGCGCCGGACGGTGAACTTCTGGTTCGCGAGTTCGTAGCTGTTGCCGGCTTTGCACGTGCGCATCGTGTCGTAGCCGCCGCGATTGAAGACCGCCGCCATCGTGTGCTCCGCCAGATCGGGCGGAACGAGCGCGGGATTGTTCGTGTGCGGATTAAAACCGCGCCCGCTGCTGTCCGGGATGTGCCACAGCGTGCGCCCGGACATGACCATGTGCCGCGAAGGCGTGCATACGGCGCTCATCCACGCGCCCATGAGATATGCCGCGTCGAAGACCATGCCCTGCGCGGCGAGCCGATCGATCGCGGGCGTCTCGAGCGGCGACGCGGGGTCGTAGGCGCGGAGTTCCAGCGGCGATTGGTCATCGACGATGATGAACAGGATGTTCGGCCGGCGCTTCTCCGCGGCGTGCGCCGGTTGGCAGATGCACAGCGCTGCGAGGAGAAGTGAACACGCCAGATGCGCGAAGCGGTGCGTGGGGAAGGACGACGATGTCATGGGCGAAGTGTGGGCATCGTTCTATTTCTGTGCCTTCTTCGCCTTGGGCTTCCTTTCCCGCGGCGCGGCTTCGGTCGGCGGAGTCAGGCCGTCATCCGGCTGGTTCCAGAAACGATACGGATCATTGAGGCGGCGCATCTCGGCCAGCAGCAGCGCTTCCATCTCGTTGAGTTTGTCCGCGTGTTTCGGATCACCGGCGAGGTTCGTCTGCATCGGGTCGGCCTTGCCATGCTCTTTGAGGAGCTCATCCGGGTTGGCCGCGAGGTTGAATAGCTGCGTCTCATGCACGGTCCCGTTCATGCCGTCGTATTTGATCAGCTTCCAATCGCCCTGCTTCACGCAGCGCATCCCCGGCTTGGTGCCGCCGCAATACGCGCCGTATTGCACATCGCGCACGGCGTCCGTCTTGCCTTCCAGCACCGGCTTGAAGCTGATTCCCTCGCTACTTTCCGGCGCCGCGATTCCGGCGACGTCGCAAAGCGTGGCGACGGTATCGAGCAGGTAGATGTTACCGGTCGCGCGTGTGCCGGGCTTGATGCCGGGGCCCTTCGCGATGAACGGCACGCGCCAGGTGTGCTCGTAGAGATTCTGTTTCCCCTGCAAGCCGTGACGCCCGATCGCCATGCCGTGATCGGCGGTGTAGAAGATGTAGGTATTGTCGAGTTCGCCCATGGCTTCGAGCTTCGCGAGCACGCGACCGATCTGGATGTCGATGTTCTCGCTGCACGCAAACTCGCGGCCGATCTCATTGCGAACGGTCGCCTCATCGCGGTTCTTCCACATGCCGCTGACGGACACCTCGTCGCGCACATCGGCGTGCGTGTTGTTGAAGGGATGCTTGGGCAGGTAGTTCGCCGGCAACTCCGGCTGCTTCGGGTTCACCGGCGGCAGCGACTTCGGGTCGGCGTGATTGGTGGCGCCGTATTTTTCCAGCAGCTCGGGCCGGCCATCGCGCGTGTCGTGCGGATGCGAAAAGCCGAAGTAGATCAGAAAGGGATCGGCGTCCTTTTTCGCCTCGCGCCCGGCGAGGTAATTCATCACCTGATCGCCATGCCAGGTGCTGCCGCTCTCGTCGGTGCCGCCGCGCTTGGTGGCATCGCGAACGACCGTGAACTGCTTATTGGCTCCGGCGTAGGAGTTGCCGTTCTTGCAGGTGCGCATCGTGTCGTAACCGGCGCGATTGAACACCGCGGCGAGCGTATTCTGCTCCAGGTTGGGCGGGCAGTGGCCCTTCGCTCCGGGCCCGATCGGCAGATGCCACAGCGTGCGCCCGCTCATGATCATGTGCCGCGAAGGCGTGCATACACCGCCGATAAACGCGCCCATGTGCCGCGCCGAGTCGAAGACCATGCCCTCCGCCGCCAGCTTGTCGATGTTCGGCGACTGCAAGGCTGACTTCGGATTGTAGAACCTGAAATCAAACGGCGACTGGTCATCGACGATGATGAACAAAATGTTCGGCCGGCGCTTCTCCGCGGCAGTCGCCGATTCGAGAAGGCAGCACGATGACAGGATCAGCGCGACGATGGAGAATCGGAGGAGGCGGTTCATTTCCTGAACATCGAGTTGTTACGATCGCCGGCACTGAGCACGTAGGCGAGCAGGTCGAGGATTTCATCCTTCGTCAGCATCGCGAGCAGCATCGGCGGCATGGGCGAAACGTGGCTGGGTTCGATGCTCTTCACCTCCTTGCGATCGACGCCGACGCGCTGGTTCGGATCGGCGCCGTCGGTGTTCAGTTGCACCGTGTCGCCGCTGAGGTTGACCACCACGCCGACGATCTGTTCGCCATTGTTCTTCGTCACGACGATGGGCGCGAACTGCTCGTTGATCTCTTTGCTCGGGTTGATGATTTGATCGAGCAAGTCGTGCGGCGAGTAGCGGCCGCCCGAGCCGGTGAGGTCGGGGCCGGTCATGCCGCCTTCATTGCCGAAGCGATGGCACGTGAAGCACGCCGCCGCGCCGAACATCTTGCGCCCGTTGTCGAAGCTGCGGCCTTTCATCCCGGTCTTCGTGGCGGCACTCAGTTCGTCGAGAGTCCAGTTCGTCGGCGTCCGGCCGGCGAACATTGCCCCGAGGTTCTCGATCGGCGATTTGCGTTCGGGCTTCTTCGCGATCAGCGCGGCGAGCTCAGTGTTCTCCGAGTCGGTGAAGGTGGCGAGCGCGTCGGTGCGGATGAACTCGATGAACTTCTCGAAGCTCGCGCCGCCGCGATAGTTCGCGGCCTTGAGAAACCACTCGAGCTGCGCGGTGCGCGTGTCCTTCGTCCAGCCCGCCTTCAGCATCCGCAGGCTGCGTGCGTAATCGAGCTGCTCCTCCTGCGTCGGCGCGGCAGCGATCAAGGCCATGCCCTTCGCCGCGGTCGCGGGCGCTTGCAGGTAGGCGAGCGTCTCGCAGAGCAGCCAGTTTTGCTCGAAGGTCTTCGCCGGGAAGCGCGGATCGAGCTTCGCGATCAGTTTCGCGCGAGCCGCGTCATCGCAGCCGTCGAAGCGACTCAGCACGATCTCGATCGTGCGCAGCGCGGTGAGCTGCGCGTCATGCGACAGCGCGGCGAGGTCGATCGAGAGCAGCGCGTCGAGCAACTTGGCGCGCATCGCGGTATCGACAGGCTTCGTCTCGGCGTTGCGGAGCTTCGGGCACACGCCGGCGGCGCGGGCGAGCGCCATGAGCGCCTCGGGTTCCTTGCTCGCGAGCGCCTTGTCGGACCACGTCGCCACGGGCTGATGCTCGATCGCCGTGCGCGCCGCCCAGCGGATGAACCGATCCTTGTCGCCGAGATGCGGCCACGCGGTCTCGATCGCCTTCGCGTCCTGGCGGCCGTGGAAGGCTTCGAGCCGATGACGCAGATCGCGCGCGGCGCTCTTCGTCGGTTTCGAGTCGATGGGCGCGGTCGATTCGCTGCCGGTGTAAGTCACGCGATAAAGCCCCGACTGCACCCGCCGTCCGCCGATTGCGAAATACATCGCGCCGTCCTTCGGATGGATGATCGCGTCCGTGAGCGGCAGCGGCGAACCGCTGACGAACTCCTCCTTCGTCGCCTTGTAGCTCGCGCCGTCGGCCTCGAGATGGATCGCGTAGAGTTTTCCCCAGCTCCAATCGAGCGCGTAGAACGCGCGCTGATACTTCGCCGGGAACTTCGCGCCGTAGCCAAACGTCGTGCCGGTCGGCGATCCGGGGCCGATGTCCACGACGGCGCCGAGGTTGTCCGGATAAAACGCGGGCCGCTTCCCGGCGCCGTTGCGCCAGCCGAACTCGCCGCCGCTCACGACGTGATTGATCCGCGTGGGCCGATACCACGGCGTGTTGAAGTCGTATTCCATGTCCGCGTCGTAGGTGAACAGCTCGCCGTCGTGATTGAGCGACGCGTCGTAGATGTTGCGGAAACCGCACGCGACCGCGGCGAACTCCTTCCCGTCCGGCGACACGCGATAGATGATCCCGCCCGGCCCCACCACATCGCGCATGAAGCCGCGCCCATCGGGCAAGCGCGGCAGCAGATGATCCTCGCCCCAATTCCGCGGCAGCGGCGACGACGCGCTCATCTGCGTCGGCTTCGCGCCATTGCCGCACACCAGATAGAGCGCCTTGCCGTCGGCCGTCGGCAGCACCGCGTGGACGCCGTGATCGCCCTTCGATTCGATCGCGCGCAGCAGCTCCACCTTGTCGAGCTGATCGTCGCCGTTGCTGTCGCTGATCCGATAGAGCCCGCTCTGGATCTTCGCCTCGTAATCGTTCACGCCGATGTAAAGCGCGCCGAAGGCGAAGACCATGCCGTTCACCGCGCGGATGTCCGCCGGCACCTTCTCGATCTTCGCCGCATCGAGCGACTGGCCCTGCGCCGGCGCGGGAAAACGATACAGCCCGCCGTATTGATCGCTCGCGTAGATGCGGCCCTTGTCATCCGCGCAAAGATTCACCCACGAGCCCTGGTCGCCGCCGGGCACCGAGTAGAGCAGTTCGACCTTGAATCCTTTCAGCGTCTTGATGCGGCTGATCGGCGTCGCTTTGTTTTCGCCGATCGCCGGGCCGACGGCGTCCGGTCGCTTGGGCTTGGGTTGCTTGGCTTTCTGCGCCTGCGCGAAGGTCGCGAGCAGGCCGATGGCGATGGCGGGGATGAGGATGCGTTTCATTGGAGGCATAGAGGGATCGATCGATGGAGAGATTGGGCCGCGTTCATTCTGCCGGCCAGCTTCGCGTTTGCTTCGCGAAAGGAAGCGGGTCTTGCAAGTCGGGGATGCCGTCCGCGTCGGCGTCGTCGGGCTTGATGCGCGGCCACGCCGGCGGTGGTTGGTTCTCGATGAGCTTCCACAACCGGCGGGCGAAGTCGCCGCGTGTGAGCTTGTCGACGACGGGCAGATTGAAGTCGTAGCCGGTGCAGAGTTTGAGCACCGCGTTTCGCCACTCGTCCGTGGCCGGAGCATCGGGCTGGAAGTCCACGTCGCGGCGCGACATCGGCAGCAGCCCTCGCGCGGCGAGACGGTTGATCGCGACGAAGGCGGGATGCTCCGCGGGCAGGTCGCGATATGGCCAGAGCAGCATCGGCACGCCTTCGGTGCCGCCGCAGAGCGCGTGCTGCACTTGCTCGACTCGCGCGCGATCCCACGCGAAGTCGCGCGGCTGGCGGTCGTCCTTCAAACAAAGCGCCGCGACCGCAGCGGCAGCCTGGCCGATGTGGACGCGATGATCGTGCAGCCGGACCGCGGCGCTGACGATGCTGCTGAATCCGACATTCCCCTGCGCGCCGATCAGCCCATCCATCTCCGCGGGGACGAGGCTGCGCAGCGGGAAGACGCTGCGATCGCTCAGCATGTGGACGCCGCGTCCGGGCTTCTCGTAGTGCGTCCAGGGTCCGGACGTGCCTTCGGTTTTCAAGTAGGTGCGGCCGGTGTCGTGGAAGTCGTAATGAAACTGCCAGCAGAATACGCCGTCGGGATACATCACCTGCGCGAACGCCTCGCGCGCGGCTTCCTTGCTGGTGCCGTCGGTATTCAGCGCGTCCTGCTCGCGCATCATGTAGAGCGCCTTGAGGCGCAGGCTTTCGCGAATGTAGGGCTTCGGCGGAAGATGGTCCGGCGTGCCGAACTCGGTGCTGAGATGAAAGCGTCGCAGGCTGTTCGCCGTGTCCTTCGCGCGGTCATGCACGTAGGTCTGCAAGTGACGCAGCAAGCCGAGCGAGTGCGCCTTCGCGTCATCGAAAACGATCTGCCGCTGCGCGCGCGTCATCAGCACGAGGTTCTTCGTCGAAGCGTCCGGCTCGGTCGCGTCCAGCGCGTCGGCGACGTGCTTCGGCAGGCGCTCCAGCGGATAGTCCTGACCGTTGGCGTAGCAGATCAGCGCGGAGGTGATGCCGTCCTTGCTCGTGCTGCCCTCGACGATCCGGCGCATGGTGAGGATCGACGACTGCCGCGCCGCCGCCTTGCCCGCAGGCGGCCATGGCGCGATGCCGCCAGCGCGCATCTTCTGCTCCCAGCTCAACTTCGTCGCATCCTTCTTCCCCATCGGTGTGCAACGCAGATAACGCCGCGCATCGTAGTGCGGCGGCTCGGCGATCGGCGTGTCGCCATCGCTCTGCTCGACGATGAGCGTCCACGTGATCGGGTTCATCTCGTTCGGCGGCATGAGGCTGATGTCCTCCGCCGCGCTCGGCTCACCGTAGCGTGAGCGCGGATCGGGGCCGACTTCAAACGCCGCGCCGGAAAGCTGCACGACCTCGCCCCAGTCCGACGCATCGATTGTGATCGCCGCACGCACGTTGAGTTCCTGCGCCTTGTCCTTGAGCGAGCGAAACTGCACGCCGGCGACGCGCCGACCGTCATCCGACTTGAACGCGGCGATGGGTGCGAAGTTCATCATCAAGCGCACCTGCCCGCTCGCGATGTAAGGCTGAAGCATCTCGCGAAAGATCGCCTCCGCTTCCGCCGGACGAAACGTCGTCGGCCCGTGCATCGGTCGGCCCGGCATCGGCGAGCCATAATTCTGCGTGTTGAACGCCTCGATGCGTTCCATCAACTCTTTGAACAATCCGAAGCGATGAAACGAACGTTTCATCGGGTGCCACTCCGGCCCCCAGCCGACCTTGCCGTTGCCTTTGTTCTCATCGACGCACGCGAGGCCTTGCTCGGTGTATTGCCCGCCGAGCCAGTCGCCATCATGGACGATCGCGATCGACTTCACGCCCATCCGCGCCGCCTGGATCGCCGCCGCCCAGCCCGATTCGGTGCCGCCGACGATCAGCAGATCGGCCTTGAGTGTCTCGCCCACAGCGATGCTCGCGAACAGCAGGCTGAAAACGAGCGACCTCATTCGTTACTGCTCCGCCGCCGCGCGCCGGAGCGACTCGACGTGATAGTCGAACCACACCGCCTTGAACGTCGCGATCATCTGCTTCTGGTTGTGATCGAGTCCCTCGATCTCGATGTAGGTGTGATCGACGCCGTGCTTGAGTAGCGCGTTGTGAAAGTCGCGCACCGTCGGCAGATGCCCGTCGTCCTTCGTCCCGCACGCGACCTGCGCGACCCACATGCTGTCGTCGTTTGCCTGTTTGGCCGGCGCCGCAAGAGATGGTGCGACGGCGAGGGCGAGCGCGAGTGAGATGAGGATAGATTTCATTGAGCCAACTCAGTCCGGGATCGCGTCGCTGCGCTTCACCGTCTTGCCTTCCCACACGGCTTCGTCGGTCGCCTTGTCGTAGGTGAGAATGCGGTTGGCGCTGCCCGGCGCGGGCGGTAGATCGATCTTTGGCAGCCACTTCTTGTGCGCGGCGATGACGGCGGCGTGCTCGCTGTGGCCGGCGAGGTTGGTCCATTCGTTCGGGTCGGCCTTCATGTCGTAAAGCTCCTCGCTGCCGTCAGCGTAATGGATGTAGCGCCAGCGTTCGCTGCGGATGCCGTGGTTGCCCGTGTTGTGCGAGGTGATGGCGGGGCGCTCGCGCTTCGCGGCGGCATCTTTGAGCTGCGGCAGGAGGCTGAGTCCTTCGAGATCGCTGCGCGGCGGCAGGCCGGCGAGGTCGATGAGCGTCGGATAGATGTCGAGCAATTCGGCAGGCTGCATCACGCGTCCGCCTTTGCTCACGCCGGGCCCGGCGAAGATGAGCGGCACTTTCGTCCCGCGATCCCAGAGCGTGTTCTTGCCGGTGATTTCCTTTTCCCCGAGATGCCAGCCGTGGTCGCCCCACACGACGACGATCGTGTTGTCGGCGACGCCGGCTTCATCGAGCGCCGTGAGCAGGCGACCGATCTGCGCATCGACGAAGCTCGTGCAGGCGAGGTAGCTGCGGACGAGGTTGCGCCACTGCCCGCTCTCGCGCACCCACTTCAGCCGCGGCTCGGGCAGGTTCCAGTGCAGATACCACGAGAAGCGCGGCGTGTCGGCGCGGTCGTTCGGCTGGATCGCGGGCAGCACGCTGTCGTCGTCGGGGTAAAGGTCGAACCACTTCTGCGTCGCGTAGCAGGGCACGTGTGGCAGGAAAAATCCCGCGGCAAGAAAGAACGGCTGATCCTTCGGCGCGCTCTTGATCTGCTCCACCGTCCACGACGCGACTTGATAGTCACCCTTCACGGTGTCGTCGTTGTCGAGCGGCCACACGCCCCAGTCCATCAGCGGATGATCGCCCATCGGCGCAGGCGGGATAAGCTTCTTCGGCGGTTTCGCGCCGACGCCGCCATAGGGTGCGGTCACTTGAAACTCCGGCTTTGCATTCGCATCCGCCTTCCCCTTGCCCCGCCCGCCGCCGCCGGTGCCGCCGTGATAGATTTTCCCCGTCGCGAGCGTGCGATAACCGTTGTTCGCGAAATGCTGCGGCAGCGCGACGCGATCCTTCCACTCCGGCAGCGTGCGAAACCACGGCGCGAGCCCATAGATGCCCGTCGTGGTCGGGCGCAAGCCGAGCAGCAGGCTGGTGCGCGACGGATTGCACAGCGGCGCCTGACAGTGCGCATTCAGGAACGTGGTGCCACGCGCGGCGAGCTTGTCGAGGTTCGGCGTCTTCGCCATCCGATGCCCGCCCATGTGGCCGATCCAGTCGTTCTGGTCGTCGATGGCGATGAAGAGGACGTTCGGCTTTTCGGCTGCGCCGAGCGTCGCGATCGCGACGAGGAGGATGAGGAGCGTGTGTTTCATAGTGCTTTCAAAACTTCGACCGCCTTCGCCTCGAAGATCCGCTGCCACTCGGGCGCGACGAGCGTGTCGCAGTCCTCCTGCGCGTAGCCGGTGTTGCCGCGCTGCGCGACGGTCGGCGTGTAATAGATGTAGCCGTTCGTGTAGCCGGCGACGAACGCGTGCGGATCGTTCGCCTCCTTCTTGATGTTCAGCCCGACTTGCACGGTCACTTCGCCGGGAAAGGTCACGAGCTTGAAGTCGCCGATGCGCACGCCGCAAATCTCGACCTCCAGCGTCGGCTTCCCCGCGGCCTGCGTTTCCGCGAGGTGTTTCTTGAGCAAGGCGAGGTTCGTGTTCAGCCGCGTGAGCCGCTCCATCGTCGCGAGGTTTTGCAGGTAAGCTTCGACGCTCGCGCGGTTGTCCGCGTCGAGCTGCTCGATGCCTTTTCGCCCGAGCGCCTTGTCGTGCAAATAGCTCTGCGCGAAGTGCGACGGGAAGTCCGGCCAGAGCCTCTGCTCAATGAGCAGCGGCAGGAAGGTCTTAAAGCTGATGTTCGTCGGCCGCAGCGACGCGAGCAGCTTCGTCTGCTCCGCCTGGATCGCCGAGATACGCCGCTCGTAGTCCGCCGCACGCGGCACGGAGACGACCTCGTTGCTCACCTTCAGCTCGCCACCCGCCTTCGTCGCGATCTGCCGCACCGCGCCCAGCACACTCGCGCCGAGCATCGTCCCGAGCGGCTCCGCATCCGCGGGCCGGCTCACTTCCTTGTAGCGCACCGGATTGATGTCGCCGCCGCAGCCCTGCACGAAGAACGCGACTGCGCCGCCACCGAGCGCCTCCTCGATCACCTTCGACGCGAAGCCCGGGAAGTCCGCCGAGTTGCCCTTGCTCGGCGGGTTCATGATTGGGTGACACGCGAAATTGTAGAGCACCGCGAGCGGCGAACCGTCCGCGCGATCGAGCCGCAGAAGACCGACCTGCGGGTCGATCGGCCCCACGCCTGCCACGTCTTCATCACGCGGCATCGAGTAAGCGCGGCGCATGTCCACCTCGCTGCCATCCTTCATCAAGATTCGCCGGTTCTCGCTGATCCGATCCTCGTGCCCCGCGCCCGCGCCCGTCTTGACCGGCACGAGGTTCTTCACCGCGTCCTTCACCGCCTGCACTACGAGCTGCGCGGTGTCGGCGCGCACGACGCCGTGGCAGTGACTCGCATTGATCACCACGCTCGATGGCGGAACACCCAGCTCGCTCTCCAACTTCGCCCGCACCCCCGGCAGGAAATCATCCCGGACGCGCCCGATCCCGCCGATCGCCACCGCGTCGATCGTCACGACCACGACCGTGGTCCTCTCGCGCTTCAAGACGAGCGCCTTCGCAAACAGCGGATCGTTCACCGGCCCGGCAGCCCGATCGGTGATGTCCACCTTCGCCACGCCGGCGAGCAGATCCACGGCTGCCGCTCTCGCGAGAAGCAGCGTCGCAAGGAGAACGAGAGCGCACAGCGTTTTCATTTCAGTCGGTCGAACAGTTCCGCCAACGCCGCGACGACCTTCGTCGATGCATCCACTTCGAGGCAGCTCGATCGCGCGCGCCACGTCTCGTAACCGCCGAGCCGATGGTGCTCCGGCGTCGGGAGGTAGGCGTTCGCTAGCGAGACGGTGAACGTCTGCGCATGGCGCTTCCGCAGCCCAAGGCCGATCTCGACGAACACCTCCGCCGGAATCGCCGGCACACGCAGATCGCCGATCTTGAGCACCTGCAGCGGCGCGGACACTTCCGGCGGAAATTCGCTGAGCAGCACCGTCTCGCGCGCATAGACCTGATCGAGCGTTTCCATCCGCGGCAGGGACTTCGATTGCTTCATCACCTCGCGCGCCTTTGTGACTTCATCACTCGTGGGCAGGCGCAGAGCGAGCGGGATTTCCTTTTGCGCGACCGCGAGCGGCACCCAGTCGTGATACGTCAGCGAACCGCACACGCGCGCGACTTCCTCCGCCACGTCGTTCGCGACGAGCTTGATCTGGCCATACGGCGGCTGCTTCGCCTGGCCGCCGCGGAAGTCGATGTTGTTGATGTCGCCGCTCGCGCCGTTCGACATGATGCCGACGAAGGGCGGGTCCTGCCGATCCGCGCTGAGCAGCTCCTGGATGCGATCCGCGAAAGCGCCGAAGTAATCCGCCGAGATGTGGCCGGGGCCGACGCCGCCGACATAGTGCAGCGAGTAGTTCGCAAACAGCGCGATGGGTCGCTTGTCCGGCGATTGCACCGAGATGAACCACACCTGCGGATCGGTCGGCCCGGCGGGCTCGACGAGATTCGGATTCTTGATGCCGGGATTCGTGCGCACCTGATCGGTGGTGACGCCGAGCGGCGTCGGTGGAATGCCGGCGGGCTTCATCCGCCAGCGGCGATTGAAGACGTGCTGCGGAACATTGCCGAATCCCCAGCCGATGCGGGCGGGTGCGAGATTGTTCAGCGCGCGCATCACGCCGTCGGCGATACGAATCGCAACGAAACGCTGATACGCCGGACTCGGCTCGCTCTGCCCCACGGCGGTGAGTGTGCCGCACGAGTGCGAGTGCGTGGCGGACATCATCATGTGCTCCATCGGCAGTCCGGTCGCCGCGCTCACCATGCGCTTTGCGTCGTCGAAGATGCCGCGCCCGATCACGCAACTGTCCGCGACCACGAGCACGAGCTTCGTCTGCCCGTCGTCGAGCGCGAGGCAGCGAGCGTGCAGCTCGTCGTGGATGAAGGCAGCCTTGCCGTCCTGGAAGCCACCGTTGATCGAGCTGCCGAGATCGGGCGTGATGTTGCTCGTCGCCGCGCCAGCGCGGAAGACGCGCGCCGGATCGGCGGCGTGAAGCGTCGCGAAGGCCAGGACGAGTAGCGTGGCGAGTGGGCGGAGGGTATTCATGGGTTGGCGGAACGGGTGAGCGTCACGTGCTTGAAATCCATGACGCGCGCGCCGGGCTTGCTCAGCACTTCGATGGTCAGAGTCACCGGGCCTTTGGGAAGCGCGAGCGCGCCGATCTTTTGCGTGGCCCAGTCGCGGTTGCGATAGCGCTCGTGGCCGATTGCGTCGCGGTGTGGAAGCGCGATGTCGCGGATCGGCGCGGTGGCGATAACTGCCTCCGCGCTCGCGCCGCCGGTGCTCACACTAATCTTCGCCCCGGCATCCTCAGCGGGGCTCGCGTAGCCGAGCGCGATCTCGTAGGTGCCCGCCGCGACGACATCGAGGTCGAACCAGACCTTTGCGTCCGCGTCGGTCCAGCCGGTCAGCCAGTCGTTCGCGTAGCCGGGGCCGGAGGCGAAAGTGAGCGGCGGATCGAAGTAGCTCTGCGGCGCGTGAATCTCGACGGGATTCTCCGTGGCGTGGCCGACTTCGATCGGGAAGCGGCGAAGCCCTTCGCGCGAGATGTCGGCAAACCACGCGTCGTAGAGCTTGCTCAGTTCGGCGACGCGCTCGGGTTGATCGGAAGCGAGATCGCGCGCCTGTCCCGCATCGGCTTCCATGTCGTAGAGTTGCCACGGCGTCGCGCCGGCGTCGTTCGCCTTCGCTTTCGAGCCGCCGCCCGCGCCCTTGATCTCGCGCACGAGCCGGTATCGCTGCGTCCGCACGGCACCGGGAAACTTGTTCGTCTCGCTGATCGGATTGTGCGTGAAGAGCACGCGCTCCGACCACGCGGCTTCGCGGCCTTCGAGCAGCGGGCGGAGGCTGACGCCATCGAGCTTCGGCCCCGCAGGCGCTGCGACGCCGCAGAGATCGAGCAGCGTGGGGTAGAGGTCGATGTGCGAGACGATCGGCTTCACTACCGCCGGCTTCCACTTTGCCGCCGGCCAGCGCACGAAAAGCGGCACGCGCGATCCGCCCTCATGCACGCTCGTCTTCCCGCCTTTCATCCCCGCGTTGAAAAGCTTCACGCCGGCTGTGCCGCCGTTGTCGGTGAGGAAAAGGACGATCGTATTCTCCGCGAGCTTGAGCGCGTCGAGATGCGCGAGCAGGCGACCGACGTTGTCGTCGATGTTCTCGCACATGCCGAAAAACGCCGACACGTTGTCCTCGAGCCCCTTCGCCTTGAACTTGTCGAAATACTTGTCCGGCACCTGGAAGGGTGAGTGCGGCGCGTTGTAGGCGAGATAGCAAAAGAACGGCTGCCCGCGTTGCGCGGCGATGAACTTCATCGCCTCGTCCGTGAGCACGTCGGTGATGTAGCCCTTCGTCGCCTCCGGCTTCGCGCCGCGCAGCAGCGCGGCGTCGAAGTAATTGTTCCAGTGCCCGTTGTTGAAGCCGAACGTCTCGTCGAAGCCCTGCCCGCGCGGCGTGAAGGGATACTGCTCGCCGTTGTGCCATTTGCCGATGCACGCGGTGCGATAGCCCGCGCCCTTGAGCGCCTCGGCGATCGTGATCTCGCCAGGCTTCATCGCCTCGCGGTTGTGCGTGACGCCGTGGACGCCGGTGCGCAACGGCCAGCGCCCGGTGAGCAACGCCGCGCGCGTCGGCGCGCAGAATGAGTTCACGTAGAAACGGTCGAAGCGCACGCCGTCCGCGCCGAGTTTGTCGATGTGCGGCGTCTGGAGGTGCGGATTCCCGTGGATGGAAAAATCGCCGTAGCCCTGGTCGTCGGTGATGATGAGCAGGACGTTCGGCTGCGCCGCAAACGCGGACGCGGCGACGAGCAGGCTGGCGACAATGCGGAGCGCGAGTCGGATCATTTGGCGGGAGCCGCGGCTTTGCGTTTCTTCCGCGGCGTCTGCTTCTCGTCGATCTGCTGCATGAACGCCTCGCGCGCAGCCGCGTCGTCGCGTTTGCGGAAGACCTCGAGCAGCGGATCGCGCGTGCGGACCATCCAGTCTTCGAGTGCCTTTTCGAGCACGGCGGCCTGCTTCGCATGCGTGGGGTTGTCGATGAGATTGGCGAGCGCGTCGGGATCGTAGCGCACCTCGTAAGCTTCCTCCGGCTTGCGGTGATCGAAGAGATCGATCCGCGCGGCGATCTTCGCGTCGGTCTTCGCGAGCACGCGCATCTGACGGCAGGTCGGCGTGCCGGCGGTCGCGCCGCTCATCACGCGCGTGCCGTTCGACCACGGGCTGAAGATGTAGAGCCAGTCCTTCGTCTGCACCGCGCGCATCGGCGTGCGCTGGCCGCCGGCGTTTTCGTTGTGCTCCTTGAAGACCATGTCGCGACCGGATTGAGCCTCGCCTTTCAACAGCGGCGCGAGCGAGCGCCCATCGAAGCCGGCGGGATGCTCGACACCGACGATGTCGAGCAGCGTGGGCAGCAGATCGACGGCGGAGACCATGTGCGCGTCGTCCACCGAGCCCGCCTTCGTCACGCCCGGCCAGCGGATCATCAGCGGCGTGCGCGTGCTGTGATGATAGAGCTGCGTCTTGGCAAATGGCAGCGGCATGCCGTGATCGGAGAGGAAGATGATCACCGTGTTCGCGTCGTCGCCGGACTCCTTCAGCGCGCCGAGGATCGCGCCCACCGCGTCGTCGGCGCGGCGCACGGAGGAGTAATAATGCGCGAGTTCCTTTCGGATCGCGGGATCGTCCGGCAGGAAGCCGGGCACGGGCACTTCCTCCGGCTTGAAAACACGCGACGGCACGTGCGGATCGGGAACGGTGTCGCCGCGATTTCCCTCGGCGTAGAAGGGCTTGTGCGGATCGGCGATGTTCAGCATCAGGCAGAACGGCTTCCCGGCCTTTCGCGCCGCTTCGATGCCCTGCGTCAGCGCCCTGCCGTAAGTCGCGGCGTCCTTCGTGTGCGCCTTCTTTCCCGCCGCATCCTTGTCGAGATCGATGTCCCACGGAAACGGCGAGTATGGCGTCGAGTGCGAGACCTTGTGCCGGATGCCGGTGAACCAACCCGCGCCCTTCATCAGGTCGCCCATCACCGGATAATCCTTCTCGGCTTTGCCCATCGCGCGAAAGCCCTCGATGCGGTTGTTGTGCGGATAGCGGCCCGACCACATCACGTTGCGCGACGGCATGCAGTTGCCTACGACGACATGCGCGTGCTCGAAGCGCATGCTCTGCGCCGCGAGCTTGTCCATCTGCGGCGTGGTGCCCTCGAGCCGGCAACCAAACACGCCGACCGAGTCGCAGCTCATGTCGTCGGTCGTGATGATGAGCACGTTCGGCTTCGCGGCGAAGATCGACGAGTTGAGGGCGAGGAAAACGAGAGCGAGAAGCAGGCGGGGCATGGCGGAGGGAAGGCGTTATCGGTTCAGCGCGGCGAACTTTTCCGCGAATCGCTTCCCGATCTCGTTCTGCGCGGCGGTGTCGAAGTGGACGTTGTCGCCGATGTGCGTTTTCAAGTCGCGCGCATCGACGCACGCGGTGTGCGGGCGCCTGACGGGAAGCGCGAGGAGGAACTGATTCATCGCGGCTTTACCGGCCAGCTTCGCGGCATCGCCCATCTCGCCGATCGTGCATGCGATGAACGGCAGCTCAGGCAGCGCGAGATCAGCGCGTAGGTCGTCGATCAGCTTGTTGAGCTTCTCTTCATGAACTGCGAGGCCGGCCTCGTTCGCATTCGCCTCACCTTGCAGCCAGAGCGCGGCGCGGATGCGGCCCTTCACGGGAGCGGTCGCTTTCAGCGCGAGCCGGGCGCGGCGGAGCGCTTCGTCGTAGAGCTTCGCACCCTTCTGCCATTGCGCGATCGGCGAGCCGCCGACGGCGCACGGGATCAAGCCGACGCGCACCTTCGCATCGCGGGCCGCGATCACTTCCGCGAACGCGAGCCCCGGGCCGACGCCCGCGTTGTCGTGGCCGGCAAAGGTCTTCGCATCGCCGACGAGATGGACGGGATGCCGCGCGAGATACCACTCGTCGTCTATCAAATGCATCATCACGATCCGCGGATCGCGCATCGGCTCGTCGGGCATCACGCCGCGGCCTTTCATGTTCGACTGGCCCATGAGCAGGAAAAGATCGAGCCGCTCGGTGCCGTCCGGAAGCGTCGCGATGTCCACCGGCTCCAACGGCGGATGCGCGGGCGGCGGCGTCTGGACCTTGCCGGCTTTCTGCGCGTTCGCGACCGGGCAAATGAGCGCGGCAGTGCCGAGCGCGAGCCAGCGACGACGGGTGATTAAGTGCGGTGTCGAGTGCCGGATCATGAGGTCGGAGTGAACGGGAAAGGCGAAGTAGGGCGCCAGCTTTTCACGATCGTCGGGCTGCTCAATCGGACAGAAGGGTGGTTACGAAAGCAGATCGTCGATCACTCCCCCGTCACCCCAGCACATTCTCTCCGCGATTTTCCGCCTGCTGGATCGTCACGGGCCAGCCGGGGAATTGATTCGTGGGATTGCCGTCGATCGCGTCGATCCGGAAGCGAAACGACTCGATGCGGTAGGTCTTCTTCACCGTGTCGAAGGTGATGAAGCCGAAGCCGCTGCCTTTTTCGTGCGCCTTGTCGTAGCGGTTCGGGGCCTTGCCGACCACGGGATTGCCGACGGCATAGACATAGACCTTGTTGCCGAGGCCATCGAGGAATTCGCCGGTGTCGGCGGCGCCGTGCTTCGGGCGGTTGGTGTGCGGCATCTTGAGTTCGTCGGGGCGCCACCAGCGCGGATAACCGGCGGCGATGGCGGGCGTGCAGAACGACCAGTTCGCGTCGCGCTGTTTGTCCACGCCGTATTGCGAGAGCGTCGTAAGATGCTGGTCGCCATTGATGTGCAGCGCCATCGACGGACGCATGATCTCGATGGCGCGGTTGCGTGGCGTCTGCGGCCACCCGCCGGAATCGAGATCGGCCTTCAAATAGCCATCGACCCCGCCGTGATGCGTGGCCACGCCGGCGAACACGGTCTGGCTGAGCACGGCTTTCAGCGTGTGGCCGCGCCAGTCCTGCGCCCATTTTTTGAGGAAGGCCTCCTGCCGCTCGCCGAGCAGCACGAGTCCCGGCTTGTCGAGCTTCGCGCAATCGAAGTCCCGATCCTGCACGTGATCGGCGCGGCCACTGCCGGTCTCGACGCGCTCCGGCCCGCTCTTCCACTGGCGGTCGGCGATGATGGCGAAGCTGACGCCGCCATACACCATGTCGCCGTAGTAAACGCTGATGTCCTGCTCGCACGGCGCGGGATCGACCGCATCGGGATGGTGCGCGACGTTGGTCTTGTGCACGGCATTGACCATGCGCGCGGGCTCGATGTAGCCGCCCTTCGATGACGCGCCGGTGTCGCCGACGTTCATCTTCTTGCCGCCCTCGCCCCAGATGTTGCCCTGGAAGACATCGTGATCGTCCGGCAGGCAGAGCGTGGGCCGGTCGCGCATCACTTCGCGGAAGGCCCAGCCGTGTTGGTAGAACTTGCGCAGATAGTTCAGGATCGCGGGTTCGGCAGGCTCGCGGATGATGCCGAAGCCGCCGTGGCTTTCGTAAATTTGATCGCCGGAAAAGAAGACGAGATCGGGATCGAGTTTGATGAGGTTCTGCGCCACCGGCGCGTAGGGGAAGCCGTAGTCGTTCTGGCAAGTCAGCGCCGCCATGCGCAGCGGACGGCCCTCCGGGTTCGGCTTGATCGTGCCGGTCCATTCATTCGGCGTCTCGCTGCCGTCCGTGTGCTTCTCGCGATAGACGAGCTTGTAAGGCGTGGCCTGCTTCGCGTCCCAATTCGGAAGCCGGAACGTCGCCACCCACGCATCGCGATCGAGCTTCGCCTCGCCGAGCGATTTCCACGCGCCGCCCCTCTGCACCTGCAACTCGACGACCTGGCTGTCCTTCGCGCCCATCGGGCCGGTGAGCGCGCTGAGCTTCATCACGAACCCCTCGCTGCCGCGCGAATCGCTCAGCGAATACATCGACCACAAAATCGGCCCGAACTGATTCGCCGCCGTGATCGCAAAGGCGTCGCCGTCCATCGTCCAATTCTGAAAGCGGTAGCGCCCGGCGCCCGCGCCACCGGCTTGGGCGTTGCCCTTCTTCGCGCCCTTCACCGCACCGGCTGCGAAGTTGTTCGCGATCGACACGTTGCCGAGAATCTCGTCCGCACCGAACGCCTGCGAGATCGTTCCAAGTTCCGCACCCGACTCGACGGCGTTTGCGGTGAGCGTCAGCACGCACTGGTCTCCCTTTGGCACGCCCTTCAGCGTCAGTCGCACCTGCTTCGACGCGCTGCCGTCCTTCACCGGCGCGGTCTTCGACTCGAGCACGAGTCGATCGCCCTGCCAGCCGGCGTTCACGCCTTTTTGCACGAAGCAATTGCTGCGGTGCTCGTTGAGTTCGCTGCGGATGCCGATGCGGAAGCCCGCGCCGCTATCTTGCTTCAGCACCTCGACGCGCGTGAGCGTCACCGACATTGTGAAGCCGGCGTTCTTCGCGATCTGATGCGTCAGCGAATGCACGCTCCGGCCGCCGCCCGGATTCAGGCACTCCGCCGCGCCATCGCGCACGCACCAATCCTCCATCGGGTTCGCCCAAAACTCGCCGCCCAGCCACACACGGTCATGCGTCTTCGCCCACGGATCGACGGCGGGTTTGCCTTTCCCGGCTGCCGAAACGCCGCGGGCGCCGAGGCCCAAAAGCGTTCCCGCAGTCATCAGCTTAATGCCGGTGCGTCGTGTGATGTTCTTGTTCATAGATCGAAGGAAGGTGGGGCTACTGCGTCGGCTCGGTCCGAGCGCAGGTGCCGATTCTCATTCTGCGCCCTGAAACTGCACCGTCGTGCTCACCATCGCATCGCGTTCGTCGGTGAGAGTGAGGAACCAGGTGTTCGCATCGACCGGCGGCTTGGGCGCGGTTATCGTGTCGCCGATGATGGTCGCGGGAATCATCTTCCACGTGCGTTTCGAGCGCGGGCCGGTGTCCGTGGTGTAGTGAAGTTGCGCGGTCTTCACGGGCGCCGCGCTTTGGAAAGGCAGCACGACTTTCTCCCCGTCGATCCGAATCGCGCCGGGCACCGGCAGCGATGCGCCGTGACGGCATTTCGAGTCGATGAACAAGCCGATCTCCTGCGGTGCCCAGCCGGGCGGATGGCCGTGCGACATGTTCACCTGGATGCGCATCTGCTTCTCGCCGGGCACGACCGCGAAGCTCTTCATGTAGCTATCGAGCACGTAGTGGACGTCGTTCGTGCCGTTCACGAAAAGGATCGGCACGCGGCAGCGCGGGAGCAGGCTGCCGGGGTCGTATTCCTTTACCCATGCGGCTTTGCGGTCGCCGAGCTTGTCGATGCTCGGCTTCTGCACCGACTCGCCCTCGTGCAGAAAACCGCAGCCATACACGGGCACCGCAGCCTTGAAGCGGTCGTCGAGCGACGCGACGAGGCACGTCGTGTAGCCGCCCCAACTGATCCCCGTCACCGCCGTGCGCTCCGCATCCACCTCGGGAAAAGAGCGCAGCAGCGTGTGCGCGCGCATCACCGATGCGGCGGCGTGGAAGGGCCAGTCGTCGCTCGTGTCGCCGCCGATCGAGTCGAACTTTTCCTCGTGTCCCTGCCCCGGTCCGCCGTTCGGAAGCGACGTGCGTTTGTCGCGAGCGTGCGCGTTGGGAAGTGGCGCGCCGGTCTTCGGATCGAACTCGGGATCCGGCGGGCGCATTCCGCCGAGATCCATCGCAATCGCCGCGTAGCCGCGCTTCGCCCACAGGTAAGCCCAATCCGCAAACGCCGTCCCGCCGCCGCCGTGGATGAGCACGACGCCGGGAAACTTCGCGCCCGGCTTCGCCTCGCCCAGCGTGGCCGGCGACGCGTAGAACGCGAACACCTCGGTCGGTTTGCCGCGATACTTTTCGCCCGCATAGGTCAGCGAGTGGATCGCCCCTTCGCGCTTCGCCCAAGTCATCGCGGGCACGTTCGTTTTCAGCGCGGTCAGATTCCATGGCCCCACCTGCTCTGCGGCGAGCGGCGCGCAGAGGGCGACGACGAGAATTACGGGCGCGAGCCTCACAGCGCGGGCGCCTTCCAGTCAGGGATTCCGCCGGCCTTGAGCTGCTTCTCGTAGAGTTCGTGGAAGGGCTTCGTCGGCGACATCTCCGCAGTTTCGTTCACCATCAGCGGGCGCGCTTCCTTCCAAAATGCATCGTAGGCCGCGCGCATTTTCGCCACGACCTCGGGGTGCTCGGCGCTCACGTCCTTGGTCTGGTAAGGATCGGCTTCCATGTCGTAGAGCGCGCCTTGCGACGCCTGCGCCGGCCGCTTCGCCGCGTTCCTGCCCTTCGGGTTGCCGCCGCGCGGACCGACGAAGCGGTAGCGCTGATTGCGCACGCCGTAGTTGAGGTGCTGCTGCGTGTTCGGCTCGGTGCCCGTGGCCCAGCGCGCGGTGTGGGTGAAGAGGTAGCGATCCGACCAGCCGTCCGCCTTGCCCTCGATGAGCGGGAGCAGGTTGCGGCCTTCGACTTGATTCTTCGGCGACTCCGCTCCGGCGAGCGCGGCGAAGGTCGGCAGCAGATCGATGTGCGCGGCGATGGTGCCGATGTCGCGGCCCGCCTCGATCTTCCCATCCCAGCGGACGAAGAATGGCACGCGCACGCCGCCTTCATCGGTCGAGCCTTTGAGCCCGGTCTGGTTCGCGTTGAAGAACGGATAGCCGGGCGCGAGGTCCTTGCCGGCCTGGCCGGAGCCGCCGCCGGTCATGCCATTGTCGGACATGAAAATGACGATCGTGTTCTTGTAGAGATCCCACTCCTTCAGCTTCTCCGCGAGGCGCCCCATGTTCTCGTCGATGTTCTCGATCATGCCGTAGAAACCTGCCTGCTCCTTGCCGAAGCCAAGGTCGGTGAAGCGCTTCGCGTTCTTCTCCGGCGCGATGAACGGCCCATGCGGCGCGTTCGTCGCGATGTAGGCGAAGAACGGCTGGCCCTTGTCCTTGCGCTCCTTCATCCAGCCGAGCGCGCCGGTGAAAAACACGTCGGTGCAAAAGCCCTTCGTCTTCACGAAGCTGCCGTTGTGGCGGATGACGGGGTCCGTGTATTTGTTGTCCGGCGCATCGGCGCACGAGCAGGCATAGGCCTGCCCGATCCCGCCCGCACCGTGGATGAAGGCTTCATCGAAGCCGCGCTTGTGCGGCTGATACGGCTCCTCGTCGCCGAGATGCCACTTCCCGAAAATGCCCGACGTGTAGCCCGCGGTCTTGAGCACCTGCGGGAGAATGGTCGCGTCGAGCGTCATGCGCTCGCGCTCGAGGATCGTGTGCGTGATTCCGTTCTTCATCGGATGCCGGCCCGTCATCATCGCGCTGCGCGTGGGCGAGCAGGTCGGGCTCACGAGGAAGCGCGTGAAGCGCGTGCTCTTGTCGTAGAGCGCGTCGAGGTGCGGCGTCTTGATCCACGGATGTCCGTGCCGCCCGACGGGGCCGTAGCCCTGGTCGTCCGTGATCACGAGGATGATGTTCGGCTTCGTGCCGGCGAGATCTGCGACGGCGTCCGCTGCGAAGGCGAGCGCAGCGACGAGGGCGAGTGCGAGGTGATGTAGTTTCATAGGGTGAGTGGAGTGGGTCAGCCGAGGCCGGGCACGGTCCAGCCGTCGCGATACGCGCGGCGGACGAGCGCGGTGGCCTTGGCGTGGTTGGAAAATGTGAGCGTCTCGCGGTCCCAGTCGAGCCACTCGCCGGCAAAGCGGTCCGCGATCGCGCCGACGAGCACCGCCTCGGTCAGCGGTCCGCCATGCGTGAATTCATCGCACGCCTTTCGGCCTTCGACGATCGCGTCCACCCAGTCGTGGTAGTGGTCCTGCGGCTTGAGATCGGCGGGATATTTTTCGGCGTCGAACTTCCCCCCGGGCAGCACGACCGGCTTGTTGTTGCCGTAGCTTTTGAAGATCGAGCCGTGCTCGCCGATCCAGCATGTGCCGGATGCGGGCAGCTTCTCCACGCCCTTCGGCAGTTGGATTTTTCCGAGGTCCGGCTCGATGCCGCCGTCGTGCCAGGTGAGCTGCACGGTCTTGCCGGCGGTGATGTCGCTGCCGGGGAAGATCATCTCGACGAGGCGCTTCTCGCCCCACAACGGACCGCTGCTGCCCGGTGTCGTCTGCCGCACGCGCAGTGGAGCAGTGAGCCGGAGCGCGTCGAAGCTCGTGTCAAAATGGTGGCAGCCCATGTCGCCCATCTCGCCGACGCCGAAGTCGAACCACGCGCGCCAGTTCTTCGGGTGATACGTATTCGTGAGATACGGCCGCGGCTCGCGCACGCCGAGCCACAAGTCCCAGTCGAGCCCCGCCGGGATCGCATCGCCCTGCTTCCGCAGCTCCGTGTTTTTCGGCCACCAGTTGAGCGGCTTGTTCTCCCACAGGATGACTTCCTTGATCTTCCCGATCGCGCCGTCGCGGATCAGTTGCACCGTCATCCGGCTCTCGATGCTGGAGCGGCCTTGATTCCCGAGCTGCGTGACGACGCCCGCCTTCGCCGCCTCCTGCGTGATGACGCGGCACTCGTGCGGCGTCGTGGCCATCGGCTTCTGCAAATAGAGATGCTTCTTCGCGCGCAGCGCCGTCACCGATTGCGCGGCGTGAACGTGATCCGGCGTGCCGATCGTCACCGCGTCGAACTTGTCCGCGTGCCGCGCGAGCAGCTCGCGCCAGTCCTTCTGCCGCGACGCCTCGGGATGCAGCTTCGCCGCTTCATCGAGATAGCCGGTGTCCACATCGCACAGCGCGACGATCTTCACCTTCGCGTGACTCGCGACGCCGCTCATCGTCCGCCCGCCCATGCCGCCCACGCCGATGCACGCGACCTGCAGCATCGAGTTCGGCGCTGCGCTGCGCAGGATGGAGGGGAAGCCGAGCGCGGCGGCGGCGGTGGTGCGTTGGAGGAAGTGTCGGCGGTTCATGGGAGTTCGCGGATGCGGAGTTTGCGGAAGATGATCGGTGAGCCTTCGCTCTCGAGGCAGAGGAAGCCCTGCGCGGGATCGCACGCGGTGCCGCCGGAGACTTCCTCGCCATTCACCCACAGCCGCACTTCGCCGTTGATCGCGCGGATGTAGTATTGGTTCCACTCGCCGCTGCCTTTCGCGAGATGCTTGCGCGGGAAGCTGCGGCTGCCATCGGGCGAGAGCGGTGGGAAGGGCGTCATCTTCACGCCGACGGGGAAGACGTCGCCGTTCGTGCCGAACCAATCGGTCTTCCCGCCGCGCGCGGCGACCTGCTCGGTGTAGCCGTGGTCGAGCACCTGCACTTCGATCCCGCGTGGCAGGCCGGGTTTGCCCGCGGCGGTGAGCCTCTCGATCGACTCTGGCGTGGCCCACACGAAGACGCCGGAATTTCCGCCGGGCTTTTGATGGCTCCACTCGACGACGAGTTCGAAGTTGCGGACCTCCTTTGTCGTGCGGATGACGCTGGTCGGTTTGCCCGTGCAATGCAGCGCGCCGTCCTTCCACGACCATGTGTCGTCGGCGCTGTTGACCTTCGTGAAATCCTCCGCCGTCAGCGCGCGCCAGCCGGGTTGTTCGTCGTCGATGACGGCGCGGACGGGTGACTGCGCGAGCGCAGGAGTGGCGAACAAGGCGAGGGTCAGGAGGGCGAGGCGCATACGGGGAGAGTGAGAGGATTTAGTGCGGGGGCTTAGTTTGGAACCACAGAGACACAGAGAACACTGAGATGGATTTGTGCGATCACGAAGCCGTATCGAGTCGTCTTCTCTGTGGTAAAATCAGTTCCCACGCTTCTTCTTGCCGCCCGAATTGTAATCGCGCCACCACGGCGGGCCTTCGGCTTCGATCTCGGCGTTGAGCTTCACGAGCGCGGCTTTCATCTCGGCAAATTTCGCGGGCTCGCTCGCTCTGAGTTCTTTCTTCTCCTGCCAGTCCGCTTGCAGGTTGTAGAGTTCGAACTTCGTCAGCGCTTCGTCGGCGAGGATCTTCCAGTCGCCGATTCGCATCGCGGTCTTCAGCGGCTCGGGCGCGATGGTGCAGCGCCAGTAGAGCGGGCGAGCACGCTCGACGGGCTTTCCTTCGAGCGCGGCGAGCAGGTTGCCGCCGTCGAGCACGCGGTCTTTCGGCAAGGCCGCGCCCGCTGCGGTGGCGACGGTCACGAAAATGTCCGAGCCGATCACCGGCACATCGCTCGTCGAGCCGGGCTTCGTCTTCCCCGGCCAGCGCACGAGGCCCGGCACGCGGATCCCGCCCTCATACACGGCGCGCTTGCGTCCGCGCAGCCCGCCGCTCGATCCGCGACCGGGCGACTTGATGCCGTCGCCCTCGGGGCCGTTGTCGGAGGTGAAGATGACGATCGTGTCGCCGGCGAGCTTGAGCTCATCGAGCGCGCGCATGAGCTGGCCGAAGGCGTGATCGAGCTGCGTCACGTTCGCGTGATGCTCGCGCTGCACATCGTCGGTGAGCTGCGGATACTTCGCCTTAAACTCCGGCGCGGACTTGATCGGGTAATGCGGCTCGTGCGTCCACACGCTGAGCAGGAAGGGCTTCGACTTGTCGCGATGTTCCTTCAGCCACGTGATCGCCTCCTTCACGATGAACGGCGCGGAGTAGTCCTCGACCTTGCCGATCGGCTCGCCGTTGCGGACGAAGTTCACCGGGTGCTCGTGCGAAGGCGCGGCGTTGTTCTGCGTCGCGAGCCACCAGTCGTAGCCGTGGTCGTTCGGCTGCGGCTGCGTCGGCTTGTTGAAGTGCGAGTTGAGGTGCCACTTGCCGACGTGGCACGTCGTGTAGCCCACGGTCTTGAGCAGCTTCGGCAGCGCGACCTCGCTCGTGCGCAGGTGGATCTCGCGCCCCTCGGGGATCCAGGTGAACACGCCATTCCGATACGGCGTCCGCCCCGTGAGAATCGCCGAGCGCGACGGCGAACACACCGCGCTCGCCGAGTAGCACTGCGTCAGCCGCGTCCCCTGCTTCGCGAAGGCGTCGAGGTTCGGCGTCTGGATGACCGGATGCCCCTGGCAACCGAGATCGCCCCAGCCGAGATCGTCGGCGAGAAAGACGACGACGTTCGGCGCGGCGAAGGCGGAGGACGTGAGGGCGAGAAGCGCGAGGAAGCGGAGGGTGGTTTTCATGTTTGGTGAATCAAGGATTGATGAGCAACGGCGCCCACAGGCCGGGCTGGAGTTCGGGCGTCTTGCCGTCGGCGGGGTAGGTCGTTTTCGCGGCGGCGTGGAGCTGCGCGGAGAGGTCGGCGATCGTCTTCGCCTGCGCGGGGACGCTGGCGAGGTTGGTGAGTTCCTGAGGGTCGGCGTCGTGATCGTAGAGCTCGCGGCCTTGCTTGCCTTCGTCCCACTCGGTGTAGCGCCAGCGCGGCGTGCGCAGGCTGTAGCCGAAGAAACGTTTGCCATCGTCGCCAGCGGCCGGGCTGGCGCCGAAGCGTTTGAAGCCGCCGCCGCGCACGACTTGCGAGAGCGCCCAGCCGCGGCCTTTCGCGTTCGCGTCCTTGAGCATCGGCGCGAGGCTCTGGCCTTGCAGGTTCGCGGGCGCCTTTACGCCGGCGAGGGCGGTGAGCGTCGGGTAAAGATCGAGGTGGCTCACCGGCTCTTTCACCACCGAGCCGCGTTGCGCGCCGGGTGCGACGACGAGCAGCGGCACGCGCGCGCTTCCCTCAAAGATGCTCTGCTTTTGCCACAGGCCGTGCTCGCCGGTGTGATACCCGTGATCGCTCGTGAAGACGATGATCGTATTCTCCGCGAGCCCAAGCCGGTCGAGCGCGTCGATGACGCGACCGACCTGCGCGTCCATGAAGCTGATGCTCGCCGAGTAAGCTTGGAGCGCCTCGCGCCGCAGGTCGTCGGTGAGCTTGTCCTGCTCCTTTTTGTAGCTGCCGAGCGCCGCCGGCGGCAGGTCGGCCTGGTCCTCCTTCACGTTCTGCACGACGCGCATTTTCTCCACCGGATGCATGTCGAAATATTTCTTTGGTGCGACATACGGTGTGTGTGGGCGGAAAAACCCGACGGCGAGAAAGAACGGGCGATCCTTCCGCTTCGCGCAGCGTTCGAGCACCCACTCGGCGTCCTCGGCCTCGATCGCGTCGGTGTGATGCTCGTCGCTCTTCGGCGACGCATACCAGCTCAGCGTCCCGCCGAATTGATTCGGCGTGAGGCTGAAGATCTTCGGATGCTCCTCAGTGCGATCGACGCCTGCGGGATTGAGCTCGAGCTCCCACGAAGCGGGGTCGTCGTGTCCGTCGGTGCCGACGGAATTGGGCACGTTGTAGTGGTAGAGCTTGCCGATGCGCGCGGCGAAGTAACCCGCCTGCCGGAACGCCTGCGACAGACTCACGTGCTGCGGGATGGTCTGCCGGAAAATCTGCGCGTTGGAGAGGATGCCGGTGCTGTTCGGGTAAAGCCCGGTGAGCATCGAGTTCCGGCTCGGCCCGCACAGCGGAAAGGTGCAATACGCGCGATCGAACCGCACGCCGCGCGCCGCGAGCTTGTCGAGGTTCGGAGTCTTCGCGTGAGCGGAGCCGTAGCAGCCGAGGTCGTTGTTGAGGTCGTCCGAGATGATGAATAGGACGTTCGGGCGCTTGGTGTCGGCGGCGTGCGCGACGCCGAGCAGGCAGAGGGCGGTGGCGAGGAGGTGGAGCTTCATGGTTGTGGGAAGGTGGCGGTGAGATCGAGGGTGTCGGCGAGTTGCTTTTGCAGCGCAACGAGCCGTTTGAACAGCTCGCGCCGCCGCTCCGCGTGCGCCGGGTCGGCGGCGAGGTCGCGTGTCTCCTGCGGATCCCTGGCGAGATCGTAAAGGCGCAGCGCTTTGACCTTCGGATACGCGATCAACTTCCACCCCTCGTGCGTGATCGCGCGCTGCAACTCGAGATAGGCGCCGTAAACGGATTCGTAGGCCGATGCCTTCCGCTCGCCGCTCAGCAGCGGACGCAGCGACTGGAAAAACACGTGCGCCGGTTTCTCCGCGCCAGCGAGGTCGAGCGCCGTAGCCATCACGTCCTGGAGGTAGATCGGCGCGTCGATCTTCGCGCCCGCCGCGACGCCCGGCCCGGCGACGAGGAAGGGCACGCGCACGCTGTGATCATACATGTTCTGCTTCCCGAAAAGTCCGTGATGCCCGACCGCGAGTCCGTGGTCGGCGGTGAAAAAGATCCACGTATTCGCCGCCTGCCCCGACGCGTCGAGAGCGTCGAGGATGCGGCCGATCTGCGCGTCGAGATGCGTGATGAGCGCGTAGTATTCGCGGCGGTGCGTCTTCACCGCGAGCTCGGTGCGCGGCATGGGCGCGAGGTTCTCGTCGCGCAGTTTGTGCGAGCAGCCGATGTCGTCCTTGTAGGGATACTCGGGCAGGAAGCTCGCGGGCATTTTCATCCGGCTGAGCGGATACTTGTCGAGGTCGGCTTGCGGCGATTGCCGCGGATCGTGCGGCGCGTTGAAGGCCGAGTAGAGGAAGAACGGCGCGCCCGCCTGCTTCGCGTCGGCGAGGAAATCGATCGTGTGATCGGCGACCACTTCGCTCCAGTGCTTCCCGCCTTCCCAGAATCCGCCGATCGACGGATCGGCCGGATTCCACGTGTCGGGCTGGCCGGCGAGCGGGCGGTTGTAGGAACTCGGCACGGTCTTCGGCATCCCGGCGCGGATGTCGCGCGTTACGTCGAAGCACTTCGCCGCGTCGGTCTGGATGTGCCACTTGCCGGTCATGTAGGTCTTGTAGCCGGCCTTGTGCATGAGCTGCGGCCAGAGCATGCCGGCTTCGCGCTCGGCGTTGGTCTTGTTGTAGATCGCGTTCGCGCTCCACACGCTGCGGCCGGTGATGAGCATCGTGCGGCTCGCGACGCAGACCGCGCCGCTCCATGAGCCCATGTTGTAGGCGTGCGTGAAGTTCGTGCCGCGCGCTGCGAGTCGGTCGAGGTTCGGCGTGTCGATGTCGGTGTGGCCGAAGGCGCGGATCGCCTCGTAGCAGTAGTCGTCGGCGAAAAGGAAGAGGACGTTCGGCTTCGCTGCGCGCGAGGGTGCGAGCGCGCACAGCAGCGCGGCGAGGAAGAGAAGGGGATTGTGGTGGTTCATTTGGAAGGCTTTTCGGGGAGGGTCGCGTTCGGACCGTGGCTGCGTGGATCGCCGAGCAGGCGCGGCTTGCCGAAGACGGTGAGCCGATCGTCCTGCGCGCCCAGCCACGTGTCGAGTGTGGCGCGCAACTCGGCGAGCTTCGCGGGATTCGCGGCGGCGACATTGCGCTGCTCGTGCGGGTCGGCGGCGAGGTCGTAGAGTTCCTCGGCGGGCCGCGCGTGGTAGCGCTTCACGATCGCGCCGGCGGCCGGGTCGATCTTCGCGGCCTCTTCCCACGTCGAGAAGAACACGCGCTGCCCGAGCTTCACCGGCAGGTCGATGTGCGTCGTGAAGGCGAACTCGGGATGCAGGTTGCGGATGTATTTCCAATCGCCCACTCGCACCGAGCGCGCGGGATAGACGTTCACGTTCCCGTCGCCGCTGTGTGTGGTGAAGATGCGCTCGCGGTGGTCGCCCTTCTCGCCGCGCAGCACGGGGAGGAAGGAGCGGCCGTCGATGTCGGCGGGCGCCTTGCCGCCGGCGGCTTCGAGCAGCGTGGGCAGGAAGTCGGTCCACTGCACCATCGCCGCGGTGCGCGTGCCCGGCTTCACCACACCGGGCCACGAGACGATGAGCGGCACGCAGACGCCGGCTTCGTAGCAGTTCCATTTTCCGAACGGCCACTGCGCGCCGTGGTCGGCGGAGAAAAGAATCAGCGCGTCGGGCCGCAGATGCGCGCGCACGGCGTCGAGGATCGTGCCGAGATCGTCGTCGGCCTTCGTCACCGCGGCGGCGTAACGCGCGCGCCACTCGCGCGTGGCCGGCGTGTCGATGGTGTCCGCGGGAAGCGTGAGCGCCTTCGGATCGTAGCCGAGCTCGCTCTCCGGCCACGGCACGTGCGGCCAGTTGGTGCCGACCATGAGGCAGAGCGGTTTCGCGCCGGTGGGCGGCCGCTTCTTCAGCCAATCGACCGCGTTGGCGATGCTCTGATGCTGGTGAAAGCCGTCGTCGGCGAAATGGTCGAACCCGTAGTCCGCCGTGTGCCGGTAGTGCGAGACCTTGCCGAACGCGACGACCTCGTAGCCGAGCTGCTGGAAATATGCGGGCCACTTTTTTAGCTCCGCGCGCGGCTTGCTGTGGTTCGCCTCCGCGCCGTTGCGCGCGGGCATGAGCCCGGTGAGCAGCGCCGCGCGGCTCGGCGCGCAGCTCGGCGACGCGACGTAGGCGCGCGTGAAGGTCATCCCCGAATCCGCGAGCCGCTGCATGTGCGGAGTGCGCAGCGTCTTCGCGCCGTAAGGCGACGAGTCGAGCTGCCCCTGGTCGTCGGTGAGGAAGACGACGATGTCCGGCGGCGCGGCCTGCGCGATGGATGCGATGGCGACGAGGATGAGCAGCCGGATCATTTCGACGGCGTGAGGAAGCGGCGCCAGTTCACGGGCACGTCGTTCGGATGCGCGGCGACGAGCTTCTCCATCGCGCTCGTGAGTTCGGCGACGAGTTCGGGCTTCTCGGCCCAGAGGTTCTTCGCTTCGCCGAGATCGGTCGCGAGATCGTAGAGCTGGCCGGTCGGTGCTGCGGCTCCCTTCGGTCCGAAGCCGCCGCCTTTCTGGCCGAAGATGATTTTCCACGAGCCCTTGCGCAGCGACGGCAGGCCGCTCGATGCGTGGCTGATCGCAAACTCGCGCACCGGCTTCTCCGAGCCGCGCAGCAGCGGCAGCAGGCTCACGCTGTCCTCGCCGGCATTCGCGGGCAGCTTTGCGCCGAGCACTTCCGCGAACGTCGTCATCAGGTCCACTTGATGCACGAGTGCATCGCAGCGCGTGCCCGCCTTCACCGCGCCCGGCCAGCGCACGATGAATGGCACGCGATGTCCGCCCTCCCACGCGTCCGCTTTGTAGCCGCGCAGTGGCCCGCTCGGGAAATGGCCCTTCGCTTCGAGCTCCGGCGCGCCGGCGTAGGGCGCGCAGCCGTTGTCGCTCGTGAAGACGACGAGCGTGTTTTTCGCCGCGCCGCTGCGCTCGAGCGCGTCGAGCACGCGGCCGACGATCGCGTCGGTTTCCATCACGAAGTCCGCGTATTCATTCAGCCCGCTCTCGCCGCGCCACGCGGCGTTCACCGAGATCGGTGTGTGCGGCGATGTGAGTGGGACGTATAGGAAAAATGGGACTGATGCCTTTGCGGAGCGCTCGATGAACTCGCACGAGCGTTCCGCGATCGCGGGCAGCACGGCTTCGAGACTCCAGCCCGGAAGCGCCGGGCCCTGGAGGCTCGCCTGGTTTTTGCGCAGCAGCGCGGGAGGGAGCAGCTCGCTTGGGATGCCGCGCGTGCGGTCGTTCTCGATGAAGGCATACGGGGGCCAGTTCGGCACATCCGTTCCGAAATACTCGTCGAAGCCGCGCGTGATCGGTCCGCCGCCGATCGGCTTCGCATACACTTCGCGCCACGTCGCGCGCTGCTCGTCCGTCGGTGTCGCGACCACATCGCCTCCGCCGCCCGCCTTCCCGCCGAAACCGCGCATCTGCTTCAACTGCTCCGGCGACGCCGCCCAATCCCAGCCGAGGTGCCACTTCCCGATCGCCGCGGTGCGATAGCCGTGCTGCTTCAGCAAGCTCGCGAGCGTGAGCCGGTCCGGCGCGATGAGTGGCTTTTCCAAATACCCGACGATCCCCGCCTGCAAGCGTGACCGCCAATGATACCGGCCCGTGAGCAGCGCGTAGCGCGTGGGCGAGCACACGCCGCTGCTCGTGTGCGCATCGGTGAAGCGCATCCCCTGCGCCGCGAGTCGGTCGATGTGCGGCGTGGGAATCTTGCCGCGCTCGGGGTTGTAGCACTGCACGTCGCCGTAGCCGAGATCGTCGGCGAGGATGACGACGATGTTCGGCTTTTCCGCCGCGCGTAGCGGACCGCACGCGATGAGGAGCAGCGAGAGGAGGAAGGCGACGCGTCTCATCGGTTAGTTCCGTGTGGTGCTGATGGCTTCGGAATAGACGAACTCGCCGGTGCGCCCGTCGAAGTATTGGAAGATGACCTGCGGGTGTGGATACGCGACCCAGCGCGTGCCGCCGAGTTGCTGCGGCATGTTGTAGGCGTTGTTCACCTGCACCACGCAGTAATAGGGATACATCCGCTGCGGGCGCTCGAGGTCGGGCAGGATGTAGCTCGACCAGCGGATGTCGCAGGTCCGCGGGCCGCTCTTGTAGAGGCCGGTCGCGGGGCGGTTGCCCTCGTCGTCGCGCGGGACGTGGTTCACCGAGTTCAGCGGCCCGGAGGAAAACTCCCACACGCGATCGGTGATCTTCACCGCGAAGCTGTTGTGCAGGTCGGCGGTGAGGATGAAGACGGGTTTCTTCAGCGCATCGAACGCCGCGATCAGCTCCTCGCGCTCGGCGATGAGCGAGGTCCACGCCTCGTCCTTGCCCTCGGTGAACTCGTGCCCGCCCGCGCCATTGTGCGGGATCATGAAATTCACCGATGACACGACGAAGAAAAAGTCCGACGTGCTGCGGCGCATCTCGTCGAGCAGCCACGCCTTTTGATCCTTGCCGAGGAAGGTGAGCCCGGCGCGCGCGGGATTCTTCGGGTCGTGCATCTCGCGATGCGTCTTTGTGTCGATGATGAAGTAGTCGCAGTTCGAGACCGTGAATTTCCCATACGAACGCCGGCCGATGGAATACGACCCGATGCTGTCGGCGTAAGCCGCGGGCGTGATCCGCAGCCGATGCGCGTCGAGCACCTGCGCGACGCCGAACACACCCGCGTTCGGGTTGCCGGGCGGCTCGTTGTCGAGCGCGATGACGTCCTCGCCCGCGGTGATCTTGCCCCAGTGGACGTGCAGGCTCGCCGCCTGCGCCATGTCGAGCTTGGTGAAGTCGGCGCTTTCATCCACGAGGATGTCGCTGCCCTTCTTCAGCGTCGCCCGGCCGAAGTGGATGCCCTGCGTGGACGCATACGGATTCGCCCAGCCTGCGTAGTCTTCCCAAGCGCGGATGCCGATGTCGCGGAAGACAGCCCGCCGCTCGCGGAAGCCGATGGTGGCGCAGCCGCGGATGTCGTTGACCAGTTCGTGATCGTCGAACGTGAACACGGTCGGCATGTTTCGCTGCCACGTCGCGAGGTTCACGCCGCGCGAGAGGTAGGTTTTGTAGTTCTCCCACAGGCCGACGACATTCGGCACGAGGTCCACAATGCGCGGCGCCTGATCGGCGGTGAGCCCCGCCTGCATCAGCCAGTCCGCGGCGGGCATCGAGCGATGCTCCTCGTAGATGAAGTCACCGTTCATGATCGAGAACAGCGCCTTCCCGTGCAGCTCGCGCTGCATCGTCGCATACGTCGGCAGGCTTGGCCCGATGCCGCTCTTCGGGTTCTGGTTCGCGCACGAGCCGAACTGGAAGCGGAAGTTGAAAAGCCCGCGCGGATTGTGCGTCGGCTCGCGATGCGCCTCCGCGCTCGGCAGCGTGAGGAAGCTGCCCGCCGGCCCGCTCGGCACCTTGCCGATGTAGGCCTGGCAATGATACGCCGTCTGCGGCTTCAACCCCTCCAGCGTGGTCCAGCCCGTGTGATCGTGATCGGCGGCCGTCTTCACCACCGCGGAGCTCTGGTCGAGCCGAGCGGCATCGACGCCGTAGCGCACCGTGAACTCGCCTGCCTTGTGCGTCCGCGCCCACACGCGCACGCTGCTGTCGGTGACGAGTCCGAGCATCGGGCCGTGAGTGACGTGGTTCGTGGTGTAGTCGTCGTCCGCGGCGAGCAGGAGAAACGGCAGGACCAGGAACAGGGGGAATCTCATGCGGCGATCAGCGGGCAGCAGTCTTCACCACCGTATTCATCACCTTCCCGGTGTCGTCGCGGTGCTCGATTGTGAGCGTGGAGCCACCCTTTCCATCCGGAGTCACACGGGTGAAGACGAAGCCGCCCGTGGGCTCGGGGTAGGTGTAGGGTTGTTTGATCAGCGCCTCAGGATCGGTGCCTTTCTTCGAGCCGGGAGCAATGCCCACGCGCGAGTTTTCGTCGTTCAAGGCGCCGCATGCGAACTCCTCGATCCCGCTCGGATGGATGCTGTGATACTGCCAGTGCCGGTCGCCGCAGAAGGTCATAAAGCCGGTGATCTTGTTCGCGCCGAGCCATGCGAAGAACGCATCGGCCTCATGGCGGAAGCCGCCGAGATTGACGTGATTGTCCTTCTTGTGAGCGTCGTCGGGGCCGACCAGTGGCGTGGGGCTGATGAGGATCTTCCACGTCGCATCGCTTTCCTTCAGCGTGCGCTCGATCCACGCGAGCTGCTCGCGGCCCCACAGCGTTTTGTCCGGGCCATCCGTCATCTTGTTTGGCGAGCGAAAGTCGCGACCCTCGGTGAGCCAGATCTGCAGGTGCTTGTTCACGCGATGCGTCCGATACGTCGGCGACGTGCGGTCGCCCGCGGGATGAATCGGCATCTGCTCGCGGAAGATCTCGATGCCCGTCTGCGGCAGCGGAAGCTTGTCGCCCAGATTGTCCGAATCGTTGAACCGGAAGTCGTGATCGTCCTTTGACCAGTAGGTCGGCGTGCGCGCGAAGAAGTCGATCATCCGCGGAAAGCGGAACTGCTCGTGCCAGCACCCGCGAAGTTGCGGCAGACTCTGCGCGGGGCCGTTCATGACGTTGTCGTAATAAACGATGTCGCCTGTCCCGATGAAGAAGTCCGGCTTCAGCGGCGCCATCGCGGCGAAAGATGGGAAACCGAGTTTCCTGTCTTCATCCGTCGCCGTCACAGGGCCGCTCGCCTTGCCCTTCCCGCCGTGCATGAACTTGTTGTAGTTCATGCAGCTCCCCACGACGAACGCCACCGCCTTGTCCGAGTCCTTGCCGGGCAGCGTCGTGAACTGGCACACTGCACCGGGTTTGGCCTGGCCTTCATCCGCGCCAAACACCGGCCGGAAATAGTAGCCCTGCCCTGCCGTCAGTTGAGCCAGCGGCGCGCGCACGATGAAGTCCCGCGCGGCGGTCGCCTTGATCCAGTCGGTGCGCTTCGCGTCCTTGAGGTCCGCCGTCGTTCCATATTCGAAACACGCGACTCCCGCCGCGCCCGGAACATCGCCATCGGCGTCCAAGGTGGGACCGGCGATCCCGGTAAGTCGCGTTTGCAGCAGCGCACTCGTCGCGGTGATTTCACCGGCCATCGAGCCTTGCGCGGTGAAGATTTCCGCCCGGACGGCAGACAGGCTGAGCAGGCTAATTAGGGCGGCGGCGAATTTCATGGGTTTCACTTTGATCGGAACGTCTTGCTGGTCACAACCAATTCGACGAGTCGCCGCAGGCCGTCGTTCTCCTTCGCGACTTCGACGAGGATGTAATCGACCTGCGCGCGGTCCGTGGCCTCGATGCGGCGGCCGCAGCCGTAGGTGATGAGTTTCTCCGCGAGCATCCGCGCGAAGAGTTCCTTTCGCGCGACGAGGATTTGCTTGAGCCCGGCCACGTCCTTGAACGACTGCCCGCCCGGCAGTTCGCCGGTCGGGTCGATCTCGGGACCCTGCTTTTTCCCGACGCGATAGCTGGTCCGCCACACGCCGATGGGGTCGAAATTTTCCAACGCGAAGCCGAGCGGATCGATCTTCGCGTGGCAGTCGTAGCACGCGGGGTTGTCGCGATGTTTGGTGAGAATGTCGCGCATCGACTTGGCCCCGCGCACGTCGGGATCGATGGGCGGCACGTTGTCCGGCGGTGGTGCGGGCGGAGTGCCGAGGATGTTTTCCAGCAGCCACACGCCGCGCGTGACGGGCGAGGTCTCGATGCCGTTCGCGCTCACGGTCAGCACGCTGCCCTGCCCGAGCAGACCGCCGCGCCGGCGATCGGCGAGCGTCACTTCGCGGAACTCGTGCGCCTTCTCCGGCGTGCTGATCTGGCCGAGGCCATACAGCGTGGCGAGCGGCTGATTCACGAAGGTGTGATCGGCGTCGAGGAAGCGCACGAGGCTGCCGTTCGTATCGAGCAGATTGCGCATGAACATCTGCGTCTCGCGCTTCATCGCGGCCTTGAGTCCATCGGTGTAGAAACGCTCGAACGCGTCTCGATCCGGCGGCATGTCGCCGAGGTTGCGGAGATTCAGCCAGCTATCGAGGAAGCCCTCGACGAAGGCATCCGCGCGGGGGTTGGCGAGCAGGCGGCGGGTCTGCGCGAGCAGCGTTTCGGTTTTCAGAAGCTCGCCGCTGTCCGCGACCTTTCGCAGTTCATCGTCCGGCATCGTGGACCAGAGGAAATACGAGAGCCGCGAGGCGAGCGCGTGTGCGCTGAGGCGTTTTCCCTCGGTCTCCGGATCGGCGAGATAGAGAAATGCGGGCGAGCAGAGCGCGGCCTTGAGCCCATCCTTGAGCGCAGCGAACGGCGTCTGCCCGGCCTTGCGACGCGTCTCGACGACGGCCATGAGCCGATTCACATCGTCGTCGGTCGCGGGACGGCGATACGCGCGGCTGGCGAACCTCGCCAGAATCTCGCGCGTGCGCTCCGGCGCGAACGGCTTTTCGCCGAGCACCGCGCGCTGCGGCGCGAGCGGCCATTGATCGATGATCGGACCGCGGATCGACACCTCGTGAATTCGGATGTGCGGCATCTTCCCGTATTTCAGCACCACCCGTCGCGCCTGGAAGATGCCGAGATCTTTGCGCTCCTCCGCCGGCCACTGGTCCTGATACTTCCGCGCGAGCGTGCCAAAGGCCGCGCGGCAGTTCGCCATGCCATTTGGGAAAATGAAGCGCGGCGTCTGACCGGCGTTCAGTCGCACGGTCATCGTGCGCCACTCTGGATCGCCGTCCGGAACGACCACCTCGGCGAGCTGCGGCTCGATCGGCTGCGGATGATGCAGCGGCCCAGCCTTCACATCACCCGGCACGATCCCGAGCCGGAAGGGTTGCTCGGTGGCGCGCTTGAAGATCGCGGGATCATACGGGTGATGCCGGTTCATCGCCTGCGCCTTCACCTTGATCTCGTAGATGCCATCGCCCGGCACACCCTGACTGAAGGCGTGAACCGGCACGTAGCCGCCCTCGTGCTTGTCCGTATCGGGCACCTCATACACGCAGAGGTAGCGGTTCTGATAGACGCTCGTGTGCGAAAAGGTGAGTTCCTGCTGCTGACGGAAGTTGTCCTTGAAAGTCCACGTCTGCTCCGCGGGCTTTTCGGTCACGCCGAGCGCGCGTTCCACCACTTGATCCGCTGCGTCGAGATACTGCGCGAGCAGGTAACCCGAGGTCCGCAGCACGTCGCCGAGATTGTCCATGTGCTCGGCCATCTGGTCGCGCGGAAACTTCGCCGTCGGATCGATGAGCCGCATGTCGAGCGCAAGCAGATCGCCGATCGTGTTGAGATACTCGCGCTTGTTCAGCCGTCGCAGCACGGTTTGTCCGCCGGTGCTTTGGAACTTCGTCCGCGCATCCGCCACCGCCGAGGTGAGCGCCGAGACGATCGCGCTGCGCTCCGCGACCGTCGGCTGCTTCGACTTCTTCGGCGGCATCTCGCCGAGGTTGAGTTGATCGACGATGTCCTGAAGGTCGATCACGTCCTCCATCTTGCTCGCGGGAATGGAAAGCTGATCAAAGCGCCGGTCGCCCTTCTGCTTCTTCGCCCCGTGGCACTCGTTGCAGTAAGTCTCGAGGAACGCGTGCGGCTCGACCGCCGATGCCACGATGGGCAACGCAGCCAGCAGAACCGCCAGAGACCGAATCTTCACGGGGAGCGGAAGGCGGGCGCGGCTCACGCGAAGTTCGCGATCGTCCCCGAGCCAATGCCGAACTTCTCCACCTCGACGCCGAAGCGCTGGAGCATGGTGACGTAGAGATTGCACAGCGGCTGTTTGCCGAGGCCGTTCGTCGGATACGCCTTGTGCTCGCCGTGCTTGAATCCGCCGCCCGCGAGGAGGATCGGGAGGTTGAGATTGGTGTGCGCATTCGCGTTCGCCATGCCGCTGCCGAAGAGCACCATCGAGTGATCGAGCAGCGTGCCGTCGCCGTCCTCGATCGATTTCAGCTTCGCGATGAACCGCGCGAACTGCTCCATCTGGTATTTCTCCAGCGTGAGCAGGCCGTCGATGTTTTCCTGCACCTGGCCGTGATGCGAGAGCGCGTGCCAGTCCTTGCGAAGGTCGAACGCCGACGCCTCGAACCCGCCCGCAATCTCGAGCGAGGCGATGCGCGTCGAGTCGGTCTGAAGCGCGAGCGCGATGAGATCGTAGAGCACCGGCAGGTCCGAGACGAAGCCGGTGTTCTCGGGCTCGGGCATTCCGGGTTTCGGCTTCGGCACGTCGGACCATTGACGGCTGAGTTCGAGCTGCTTCTCCACGTCGCGCACGGAGGTGAAATACTCGTCGAGCTTCTCCTGATCGCGCTTGCCGAGATGCGTCTTGAGCGCCTTCGCGTCGCCGTTCACGGCATCGAGGATGGAACCCTGGAGGTCGAGTCGGTCGAGCGTGCGCTCGCGATCGGTGGCATTGTCGGAGACGAAAAGTTTTCGGAAAAGTTCGCGTGGTCCGGGGATCGGCGGCACGCGCGTGCCACTGCGCGTCCACGACATGAGGCAGCCGCCGTGGATGCCATCCTCCGAGCCGATCGTGAGCGAAGGAAACCGCGTCGCGCCGCCCACCGTCTCCGCCGCCCGCTGGTCGATCGTGATGTTTCCCTCCGGCATCCCTTTCGCATCCATCGTGCGCACGCCGCTGAGGTAGGAGTGGATCGCGAAGTGCCCGCCTTTGTGCCCGTGATCGAGCCCGGAGAAGAGCGTGAAATCCCGCTGATGCGGCGCGAGCGGCTGGAGCAGCAGGGGCAGATCGTAATCGCGCCCCGTTTTCGTCGGCCAAAATGCCGGCTGGTAATAGCCGAGCATGTTGCCGATGCACACCATGCGCGTGGGTCGCGCGCCTTTCACTGCGGCGCCCGCCTGCGTGCCGAGGCCCGCGCCGAGCACGCGCTGTGAGAGCGATTCGAGGAGCGGCAGCGCGAGCGTGATGCCGGCGGCCTTGAGGAAGAAACGACGATTCGGAAGATGGCGTTGCGGAGTCATGGTTCGGGAGGAGTGGGAGTCGCGGGATGCGGCGTTCTTTGAAGGCGTGGGCGTCAGTCTTTGGCGACGGCGTCGCGATCGGCCCGCGAGAGTTCGGCGAGACGCTGGCGCAGCGCATCGACTTTCTCCGGCCGGCTTTTCGCGAGGTCGGTCTTTTCGTTCGGGTCGGTGGCGAGGTTGAAAAGCTCGGTCCGCTTTTCCTTGTCGGTCACGACGAGTTTCCAGTCGCCATCGCGCACGGCGCTCGAGCGGAAGCCTGGAGCGGCGACGTAGATCGCGCGCGGCTTCGGCGGCTCGGAGCCGGCGAGCTGCGGCCAGAGGTTGATGCCGTCCCATTTCGAATCGCGCTCCGGCTTGTAGCCCGCGAGCGCGCAGAAGGTCGGCATCCAGTCGCTGATGTGGGCGACGCCGCCGAACTTGCCCGGCTTCAGTTTGCCCGGCCAGTTCGCGATCGTCGCGACGCGGATGCCACCCTCATAAACGCTGCCCTTTTCGCCGCGCAGCGGGGTGTTGCTGCCGGGGAGTTTGCCCGGTGCGTAGTCGTCGGGCGGATAAGTCTGGCCGTTGTTCTCCGCGGTGCTGCCGCCGTTGTCGCTGGTGAAGACGACGAGCGTGTTCGTGCCTTTCACCGCCGCCGCGATGCGTCCGACCGCGTCGTCGAGATGCATGACGCACGCGGCGTATTCGCGCTGCACTTCGCCGGTGATGTTCGCGGGCACTTTCGCGAGCCATTCCGCGGGTTCCTTGATCGGCAGATGCACGGCGGTGAACGGCACGTAGAGAAAGAACGGCTTGTCCTTCCGCGACTCGATCCACCGCACCGCCTCGCGTGTGATGAGATCGGTGACGTGACCCTTTTCCTCGATGAGCTGCCCGTTGCGGTGCCACGTCTTCATGAACGCGCCCTTCTTGTAATGATGATCCCAAGGTCCGACGCCGCCTGCGAGCGAGCCGTAGCCGTGATCGAACCCGAACTTCTGCGGCCCTTCCTCCGGCTTCGATCCGAGGTGCCACTTGCCGCAGATCGCGGTGTCGTAGCCGGTCGATTTCAGCGCGCTCGCGAGCGTGACGGTGTCCCACGGATACGCACGGTTGTTCTGCGGATTGGTGACGCCGAATCTTGTCGCATAGCGCCCGCTGAGCAGCGCCGAACGCGTCGGGCTGCACACGGGATAGACGTAGTGCTGCGCCAGCTCCACGCCCTCCGCGGCGAGTCGGTCGAGGTGCGGGGTTGGCGCATTGCCGCCGTGGAATGCCACGTCCGCCCAGCCGAGATCATCGGCGATGATGAAGACGAAGTTGGGTTTGTCGGCGGCCCATGAGACCCATGGGACGCATGAGACCCATAGGACGAAGAGGAGGCGCAGTGTTTTCATTGGCGGAGTTCGGCGATGCCGCGCTTGAGCGCGAAGACGGTCTTCACTTCGTCGTCGGTGAGCGGGCGATTGAAGACGGCGAGGTCGTCGAGCAGGCCGACATAGGCGAGCCCGAGCGTGAGCGCGCTCTTGTCCACCTCCCAGTTGAAGGTGTTTTCCCAGCCGCTGAACTCGCCCACCTTCGCGCCGTCGAGATAGAGCCGGCCCCAGCCATCCTTCGCGCCGGTGTTCGCATTACCGAAGGTGAAGCACACATGCGTCCAGCGCTCGCGCGTGAACGGCGGCTTCTCCACCGCGACCATCGGCCGGCGCTGCATCTCCTCCCACTTCTGGTTGTTCGGATTCCACAGCTTTGTGATCGCCATGATCGCGTAGCGAAAATGCCGCGGCGTGTGGTCCTTGCTGAACTCGACGAACATATTCCCCTCGCCCCACGCCTGCGCGAGGAACTGCACCGGGTCGCAGTAGCCGGGCTCGAGATCCTTGTCGGGATCGAGCCTCATCCAGAACGACGCGCTGCCGCTCCAGTTCTTCGGCTGGAAGCCGAGGTTGCGCTCGCCCTTGAAAAAGACCTGCTCCTTCGTCTTGCGCCGGAAGTTGAGCGCGTCGCCGAACCTGCCGTCGCCCTTCGCGATCTCGATTGCGTCGCCCGCGTGCAGCCCCGGTTGCGCGGGCGTGCGCTTGCGATCCGGCGAGGTGTAAAGCTGCGTGTCGCCGGTCGCGAAGTCGGCATGCGGTCCGCGATCGAACGACGCGTGCAGCAACAGCGCGGACTTCAGCGGGTCCGCTGCGACGAGCGGCGTGGCGAGGGCGAGGAGAAGGAGGGCGGGTTTCATAGCGGGAGAAGTTTCAGCCCGGCGGGCGCGGGCGCGGACAGTCGCCGCTGCACGAGCGCGCTGTGCTCGCGGACGTCCGCCTCGTGCTCAGGCTTGCCGGCGAGGTTCACGGTCTCTGTCGGGTCATCGCGCAGATCGTAAAGCTCGCGTGCCGCGATCGAGTCGTCCTTCTTTCGCCACTCGACGTAACGCCATCGGTCGGTGCGCACGGCGTGGCCAAGCAGCGGGCCGGTTTCCTTCGAGCCGCGCGGATAGACTTGGTGCGCGGCCGTCTTCGTCGCCCGACCGGGTGCGGTGAGCCACGGGACGAGGCTGTCGCCTTGCAAATGCGCGGGCTTCTCGATGCCGGCGAGTTCGCAGAGCGTCGGGTAGATGTCCACGAACTCGGCGAGCGCGCGCGTCTTTTGCCCGCCTGCCTTCCCCGGCGCGGCGAGGATGAGCGGGGCGCGCGTGGCCTGCTCGTAGTTGCTGTGCTTGCACCACATGCCGTGGTCGCCGAGGTGCCAGCCGTGGTCGCCCCAGAGCACGATGATCGTGTTCTTTGCGAGCCCGAGCGTGTCGAGTTCGTCGAGCACGCGACCGAGTTGCGCGTCCATGTAGCTCGTCGCGGCATAGTAGCCGTGAATGAGCGTGCGCGCCTTCGCGTCGTCGATCGGGCCAGTCTCGGGGATGTCGCTGTATGCCCGCAGCTCGCCCCACGAGCTCGGCGCCCACGCGGGCGCGCCATCCGGCGGCGTGCTGCGCGCGGCGAGCGCGAACTTCGCGGGGTCGTGCATGTCCCAGTATTTCTTCGGCGCGCAAAAGGGCAGGTGCGGCTTGAGGAAGCCGACCGCGAGGAAGAACGCCTCGCCGCTCTTCTTGAACCCACGCAGCCGCGCGACGGCTTCGTTCGCGATCTTGCCATCGCCGTATGCGTCGTCGGCCACGTCGGCGTTTTCGTAGGCCGCGCCCTTCGGCAGCTTCCACGCTTCCTTTCCCTTGTTCGCAAAGAGCGCCTCCTCGCGTGTGAGCTGCGCGTTGTTCTCTTTGCGCGCGTAGCCGATGCTCTTCGCCTGGAAATGCGGCACGCTCCACGATGCCGGGTCTTCGTGATTCCCGTGCCCGACGTGGAAGATCTTCCCGAGCCCGTGGCTCGCGTAGCCATGTTGCTTGAACCACTGCGGCAGCGTCGTCACGTCGGGCGCGCGCTTGCGGAAGTTCGTGCCCAGATCGGTGATGCGCAGCGTCTCGGGCCGCAGTCCGGTGAGCACGGCGTTGCGCGACGGCGCGCACACCGCCTGCATGCAATACGCCCGCTCGAACACCGTCCCGCGCGCCGCGAGCCGGTCGAGGTGCGGCGTCTTCGCGAGCGCGTCGCCGTAGCAGCCGATCGTCGGCTTGAGATCATCGACGGCGATGAAGAGCACGTTCGGCTTCGGCTCCGCCGCGAGGGCGCAGGCCGACAACGCGGCGATGATGAGGGCGGAAAACTTCATGGAGGTGACGGCCACACTAAGCAGCGATCCGCCGCCGCGGCGCCTCTACATTTGCCTAGTGCGGCAAGCCTCAGCGGAACCGCGCGGCCATTTCCTCTGCGGCCTCGGGGCGCGGGAGAAAATCCGCGGCCTCGACGAAGGCCTGGCCCTTCGCGCTGACCATGAATTCGATCATCTTGCGCAGTGGCCCGGAGGGCTTGGTGCCCGCGATGAGCATGAGCGGGCGCACGAGCGGAACCGGCCATTTTCGCGCGCGAAAGTTTTGCTCCGTCGGCTCGATGAGCGCTCCTTTTTCATCGCGAATCGGCAGCGCGATCACGCGCTGGCCATCGGCCCACTTCGGCGGCACCACCGACAGCGCGCCGGGTGTGGACGCCACGAGATCGCGCGCTTCCTCATTCGTGCGGACCGTCTTCCATCGCCGCCCTGGGCCGACTCGATGGAGGTCACCATAGAGCCACGTCACAAACGGCTCCCACACGCCGCGCCCGTCGCTCGGGTTGAGAAAGACGGCCCTCAGTGCCGGGCCGCCCGCCTTCTCCCAGGTCGGCAGTGCGCCTTCGTAGAGCTTGATCAGGTCGTCTTTGCTCACCGAGCGCAGACCGGCCTGCCACGTCGCCTGCGAGACGATCGGCACGATCACCTGCACGCCGATCTCGATGTCGAAAAGGCTGAACGCCGGGTTCGCGCTGCGATCCTCGGAGGTCACCGCACGCGTGGACATCGCGAGATCCACCCGCCCGTTGGAGACGGCGTTGATGGCGAAGTTGCTGCCCACGCTCGTCTCGAAGGCGAGGTCCGCGCCGGTGTCCTTCAGGATTTCCTCCGTCGCCGGAATCACCGCCTGCGCGACGGTGGACGAACCGAGCACGCGCAGCGGTTCGGCGTGCGCGATGGCGAGCGTCGCGAAAAGCAGCGCGCAGACGCGGAGCGCGAGCTTCGAGCGCATCGTCAGGCGAGCCCGAGCTTGGCGAACTCCCGCTGGAGCAGGGATTGGAATTCCGCGACGTCCGACTCCGGCGGGCGGTATCCGGGCTCGGCCGGCACCATGCCGAGCCGTCCGTATTGATCCACATACCACTCCGCGCTCTTGCCATCGGAGAAGGTGGCGCGCCCGCTGGCCATCACGCCCGGTTTGGTGATTTCATCGACCTTCACCGAGACGCTGCCCGTCGGCAGTTCGCCCGTCTCGTCGGCCAGAGGCGTCGGCGCCTCGGGGGCCGGTTCGTCGTTCTTTGGCGGCTCCGGCGGCGCGAGGTCCTTCGGCATCACCTTGAGGTCGTCGATGAGGAAGCGCACCTCCATGTAGGTCATGCGGATCTCGAATTCCTTTTCCAGCCGCGCCTGCACGTCGGCGGGCTTCGCGCCTTCGTCGATCCATGCGGCCACGGCAGTCTTTTGTTCGTCGGTAAGTGTCATGTCGGAAAGTGAGTGAGGGCGACACTACGCGTGCGCGCCGTCATGCAGCAAGGGCGCAACCGGCACCGCGCGCAGCTACGTCACCAACCGCCAGATCGCGAGCGCCGCGATCGGCGCCGCACATCCGATCACGAGGCCGAGGCAGCCTTTCGTGCGCACGTTTGGCGGAAGACTCGGGTCGCTCTGCGCGATGCGCTCGACCGCTTCCTTCGCCTCCTTCAGCCCGCCACCCATCGCCTCCCGGTAGAGCCGGATCGCCTCGATCTTGTTGCCCGACATCAGCGCGGCGCGGACGGCTGGCGGCACAGTCGCTGAAGTGCCAGCCTGCGCCGGAATCGCAGTCGCACCCGGGTCGCGCTCCATCTTCTCGACCGCCTCCTTCGCCTCGGCGAGGCCGAGCCCGGTCGCCTCGCGCAGCAGCTTGATCGCTTCGATTTTGTTGCCGGCGGCGAGCGCGGCGCGGATGGCGGCGAGTTGTTGAGGGGAAAGCGGATCGGGCATCCGTCGAGCACGCCACAGGTAAGCTCCGGCGACAACAGCAGAAAGCCGGGTTGACAGTAACAGTGTCGCAATGTATCACGTCGCCATGACCGATTCCCTTTCCGTCTCCGATCTCGCCGGCCGCGTGAACGACTGGTGCACCGAGCACGACGTCGTCCCCGCCAGCGGCCAGGCCGGTGAGCGCGTGAGCGAGCGGAACATCCGCTTCTATCGCACCTGCGGCCTGCTCGATGCGCCCGCCGCCGGCGTGAACGGATACGGCGAACGCCACTTTCTCCAGCTCGTCGCCATCCGCCTGCTCCAGGCGCAGGGGCTGCCGCTGCGCAAGATTCGCGACCTGCTCTTTGGGCGCCCGACGGCCGAGCTTCGCGAGGTGCAGAAGCGCGGCCTCGCCGAGGTGAAGACTACTCGCGCCACCCGCACCGCGGCGCCGACCGGCGCAGGCGAGCTATGGCGGATGATCCCGCTCGACGACGACTTTCTGATCGTTTCCCGCAAGGGCGCGACGATCTCCCCCGCCACGCGCGAAGCACTGCTGCGCGCGCTGCGGACCACCAAGCAAAAGCACTGACATGAACCGCGCCCAACCCACACCCGCATTCGGCCTCGTCGCGTGGCTCGAATCCACCCGCGTCGCGCTCCCGCTCAAGGGCGTCGAATGCCGCTTCGACATCACCGCCGGCGTCGCCAGCGTCGAGATCGACCAGATTTTCCACCAGGACAACACGCGCCCGCTCGACTGCACCTACACCTTCCCGCTGCCCGCCGGCGCCGCGGTGTATCGCTGCGAGATGCACGTGAATGGCCGCATCATCCGCGCACGAGTCGAAGAGCGGAGTGCAGCGGCCCGCATCTACCGCGAGCAAAAGGCGCGCGGCCGGCGCGCGGCGCTCGTCGAGACCGAGCGCGAGAATCTCTTCACGCTCACGCTCGGCAACGTGCAGCCCGGCGACCTGATCGTCATCCGCTTCGCCTACTTCCAGACACTCGATCGCATCGCCGACGAACTCAGCCTCCGCGTGCCCGTGTGCCCCGGCATCCGCTACATCCCCGGCCAGCCGCTGCTGCGTGCGAACCGCGGGCGCGGCGCGATCGACGACACGGACGAAGTGCCCGACGCCTCGCGCATCACGCCGCCGCGCATCGACGCGCTGCACCCGGACGCGGCCTATTTCACCGTGACGGGAAACATCGCCGCGGACGAAGCGGAAGCCGGCACGCTCTCGTCGCCGTCACACGCGGTCTTCGTTCGCGGGGCGGACGTGACGCTTGCGGATGGCGCCGCGGTGCCGGATCGCGACTTCGTCCTGCGCTGGCGTGAGCCGCAGGCCGTGGCGCTCGAACCGCGTGCGTGGTCGAGCGGCTGGCGTGGGAATACCTACGCGCTCGCGCAACTCCGCGCCCCCGCCGACGCGCCGATCGTCGCCGACGACGGGCAGGACGTGTATTTCCTCGTCGATCGCTCTGGCAGCATGGCTGGCGCGAAGTGGGCGCAAACCTGCGTGGCGCTGCGTTCATTCGTCGAGCAGCTCGGCGCTGGCGACCGCGTCTGGATCACGCTTTTCGAGTCAAGCTTCCGGGACTTTGCGGAGAAGCCGATGCCGGCGCCCGCGGTCCTCGCCGATGCCGGCTTCCGCGGCCTCGAGAGGCTCGGCACCGCCGGCGGCACCGCGCTGCGTCCTGCCGCAGAGCATGTGCTGAAGATCATCGCCCGCGAGTCGGGCGAGCGCCGCGCGGCCGTCGTTCTCATCACCGACGGGCAGGTCGGCAACGAGTCCGCGATTGTCGCGTCATTCCGCCGCGCCAAGGGTGTGCGCGCCTTCGCCTTCGGCATCGACACGGCGGTGAACGACGCCTTCCTCCGCGACCTCGCGCGCCAGACCGGCGGCGAGTGCTGGCTGCAAACGCCCGACGACGACATCGCCGGCACGGTCGCGAAGCTCGGCGCGCGGCTGCGCCGGCCCGTGCTCACCCGCCTCGCGCTCGCGAAAGGCTGGGCCACGCCCGAGGGCCGCCTGCGCGATCTGCACGCGGGCGACGCGCTCGTGCTGAGCCTGATCTCGATCGGTGCCGCGCCCGATGAACTCGTGATCTCCGGCTGCACGAACGACGGAAAAGAGCGCCGCCTCGCGCTCCCGCTGCAGCGCGCGAAAGGACCGGGCGTCCGGCTCCTGTGGGCGCGCGAACAGATCGCGGCGCATCTTGCCGCGGGTCAGGATCGGGTCGCGCTGGACCTCGCGAAGGAACACAATCTCCTCTGCGAAGGCGCGTCGTTCATCGCATGGGACGAAGCCGAGGAGGTCGCCGTCGCAAGCGAGGAACTCTACCAGCCGAGCATGTTTGCCGATATAGGAATGATGGCATGTATGTCGGTCGATCGGCCGACCTTCGCGCCGATCAACGAGATAACAGACGCTATGATCCGCTGCGCTCCACCTTCGAGACTCGCAATGCGTGAGGATCACTCCGCCCGCGCAGGATGGCGGCTCCAACTCGGGTTGCTCGGGGCGCCGCTCGATTTCATCGCGGCGCTGGGCATTTGGCAGCGTGACAGCGCGCGCGACGAATCGAAGCGGGTGCGATTACTCGAGGAGTTTGTCACCCGGCTCGAAGCCGACAGGCCGTCCGGCGCGGAGTTCGTGCGGCGGTGCCGGGAGTTCGTCGAGCAGCACTTCGCGAAGCGCAGCAAGCTGCGGCGCGAGGCGCTCACCGCGCTGGATGCATGGGCTGCGGCGAGCCCGTAGCTACGCCGCCGCCGCGACGCGACGCACACTCAGGATCTCATCGCCGCGCAGCGGCTCGATTTGCGATTCACGGACGCTCACCACTGCGATCGTCTCGCCGAGTGCGTTGAAGACTTCCAACTCATAGCCCGGCTCCTGCCCTGGGTGACCTTCGTAGGATTCGATGATCGTCGCGACATCGCCTCGGCGCAGGTTCTCCTGCGGCAGGTCTGCGGCGAGGGCGATGCGGGTGAAGAGTTCAAATTTCACTTATTGTCGGGGTATAGCGTGAGGAACTTGGTCACGCCAGTGGCTTCCAGCGTGATCCAAATGGACGCGACGCGGAGTTCGCGTCCGTTCGGACCACGGAGGACGCCGCAAATCCGATATTTGTTGCCGTAATCGGAGGGGCCGATCAACTCCGCATCGAGCGGCAGGAGTTGATTGCGAATGTCGTTCAAGAGGCGCGTGGCATCCTCCGCAGTGTAGCCGGCTTGCGCGAGAAGCTGTGATTTGTCGTCCTGATCCCGGTATCGCAGCAGGTATTGCGATATCTTTGCGGGCGCGACGGTGGCGTCTTGTGGCAGCTTCATCGCGCCGCGCCCATTAAGCCGCCGCCGCGACGCGCCGGAGCTTGCCGACCACGCGCTCGACGGCCTCGATCGCGCGGGGCACTTCCGCCGCGGAGTTGAACCGCCCGAAGCTGAACCGCAGGCTCGAGCGTGCGCGCTCGTCGCTGAAGCCCATCGCCTTCAACACGTGCGAGGCGTGGACGCTGCCGGTCGTGCATGCGCTGCCGCTCGAGCAGCACACGCCGGCGTCGTCGAGCAGCATGAGCACCGCTTCGCTGTCGATGCCCTCGAAGGCGAGGTTGCTCGTGTTTGGCAGCCGGTTCGCGCGGTCGCCGTTCACCTGTGCGCCGGGCACGCGCTCGAGGATCGCCTCCTCAAACTGATCGCGCCACGCGCGCACCTCGCGGTTCTCGTGCTCGATGAACTGCCCCGCGACCTCGCACGCCTTGCCGAGCGCGACGATGCTCGCGACGTTCTCGGTGCCGGCGCGCTTTCCATTCTCCTGCCCACCGCCAGTCATGAACGGCGCGAACTTCGTGCGACGCCCGACGTAGAGCACGCCGACGCCTTTCGGGCAGTGCAGCTTGTGGCCGCTGAGGCTGAGGAAATTGATCTTCGCGTCCGCGAGCGCGATCGGAATCTTGCCGACGGCCTGCACCGCGTCGGTGTGAAAGAGAGCGCCCTTTCCGCGCACGATGTCGGCGATCTCCGCGGTGGGAAACAGCACGCCGGTCTCGTTGTTCGCCCACATCACCGAGACGAGCGCCGTGTCGGAGCGGATGGATTTTTCCAGCTCGCGCAGATCGACCTGGCCCATCGAATCGACGCCGAGCCACGTGATTTCGTAGCCGCGCTTTGCGAGTTGCTCGCACGTCTTCAGCGTGGCGCTGTGCTCGACGCGCGTCGTCACGATGTGCTGCCGGTCGCGGTCCATCGCGAGCGCACTGTGGATGGCCGCATTGCTCGATTCGGTGCCGCAACTCGTGAAGAGAATCTCCCCCGGCTCGCAGCCGAGCAGCGCGGCCACGCGCTCCCGCGCGAGGTCGAGCGCCGTGGCGACCTGCTTGCCGAAGCGATACGCACTCGACGGGTTGCCGTAGCGCTCGGTGAGGAAGGGCAGCATCTCCTCGACGACGGCTGGGTCCACTCGCGTGGTCGCGTTGTTGTCGAGGTAGATGAGGTCGGTCATGGCTTGGTGAAAGGGCGCGGACGCTATTCAGGCAGGGAAATCGGGCAAAGGGAAGTTTGTGTCATTGGTCGGGACCTGTTTATCCTCCGCGCGCCTATGAACCGACTCGCCGCCATCTTCCTGCTCACCGCCACCGCCACTTTCGCCGAGGAAATCCCGGCGATCACCGTCAGTAAAAGCGACAAGCTGCCCATCGCCATCAGCGGCCTCGCCGCGGCTGATGCAAAGATTCTCTCCAACGATCTCGCGATGTCCGGCGCGTTCACGATCGTGCCCGCGGATCGGGCGCAGTTCGTCGTCGCGAACCTCGGCCTCGTGAACGATCGCGGTGGCAAGACCGTGCTCCAGAGCAGCTACCCCGGCGCGGCGCGCGCGAAGATTCACGCCTTCGCCGACGACATCGTCGAGACGCTCACCGGCATGAAGGGCATCGCGCGCACGAAGATCGGCTTCGTCGCCACGAAGACCGGAAAAAAGGAGATCTACACGTGCGATGCCGACGGCTCGAACATCGTGCAACTCACGCGCGACGGCGCGATCAGCGTCGCCCCGTGCATCAGCCCCGACGCGCGCAAGCTCGCCTACACCGGCTACCACAGCGGCTACGCCGACGTGTATGAGATCGACCTTGGCAGCGGCGCGCGCAGTCGCATTCTGAAATATCCCGGCACCAATTCCGGCGCGTCGTATTCGCCCGACGGCGGCAGGATCGCGGCGACGCTGAGCAAGGACGGCAACCCGGAACTTTACGTCACCGGCGGCATGGGCGCGAAACGGCTCACGCGCACGAAAGGCGTCGAATCCTCGCCGACGTGGAGCCCCGATGGCACCGAGATCATCTACTCGAGCGACGACCGCGGCGGCCCGCAGCTTTACCGCATCAGCGCGAGCGGCGGCAGCGGCCGGCTCATCAGCACCGGCCACGGCTACTGCACCGAGCCGAACTGGTCGCCCGACGGAAAACGCGTCGCCTTCAACACGCGCGGCGGCGGCTTCCAGGTCACGATCCTCGATCTCGCCGGCGGCGGTGCGCGCACCGTCGGCGAAGGCCAGGACCCGGTCTGGGGCGCCAACTCGCGGCACCTCATCTTCGCAAGTGGAGGCTCGCTCGTGATGCTCGACACGCTCACCGGCCAGCGGACGACGGTCGTCGGCGGGCTCGGGAGAATCAGCGAGCCGACATGGTCGCGGTGAGCGCGGCCCAACTCACCTCGCTTCTCACCAACCGCGACCTCGACCGGCTCGCGCGGCTGCGGCTGAATGCGTCGCGACGCTTCACCAATCGGGCGCGCGGCGAGCATCTCGCGGCCAGGGGCGGCACGAGCACGGAGTTTTGCGACTACCGAGATTACTCGCCGGGCGATGATGTGCGCTTCGTGGATTGGAACATCTTCGCGCGCATCGCGCGGCCGTATCTCAAGCAGTTCCATCACGAGGAGGAACTGCACGTCGCGATCGTCGTCGATGGATCGAACTCGATGCTCTTCGAGGAAAAGTTCGCGCTCGCGCGCAAGCTCGCGGCGGCCTTCGGCATCGTTGGATTACGCGGACTGGAGAAGGTGAGCGTGACGCTGGTCGGCGGCGCGGGCGCGGAGCGGCTGCGGCCCAGCAGCGGACGCATGAGCCAGCGAAAGGTGTTTGCATTTCTCGAAGACACCGAGCCCGGTGGTGAGACGGCATTCGACCGCGGCATCGAGCTTTTCCTCCGCCAGCACAGCGGGCGCGGCGTGGCGATCCTTCTCAGCGATTTTCTTTCCGCGGACGATTTCATGCGCCCGTTCAACCTGCTCCACAGCGCCGGGCTCGAGGTGATGGCGCTGCAAATCCTCGGCCCGGGCGAAGTCGCGCCGGAGCTCGCAGGCGACTTACGCTTTGTCGATAGCGAGACGCAGGCGACGCTCGACATCACCTCCGCCGGCGACCTGCTCGCGCTCTACCACGAGTATCGCGACGGCCACGCCGCTCGACTCGCCGAACTGTGCCGGAAACGCAGCGGACGATTCCTCAGCGTGAGCACCGCCGAGCCTTTCGAGACGATCGTATTCGACACGCTGCGCCGCCGGGGCTGGATTGTGTGATGCCCGATTCTCCGCACCAACTCTGCCGCCACGCCCTCCTCAACTGGCAGCGTGGCAGCCAGTTTGCCGACGAGATTCTCGATGAGATGTTCGATCACGAGCAGCCGTCGCCGCATGCGCGGGCGTGGACGCGCGAGGTGCTCTACGGCACCGTCCGCCACCTCTCGCAGATCGACTTCATCATCGACCGCCTTCGGCAGGGCGAGCTCGATGCCGACACCCGCGCGCTCCTGCGAATGGGCATCTACCAGCTCTGGCACATGCGCATCGCCGCGCACGCCGCGGTGAATGAGACGGTGAACCTCGCCGGTCGCGCGCGCAGCATGGTGAACGCGATCCTCCGCCGCGCGCTCCGCGAGCGCGACGCGCTCGACAACGCGCTCGGCAAGGCGCCGGATTGGATTCGCCTTTCGCATCCGGAGTTCCTCATCCGCCGGTGGACGGAGCAGTTTGGGAAGGAGGCGGCGCTCGCGCTCTGCGAGATCAATAACCGTCCGTCGGAAGTCTTCGTCCGCGCCAACGGACTGCGCACGACCGCAGCCGAGCTCGCGCAGAGTGTCCCCGGCGCGGAGATCTGCGCCTTTCACCCGAAGACCGTCCGCACGCCCCGCCTGCCGGACTCGTGGCTGCGCGGCGGCATGTGCTACGTGCAGGACCCGAGCACGCTCGTCGCCTGCGACTTGCTCGATCCGCAGCCGACCGACCAGGTGCTCGATGCCTGCGCCGCGCCCGGCGGCAAGACGACCTATCTCTCGGAGTTGATGAATGGCCAGGGGCACATCATCGCGTGCGACCTCTGGGCATCGCGCGTCGAGATGCTCCAGCGAAACATCCGCACGCTCGGCGTGCGCAACACGCAGCCCATCGTCGCCGACCTGATGAAACCGCACGAGCTTCTCAAGCCCGGGAGCTTTGACCGCATCCTGCTCGACGCGCCGTGCTCGAACACCGGCGTGATCCGCCGTCGCGTCGATGTGCGCTGGCGGCTGAGCGAGGAGGATTTTGTGCGGATGCCCGAGCACCAGTTCGCGCTGTTACGCCGAATGGTCGGGCTTCTGCGGCCCGGCGGCGTGCTCGTCTATTCCACGTGCAGCCTCGAGCCGGAGGAAAATGAGCGCGTCATCGAGCGCGCTGTCGCCGAGCTGCCAGGTCTCGAATGCACGCACGAGCGCCGCACGCGTCCGTGGATCGACGGAGTGGACGGCGCATTCGCCGCGCGGCTCGTGCGCGCACCGGGCTAAGATTTTCCTGCGCCGCAATTCGTCTCTCCCAGCGATGAACACACTTTTTCCTCTCAGCCTCCTCGCCGCGATCGGGCTCCCGCTCGCGCTGCACGCAGCGGACGAGAAGCCTCCGCTCGCCTCGCCCGACGAGCCGCTCGTGGAGAAGTTCTCCTTCGTGAAAGCCGCCGAGTCGCTCGACCGCACCTCGCTCGCGTGGACGCGGCGGCACAAGTGCGGCGCGTGCCACACGAACTACCCGTTCATGATGTCGCGCTCCGCGTTCAAGGAATTGCCGACGCCGGCGTTCGCCGAAGTGCGGAAGTGGTTTGAGGATCGCGTCGCGAATTGGGACGCCGAGGTGAAGACGAACAAGTCCTACAAGCGGGAGTCCGTCGGTCACGCGGTCGCGCTCGCCGTGGACGACGCGCGCGGGACCGGCAAGCTGCACCCGCTGACCCGCACCGCGCTCGATCGGATGTGGACGCTGCAGCGCAAGGACGGCGCGTGGGACTGGCCGAAGTGCAAGTGGCCGCCCTTCGAGATCGACGACTACTACGGCGCGCTCATGGCCGCGGTCGGCCTCGGGCACGCGCCGGAAAACTACGCCGCCGGTGATTCCGCGAAGGCCGGCATGGAAAAGCTGCGCGCTTACTTCAAGGCTACGCCGCCTCCGAGCGAGCATCATCGCGCGTGGCTGTTGTGGGCGGCGACGCGGCTCGATGGAGTGATGAGCGATGAAGAAAAACGCGCGGCGATCAGCGCCCTGCTCGCGCTTCAGCGCGGTGACGGCGGTTGGTCGATGGAAGCGCTCGGCAAAGGCTGGGTCGGCCGCGAGGGCGAGAAGGCCAATCCCGACGCGCCGAGCGACGGCTACGGCACAGGTCTCGTGGTCTTCGTGCTGCGCGAGGCGGGAGTGGCCGCGAGCAATCCGGCGATTCAGCGCGGCGCGAACTGGCTGCGCGCGAATCAGCGCGAGTCGGGCCGCTGGTTCGTGCGTTCATTGAACGGTGTCGAGCAGCATTACATCAGCGACACGGCCACCGCGTTCGCGGTGCTCGCGCTAAAGGCGTGCGAGTGATCGAATGAAAAGCCTTTGCTTCGTCGGAGTCCTCGGTGCGTCCGTCGCTGCGGCTGCGCCGGTCGATTTCGTCCGCGACGTGCGCCCCATCTTCGACAGGCACTGCACCGAGTGCCACGGCGAGAAGAAGCAGAAGGCCGGGCTGCGGCTCGACATCAAGTCGGAGGCGCTGCGCGGCGGCGACGAAATGGGGCCGGACATCATCCCTGGGAAAGCGAAGGAGAGTCCGCTGATTCAGCTCGTGACGAGCGTGGACAAGGACGAGCGGATGCCGCCGAAGGGCGACGGATTATCCGCTGCGGAGATCGCGGCCCTGACTGCGTGGATCGACGACGGCGCGGTGTGGCCGGATGGCGTCGATCGCGTGAAGGTCGAGGACAAGCGCGATCACTGGTCCTTCAAGCCGCTCGCGGTGACGCCGGGCAGCCATTCGATTGACGACTTCATCCGCGCGAAGCTGCACGAGAACAGGCTCGCGATGTCGCCGGAAGCGGATCGCGTGACGTGGCTGCGGCGCGTGACGTTCGACCTCACCGGGCTTCCACCGACGTCGGAGGAAGTCGAGGCGTTTACCGGGGCCCATGAGTCAGTCGTGAATCGGCTGCTCGACTCGCCGCGCTACGGCGAGCGCTGGGCGCAGCACTGGCTCGACGTGGTGCGCTACGCGGACACGCACGGCTTCGAGGTGAACACCGAGCGCCCGAACGCGTGGCCGTATCGCGACTACGTGATCGCGGCACTCAACGCCGACACGCCTTACCACCGATTCATCCGCGAGCAGATCGCCGGCGACGCGCTCGGCGTGGATGCGGCGACCGGCTTCCTCGTCACCGCGTCCGTGTTGCTGCCGGGCCAGATCGGAAAGGACGAGCCATCGAAGCGCCTCGCGCGGCAGGATTCGCTCGACGAGATCGTGATGAATATCGGGCAGACCTTTCTCGGCCTGAGCGTCGGGTGCGCGCGCTGCCACGATCACAAGTTCGATCCCATCCTCCAGCGAGACTATTACGCGATGCAGGCGTTCGTCGCCGGCGTCGAGTATGGCGACCGCGAGCTGCGCACACCTAAGGCCGACGCACGCCGCGCGGAGGCGAAGACGTTGCGCACACAGCTCGGCGAGATCGACAAGCAGCTCGCGCGCTTCGTCCCGCTTGCGAAGTCGGGCGCCGAGCGTCCGCCGGTGAATGCGCGATTGAACACCGATCGCTTCGCGCCCGTGAAGACGAAGCGCGTGCGCTTCACGATCCGCGAGACGAACAATATCGAGCCGTGCATCGATGAACTCGAAGTCTTCGACACGGGCGGTGTGAATGTCGCGCTCGCGCGCACCGGGGCGACGCCCACTTCATCCGGCGACATCATCGTCGCGGACCGGCACGAGCTTCGGCACATCAACGACGCCCAATACGGCAACTCGCGGAGCTGGATGTCGAACGAGAAGGGCAAGGGCTGGGTGGAGATCGAGTTCGCCGAGGCGCACGAGATCGAGCGCGTCGTGTGGGGCCGCGATCGCGATGGAAAATTCAGCGACCGGCTCGCGACGAGCTACGTCATCGAAGTCGCCGATGCATCGGGCGAATGGCGCGTCGCGGCGGACTCCGGCGACCGGCGGAAGTTCGATCCTCGCGACAAGAAGCCGCCCGCGTTTTCCACGAAGGGACTCGGCGAGCACGAAGCGAAGGATGCCGACGCACTGCTCGCGCGGAAGAAATCGCTCGAGGCAAAGCTGGCGGCGGCAGAGGACGGGATGAAGGCCTTCGCCGGCACCTTCCGCGCGCCGGATGAGATCCGCCTGCTCTCGCGCGGCGACCCCGAACAGCCGAAGGATGAAGTGCTCCCCGCGGTGCTCAGCGCGCTCGGCGAAGTGAAGCTGCCGAAGGAAACCGCAGAGCAGCAGCGCCGCGTCGCGCTCGCCGACTGGATCGCGAGCGCGGAGAATCCGCTGACCGCGCGCGTGATGGTGAATCGAATCTGGCAGGGCCACTTCGGCACCGGCCTCGTCGAGACGCCGAGCGACTTCGGGCGCAGCGGGATGAAGCCGTCGCACCCGGAGCTGCTCGACTGGCTCGCGAACGAGTTCGTCCGCTCGGGCTGGTCGGTGAAGCACATGCACCGGCTCATCGTGCTCTCCGCGGCGTATCGGCAATCGACGCGCTCGGACCCGGATGCGGCTGCGAAGGATGCGGATGTGCGGTTGCTGTGGCGCTTCCCGTCGCGCCGGCTCGAAGCGGAGACGATCCGCGACTCGATGCTCGCGGTCAGCGGAAAGCTGAACCTCAAGATGCATGGCCGCGGCTTCGATCTATTCGACAAGCGCGGCGGGCTGAGCGGCTTCAAGCCGGTCGAGTCCTTCGCCGGCGAAGGGCTGCGCCGCATGATCTACGCGCACAAGGTCCGCCGCGAACGCGAGGCGGTGTTCGGCGCGTTTGACTGCCCCGACGCCGGCCAGAGCACCGCGCGCCGTCGCGAATCGACGACGCCCATCCAGGCGCTCAATCTTTTCAACAGCCGCTTCACATTGGAGCAGGCCGATGCCTTCGCGGCCCGCGTGAAGGCCGACGCGGGCAACGACGTCGCGCAGCAAATCCGCCGGGCCTGGCGACTCGCACTCAATCGCGACCCGGCTGCGAGCGAACTCGAGGACGCCGCGCCCATTGTCCGCGAGCACGGACTCGCGACGCTTTGCCGGGCGATCTTCAACAGCAACGAGTTCCTTTTCCTCCCGTGACGCGCGTCAGGGCCGCGTCACTTCGAGGCGCAGGTAGCGCTGCGGATGAGCAGGGTCGGTGATGAGGTAGAGGTCGCGAACTTCAACTGCGCGAGTCGCGCCGCTGCCGGTCTCACTGACCGTGACTCCGCCGATGAGCGCAGCGAATGGTGCGCCCGCCGTGCTCCGCGCGAGGTCCGTCCATGGCCCGGCGAGTGAGTCGCAGCCTTGCACCGTCATGGTGACGTCGGTGTTCGCGAGCGTGCGGCTGAAAGCGAGGGCGAGCTTGCCGGAGGCGACGCTGTTCTGCGGCTGCTGGCTTTGTGAAGCGACGTTCGGCTCACCTCCGAGCGCGTATTCGAGCAGATTCACAAGCCCATCGAAATCCAAGTCCACCAAGCTGCCGGAGACGGACGGGTTGTTCGTGTTCGTGCCAAATTTCGCCACCTGCCAGCTCTGCCACGCTGTCGGCGTGATGCGGGTCAGCATCACGTCGTTGCCGTTGCCGCCGACGTAGCTGATGCGCCACCACTGCGCGTCTTCGTAAAACTCGGCGTCCTGCGGCAGACCCGCGAAGGTGCCGCTGACGGCGGCGGGGCCGGCATTATCGATGATCGTGAAGGTGCTGCCCGCGGAGAGACC
>JBEBGD010000079.1:0-26037 GCA_040081625.1 Chthoniobacteraceae bacterium
CGCGGTGAGCGCGCCGCCGCTGAGAATCGTGGCGCCGCCCGTCTGCGTGAAGGTGCCGCCAAGCGAGAGCGTGCCGCTGCTCACGTCGATCATCCCGGCATTGCTGGTTGCGAGTCCGATCGCCGTCGTCGTGGCCGCACCCGTCTTGCTGAGCGTGCCGGTCGCGCTGTTGGTGAACGCCGGCTCTGTGCCGCCAAAGTTCAGGATCGTTACGTCGGCATCGTCGCTCACGGTGAAGGCGCCGTTGTTCACGATTTGCGAGCCCGCTGCCGCCCCGCCGCTGCTGCCCACCTGGAGGGGGCCGCTGCTGAGATTGATCGTGCCATTGTTCGTGAGCGTGCGGCCCGTGTTGACGCCGCTGCCGATCGTCTTGCCGAGCCCGCCACTGATCGTCAGCGTCGCGCCGGGTGCGATCGTCGTCGCACCGCTGCCGCCCATGATGCCGCCCGTCCACGCGTATGAATTGCTTGCCGTCAGCACGCCGGTGCCGGTGATCGTCCCGGCCGAGTGCGCGACATTCGCCGCCGAAAGATTCGCATTCACGGTGAGCGTGCCGGAATCGACGAAGAGCGGACCCGCGCCGGGGAAGGTCGCGCCCGCATTCAGCGTGTAGTCATTGAAGTCGAGCGTCGCGCCCGCGGCGACATCGAACGCCCCGATGCCCGTGCCGCCTCCGGTGAAATCGAGTCGCCCGCTGGCGGCGCTCACCGTCCCTGCGCTATTGAAAGCGACGCCGATGTTCGTCGTCGTGCCCGCGCCCGTCTTGTTGAACGTGCCAGTCGCGTTGTTCGTGAACACCGGCTGCGTGCCGCCGACGTTCAAGACCGTGAAATCGGCATCGTCGGTGACATTGAACGCGCCATTGTTCACGATCTGCGAACCCGCCGCCGCGCCGCCGTTGCTGACCACCTGGAGGGGAGCGCCGCTCAGATTGATCGTGCCGTTGTTTGTCAGCGTGCGTCCCGTGTTGGCGCCGCTGCCGACCGTCTTGCTGAATATGGCGCCGCTGATCGTCAGCGTCGCGCCGGGTGCGATGATCGTGGTGCCGCTCTCTCCCATGATGCCGCTCGTCCATGAGTAGGAGTTCGTCACGGTCAAGGTGCCGGTGCCGGCGATCGTCCCCGTCGCATGGGAGACATTGGTCACCGAGAGATTCGCGTTCACGCTGAGCGTGCTCCCGGAATCGACGAAGAGCGGACCCGCGCCGGGGAAGGTCGCGCCAGCGTTGAGCGTGTAGGTGTTGAAATCGAGCGTCGCACCCGTCGCGACATCGAACACTCCCGTGCCCGTGCCGCCTCCGGTGAAATCGAGTCGCCCGCTGGCGGCGCTCACCGTCCCTGCGCTTCCGAATGCCACGCCGATGTTCGTCGTCGTGCCCGCGCCCGTCTTGTTGAACGTGCCAGTCGCGCTGTTTGTGAACGCCGGTTCCAGGCCGCCGAAGTTCAGGAGCGCGATGTCGGCATCGTCGGTCACGTTGAAGACGCCGTTGTTCACGATCTGCGCGCCCGCCCCGGCGCCGCCGCTGGCGCCGAGCGTGAGGCCGCCGCCGCTCACATTCACCGTCCCGTCATTGCGCAGCGTCGGCCCGGTGTCCGAGCCGTTGCCGATGCCTTTGGTAGTCAAACCGCTCACCGTGAGCATCGCGCCACTGGCGATGGCCGTCGTCCCGCGGCCGGTCAGCGTGCCCTGGGACCAGTCAAACGCGCTGAGCACGGTGAACGTCACGCCCGTCGGGCTCGTGAACGTGCCGGCGCTTTGCTGAAATGTCCCGACGCTCGCGTCGGCCGTGAGATTGATCGTCGAGACGATGTTCAGGATCGCCGTGTCCATCGCGCCCGGCACGCCGCTGTCGAGGTTCCAGTTCAGCGGGTTGAACCAGTCGCCATTCGCCGCCGAGTTGTCCCAGATGAAGGTGAGCCCGCCCTGCGCGATGACGAGGCCCGTCGCGTCGGGCACTTGCGATTTGCCCGTGGCCGCGCCGGACAGCGTGGTGAATGTGCCCGGATTCCCCGCGCTCTGCACGACGCGGAAAGCATTCCCGCCCGCCGGGGTGAAGCCGCCGAGGTGCGTGATATTCAGCGTCCCACCGAGCGTCGCCGTGCCCGTGACATTCAGCACATCGAACTGCCCCGCGCCCGTCCCGCTGAGGCCGACCGCGAGCGTGCCGGCGCCGCTTTGCACGTAGTTCCCGTTGATCGTGAGCGTGCTAACGAAATTGTCGCCGGGCCGGATCGTCGCGCCCGAGTTGTTCACGTTGCCGCTGATGTTGTTGCCCGCGGTCGTGTTGGAAACGATCTCACCGCCGGTGAAATTCAGCACCGTGCTCGTGGCCAGCGTCGAGCCGAGTTGGATGAGCGCCTGTCCGGCCGACTGCGTGAAGCCGCCCTCGAAACGCAGCGTGCCGGAGCTGGGCGAAACTGTGCCCGCGTTGAAAAGGTCGATGCCGCTCTCGATCGTCGTCACCCCCGACGCCACGTTCTTTTGAAAGCTGCCGCCCGCGAGCACATTGATCGTGCCGCCACCGCCGAGGTTCGCGATGGGCACGTTGTTCCGCGCGGTGAAGCCTGCGCCGAGGTTGATCGTCGCGCCGTTCGCGAGGCCGAAGCTCCCCGTGCTGCTCCAATCCAGCGGGCCCGTCGTGTTCAACGTCCGTCCGTCGAGCACCAGCGCTCCCGCGCCCGAGCCCAGCAGCGCGATGCCGCCGTTGAAAGTCGTCGAGCCCGAGCCGCTCATCGTGCCATTTCCCCAGCTCCATCCGCCATCGAGCACGAGGTCGCCCGACCCGGTGATCGTTCCGCCCGCGAGATTCAAACTCCCGCCTCCCGGGATCGTCGTCGTCCCGCTGGCGAGCGTGAGCGTGCCGCCGGTATTGACCTCGAAATCGCCCGTGAGCGTGTGGCTCCCGACCAGCATGTAGGCGGACTCAAAACGGATATTGCTCGTCCCCGCATCGGTGAACGTCCCGAGCGTGCTCGTGCCGCCGCCTTGCACGAGGATCGCCCCGTTGTTCGTCTGCACGAGCCCCGCGTTGTTCAGCGCCACGCCCGGCGAGAAGTTCATATTGCCGCCCGCCGTTTTGATGAACGTCGCGCCCGCTTCGTTGCTGAAAACAGACGGCGTTCCAAATCCGGTGAAGCTCGCGTTGGTCTGCGATTCAAACACGCCCGCGTTTTGAATCTGCGCCCCATTGCCGAGCGCGATGGCGCCAGCCGTCCACAGCGCGCTGCCGTTGATGTCGAGTATCCGTCCATCGAGCGTCTTCACGGCCGCGCCGGAAAGAGCCAGCGTCCCGCCGACGATCGTGCTGCCCGCGCCGCTCTGCGTCCCGCCGCTCCACGTAAGATTCGTCAGCACCGTGAACGCCCCCGCGCCGCTGAACGTCCCTGCGCTCTGCTGGAAAGTGCCGACGCTCGTGCCGCTCGTGAGATTGATCGTCGAGGCGATGCTCAGCACCGCCGTGTCACCCGCGCCGGGCACGCCGCTGTCGAGATCCCAGTTGAGCGGGTTGAACCAATCCGTGTCCACTTCGCCATCCCAGACGAAGACGGTCTGCACCGGCAGCGCCGCGCTGAACTCGGAACTGTTCCCCGCGCCGTCGGTGGCGACCGCGGTGATGAAGCTGCCGGGTGGCGGCGCCATGGCGCCGGGGTTGAAGTTGAACGGCGCGTCGCCGCTGCCGTCGGTCGTGACGCCGATGTTGCCGAGAAAAACCTGCCCTTCGCCGAAGCCGGATGGATCGGCCACGGCGCTCGCGTAGAAGTCGATGAGAAAGGTCGCGCCCGCCGTGGAGTGCAGCGAGCCGCTTACATTGCTCATCGCGGCGCTGAGCGTGGCGCTGGTGAGCACGGGGAAGTTTTGCAGCCCGTTCGCGCCGGTATCGGCGTCGAGCGGGTCGTTCGGCGTCACGCCCGGGCCGCCGAGCAGATCGATGCCGGGCCCGGTGTTTCCGAAGATCGCGTTGCCGCGGATCGTGTTGCCGCTGGCCGCGCCGCCGCCCGCATCGACGTTCACGCCGGCGATGGAGTTGAAGGCGATCAGGTTTCCCTCGCCCGCGCCGATGCCGCCGATGGTCGCGCCGCTCGCGTCGATGATGACCACGCCGCCGCCATCGTTGCCCAGCGGCAGCGCGCCGGTCAAATCCGTGCCGATGAAATTGCCCAGCACGACGACCCCGGTGCTGCCCGCGCCTTGGATGGACAGCCCCGCGCCGTTCCCTGAGATGATATTCCGCGCCGCAGGGTTGCTGCCGCCGATGGTCACGTTTGGCGCTCCCAAGACCACGACGCCATAGCCGGTGTTTCCGAGATCTGCCGTGCCCGTCGCATCCGTGCCGATGAAGTTGCCCTCGACGCGCGAACCGGAAGCGGACGCGGAAATGATGGTGACGCCATCATCACTCCCCCCGGAGATGACATTGCCCGCCCCCGGCGTGGTGCCGCCGATGCGCGTGGTGCCGCCCGCGGTGATGATGCCGGCGAAGCCATTCGGCACCGCGAGGGTGCCGCTGACATCCACGCCGATGTAGTTACCCTGGATGAGCGTGTTCGGCGACGTGCCGCTGATTTCGATGCCGAAGCCCCCGAAGCCGAAGCCCGCGTTGCCGGAAACTACGTTACGATCCGCCGGCACGGTGCCGCCGACGCGCGCGCCGTCAGTATTGTCGAGGCGGATGCCGCTCTGACTGTTCCCCACGACCGGCATCCCCTCCTGGTCGAGGCCGATCCAGTTCCCCGCGACCACGCTGCCGTCGGCATCGAGCAGTTCGATGGCGTAGCCGCGGAAGCTGTGGATGGCCAGACCCTTCACGGTCGCGCCGCCATTGCCGAAGACCAGCCCGCTTTCCATCCCGGCGAGGTCTGGGATCATCGAACCATCGAGCACGATCCGCAGCACCGCGTCGCTGCCGACGGCGAGCGTGTTCGCGCTCGCGCTCGGCTGCGAGTAGCCGTCGATGACGACGGAGTCGGTGATCGCCGGCAGCAGCGTGAGCGGTTGGATGACGCGCGGCCCGGCGCCGCCGGGAATGTTGAAGGTGATCGTGTCGAGCCCGGCGAGTGCGTTCGCATCGAGGATCGCCTGGCGCAGCGAGCCGGTGCCGGTGTCGTTCGTGTTCGTGACGACGAAGCTCGGCGCGGTGGCGAAGACCACGTCCGCGCCGTTCGGCGTGTAGGTCGCGGCGCCGCCGGGCGGCAGAATCGTCGCGGGAAAGCTGCCGCTGCGCGCGCCGGTGCTGGTGAGGACGTTGAACGTCGAGGGAGCGACCGGGTTGAACGGACTGATCGGCTCGAAGGTGAGCGTGCCATCGAGCATCGCGGTGCCGCCGACCTGGAGTTGGTCGTAGCCCACGCCGGGCACAGTGCCTGCCGCTTCGATGAATAGTTCGCCCCCCGGACCCTGCGTGTAGTCGCCGGTGACGGTGAGCACGCCGATGCCGCCGAGGCCGTTGCCGGGGGCAAAGAGGCCGGCGATGTTGTCCACCGCAGCGTTGATGGTGCCTTCGCCAAAGACGCGGCCACCTTGGATCACGAGCGGGACGCCGCTGGTGACGAAAGACGAACTTCCCACGGACAGGAAGCCGCCGAGCTGTGTGAAGCTGCTGCCGCTGCTGAACTGAAGCGTCGCGCCGACCGTCGCCGTGACCACGCCGCTCGTGAAGAACGGAACCTGAACGTCGGTCGTCCCGCCGCTCTTGAGGAACGATCCGGTCGGCAAAACGTTCACCACGCCGCCGCCCGCGCCGCTGAGCACGTCGAAGCTGCCGAAGAAATTCACCGTGCCGCCGACGTTGATCAGCCCGTTTTGCTCGACCGAAAGATCCCCCGTGCCGTTCCACGATCCGGCGGAAGTCGGCGCGATGTTGAGCACCCATTGCGAGAGCGTCTTGGTGGCCGCGCCCGAGATGTTGAAGGACCCGTTGACGAATGCGGTGCCGTCGCCGGTGAGCGAGCCGCCGCTCCACAGCAGCGGGCCGTCGAAGGTGAAGGTCTGATTGCTGCCGCCGAGCGTGCCGCCGGTGATCGAGAATGTCGTGTTTGGCGCGACGGTCACGAATGCATCGCCGCCGCCGAGCGTCCCGCCGGAGAGCAGCGCGGTGCCGCCGCCTTCGAAGAGGATGCCGTCGGCGACGGTGTAGGTGGCCGCGGAGTTGAATTCGAGCGTGGCGCCCGGCGCGATGCGGAAGATCGCGTCGTCCGCATCGCCACTGGCGAGAATGGTGAGCGTGCCTTGCTGCACGTCGAGGACGCCTTCGAGCGTGAAGGTGATCCCCGGCGAGATGGCCGCGCTGCCGCCGCCGGTCTTGCGCATCGCGCCCTCGGGCCGGACTTTCACCGTGCCGCCGGTGCCGCCGGATTGGAACGGCGTGTTGTTTTGCAGATCGAAGACGCCGCCGATATCGAGCAGCGCGTTGTTGTTCAACACGACCTGTGCACCGCCACTCGTCGCGCCGCTGCCCTGCACGAAGAGCGTGCGCCCGTCGAGCACCTTGGCCGCGCCGGTGAGCAGCGTGCTCGATCCGGCCTGCACGAGCGTGGTGCCTGCGCCGCCTTGCACGCCGCCGCTCCACACGAAGCTGCCGACGATGCTGAGTTGCTGCGTGCCGATGAGCATGCCGTTGCCCTGCTGGAAGTCGCCCACCGTGGCGGGTCCGGCGTCGAGCGTGATGGTCGCCGCGGTATTGAGGATCGCGACATCGCCCGCGCCGGGCACGCCGTCGGGATTCCAGTTCTGCGGCGTGAACCAATTCGTGTCGCCCGCGCCGCCCGCATCCCACACATACATGATCCCGTTGCGCACGAGTTGCGCGTTGGTCGCCGTGTAGTTCGGCGTGAGCGCGCCTTCGCCCACGATGAATTGGAAGGTGCCGCTGAGCGCGGTGGAAGTGACGTGGTCGAAGACGTTGCCGAGCTGCGGAGCGAAGCCGGGGAGGATCGTCACGTTCAACAAACCATCGATGGTCGCGGTCCCGCCCACGGTGAGCTGGTCGTAGCCGGTGCCCGCGACGTTGCCGCGGATGTGAACGTCCAGCGTGCCCGACGCATCCTGCGTGTAGCCGCCGGTGACATTGAGAATGCCGGGCATTTCGCCGAAGCCGACGAAGACGTAGCCGCCGCTGTTGAGCAGGCTGCCGGTGATGGTGCCCGCGCCGAAAAGCTGCGCGTCCGTGTTCAGCGCGATCGCGGTGCCGGTCTGCACATTGCCGCCGATGAGGCCCAGCACGCTGCCCGCGTCGCCGGCGTAGCCCGTGAGCGTGAGCTGGCCCGCGCGCGATTCGATGGTGCCGAAGTTTTGCACCATCGTCGTGTCGATGCCGAATGAGCCGGTGCCGAACTTGCCGATCTTGCCGAAGTTCGTCAGCCGGCTCAGCGAACTCGCGCCGTCCTGATCGAAGATGCCCGCGTTGAGCGTGAGCGTGGCTTCGGCGTCGATGCCGAAGTTGCCCGCGTTGAACGCGAGCCCCGCGCCGTCGAGCGTGAGCGTGCCGAACACACCGAGAGTGCCCGCGCTCCACGTGAGCGGCGTGCTGCCGTTGAGCGTGGCGGTCGAGCCGGGCTGGAGCGTGAGGCCGGGGCCGTCCTGCGAGCCGCCGGTCCACGTGAGCGAGTTGCGCACGGTGAGCAGCCCCGTGCCGAGCATCGCGCCGCCGCCGTGCTGGAAGTCGGACACGATCACCGAAGCGCCGAGCTGGATGGGATTCGCGCCGCCATTGAAGATCGCCGTCGCGAGCGGGCCGGGCACGCCGGTCGGGGTCCAGTTGAGCTGATCGAACCAGTCCGACGACTGCGCGCCGGTCCACGTGTAGGTGCTCGCGTCGCCGATGGCGGGCGAGAACTCGGAGGTCTCGTTCGTGTTCGTGGCGGTGAGCGTGGCGGTGAAAAGCGAATCGCCCGGCAACGCCGTTCCGAAGGTCCGCATGAACGTGCCGCCGAATGCGCCCGACCCGTCGGTGGTCACGTCCGCAGAGCCGAGGAAGACCGCGCCTTCGCCGAAACCCGAGAGATCGAACTGCGCCGGCGCGATCGCGAAGAACTCGACGCGGTAATCCGTGAAAGCCTGCGCCGCGAGCGCGAAGTCGAGCGAGAGGTTCAGGCCGCCGTTGGTGAAGCCGGTGATCGTCGGCCAGTTCGTCAGCCCGTTCGGCCCCTGGTCGGTGTCGAAGTTGTCGTTGCTCGTGACGCCGAAGGAATTCTCCACGCCACCTTGCAGGTCGATGCCTAGGCCGGTGTTGCTGTGGATCGAGTTACCCGAAATGCGCACGCCGGTGATCGGGCCCGCCACTTCGCGCATCAAGACGCCCGGCCCGCCGTTGAAGACGATCACGTTGCCCTCGCCGGGATTCGGCCCGCCGATCAGCGCGGCATTCGTCCCATACACGCCGATGCCGGGGCCACCATTGCCGAGGTTGAGCGTGCCGGTCGCGTCGGTGCCGATCTTGTTTCCGAGCACGGTGATGTCGTCGCCCGGGAAGTCGCCGAAGTTGCTGCCGATCTCGATGCCTTCGTCCTCGTTGCCGGAGATGATGTTACCTTCGCCCGGATTCACGCCGCCCACCAAGGCGGTCACCGCGTTGTTGCTGAAGTTGATGCCGGACCTTTGGTTCGGCAGCGGCGCCGTCCCCGTGGCGTTCAAGCCGACGATGTTCCCCTGGATCGTGGTGTTCTCGCCGCTCAAATTCATGCCCCAGTCGCTATTGCCGCTGATCACATTGCCCGCCCCCGGAGTGCTCCCGCCGATCATCGTATCGAACCCATAGCCCGAGACGCCGATGATGTTCGGGATGGCAACGTTGCCGCTGCGATCGGTGCCGATGAGGTTGCCCTGAATGACCGTCCCGAACGAAGAGTCCGTGAATGAGACACCGCGCGCACCGCCCGAGAGAATATTGCGGTCTGCCGGGTTCGGCCCGCCGATGCGATTGCCGGTGAAGACGTCCGTGCCGGAGAATAACCCGACGAACACCTGCGAGCTGGCGTTGCCGAAGTCGGCGGTGCCGCTCACGTCCGTGCCGATGAAGTTTCCGACGACGAGGTTGTTGTCAGACTGGATCGCGATGCCGTTTCCGTTGCCATTGGTCGCCAATGGCGCGCCGCGGATGACCAGCCCGGTCACCGTGCTCCCGCCTGTGCCGCCTAGGACGAGCGCGTGCCCGAAGTTTCCCTGCAGCGACGCATCGATCTCCACCCGCAGCACCGCGTTCGTCCCGATGCTCGCGGTATTCGCCGCCGTGCCCGACGCCGTGGAGCCGTCGATGAACAGCGCTTCCGTGATTTCCGGCAGCGGCGAGAGCGGCTGAATAACAAACGAACCCGCGGGAATGCTCGCGAACGAAATCACATCCGCGCCCGACATCACGTTCGCCTGAGTGATCGCCTCGCGCAGCGAACCCGCGCCGCTGTCGTTGGTATTCAAGACGAGGATCGTCGCGGGTGCGATGCGGGCCTCGAGTGGCTCGATCGTGGCGGGGCGTTCCGGGCGGCGGCGTTTCGTCGATTTCATGTGGGCGATTCTTTGCGCGCGAAGGTAGGGGGCGTGCCGCACCTCGATACGCGACCGGGGACTGTCGGGAAAATATATTTTCCGTCAAAGCCATTCCTGCCCGATTTTCGTGCGGCCCGCGGCTTCTCACTTGCCGCCGCCGCGCGGCGCGGCTTTATGTCCGGGGCCTTTCAAAACCTGACAAACAATATCGCAATATGCCGCCCGTAATCGCCCGTGGACTCGAAGGAATCATCGCCGCAGAAACCAACATCGGCGACGTGCGCGGCGACGTCGGCCAGCTCATTTACCGCGGCTACGACATCAACGAACTGGCCGGCAAGGTCAGCTACGAGGAAGTCGTTCACCTGCTCTGGCACGGCGCACTTCCCACCCGCGCCGAGCTCGACAAGCTGACCACCGCGCTGCGTGCCGAGCGCGAGATCCCGCAAGGCGTCATCGACTTCCTCAAGGCCGCGCCGCGCGACGCCGCGCCCATCGACATCATGCGCACCGCCGTCTCGATGCTCGGCTGCTACAAGACCACGCGGCCAGTGCTGCCGATGCCGGAGAACAACCAGATCGCCATCAAGCTCGTCGCGCAGATCGGCGTCATCGCCGCCTACTTCCACCGCGCGCGGCAGGGCAAGGACCTGCCGCCCGTGCGCAAGGACCTGAGCGAAGCCGCGCACTTCCTTTACCTCATGACCGGCGAAGTTCCGACCAAGGAAGCCGAGCAGACACTCGACGTCGCCTACGTGCTGCACGCCGAGCACGGGTTCAATGCGAGCACCTTCACCTGCCGCGTCGTCGCCAGCACCCTCAGCGACATGTATTCCGCCATCAGCGCCGGCATCGGCGCCCTCAAGGGCCCGCTCCACGGCGGCGCAAACGAAGGCGTCATCCACATGCTCGAGGAAATCGGCTCGGTCGATAAAGTGGATCAGTGGGTCGAGGAAGCGCTCGCGCAGAAGAAGAAGATCATGGGCATCGGCCACCGCGTTTACAAGGTGCTCGACCCGCGCGCACCGCACCTCAAGGCGATGGCCGAGCAGCTCACCGCCCAGCTCGGCGAACCCAAATGGCTCCAGATGAGCAATCGCATCGCCACCATCATGAAGGAGCAGAAGGGGCTCAATGCGAACGTCGATTTCTACAGCGCCACGGTCTATTACAGCCTCGACATCCCGACCGATCTCTTCACGCCCATCTTCGCCATCTCGCGCATGAGCGGCTGGACCGCGCACGTGCTCGAGCAGCTCGCCGACAACCGCCTCTTCCGCCCCCTGAGCGCCTACACCGGCCCGGAAGTCGGCAAGACCGTCGTGCCCATCGCGCAGCGGTAGCGCCCCTGCGCGGAGCTTCATTTCCTGATCGTTTGCTTTTTCGTTTTCGCCGCCGAGACGCGCGAAACGGATCAAGGACAAGAAAACGACGGGCGCTTCCGAGCGCGCCTGCGGCCCCGAAGCCGGCGAAAATCCGCGTGCTCCGCGGATCGCGCAGACACGGACATTTAGGCGGAAAACTTCCGCTCGCGAGCGCCGCCAAGGCGTGCCAGCGTGCGCGCCTTTTCCAAAAATGAACATCCGCCCCGCCCTCGTATCAGCCCTGTCCGCAGTCTTTACGCTCGGGGCGCTCGCCGCCGACAAGGACGCCAAACCCGCACCCGCCAAACCCGCACCCGCTGCCGCCGCGCCCGCCGCGCCCGCGGCGCCGGCCTTCGAGCTGAAGGACCCGCTCGCGACCGTCGATGGCGCGCCGGTGACGATCGCCGACGTGGAGAAGGTGCTCACGACCATCCTCGCGCAACAGGGCGCGACGATCGCACAGGTGCCGGCGGAGATGAAGCCGCAGCTTTACCGCCAGGTGCTCGACGGCGTGATCGTCGAGCGCCTCGTGACGCGCGAAGCCGCGAAGCTCGAGGTGACCGATGCGGAGATGGAAGCGGAGTTCACGAAATTCAAAGGCCAGTTCCCGACTGAGGATGAGATGAAGGCGCAGCTCGCCAAGGGTGGCCAGACGCCGGAATCCATTCGCGTGGAAATCCGCCGCTTCCTCCAGCAAAACCGCTGGCTCGAGGCGCAGGTGAAGGACAAGAGCGCGGTGACCGATGCGGATGCGGAAGCGTTTTACAAAGGCAACCCCGAGCAGTTCAAGACGCCCGAGCAGGTGCGCGCCTCGCACATCCTCATCAAGTGCGAGAAAGAGGCCGCCGAGGCCGAGGTGAAGGCCAAGACGGAAGCCGCGGTGAAGGTGCTCGCGCGGGTGAAGAAGGGCGAGGACTTCGCGACGCTAGCGGGTGAACTTTCCGAGGATCCGAGCGCGAAGGAGAACAAGGGCGACCTCAACTTTTTCGGGCGCGAGCAGATGGTGCCGGAGTTTTCCGAGGCGGCCTTTGCGATGAAGAAAGGCGACGTGAGCGCCGCGCCCGTGCGCAGCCAGTTCGGCTTCCACGTGATCAAAGTCACCGACCGCAAGGAGGCCGGGACGATGCCGTTCGATGAGGCCAAGCCGAAGCTGATCGGCTTTCTTGGCGAGCAGAAACGCAAGACCGAAACCGGCAAGGTGCTCACCGCGCTGCGCGAGAAGGCGACCGTGAAGGTGAACCTGCCGGACGCGCCGGCGGCGCCCGCGGAAGCGAAATGAGTTGAGTGTTGAGGGTTGAGGGTTGAGAGCCTCAAGGCTCTGATTCCACGCGCCGCTGCAATCGGCGCTGCTCTCAACTCCCAACTTCCGCCTTCCAACTTTTCATGGCTCGCAAGTCTCGCAAAAACGTCGGCCTGATCGGCCTCGGTATCATCGGTTCGCGAGTCGCGGCCGGACTGCGCGCGGCCGGTTCCCATGTCTTCGTGTGGAATCGCACGCCCAAGCCGGTGCCGAATTTCGTCGGCTCGCCCGCGGAGGTCGCGGAGATCTGCGACGTCATCCAGCTCTTCGTCGCCGACGCGCAGGCCGTGGCCGATGTCGTCGAGATCATGGCCCCGCTGTTGGAAAAGCGGCACATCGTCATCAACTGCTCGACCATCGGCGCGGAGGCGTCCGTCGCGATCGCGAAGCTCGTGCAGGAACGCGGCGCGGCATTCCTCGACGCGCCCTTCACCGGCAGCAAAATCGCCGCGGAGAAGTCGCAGCTCGTCTATTACGTCGGCGGCGACGAGGATGTGTTTCAGCGCGCGCGCCCCGTGCTCGAGGCGACCAGCCGCGCGATCGTGCGCTGCGGTCGCGTCGGCGACGCCGCCACGCTCAAGATCGCCACCAATCTCCTCACCGCCGTGACCACGCAGACGCTCGCCGAGGCGCTCGCGCTCGTGCGCGCCGTGGGCATCTCGCCGCAGACCTTCGCCGCCGCGCTCGAACACAACGCGTGCAAATCCGGCGTCGTAGAACTGAAGCTGCCGAAGATGATCAACGGCGACTACGAGCCGCACTTTTCGGTCAAGCACATGTTCAAGGACGTGCAGCTCGGCATCCATGCCGCCAACGAGCAGCGGCTCGAAGTCCCGCTCACCACGGTCGTCGGCGGCATCCTCTACGGCGCGCTCTGCAATGGCTGGGGCGACCTCGATTTCGCGAGCCTCTATCGCAACTACACCGACGCGCCCGCAGCCGACGCACCCATCGCGCTCGTGGATGCCACGCCGAAGCCGTCCGCCAACGAACCTCCCGAGGAAGCACCGCCGGAAGCGATCGCCGCCGAGCCCGAACCCGCGATGGAAGCGCCGGGGGACGCGGAAGCGGCGCCCGAACCGCCGACCGACTCCGAGCCGGAGAGCGCGCAGCCTTCGCCGGCACCGCCTGAACAGGCGCCCGCATCGGAGGCCGCTTCGGTCGCGCACAATGGCGCCTCCGAGGACGACGAGGAGGACCCCGGGCTGGCCGGATTTTTCAGTCGCGTCTTTCGCCGCAAAGGAACACCCGTCGAGAAGTGAGCAGCGACGCGCTCCGGGCGGCGTATCGCGACTTCCAGCAGCGCGGAGGAGTGATCGATCTCTCCTCGCGCCTGAAGCTCGCGCTCACCGGCGCGGATCGCGTTCGCTACCTCAACGGCCAGGTCACCGCGAACGTGCTCACGCTCAAGCCCGGCGACACGCGCCCCGCGTGCGTCACCACGCCGAAGGGCCGCCTCTGCGCGGAAGTCGTGATCTCCGCGACCGCCGACGCGCTCTTCATCGACGCCGACGCGAGCCTGCGCGAGACACTGCCCGCGCGCCTCGAGCGCTACATCATCGCCGACGACGCGACGCTCACCGAACTGCCCGCCGAAACGCGGCTGCTGCATTTCCTCGGCGCGATCGATGAGCTGCCCTGTCAGCGCGCGAATCGCTTTGGCCGCGACGGCTGGGATTATTGGACCGACGCCGCCACGCTCGAAACGCGCTGGCCCGCAATCTCCGCGGAGCGCGCTGTCGTCGATGAAGCGCTGCTCGAAACGCTTCGCATCGAAGCCGGCATCCCGCGCTGGGGCCGCGACATCGGCGAAGACACGCTGCCACCGGAGGCCGGGCTCGACCGCACACACATCGACTACCACAAAGGCTGCTACGTCGGGCAGGAAGTCATCTCCCGCCTGCGCAGCGTCGGCCACGTCAATCGCGAGCTGACCGGCTTCACCGCCGACGCGCCGATCCCGTGCGGGCCCGTGTCCGCCGCCGGCGCCGACCAGCCGTGCGGCGCGATCACGAGCACGGCGTGGAGTTTTGCCTTGGAAAGACCCATCGCACTCGGCTACCTACGCCGCGCCGCGCCGCGCAGCGACTTGTTCACCGCCGGCACCGACCCGATCCGAATCACCGCCTGCGACCTGCCATTCACCAAATGAAACCACTCCTCATCGTCCTCGCCCTCGTCCTCACCGCACGCGCCGAGGACTGCGCGCTCGTCACACTCAAGATCGGCAAGGAAAAGCAACTCCAGCAATTCGCGCTCGAGTTCCACGAGGGCGACGCGCCCGTGACCGTCGCAAACTTCAAGAAGCTCGCGAAGAAAGGATTCTACAACGGCACCGCGATCCATCGCAGCTTTGCGCACACGCTGCTGCAAATGGGCGACCCACTCAGCGAGAAGAAAGACCGCACCAAAATCGGCACCGGCGGCCCCGGCTACACGCTCCAGCCGGAGATCCGCCGCAAGCACACCGCCGGCGCCGTCGCCGCCGCGCGTCTGCCCGACAAGCTCAACCCCTCGCGCGTCTCGAGCGGCAGCCAGTTCTTCGTCTGCCTCTCGCCGATGCCCGCCTACGACGGCCAATACACCGTCTTTGCGAAAGTGCTCTGGGGTCTCGAAGCGCTCGATGCGCTGAGCACGCGTGCGACCGACAGCAACGATTTTCCCGCCGAGCGCGTGGTCATCCGCTCGATCAAAATCATGGACCGCGCCAACCTCCCGCCGCCGCCCGCACCGCCCGGAGAAGGCGGCGCGAAGCCCGAGCGCAAGTGGTGGCAATTCTTCGGCTAAAGCCCTTGCGGGAAAAATCGCGGCGCGTATAAGGCACGCCCTCCCGCGAGAAAAAACGGGCAGATACCGAAGTGGCCAAACGGGGCGGACTGTAAATCCGCTGGCTTACGCCTTCGCTGGTTCGAATCCAGCTCTGCCCACTCTCTCAACTCCCTTCGGGCGCTTCCGCCGCGATGCGCCGGTAGATTTCCTTCGCCGCATCGAACGCCCGCTGCGCTTCCGCCCGCTCGGACTCCGCGATCTTTCCAGAACGCACGCGCCAGAGCTGGTCGATACACGCGATGGCCCACTGCGCGCTCTGCCGCGACGCGCGGATCGGCTGACTGGCGATGATCACGTTCACCGGATTTGTGTGGAGCTGCGGGAACTGCCGCACCGCGACCCAACTGCTCCTCGCGATGTCCGCGCTGAACTCGACTTCGTGCGGCTTGCTGTCGGCGGGAACTTCGCGCGTGGCGACGGGCCGTCCGTTCACGATCAGCTCGATCTTGCGCTTCGCGTCCGCGGCGGATTTCGCGTCGTGGAAGTTCACCGTGTCGCCGGCGAGCCGCGCGCCCGCGAGCGGCTGCGCGGTGCCGTAGGCGACTTCGAGTGGCGTCTCGGAGCTGAAGGCGACCTTCGCGCGCACCTTCACGCGGCCGGGCTTCGCGAGTTGCACTTCCTCGCCAGCCGGCCTGCCCTCGACGGTGAATTCGACCGCATGCGCGTAGCCGTCGCTCACGTAGCTGCGACCGCGTGCGAGACCTTCGCACCACTTCGCAAAGTCGAGCCGCTCGACGCCGCGGCCGAGTTGCACATACGTGCGTCCCTGGCCGACGCGCGTGCCGCTCATGCACGGGAAATCCGTCTCGCCCGCGCTCTTCAGCGGGAAGCCGCAATTCATGAGGTGATACCAAGTGTTCCACTCGAGCAGCCGCGGCGTGTCCATCGCGCTGATGAAATCGCACACGCCGTGCGCCGTGCTGACGAAGATCTCGTGTCCGCCCGAGTCCGGCACCGCGACGTTCGGCAGCAGATCAACGACGCGATGGTGACTAGCGAGCAGTTCGGCTTCGTTCAGCCCGCCGTCTCGATCGAAGTCGATCTTCTCGAATGGCTCGGGCAGTAACGCATCCGCCGTCTCCTCGCGCGTGAGCCGCGCGTCCTTGTTCGCGTCGAGCTGTTCGAGCAGCCGTTTCGCCGCGGTCGCCGGGATCACCTGCATCCCGCTGCCGGAATGCGGATAGCCTGTGAAGCCGCCTTGTTGCTTGGTCCAGCGCAGCGCGGGCGTCGTCCACGTCGGCCAGCCCTTCACGCCGTCCGCGCCGGGATAGACGAGGTCGCGCAGGTTCAGCAGGCACACGTGCCCGAGCGCCGCGGAGCCGAAGCCGCTCACCTCCATGTCGTATTTGAGCAGCGTGAGCGGCTCACTCACGCGATCGGCCTGCGGGCCGAAAAACTGCCGCTGGTAATCGAACCCGTATCCCCACGAGAGCACCGAGCCGACGTTCAAGCCCTCGCCTTTCACCTGCGCAAACATCTCCTCCGGCCGCATCCCCTCGGTCGGCGACGTGTAGTGCGCGCAGCCCGCCGCGTGGATGTGATGATCGCCGCTGTAATAGCCGAAGTCCGCCGCGTTCATCCAGCGTTCGAGCCGCACCTCGATTTCGGATTCCCCGGCGGACACCTTCACCGCGCGCCGCACCGTCCGATATTCCGGTCCACGCGACGCCTCCATCGTGAACTCCCCCGGCGGCAGCAGCACCGTCGCGCCGTCCGCGCGGTAGACGTGCTTTTGGAAAAAGAAATCCGGCGCAATGCGGCGCGCCTGCGGTGGGAAGACGTGCCCCTGCGCGTCGGTGAAGGTCAGCCGCGCCGTCGTCGGCTTCCCATCGAAGTCCTTCACATCGAGCTTCACCTCCACCGCCGGGCGCACGTCGAAAAGCACCGGCACCTCCGCGCGGAAACCGAGATCCTGCGTCCCCTGCCCGATGTCGAACGTGAGCACCGCCTCGCGCTTGCCCGCCTCGCTCGAGTAGATCAGCGCGACGACGTATTCGACTTCGAACCCGCTGAGCTGCGGCGTCATCGGCGGCGCGCCGAACATCTCGATCTCGAGGAAACGATGCTCGCCCCGCGTGTTCTCATTCTCCCGCAAATGCTGCTGCCGCTCGCGCTCCATCGTCCCCTTCGCCACCCCCGCATACGACGGCCCTGCCTGCCGGCTCGTCACCCGCAGCCGCGCCACGCTCGCCGCGTGATTGAGCACCTTCACGAGCACTGGCGTGTAACCCGCCTGTTGCAACCGCGCCGTCGCCGGCCCGCGCTGCGCCTTCACGCGCGACTCGGGATTGATGTCCGCCACCGCGAGCACATGCGGATCGAGTAGCTCCTGCAAATTCCGCGCATCCCGCGCCGCCACCGCCCCGCTCACATCGACCGCCAGCGGCGCGCCGAGAAACTCCAGCGCCTGCGCCACCCGCTGCACATTCGCCGCGAGCGGCTGGCCTTCCACTTCGACGAGCGGCGGCGAATCGGCAGCTGCAGCGACGCAGAATGAGCCGAGTAGAAACGGGAGGATCTGTTTCATGCGCAGCGCCCTTCTCGCGCCTCCCCCATCGCGAAGCAAGCGCGCCGCTCAGCGACGCGGCGAAGCGATGAGCCTGTCCGCGCTGCCCGGAGCTTTTATATCTGCGGGAGAGATACAGCGCGGAGCAAGATCAGGAGATCCAAAACCTGCACCATCTGTAATCGAGCCGGCCGGGTTCGCGGCGAAATTGTGCGAGGACGAAATAGTTGTCTGAGCGGCGGTCCTCGCCGGGACGCCACGAGACCACCCCCGCTTCGTGCAAGGATTGGCAGTGCAGGTTCACCGCGTCGGCATCCGCGCCCTTCACCGGCTTGAACTGCCGATACTGCGCGCACGTCACCTCCGTCGTGCTGATCGTCACGCGATTTGCCGGCGTCTCGTCCCAATCCGCGTCGTCGAATTGCGCTGCGTGCTTCTTCACATGGTGATCCGCCGCCGGCCCATCCTGCCCCATCGTGAAGCTGCCCGGCTCGATCCGCACTAGCTTCATGCCGATGGAATTGGTGATCGGGCTCTGCGGCGTGGAGCGTGGCCAGCAGAGCCAGCAGCAGGACAACGAGCAACGGGAATGTGTGTTTCATGGTGTTGCTCGCGCTTTCCCAAACGGCGACGAGCGCAATACCTTCCCCAACGCCTTGATGCGTGCTTCGTCCGGTTTGCCATCGGTGCCGAGCGTCGGCAAAAGCCAGCCGCCTTCGTCGTGCTCGTTCCAGCCGTAGATGATGACGGCGTTGCTCGGATTGAGGTCGCGGTTGGCTTTCGTCCAATCGAGCGCCTCACGGATGTGGGCTACGAGCTCGTCGGGCGTGGCGGTGACGGAATCAATGAGCGGCTTCTGCTGCGCGGGCGGTGTTAGATCCGGTGTCGCGGTGACCCATGAACACCACGGTGGCGGGCGTTCATTGCGCGGGCGCGTGTCCCAACCGGCGCTGGCAAAGGTCACGCTCGGGATGCGGAGGGCACGGCATTTCTCCCAGCGGTCGCGCCGAACGAGCGCGCATTGCTCCGCGTAACTCGGCTGCGTCATGCTGTAGCTGCCGCCGTTCGCGTAAGCGGAGACGGCATCGAAACCGAGCTTGGTCATGTCCTTCGCGTCCTCGACGGGATTCCAGCCCATGAGCACGAGATACGGGGTCTTCATGCCAGCGGCGATGGTCTGGCGCTTCAATTCATCCCACTCGGCCTTGGCAAGTTTCTCGGTTTTCACAAATACAAACAGCAGCGGACGGCCATCGAGCACGGTTTGGTAATCGGGATGCCGGAAGTGCTCCACGAGCCTGCTCCAGGCTTTCGCACCCACTCCGTCGAGTCGCGCACCTTCCTCGACGAGGCAGTAGCGGATGCCTTTCTTGTCCTTCGCGGCGAGGTAGCGATTCAACGCGATGTGCATGCCCGGCGCTTCATCCCAATAATGAACGAAGGCCCAGTAGTTCAGCCCCGCCTGCGCCGCATACGCGATCTCCTGTTCCACGATGGCCTGCGCGTCGCCGTTGATGCTCACCCTGCCTTCGCCGATCACGCGAGCGAACCAGGGCAAACGAAAGTGATACTTTGGTTGCCCCAGCGATGCCTCGACGGCCGTCGTCACGCTCCCATCGCCATACCAGCCATCCCAGCGGATGGCACCGACGATGGGTGAATCCTCACTGCCATGCAGCACGCCCAGCGGCGCGAGTGACAGGGCGGCGAGGAGGGCAAGGGTGCGCTTCATACGGACCGCATTTCTTCGTGCTTCCGGAAGTCATTCCGGCCACTGGCCATTCACGATCGGCTTGAACGTGAGCTTCGCCGGATCGACGACCACATGCTTCACGAGCTGGCGCTTCCATGTGTAGGTGAGGTGGACGAGGCCGTCGCTCGTCTGGATGATCGCGGGGTAGCTGTATTCGCCGGGGTTGCTCTCGATCACGAGCGCGGCCTGCCAGGTGCGGCCGTCCGTGGAGAGCGCGAGGTTCAGCGGCGAGCGGCCTTTGGCGGTGTGATTGTAGAGCAGCAGGTGGCGGCCATCGCGCAGGGTCACGGCGTCGGTGCCGGAGTTTGGGTTCGGCAGCGCGGTCAGCTTTATCTCGCTCCACGTTTTGCCCGCGTCGTCCGAGGTGATCTCGAAGACCTTGCCTTGCCGCGTGCGGCCAAGCGCGAGCAGCTTGTCGCCGCCGAGCGAAAGGACACTCGGCTGGATCGCGCTGATCGCGATTCCGTCATGGAGCGGCTTCGTCGCGGTCCACGTTTTGCCGCCGTCGCTGCTGCGCTCGAAATGCACGGTCCACTTGCTCGGTTTCTCGGGCGTCTCGTTGCTGGTCGGGCAGAGGATGTCGCCGTTCGCGAGCTGCACGGGTTTGTTTTTGATCGGGCCGAGGATGCCGTCGGGCAGACGCCGCGCGGCGCTCCACGTCCTGCCGCCGTCGTCGCTCGTGCGCAGTTCGCCCCACCACGTCTGCGGATCGGGACCGATCTTGTAGAAGAGCATCAGCGGCCCGGTCTTCGGCTGGAAGAGGACGGGGTTCCAGCTCGGGTGGCGTTTGCCGTCGGGCTGCACGCCGTTGGCGACTTCGACGGGCGCGCTCCACTCCCCGCCTTCGTGATGCGCAACCCAGATGCCCACGTCGGGATTCTTCTCCGCCGTGCCGCCGAACCACGCGGCGACCAGCCCGTTCTTCGACTCGACGATCGTGGACGCATGGCACGACGGGAACGGCGCGCTCTCGTAGATGAACTCGGATTTCATAAGGCCCGCCTGCGGCTTCGCGGCAGCGGAGCGCGGATTGCGCAGGTAGTAAAAGTGCCCGTCCTCCGCGCCGCCGAGGAAGTCGGGCACGTCGTCGCCGTTGAAATCGACGACCGCGGGCGACACGTCGTGGCCTTCGATGTTGCGCTCGCTGAGCAGGCCGAGGTCCTTGAAAAACCACTGGCCGTCGCGCGCGTTCGTCTGGCGAAGGAAGGCGGCGTTCGCCGCGTTCGCGAGGATGTCGAGTCGTCCGTCGCCGTCCCAGTCGGTCACACACAACTTCCGCCGACCGCTCTTGCCGGCGAAGCCGACATTCATCCACAGAGACTCGCCCGGCGATGTCTTCACGAACTTCGGCGACGGATCGCCCGGCCCGATGTGCTCACCGCGAAACGCGCGACGCGGCGCGAGCAGCACGAGTTTCCCGTCCTTCTTCTCGCGCTCGAAAAACGCGAGATGGCCTTCCTGGTCGAGCATCACGAGATCGGTCAGCCCGTCCTTGTTCCAATCCACCGCGACCGGCGTCGTGCGCCATTGCGTGAGCAGCGCCTTGCCTTCGGGCCGCATCCAGCCGTAGGCGAGCGCGGGCTGCGCGCCCTTCCACTCGACGTCGATCGGCTTCGCCGCCGCGAGCTTCGGCGCGGTGCGCGTGCCGGTGTTGCGATACCACACGACTTTGCCCCAGATGGAATTGACGACGAGATCGGGCAGTCCGTCGCCGTCCCAATCCGCCACGGTTTGCGTCGTGTAGCCCCACTTCGCCTCGCACGGTCCCTGGATGCTGCCATTCGGCCCCGCCATGATCCGCAGCGTCTTGCCGCCCGCTTCGAGCAACTTCGGCGCGGCCCACTTCGGCGTCTCCACTTTCGGCCCGCTCAGGTTCTCGATGAAGCCGACGTAGCCCGCGGTGTTGCCGCTGATGATGTCGGTGTCGCCGTCGCCGTCCCAATCGAACCCGACCGGCGTCGCGAGCGCGCCGAATTTCACGAGATCCGCCTCCTGCTGGAAGTAGCGCGGCGGCGCGAACTGCGGCGTCTTCTTGTCGTCGAACTTGCCCGTGTTTTCCACGAGTGCCACGCGCCCGTCTTCATCGCCCACGACGAGATCGAAGTCACCGTCCTTGTCCCAGTCGATCGCCGTCGGCGTGATCATCTCGAGATCCATCGTCACAAACTTCCCGTCCGCCGACTTGACCCGCTGCCCCGCCGCATACGCCGGCTTCGTGCGCGTGCCGGTGTTTTGGAAATACGTGAAGCCGTCGAGAAACTCGCCGCAGAGCAGGTCGAGATCGCCGTCGCCATCGAAGTCCGCGAAGTTCGGCGACGGCCAGCCGAAGGTCTCCACGGGCCGGTCACCAGCCATCACCTTCACCGGCTTGTCGTAGCCGGCGGCGGTCTTGCGGATGAAATACACGTAGCCGCGCAGCGGGCCATGCATCCACTTGCCGTTCGCGTCGTAAGCGTTGTCCCAGCCGTATTCCGTCCAGTCGCCGACGCCGACGATGAGGTCGAGCGCTCCGTCGCCGTCGTAGTCCACCGTGCGCCACATATTCGCGCGGACCTTGTTCGGATGGACGTTTGTCGGCAGGTCGATCTTCTTCGGCTGATCGAGGCCGGTCTTGAGGAAGTCGGGATACTCCGCCGCGGGCGAGAGCACGACCGGCTTCCCATCGACGTAGCTCACCTGCGCGTTCTGCATCCCTTTGCTGATGCGGCGCGCGGGCTTAAAGACGGGGAACTTGTTCTTCGCCGTCTCGCCGCTCGCATTCTCGAAAAAGTAGGTGCCGTTGTAGGGCTTGTCGGGGCAGTTCACGACGAGATCGAGATCGCCGTCGCCATCGAAATCCATCGGCAGCGGCCACGCCCACAAGCCGACGCCGAGATCGACCTTGAGGCCGGGGTTGTTGTAGCGCAGCGGCTCGAGAGCGTGCGCGCCTGTGGTGAGTGCGAGGGCGGAGATGAGGATGGAGCGCATGAGTTTAGGAAAGCAGTTGGTTGATCTCGTCTTTGAGCTGTTCGACGGCGGCAGCGATGCGTTTTCGCTCCGGCTCGCGGAAGCGGTGAAATGGCTCGGCCATGAAATCGTCGCAAATGCCGAGACAGGAGAGCGCGCACTTGATGCCCTTGATCACCGCCGAACTGTGGCGCCCGACGCCGTAAAGATTTCCCGACACGCGCAGCACCTGCCGATGCAGTTCGCGCACGCGCTCGTGATTCGCGCCCGGCGCACGCGCGTCCGCGCACAGCTTCACGTAGAGCGCGGGGAAGACATTCGCGCCGCCGCTCACACCGCCGTGCCCGCCGAGCAACAGCGCTTCCATCAGCAGTTCCTCCGGGCCGATCATCAGGCTCCAGTCGGGCCGCTGCGAGAGGATGCCGAGCACGCGGTTGAAGTAGAGCATGTTCGCCGAACTGTCCTTGAGCCCGATGATCCGCGGCTCATCCATCGCGCGCTTCAGCGTGTCCGGCTCGAAGACCACCTTCGTCAGCGCTGGCATGTTGTAGAGCATCAGCGGCAGCGGCAGCGCGGCCACGAGATGCTCGATGTATTCCGAAAGCTCAGGCTGCCCCGCGGGCAGGTAATAGGGCGGCGCGACCACGACCGCATCCGCACCGCAATCCGCTGCGTGCCGCGCCATCGCGATCGACTCGGCGAAGATCGTGTCGGTGATCGCGACGAGCACCGGCACGCGCCGCGCGACCTGCTTGCACGCGCGCTCGACGACCTCCCGGCGCAGGCGGTAACTGAGGCTCGGTCCTTCGCCCGTCGTGCCGAGAAGGAAGAGCCCGCTCACTCCGCCCGCGAGCACGTGCTCGATGAGTCGGTCGAGGCCGGCGGTGTCGAGTTGATCGCCGGCGAGCAGCGGCGTGGCAAGGGGTGGGACGATTCCGGTCAGTGGTGTTTTCATCGCAGCAATGGTTTCCAGCCGGGTTGAACAACGGGGCGGAGTCCGCGCAGAAGCGCGGCGCTCGCTTCCACATCGCGATGGTGCTCCGGCGCAGCGGCGACGTTGCGCGTTTCGTCCGGGTCGGCTTGGTGATCGTAAAGCTCGCGCGCCGTCGTCTCGCCCGTCTTCCAATCGCGCCATTCCGTGTAGCGGAATCGATCGCTTCGCACCGAGTAACCCATCGCCGTCGGCGCCTTCATCGCTTCGCGATCGTAGTAAGCGGGGCGCGGGTGCTGCGTGAGCGCGGCCTGCTTCACGGAGCTTTGCGGATCGCGCAGCACCGGTGCGAGGCTCGCGCCCTCGGTGCCATTCGGCTTCGGCAGGCCGCAGAGATCGGCGAGCGTCGGGTAGAGATCGAGCAACTCCGCGAGCGCATTCGTCTTCGCCGGATTGATGCCCGGCGCGGCGATGATCAGCGGCACGCGCGCATCGAGTTCGAAGTTCGAGGTCTTCGCCCAGAGCGTCTGCTCGCCGAGATGGAAACCGTGGTCGGACCAGAACACGACGATCGTGTTGTCCGCGAGCTTGAGTCGGTCGAGTTCATCGAGCACGCGGCCGATCTGCGCGTCCATGTAGCTGATGTTCGCGAGGTAGCCGTGGCGCATCTCGCGGATGTTCTCGGTCGTGATCTTGCGCGCCTTCTCGCCGCTGCCGAGGATCTCCCGGCCATCGTGCCACGCGATGCGCGGCGCATCCTTCGGCCAGTCCGGGTTTTTCGGCATCGGGATTTCCTCGCGCCGATACATGTCCCAGTAGCGCTTCGGCGCGTTGAAGGGCGAGTGCGGCTTCCAGAATCCGACCGCGAGGAAGAACGGCTCCCCCTTCTTCTTCCGCTCGCGCAGCGCCTCAACGGCGAGCTTTGCGACGCGTCCATCGAAGTAAGCCTCGTCCGGCACATCACGCTGCTCGCACTTCGGATCGTGCGCGAGGTTCGGCGGCAGCGCGCCGTCCACGAGCGGCTTGTCCGCGCCGTGATTCGCGAAGTGCATCACCGCCGGCACGCTCCACGACGCGGGATCGCCCTGCACCTCGTGGATCCAGTTGTGGAAAATCTTCCCGACGTTCTGCGTGAAATAGCCGTGCTGCTTGAAGTGCTGCGGCAGCGTCACCACGTCCGGCATCGTGCTGCGGAAGTGCGTCGGTAAATCCCAGATGCGCAGCGTGTCCAGCCGGCGCCCGGTCATGAGCGAGGCGCGCGACGGATTGCAGACCGCCTGCTGGCAATACGCGCGATCGAACCGCACTCCGCGCGCGGCGAGTCGGTCGAGGTTCGGAGACTTCACGAGCGGATCGCCATAACAGCCGAGATCGTTGCGCAGGTCGTCGGCGGCGATGAACAGGACGTTCGGCGGCGCGGCGTGCGCCGCGAGCGAGGCGAGGACGAAGAGGAAGATGAGCTTCACGCGGTCAGTGTCTTGCTTTCGCGCAGGGAATGTCGAGCACCGCACAGCGGCCACGAAGATTCGCCCCCGCACAATCCCTTTGCCTTCGCCCGCGCCACGGCAATGATGCGCACACGCTCACCCCTGGAGGGATGGCAGAGCGGTTTAATGCACCGGTCTTGAAAACCGGAGACGCGAAAGTGTCCGTGGGTTCGAATCCCACTCCCTCCGCCACTCAAGCGCTGCCTCGTTCCTCAAAAGCGCGCGGCTTCTCTGTGCGGGCGGCGGCGGGCGGCGACGCCTGACGCGCGACGGCGGTTTGGCGGAATGGAAACTGTTCCAAACTGTTCCAGATTTACGGCTTCTTATGCACCGCTGGCAGGCCGGTGAAGCCGCAGGCTTTGCGCAGGGCTCCCATCGGGAACGCCGGGCCGGGGTCGTTTTTTCTTTCCGGCGCGATGCAGTCGTGGCCGGTGATGTCGTCGAGGCGGTAGCGCAGCACGAGAGCCATCGCGAGGGCGGTGACGCTGATGAGCTGAGGCTCGGGGTAGGCTTCCCATTTTTGCAGCGGGCCGCCGTTGCGATGCTTCGCGGAGACGGGCGGGAGTTTCGTCCAGCGCTTCGCCAGGGCTTCGTCGTCGCCGGCGTTCGCCAGCTCGATGCCGATGCCGATCGCGTTCACGCCGACGTAGAGCTTGCCGCCATGAACCGGATCCCGCCAGCGGCTCACGCCGGCGTGGCCGCACTGGCGGTTGAAGGGGCGGCATTGCGTGATCTTTCCGTCGCGATCGATGATGACGTGCGCACAGACGCCATCGCCGCGCGCGCGCCAGTAGTCGATGCTGCTTTGCGCGCTGGCACCACTCGTGAAGTGGATGACGAGGACGCGTCGAATGGGCATCGCCGCGCCGCCGGGGAGGAGGTCGCGGCGGAGGCCTTCGATGAAATGGTCTTCGCCGATCTTCATTTCGCGAGGCCGCGCGGCGCGGGCAGCCGGCCGGAGTAGCCGATGCTCACGCGGTCGCCGGAGATCTCGGCGAACGCCTTGCCATCGCCGACGGGATAGGCGACGCGGGCGGTGGGGCCGACGCACATGGCGAGGTTCAGCGCGAGGGCGAGGGCGAGCAGCGTCTTCATGTCGAGCGCGGCCTGTCAATGGGGTGGGCGGACTCGATGTGCTTGAGGATTTCGGACACGCGCTCGAGCGTGGAGGCGACGCGTTCGAGCGTGGCGCTGGCCTTCGTGTGATCCTCCTTGAGGTAGGCGATGAGTTGCGAAGTGACCTCGGAGTGCGCCTGCCGTTGGAGCGCCATTTGCGCGATCATCCATTTGAAAACGACGGTGCCCGAACAGATCAGGAGGATGCTGACCGCGGCGAACCACCACTTGAAATCGTGCATCGCGGCTTCGTCGATTATCTTTGAAATTTAACCGGGGATTTGCGCGAGCGTCATGCCCCGCAAGGGAGTGTCAAAGACAGGACGGG
>JBEBGD010000080.1:0-25811 GCA_040081625.1 Chthoniobacteraceae bacterium
CTCCTGGCCCGCGATGCTCACGGTGATCTGCGCCGCATCCACGCGCAGGTAAGGCCCGGCGGGCAGCGCGAGCGTGATCGTCTCGCTGACGCCCGGCGCGGTCGTGATCGCGATGCTTTCGTTCACCGCGAAGATCGTGTTGTTCACGCGCACGCTCACGCGGCCGGCGAAGAGCAGGCCGCCCGCGACGTTGAGCTGGAGCGTCGTCGTGATCTCGCCCGCCACGCCGAAGAGCGAGAAAACGAACGCGCCCTTGAGGTTCGTCGCCACCACGAGTCCGTCGCCGAGATTGATCGAGCCATTGAGGATCGCGAGCCGCGTAATGCGCTGGCCATTCGACTTGATGAGCTGCTCGATCGCGAAGTCGCCGCTGATCTTCTGCCCCGCGATCTCGATGCTGGCGCCCGTGCCTTCGATCCGCATGAACGGCCCGCCCTGCACGGTGAGTGCGAAGGTGCGCTCGCCGATCTTAAAGGTCTCGTTCACCGCTGTCGTCGCCGTGTTCACCGCGATGCGGAAGTCGCCGCCGAACGTCACACCCGGCACCGTGATGCGGATCGTGCCGCCGATCGATCCCGCGAAACTCGTCGGCGTGGAAATGAACGCGCCTTCTCCGTTCGTCAGGCTCACGAATTCGTTCGTGCCGTCGCCGAGCGAGAGGTGCGCATTCGCGATCACCACGCGCACGACCGGCACGGGCACCATGCCGGTCGTCGTGAGCACGCGCTCGAATGCGAAGTCGCCGCCGAGCGTCTGCCCCGCGACTCGCACGCTCACGTCCGTGCCTTCGACCCGCAGGAACGGTCCGCTCGGCAACGCGAGCGTGATCGTCCGGCCACCGACCACGATCGACTCGTTCACAGCGACCGGCGTCGAGTTGACCGCGAGTGTGAACGTGCCGGTGAAGGTCACGTCTGGGATGTTGAAGGTGACGGTTCCGCCGACACGCCCCGCAATGCCCGCGCTGCTCACGACAAAGAAGCCTTCGCCGTCCGCGAGCGTCACGACATCCGGCCCGCTCGCGTCGGCCTTGATGTGAAGCTGCACATCCGTCGCCGCGACACGCAGCAGCACGGTGCCGTCGGTCTTCGTGAAGCGCTCGATCGCGAAGTCGGCCATGAGCGATTGCCCCGCGACGGTCAGCGTCACGTCATCGCCCGCGAGCCGCAGATACGGGCCAGCCGGCAGCGTGATCGCACCCGCGACGGGCACCGTGTCGTTCACCGCGGTCATCGTCGTATTTACCTCGACTGAGAGGCCCGCCGAGAAGGTGAACCCAAGCGCGGGATTCACCGCGACGGTCGCGGCGAACCGGCCAGCGATGCCCGTCGGCTTGATGATGAAGCCGCCCGTGCCGTTCGTGACGCTCAGGAATTCCGTCGTGCCATCGCCGATGCTCAGGTTCGCGTCGCTGATGCCGACTTTCGTCACCTTCACGCCGCCGACGAGCTGCTGCTCGAATCCGAAGGTGCCGCTCAGCGATTGCCCCGCAACCGCGAGCGAGAGGTCGCCGACAAACGACGCCGTCGGCGCCGAGATGGTGCCGCTGGTGATCGTGATTGTGTCGTTCGTGCCGTCCGCTTTCGGGAAGCTCACCGTGCGATCCGCGCTCGTGTTGTTGAAGCGAACCGTCGCGCTTCCGGTGAAGGTGAAGCCCGAGAAGCCGATGATCTCGATCGTGCCCTCCGCATAGACCGCATACGTGTAAGCGCCCGTCGCGCCGAGTCGCAGCACGCCGACGCGCGCATTCGAAAGCAGCACGCCCTGCGCAGCCGGGTTGCGCGTGTCGGCGCTCAGCTTCACCGGGCCCTGGCCCATGAAAACGCTGACGCCAGACGCCACGAGCGTGTCGCCGCCCGGCGTGCTCGTGAAGGAAATGCTCTCGCCCTCGATCTCGACGAAGTCGCCGACGCGGATCGAAAGTCCCGCGACGAAAATGCTGAACGTGCTCGTGCCGTCGGGGAATTGGATGACGAACGTGCGCCCATTTAGCTCGATCGTCTCGTCCACCGCGACGCCCGTCTTGTTCACGCGCAGACCGATGCTGCCGCCGACTTCGAGGCTGCCCGTCGCCACCGCCACATCGCCAGAGATGAAGCCCGCGAAGCCCGTCGGTAGGATCACGAACGCGCCCGCGCCGTTCTTCAGCGACTGCCCGGCGACGGCAACGGTCACGTTGTTCACCGCGACGCGCGTCACCTTCGTCGCGTCCGCGCGCGTGGTCTGGTCGAAGAAGAAGTCGCCCGTGAGCACAGCCGTCTCGTTGCCGATCGTCACGTTCGCGCCGATCACGACTACGCGGATGAACGGCCCTGCCGGGACCACGAGCGGCACGTCGGTGGCGCCGACCTTGTAGGTCTGATCGACCGGCTGCGTCGCGGTGTTGATCTGGATGCTCACCGCTCCGCCGGTGACCGTGAACACGCCCGGCGCGCCGAGCGTCGCGCTGACCGTGAACGACGCCGCCACACCCGCGCGAGTGACGAGCAACGCGCCGGTGCCGTTGGTCACATTCACGAAGGTCGTCGCGCCGTCCTTGATTTGCAGCGTGAGATTGTTGATCGCCACGCTCACCTGCGTCTCGACCACGCCCGCCACGGTCGCGGTCGTCTTTTGAATCGTGAACTCCGCGCTGATCGCGAGGCCGAGCACCGTGAGCATCGCGGGCTGGCCGGGCAGCGTCGCGACCTGCACGTAGTTGCCCGCGGGCAGCGTCAGCGTCGTGCTCACGCCGCCGACGGTGAAGGTCTGGTTCACCGCCGCGCCGGTCGTGTTGATTTGCAGCCGCAGCCCGGCGGAGAAGGTCACGTCCGGGATATTCACTGCGACGGTGCCGCTCACCTGCCCCGCGATGCCTGCCTGCCGGATGACGAAGGCGCCGCTGCCATTCGTCAACGTCACGAAGTCCGTCGTGCCGTCGCCGAGCGCGAGGCTCACGTTGCTCGCCGCGATGCTCACGACGCGATTCGGCACCGTGCCCGTCGCCTCGAAGCTGAAGTTGCCGCCCAAGCGCTGGCCGAGGATCATCGCGCTCACGCCGTTGCCTTCGACGCGCACAAACGGTCCGGCCGGCAGCGTGAGCGTGGTCGGGATGCCGGCGACATCGAAGGTCTCGTTCACCTCGGCGTTCGTGTTGTTGATCGCGACGGCGAGCGACGCGCTCAGCTCGACATTCGGGATCGTCACCGCCACGTCGCCGCTCACGCGGCCCGCGAGCCCGGCGGGCGTCATCACGAAGACGCCCGCGCCATTGGTCACGCTGAGGAAGGTTTTCGCCCCGTCGCCGAGCGCGAGGCTCACGTCGCGCACGCCGACGCGCACTTTCGTCGCGACCTGCTCGAAGGTGAACGAGCCGCGCAACGTCTGGCCGACCACGCGCAGGCTCACGTCCTCGCCCGTCACGCGCAGGAACGGCCCGGCAGGCAGCGAAAGCGTCTGCACGCCGCCGCCGACCGCGATGCTCTGGTTCACGGCGTCGAACGTATTGTTGATCTCGACCGTGAACGCGCCGCTGAACGCGACATTCGGCACCGTGACCGCGACCGTGCCGCCGAAGCGCGCGGCGACACCCGCCGTCGTGAGGAGGAGGAAGCCGGAGCCATTCGTCACATTCACCAGGCCGCTGCCGAGGCTGAGCGAGACATTCGAAAGGCCGACGCGCACAAGGCCGGTCGTCTGCTCGATCGCGAAGTTTCCGCTGAGCGTCTGGCCCATCACCGCGAGCGAAACACCCGTGCCTTCGACACGCACGAACGGTCCGGCGGGCAGCACCAGCGTGCTCGTCGCCGCGCCGATCTTGAAGGTCTCGTTGACCGGCGCCGTCGTGTTGTTGATCCGCAGCTTGAACGCGCCGGAGAAATCCACGTTCGGGATGCCGAGCGTGATCGTCACGTTCACCTCGCCCGCGAATCCGGCGGGCGTGATGAGGAAGTTTCCGCCGCCCGTCGCGGTGAGGATCGCCGGCGGGCCACCGAGCGAAAGCACCACATTCGCCGCCGCGACGCGCACGATTTTCTGCGCACCGATGGTCTGCTGCTCGAAGGTGAAGTCGCCGCGCAGCGTCTGACCCGCGACGCTCAGCGCGAGATTGGTGCCCGTGAACTGCACGTAAGGCCCGCCGGGCACGTTCAGCGTCACCGTGCGCGAGCCGACCGTGAAGGTAGTATTCACCGGCGCCGCACCCGTGTTGATGAGCAGGCTCACGTCGCCGCTGAAGCTCACGCTTGGCACGTTCAGCGCGACCGAGGCGGTGAGGCTGCCGGCGAGCGCGGTGCCGTTGATGAGCAGCGCGCCTTCGATGTCCGTCACGGCCACGAGCCCGTCGCCGAGTTGCACGTTGCCGCTTGTCAGCGCTACGCTCACGACCTTCACCGCACCGCTCGTCGCCTGTTCGAAGGCGAAGTCGCCCGCGATATTCACGCCCTGGAAAGTGAGCCGCGCATTCAGCGCCTCGACACGCACATACGGCCCGGCGGGCAGCGTGAGTTGCACGGTCTTCGTGCCGATGTTGAAGGACTCATCGACCGCGAGCGCCGTGCTGTTCACCGCGAGCGAGAAGTCCCCGGTGAAGCTGCCGCCGGGCGGCGTGATGGCGACCGTGCCGCTGATGCGACCCGTGAGGCCCGCCGTCGTGATGACGAACGCACCTTCGCCGTTCCGCACCGTCGCGATCGGCGTCGCGCCTGCCACGATGTCGATCGACACGTTCGTCGCGGCACCGCGCACGACCGGCGTGCCGTCGGCGGTGAGGAAACGCTCGAACGCATACTCGCCCTGGATCGACTGCCCCGCGATCACGAGCGCCGCGGGATTGATGCTGTCCGCGCCGGAAAGCTCGACCCGCATATACGGCCCGGCCTGCACGTCGAAGCTCACCGTCGTCGTGCCGACGGTCACCGACTCGGTCACGCGCGCGGCGGTCGAGTTGATCGCGAACGTCCAGCGCGCGTTCGAGAGCGAGACGTTCGGCACATTCACCGCGACGCTCGCGCTCACCCGCCCGGCGACGCCCGCGGGCGTAAGCAGCAGCGCGCCGTCGATGTCGCTCACCGCGAGCGCGCCGTCGCCGAGATCGAGCGAGCCATTTGCCATCGCGATGCGCAGGCTGTTCGTCGCGCCGCTCGTCACCTTGTCGAAGCTGATGTCGCCCTTGAGCGTCTGGCCCGCAAAGGCGAGTTCGCCATTGAGCACCTCGAACTTCGTGACGCGATCGACGGTCGGGAAGCTCAGCGCGATGCCGGGATCGTTCTCGTCGCCGGGGAAGGTCAGCGTTTCGCTGATGATCGTGCCGGTTGTGTTCACGAGCACCGTCGCCTGCCCCGCAATCGTCACGCCGCTGATGCCGACAAATTGCACGAGCCCGGTCGCGCTCAGCGCGTAACCGCCCGCGGTGCGGATGAGCCCGACGCGCGCGTCGCTCACGAGCACGCCGGTTGCGGTCGGATTGAAATCGCCGCTGGCGAGCCGCGCCGGGCCCTGGCCCATGAAGACAAGCAGGTTCGCGCCGGCGAAGGTGCTGCGCCCGCCGTTGTTCACGAAATTCACCGTGCCCTCGATGGTCACGAAGTTGCCGATGTTCAGAACGAGATCCTCGGCGAAGAAATTGATGAACGCGCTCGTCGTCGCGACTTCCGTCGCGCTGAACACGATCGGGATGGTGCGCCCGCCGATGGTGACGCTGTCGTTTATCGCGGTCGCGAAGCTGTTGATGCGGAAGCCTGCGCGGCCGCTCACGTTCACGCCGCTCGCGGCGACGGCCAGGTCGCCGGTGAGGATGCCCGCGAAGCCGCCCGTCGCGCCGCCGCCCTTCACGATGAATGCGCCCTCGGCGTTCTTGATCCCATCGGTGCCCACGGTGATCGACGCGTCCGCCACAGCGAAGCGCATCGCGACCGCGCCGTCGGCCCCGACGCTGCGCTCGAAGTAGAAGTCGCCGATGAGCGACACGGTTCCGATGCGCGCGGTGAGATCGAGCACCGCCACGCGGACGAACGGTCCCGCCGGGAGGTCGAGCGTGATGCTGCCCGCGCCGACCGGGATCGAGCCGGTGACCGCGAGCGTCGTCGTGTTCACCTCGACGGTCACGCTCGCGGTGATCGGATCGATGCCCGGGATCGTGATGCTCACGTTGCTCGCGCTGATGCTGCCCGCGACCCCCGCCGCGCCGACGACAAACGCGCCACTCGCGCCCGTGACCGCCACGTAGGTGGTCGTGCCGTCGCCGAGCGCGAGGCTCGTGTTCGCGAGTGCGACCTTCACGCCACCGGATGCGCCGAGCGACTTCTCGATCGTAAAATTGCCGGTGAGCGTCTGGCCCGCGATCACCACGCTCACTCCCGTCGCCTTCACGCGGACGAACTGGCCGGCATCGACGACGAGGGCGGGAGCGATGCCGGTGAGCGTCTCGTTCACCGCGGCGCCGGTCGTATTCACCTGCGCGTCGAACACGCCGGTGAAGCTCACGTCCGGGACATTGACGATCACGCTGCCGGCGAAATTGCCCGCGATGCCCGCGGCGCTGACGATGAAGTTCGCACTAGCGCCCTCGACGCGGACGAGGTCGCCGCCGAGGGCGAGCCGCGCGTTCTGAATGCCGACGTGCAGGCGCGTCTGGGCGAGCGTGTTCGTCGTCTTCTCGATCACGAAGTCGCCGTTTAGGACGCCGCCGGGGACGGTGAGACTCACGCCGGAGCCGGCGATGCGGAGGAATTTGCCTGCCGGCAGGCTCAGTTCGACCAGCGTGCCGTTGACCGTGAAGCTCTCGCTGATCGCGCTGGTCGTGTCGTTGAGTTGGAGCGAAAGCGCGCCGCTGAGCGCGACGCCGGGGATGTTCACGCTCACGTCGCCGCTGATCGTGCCCGCGAGGCCGGTCGCCGCATCGTCGAGCACGAACGCGCCCGTCGCGTTGCTGAGTGCGGCGATCGGCGTCGTGCCGTCGGTGAGCGTGAAGCCGGCATTCGCGATGACGACGCGAGTGACCTTCGTGCCGGTCGTGCGCGTGACGCGCTCGAACGCGAAGTCGCCGAAGACGCGCTGGCTCGCAACCGTGAGATCGACGCCGCGCGCCTCGACGCGGAGGTAAGGTCCGGCTGACAGGTCGAGCGCAATGGTGTCGCCGCCGATGATGAACGATTCGCTGACCGCGGCGCCCGTCGTATTAATGCTCACGCCGAACGTGCCGGTGAGCGTCGCGCCAGGGACGGAGAGCGCGACATCCGCCGCGAGCGAAGCGGCGACGCCCGACGCGCGGACGACGATCGAGCCGCGGCCATTCGTCACGTTCACGTAGATGCCGAGGTTGAGCGTCACTTCGCTCGCGGCGATGCGCGTGACGGTCGCGCCAGTGTTGTCGCGCACTTGCTCGACGACGAATTTTCCGCTGATCGCCTGCCCCGCGATCGTGAGCGACGCGGCGGTCGCCTCGCCGATCGCCACGCGCAGGTAAGGCCCGGCGGGCAGCGTGAGCGCGGGCACGGCGGCGGCGGTGTTGTTGATGAGCAGGCCGACCGTGCCGTCGAAGGCGACGCCGGGCACGTCGATCTGCGCGCGGACCGAGAGGCGCGCAGCGATGCCGGCGTTGTTGAGGATCAGCGAGCCGCTGCCTTCGCTCAGCTTGACCAGGTCTTTCGTTCCGTCGCCGAATGCCGCCGTGACGTTGCTGGCGGTGACCGTGATTTCATTCGCGCCCTTCGCGAAGCTGAAATCGCCCATGAGCTTCTGCCCTCCGACCGCGATTTCCAGGTTCGTCGCGGTGAACTGCGCGAACGGCGTCGCACCCGCCACTTCCATCGCCGAGAACATGACCGGCACCTCGTGATCCGCGCCGAAGGTGAGCAGTTCATCCACTGCCGAGGTCGTCGTATTGACCCGCACCAGCGCCGTGCCCGAGAAGGTCACGCCGCTCACACCCACCAATTCGACCGTGCCCATGGCCACCAACGCGTAGGTTGAGGTCGCGTTGTATCTGATGAGGCCGATCGTCGCGTCACGCAGGAGGACGCCCTGCGCGAGCGGGTTCAAATCGTTGTTCGGAAGTCGGGGCGGACCGCGGCCGAAATACAGCTCGATGCCTTCGCCCGCAAAGGTGTCCTTCGCCGGGGTCGAGGTGAAGCCGATGCTGCCCTGGATGACGATGAAGTCGCCGATGTTGAGCGAGAGGTTTTCCGCAAAGAACGAGAAGAGCTCGGTCTCGCCGTCGTCGAAGCGGATCGTGAGCGAGCGCCCCCCGACGGTGATCGTCTCCTCGACCGAGAGGCCGGATTTGTTGATACGCACGCCACCACTGCCCGAGAGGCCCGGACCGGTGACGGTGCCGTTCGCGAAGCCTGCGAGACCGCCCGGCGCCGCGCCCGCCGCGGGGAGGAGCACGAAGGCGCCTTCGCCGTTGGTGAGGCCATTGCCGTCGGAGGCGATGGTGAGGTCGTTGACCGCGACACGCGTGATCTTCGCGCCGCCGGGCCGCGTGGTCTGGTCGAAAGCGAAGTCGCCGGAGATGGTGCTGCCTGCGAAATTGAGCGTGAGATTGTCCACGAGCACGCGCACGAACGGACCGCCCGGCAGGCCGAGGTCGGTCACGGCGGCGGCGCGGGTGTTGATCTGCACTTTCGCGCTCGCGCTCGCATTGAAACCGCCGGGGATGTTCACCGCGACATTCGCGGAGAAGTCCGCGGCGACGCCCTGCGCATCGACGAGCACGTCACCCGTGCCGCCGGTCATGCTCACGAAGGTGGTGCCGCCATCCGCAAAGCTGAGCGTGCCGCCGGTGATGCCGACTTTGACGACCTGGCCGCCCGCGGTCGTGAACTGCTGGACGGTGAAGGTGCCGCCGATCGTCGAGCCGAGCACGGTGAGCGAACCGGCGCCGCTCACGCTTGCGGTGCCTGCGCCGCTGTCGAGCGCGAGACTGAAGGTGCCGCCGAAATCCACGCCGGGCAGTTCGGCATCGAGCGAAGCGCCGTTGACGGAGGCTGCAACGCCCGTCGGGCTAAGCGTGAGGCTGGCGCTCGCGGCGCGTGCGGTGACGAAGGTGCCCGCGCCGTCGCCAAACTCGATCTCGAGCCCGCTGACCGCGACCGAGACGTTGGCGCCGGACTTGGTGAAGGTGAAGTCGCCGCGCACTTTCTGGCCGGCGGCGATGAGGATCGCGTCGCTCGCGGTGAAGCGGAAAAACGGCCCGGCGGGCACGTCGAGCGAGAGCGTGGCGCCGGCGATGTCGATGCTCTCGGAGACGGCGGTCGCGAGCGTGCTCACCTCCAGGCTGGCAGTCGCCGAGAGCGAGACCCCGGGAAGCGTCACCGCGAGTGAACCGCTGAACCGGCCTGCAACACCGCCGGCTTCAAACACGAAGAATCCCTCGCCACCGGTGAGCTCGGCGAGCGTGGTCGCGCCGTTCCTGAAGCTGGCGGTGACGCCGGTCGCGGCGAGCCGCACGACGGATGTGGCATCGCTCGAGCGCGTGGTCTTCTCGAAGGCGAAGCTGCCGCTCAACGTCTGCGGCGCGCCGCTGACGGTCACAGTCACGACGCCGCTACCGGCGAAGCGAACGTAGGGGCCAGCCGGGACCACGAGCGCGCCGCCAACCGCGAACGTCTCGTTGATCGCATCGGGCGTCGTGTTGACGATAAGGTCGAACGTCGCGCTGCTCGCAATCGGCCCGGCAGCGATGGTCACTCCGCCGCTTACACGCCCGGCGAGGCCGGCACTGCGGACGATCAGCGCGCCACTGCCGCCGGCCATCGTGACGACCGCCGGCGAACCGAGCGTCGCGCCGACTCCGGTGGCGGAAATCTTCAAGACCTGCTCGCCGCCGCTCGTCGTGGTGCGCTCGATGCCGAAGCTGCCCGTGAGCGCGAGGCCGGAGACGGTGAGCGTGACCGGATTGCCCACCACCGTCAGGCTGGCCGGGGCGTCGTCGATGGTGACGGTGAAATTTCCGCTGAAGGCGACGCCGGGGACGTTCACCGTGACGGCGCCGGAGGCTGTGCCCGTCACGCCGGTGGCGGTGATGGCGAGGTTGGCGGTGCCGTTGGTGAGTTCCGCAAGGGTCGGCGTGCCAAGGGCGAGGCGGACATTGCCGGCCGTCACAGCGAGCGCAGGCGAGACGCCTTGGGTGAACGTGAAATCGCCGCCGAGTGCAAAGCCCGCAATGCCGAACTCCAGCGAGCCTGCGACGCGCGAAACACCGGACGCCAAGTCGAGGGTGTGCGTCACCGGCCCGGCAATCACTGAGCGCTGCACCGGCCCGGCAGTCGTGTTCTTCTGAACCGAGAGCGTGCCCGCGACGGTGACATCCGCCACACCGACGAGCGCCGCGGAGCCGCTGGCATCGAAAGCGTAGGTTTGGTTCGAGAGAATCACGAGGCCGAGCGTGCCCCCGCTCAGGCTGATCCCGACCCCCGCATTGCCCGCGAAAGCACTCACCCCTGAAGCACCGATGAACACTTCCCCACCACCCGCCTGCACCGCGAAGTCTCCGCTGATGCTCACGAGCGGCGTGGTCAAAGTCGGGGAACCACCGAAAACGAACGGAGCGCCGGCCACGAACTTGAGCGTGACGGTCTGCGCTCCGACCGTGATCGATTCATCGACCGCCGCCGCCGTGTTCGAGCGCAGCGCGAGGGTGCCGGTGAAGTTGAGGCCGGTCACGCCGAGGATCGCCGCGGTGCCGGACACGTCGAGCGCGTAGGTCTGGCCGCTGTAGAGGACGAAGCCGAGTTTTCCGCCCGAGAGGCTCACGCCCTTGTCGTCGCCGGGGGCCGGCGTGCTGGCGCCGACGCCGGCGAGCACGTTGATGTCCGTCGCGCCGATAAGGAGCTTCTCGAAGGCCCCGCTCCCGTCCACGCCGAGCGACACGGTCACGTCGCCGGTCGCGGTGGTGAAGGTGTGCGTGAGCGTCGTGCCATTCGAGAGCGCGACCGCGCTTTGGCGGAGGCCGGCGAGCAGTGACTGCAGAGCGCCCTCGCTCGCGAGATTCACGTCGCGGACGATTGCGTTCAGGCGGGTGAAGGCGTCCTGCGCGAACGCGCCCAACGCCGCCGTCGCGTCCACGACTTCGAGCATCAGTTTGCCGCTGCCGAAGACCGGTCGGAGGAACAACCCGCCGCCGAGATGCAGGCCGGAAAAGGTGTCGAACGCATCCGCGCTCGAACCGTAAGTAATGATGTCGAAAGTCTGCCCGGCGGTCGGGGTGAAACCGTTGATGAATTGCACGTCGAGCAGTCCGCCGAACGTCGCCTTGCCCGAAACATTTATCTGATCGAAGCCGTCATCGACAGTCGGGGTGCCGGGACCGGGCGTGATTCCGCCGATCTCGATCAGCGTCGTGCCCGAGTGCGCGAAGACCAGGTCGCCCGTGACGGTCTGGATGCCCGGCGAGTTTCCGGGGCTCACGAGCCCGAGATTGATGACGCTGCCGATGACCGTCCCGGAGCCGGAGAGTCGGCTGCCGAACTCAATGGTCAGCACCCCATTTGGGATCAACGGCTGATCCGCAAAGAGCTGGAAATTGATCCCCGCTGCAGGCGCCGATTCCGTCCCATTTTCCGCCGCATCCAGCGCCAAAGGCCGGCTTCCCAAAAATACAAAAGCCTCCGCCGAATCCCCGCCGGTGGCTGGATTCGTCTGCGAAGGCTCATCAACAGAAGCGGAAGCGCCCGAGGCGGGCGGAGCGTTCGCTGCCTTAAGCGTCTCGGTAAGTTCTTTTGTCAGCGGGTTCGCAACATCCGCGCCGAGCGATTCGGGCGCGATTTGCGAGTCCGTCTCGGCGCTCGCAGCAGCCGCGGTCGGGAGCGGTTGCACCGTCGCGACTGTCGCCTCCAGGACACTCGTCGCACTCTTCGGCGAGGCCTCCGTGGCTGGCGATTCCGCGGCCGTCGCGGGCTGCTCGTCCGCATCGGCAAGCAGCGACTCGAGAGCTGAAATCAAGTCGCCGCGAGCATCGTCGTCGGTCGCCGAATCACCCAAACTCTCATCCGAATTCACCGCTGAATCAGCGGCCGATTCCACGGCCTCGGCACCCGGAACTGCGACCCCATTATCAACTCCGTCGCCCGCCGTTTCCGCGTCCAAAAGCTCAGGCGCATCCACGCTCGAGGGCGCCACGTCGAAGCCCGCGAAAATGTCGTCCACCTGCGCCGCCGGATCGTAGGAGACCACGTCGCTCTTCGCCCCGATCTGCGCCGCCTGCTGCGTATCCAAGACGACCTCGTCCGTCGCATTCCCGGGGCGGGTTTCGTGCGCGTCCTGCGCTCCCGCGACGAGCAAATCCGCAGACAAAAGCACGCGCGGCTCGAGCGCTTGGAGCTCGAAAAGATTCGCGGGTGTTGGACGGTTGGGTTTCAAGCGCTGTGGATCGTCAGTCGAGTTCCGGGGTGCGCCCATGTCACCCATTGCGGGGATATTCGTCAACGCCCTTTCCAAATTTTTTTGGGTGGTTTTTTTTGCCACTCCACAGCGCGCTCAAACGACTTCCTCGCCCGCGAACGACAACGCCTCGCCGAGCCACGAATCCGCGCGCATCACCGCCTGCCGTTGTTTGTAAGCGAGCTGCTGAGCGCGGCGTTGCGCCTCGGCGAATGCGATCCTCGCCACCTGCTCCCAGCCCGCGAACCGCCGGCTCACCGCTCCGACCAGGACGCGCTGGATCGTCGGGCGCAAATAGCGGCGGATGAGTTCATCCTCGACGCTCACGAACGCCTGCGCGCTGCCCGGATCGCCCTGCCGCGCCGCACGGCCAAAGAGCTGCCGGTCCACGCGCCCCGACTCGTGCCGCTCGGTCGCGATCACGTGCAGCCCGCCCTTCCCCGCGATGCCACGACCGAGCAAAATGTCGGTGCCGCGCCCCGCCATGTTCGTCGCGATGGTGATCCGCCCCGGCTCTCCCGCACCGGCGATGATGGCCGATTCCTCCGCGATGCGCACGGCATTGAGCACCGCGCACGGCAGGTTCCGCGCGGCGAGCATGCCCGCGAGCCGCTCGCTCGCCGCCACACTGCGCGTGCCGATCAGCAGCGGCCGGCCCGTCGCGTGGACGCTCGCGATTTCATCCGCGATCGCCTCCCATTTCTCATTCTCGGTGGAAAAGATGCGGTCGCCCGACTGCCCGCGCACGCACGGACGGTTGGTCGGGATGGCCACCACCGGCAACCGGTAGATCTGCCAGAACTCCCCCGCCGCCTCGCGCGCCGTGCCCGTCATCCCCGCGAGCTTGTGGAAGCACCGGAAAAACCGCTGAAAGCTCAGCCGCGCGATCGTCTCGGACGGGTCGGATATCTCCAGCCCCTCCTTTGCCTCGATCGCCTGGTGCATCCCCTCGCGCCACGTGCGCTGCGGCATCGGCCGGCCGGTGAATTCATCCACGATCACCACCTTCCCCTTCTCGATGATGTATTGCTTGTCCCTGTGGAAAAACTCGCGCGCCACGAGCGACTGGATCGCCAGTTCGACCCGGCGGTTGTCGCCCCGCCACACCCCGGGCAACTCCGCCGCATCCCGCTCGACCTGCCGCAGCCCCGCCGCCGTCAGCTCGATCTCCTTGAACCGGAGATTCCGCGTGTAGTGCTCCCCCTCGACCAGCGCGCTGACGATCCTCTGCGCCGTCAGCCCCGCCTCCTTGAGCAGCGGATTCTCCCGCGTCGTCGAGATGATCAGCGGCGTCACCGCCTCATCGATCAGCACACTGTCCGCCTCGTCGATGATCGCCATGTGCAGCCCGCGCATCACCAGCCCATCGATCTCCCGCGCCCCGAGCAACCGGCGGATCAACCGCCGCGTCGGCTGGTGCAGCGGCCCGAGCCGCAGCCTGTCTCGCAAAAAATCCGCCAGCAGCTCCTTGCTCGTCGTATAAGTCAGATCCGCCGCATACCCCTCCTTGCGCACCGCCGGCTCCATCGTCCCCGTCACGCAGCCCACGCTTACCCCGCAAAAATCATACAGCGGCCGAAGCCGCGCCGCATCGCGCTCCACGAGGTAATCATTAACCGTCACGATATGGCAGGGCTGCTTCGTCCACCCTGCGAGCACCGCCGTGAGCCCTGCCGTGAGCGTCTTCCCCTCGCCCGTCGCCATCTCCGCGAGACACCCGCGATGCATCGCGAGCGCGCCGATGATCTGCACAAAAAACGGTCGCATCCCCAGTTCGCGCTCACTCGCCTCGCGGATGGCCGCCAGCGCCGGCAGCAGACAAGCCTCCGCCCCGCGTCCCCCGCGTCGGAACCGCTCCCGAAACTCCATCACCCGCCCGCGCAACTTGCCCGACGAATGCTCCTTCCACTCCAGCGCCTGCCGCTCCACCTCCACCGCATCGCGCTCGAGCTCCGCGAAGACCGCAGCCCTCCGCCGAAACCGCCCGATCGCCGCAAGCAGCAACGCGTCTGCCCCTCGGAGCAGCTTCTCTGGAGGGTGAAATCCGGTCCGGCGGTAGTCTTGCGTGGGGATGGGCGACATCACGCCCGCGATATCTCCACAACGCCCGCCACGCGCCAGCGAAATGTCCGGGCACGTCGCGGTTGGTGATTCTCAAAACCGCCCGCCCCGAGGATGAGTCACTTTGGCTGCCCGAGCAGTCGATCGAGGACAGCTTGCGTCTTCGACTCGGGTTTCTCGGGTTGGCGGAGCTTGAGCGCCGTCAGGCTTGATTTCAGCGATTCAGCGAGAGCGTCCGCATGGCCGGAGTCAGCCTTGATCGAGAACTCGATCATCGGTTCTGATTTCTCGCCGGGCAGATGCCAAATCTCGGCCGTCAGCTTTCCCGGAAAGTCGCGAATCTCGAACTCCCACTTCTCGGTCTTCACCGGGCCGAGCAGCAGTGCGGACTGCCATGCGACTCCACCCGCGTAGTGGGCGAGAAACGATTTCTGGGTCGTCGAGAATAGCTCCGCGAGCTTCCGTTCTCCGACGCGCAACTTCGCCACATCGCCCTCCTTTTGTTTGGCGGTGATCGAGAAGGACAACGCGTCCCTGCCACCGACCACACGGTCGATCTCCAGCTTGGATTCCTCGCCGGCGCCGGCCGCCGCGAATTTTTGAAGATCGACAGAGGCCGCAGTCGGCCCCCTCAACTTCACGGTCGCGTCGTCCTTCTTCCCGGGCTTTTCGCGGAGACGCAGAATCAATTGCACCCCGCCGAGTTCGCGCTTCGCGGTTTCCACGAAATAGATATTGCGCGTCTCGATGTCGCCGCGCTTTTGCGACGCGACCCCGACGGCAGCCTCGAAGTCGTCCGGGTGGACGACGAACTTGAGTTCGACTTCCCCCGCCGCGAGCGGCGCGGCGAGCACGATCGACAGAAACGCGGACGCCAGCCACACCCCGGCTTTGCAGGTCTTCATTTTCAACCCTGCGCCGAGAGGTCAGCGACGATGGCGGCGGCAATCCCGGCAGCTACGTCGCGACGCACGAGTGCCGCGTTCGGGCCGGTATTGAGGAGGACATCAACTTCCTTCACGTCGATGAACTCGATCTCCAGCAGCGTCGCGCGGCACTTGTGACTGGCCATCGAGTTGCCGAGCGAAGTATCGCGCAGGACTCCGAGCGACATTTCCTTCACCTTGCGATCGAGCGTGGCCGGCCGGTGCTTGCGCAGACCGGCGAGCGTGCCGTCGAGCACGCGCTGCGCGAAGGCTTTGTCCTCGGCGAGGTTCACGTTGCCACTCGATTCGGGCAGCACGAAAGACTCGGCGCCGTTGGCGATTTTGTTGAAACCGTTGAAGTGGATGCTCAGGAAAACGCTCGCCTTGCTGTCGCGGGCGACATTCGCCCTCTCAGCCAGCCCGAGGTTGGTGTCGCCGTCGCGCGTGAGGATGACTTTCATCGTGAAGGGTTGCCCGTCGCCCGCGCTCGTGAGCGCTTCGCGAACTAGCCGCGCGAAGTCGAGCGTCATGGTCTTCTCCAGCACACCTGATGCGCTCGTGGCGTGGTTGGCCGCGGAGCCTCCGGTGTCATTCTTGCCACCGTGTCCAGGATCGATGACGACGACATGCTCGACGCTGGTGTGGCCGGGCTCTTCGGGCAGATCGGCGCCGACCTCGACGAGTGCTTCGCCCGATTTTTGCGCGGCCTTGAGCAGGGCACTCGCCTCCCCGAGCAGGGCGATCACCTTGTCGGCATAGCCGACATTCCCCGCGTCCGCCGGAGCGGGCGCGTAGATCGGGCCGACGAAGCGGATGTAGGCCTCGCCGGTGGCGACGTGGTTTTCAAAGCCCTCGTAAGGTGCGCGCGCCATGAAGCGCCAATAGCCGCGGCAGAAATTCTCCAGCGTGGCGAAACGGCAATACGTATCGGTCCCGTCGTGCGTCGTGGTGAACTGCACCGGCGTGGCAAGCCCCGCCATTTCGGAGCGGAACTTCAGACCGCCGAAGTTGAAGTGCTCGCTGCAAAGCCGGCTGCTACCGCGCGCGGACTCGAGCAGCCATTGCGCGATGCTGATCGCCTTGAGCTGCGGGAATTGGATTGGCAGCCCTGCATAGACGGCCACCAGATCCTTGAAGAGTGGAGTGACTTCGCTCATCGCAGGGTCAGGGTTAGACGTTGGCGTTGACCCACGCGGTCACGACCGACTGGGAATGCGCCGCGCCGAAGAGCTTGTCGGGGCAGCTCGTGCCGCCCCCGGTATAGCCGGGTGCGAAGTCGTGGCCGTAGATGCGCGCGCGGGGAATGTCGTATTGATCGAGAAGCCACCGGATGAGCGCGGCAGAAGCGCCGGCCTGTGCGGAAGCCATGGCCTGATCTTCGGTGCCCACATGCTCGATGCCGATCGAGTTCTGGTTGGCGCCCTTGCAGTGGTTCGCCCGGTCGCTATCGCGCACCATCTGGATGATGTCGCCATTGCGGTCGATCACGTAGTGCGCCGAGACCTGCCGCCCACCGGAGTTGAGGAAGGTAGCGATGGTGCCTTGCAAAGAACCCTCCGTGCAGTGGAGCACGATCATGTCGATGCGCGTGCCGTTGCGCGAGGAGTGGTTTGGGCTTTCGACAAACTGCTTGATCGGCGGCTTAGCGTTCGGGTTGCTGCTGCCGTGCCCGTCATCGTGGTCGTGGGCGGCGAGGGCGGCGGGTTTCTTGGTTTTCTTGCTCATGGCGGTGGTCGATGTGGTGTTTTGTGTGTGGTGAAAGGCTCGCTCACCCTGCCGCTGGCGGGTTGCGCGTGGGGCCGGGAGGCGGCGGCGTGGCGTTCTCCGGAAACTCGAATCCAACTATCAACGCCGGACCGATCCTGAGCTTCTCATTGGCCCCTGTCAGCGGGATGGGATTCGTCAGACCGCTGAGTGCGTCGCAGACAATGTCGCGAGCTTGGGGACGGGTGAGCTTGGCCATCATCGGTGCGTGGGTGAGTGGGTGCGAGCGCGGACTTCCGCAATCGCTGGCGCCGATTCCACCAGACCCCACGCAAACGCGCCATCCGGCTGCACTCGCAAATCCCTGTGCGGTAATGTCGCAACGCATTCCTTACGCAAGGCGCAATGGCAGCCCGAGAATCTTCTTGAGGCCGCCTGCGATTTTCCCCTACACCGCATCGCGAAGGAGTCACGCCCATGAAAAGTTCACCCCGTTGCGATGTGTTGGTTATCGATCCCGAGCCGGTGGCGCGGTTGGGGATGATCACGTTGCTCAAATCCCATGCGCGGTTGCGCGTCGCCGGCGAGGCCGAGACGGTGCGCACCGGGCGCGAGCTTTGCGCGAAGCTCAAGCCGGACATCGTCGTCATCGATCCCGCGATGGAAGGCGGCGAGGGATTCGTGTTGCTCAAGGACGTGCCGCGCTGGGCGCCGCGGGCGCGTGTCGTGGCCTTCTCGGCGATTGAGGATGCGTTCTTCGTGCAGCGCGCGTTTTCCGCGGGCGCGTGCGGGTATGTGACGCGCCGCGATCCCGTGCCGGCGCTTATCTCGGCGGTGCTCGGCGCCGCCAGCGGCGAGCGGCATGTCAGCCCGCGCATCGAGAAGGTGCTGCTCGATCACCTCGCCGCCGGCTCGCCCGCTGCGAACCACGGAGCGCTCGGGAAGCTTAGCGAGCGCGAGCTGCAAGTTTTTCACCTCCTCGGCGAAGGCCATGCCACGCGTGTCGTCTCGGAGCGGCTCGGCGTCAGCGTGAAGACCGTCGAGAGCCATCAGCAGCGCATCAAGTCAAAGCTGTGCGTAGGCTCCGGCGCGGAGCTGCGCAAGCGCGCGGCCCTGTTCGTCGCCGGGCGGGGCGCCTGATCGGCGCGAGGCCCGCGCACGCTGCGGATCGTTCATGCGTCCATTCCTCACTCAACTCCGCTGGGAATTCCGAAAACTCCGGGCGCGGCCAGCCACCTACTTTGGTTTTGCGGCGTGCGCGCTGTGGAGCCTCGCAGGCTCGCTCCTGCTGCGCGTGCCGGCGGTGCGGCTGCACATCCAGCGCGATCTTTGGAGGATGCAGTGGGATTTTGAAAAGACGTTCTCCGGCCTCACGACGGCCACGCACTTCATGGGCGAAGCGATGACGCTCGCCGGCTCGCTCTCGCTCACGCTGGTCGCAGCCGGGATGCTCGCGGGCGAGGCGGAGGACGGCTCGATGCGGATGACTTTCTGCCGGCCGATCTCCCGCACGCGCGTGCTCGCGCTCAAGCTGATCGTCTGCGCGGTGTATTCGACCGCGCTGACCTGCTTCGTCGCGGCAAGCGCCCTTGGCGTCGGGCTTTTGTTTGAAGGCCCGGGGCCGCTCATCATGGTCGCCACGCACGAGAGCGTGTTGGGTGCGTTCGACTTTTCCACCGGGCTGCAACGCTACGCGCTCGCCTCGGCGCTCCTCGCGGTCAGCGCGCTCAGCGGCACGCTCTTCTCGTTTACGTGCGCGTGTTTTCCGGTGAAGCCGGCGACGGCCATCGCGCTCGCGCTCACGCTTACCTTTGCGGACAACAGCATCCGCGCCGCTCCCTCGATGGCGCACGTCGCGCCGTATTGCCTGACGACGCGCCTCATCGCGTGGCGGCAGGTCTTCAACGAAGACATCCCCATCGCGCGCCTGCGCCGGCTCTACGGGCAGTTGCTCGCCATCGACGCCGCGCTGCTCGCGATCGCGTGGAGTGCGTTTCGCCGGCGCGAGTTCAAGCGATGATCACTCGACGTAGGTGCCGAGGATTTTTCCGCTCAGCTTGAACGCGGCGCGCGTGACGATGCCGTTGATGTCGGTCGTCACGTTGTTCCTGTCGGTCGTCCTAAACTTGAAGCGGCCCTGGATGGTGGCGGTTGCGACGGGCGAGACCCTGGGCGGAGAGAATTGCTGTTTGCTTAACGGTCCCGACGAAAGCCCGGACCCGGTGAAGCTCGAGGCGAGGATCGCGAACTTCGACGGATTGCCCAGTGTTGTCGTCATGAATGTGCCCGTGCCGACCCCGGAGCCTTTGCGGCGCCCGCCGAGAAAGGCCACGTCGTAATCGAGCGTGTCGAGCGTGGCGACGACGGTCTTCACCAGCGCCGGGCCGGTCTGCGAACTGTCGCAGACGATCATCTTCGAGAGCACCGGATCGCCCGAAGGGTGAAAGGTGAGCGACATCGCAAGGAAAAGATCCGAGTCGAGTCTCGTGCCCGGCGCCTGCCCGAGCGCGAGGTTGATCAGATCGTTCGTCTTCAGCTTCGTGGTCGCGATCCTGTCGATGTCGAAGTTGATCGTCGTGACGCTCACGGGGATCGTCGCCGAGATCTTGAAGATATAAAACGTGTGTGTGGCCTGGGCGCACGCGAGCGGCGACAGGGCGAGGAGGAAAAGCACCGTGGCGACTGCAAGGCGTAATGTTCTCATGGCGTGACTTCGTTACTCCCGCGCACTGCGGCCGTCAATGCTCCCGCACTTCGACGCTTGCCACCCCATCACCGCCCGGTGATCACCATTTGCACATCCATGTCCCACCGCTCCGCCGTCCTGCTCCTCGTCGCTGCGTCGGTGCTGTGGAGCTTTGGCGGGGTGATGATCAAGAGCGTGGACTGGCCCTCGCTCGCGAAGGCCGGTGCGCGCAGCGCGGTCGCGGTGCTCATCATGTGGGCGTGGCTGCGCAAGCCACGCTTCACCTTCTCGCCCACCCAGGTCGGCATCGCGATCACCTACGCGGCGACGCTCATCTTCTTTGTCGTCGCGACCGACCGCACCACCGCAGCGAATGCGATCTTCCTCCAATACACCGCGCCGATCTATGTCGCGCTGCTCGGCTCATGGGTGCTCGGCGAACGCACGCGCCCGCTCGACTGGCTGTGCATCGCCGTCGCGCTCGGCGGCATCGGGCTCTTTTTCCGCGAGCAGCTCAGCGCCACCGGCTTTGCCGGAAATCTCGCCGGCCTCGCGAGCGGCGCGTGCTTCGGGACGACCGTGCTGCTGCTGCGCAAGGAACGCGACAACTGCCCCGCCTCCGCGCTGCTCCTCGGCAACATCCTCGCCGCAGTGATCGGCCTGCCTTTCGGCATGGGCCGCATGCCTTCCACGCATGAATGCGGCGTGCTCGTGCTCATGGGCGTGGTGCAACTCGGCGTGCCCTACATCCTCTACAGCCTCGCGATCCGCCGCGTGAGCGCTCTCCAGGCGATCCTCATCCCGATGCTCGAACCGATCCTCAATCCCGTCTGGGTCGCGATCGCGCGCGGCGAAATCCCCGGCCCGTGGAGTCTCGCCGGCGGCGGGCTAGTGCTCGGCGCGGTCGTGCTGCGCGGTGTGATGCGCTGAGGGTCAGGCCGCCTGCGACGTGAGTCGGCTTCCCACCGTTTCGATCAACGCGAGCGGATTGACCGGCTTGGAAAGGTAGTGCTCCCCGCCCCGCAGCCCTTCCTCGGCTGCGGAGATCAGCGCCGTCACGAACACAATCGGAATCCTGGAAAGAGCGGGCACGGTGCGCAATTCGGCTGCGAGTTGGTGGCCGTCTTTCTCGGGCATCATCACGTCGAGCAGGATCAGGTCTGGCTGAAAATCGCGCGCGGCGTTCATCACCGACTCCGGCTCGTTCTCGACCTGCACGCTATACTGCCCGATCCGCTCGAGCAGGGTCCGAATCACGCCAGTCGTGGTCTTGTCGTCATCGACGACCAGGATTCGGATTCGTTTGTATTCGCTCATGCCCACCCTGTAGAAGCAGATGCCATGCATCCCTACCGGGTAGATTTTGGGATTCTTTCATGGGAAGACTACCGACTCTCGGAGAACGAACTTCAGGGTATTTCCCGAGGCAAGGCCCGCCTACCCCCGCAGCCCGCTTGCGCTCCCGGATTCTCGCGCAATAGTCCCCGCGGTTTCCAGCGCCCGCCAGTGTCCCACTCCTCATTGAAACTCATCCTCCCCTTGTTCGCGGTCGTCGGGCACTTTGTATCCACTCCGGGCTACGCGGCCGTGCCGGTGATCGATCCACCCATCCCGACGCAGGGCCAAGCGGCGCGGGTGACCCCAAACATCCCAGTCGGCAAGACGCTGCTCTTCCCGATCACGGCGAGCGACGCCGATGGCGACGCGCTCTCTTATAAGGTCACAAGCTCCAACCCGGCGATCCTCGCCCGGGTCAAGACGGGCAATCCCAAGCTGGTGCTGAACCTCAGCCACGCCGACGGCGGCGCCGATGATCCCGCTTTCGCCGGCACGATGGAGTTTATGCTCTTTCGCGACTGGCTGCCGGTCAGCGCCGGGTTCGTCGCGGGCATGGCGCAGGCGGGCTTCTACGACAATGTGCTCTTTCACCGCATCGCAGACCTCGGCGGCGGCGCGGGGACGACCGGTTTTATTTTTCAGGGCGGCGATCCGCTCGGCACCGGCAGCGGCGGACCCGGGATGACGGCCAGCGACCCGCAGACCTCGTGGAAGTTTCAAAACGAATTCCATAACGGCACGATCTTCAGCGGACGCGGCCAGCTCGCGATGGCCAATGCCGGAACCAACACCGGCTACTCGCTCGGATCCGGCGGCACGCTGATCGTCCCCGACTACCGCGACTCGAACGGCAGCCAGTTCTTCATCACCGACGGCCAGCCGCGCCACCTCGACTTCAAGCACAACATCTTCGGCCAGATGCTGCGCGGCTGGGAGCTGCTCCCGAAATTCCGCGCGACAAAGACGAGCAGCTCGCGCCCGGACCTCGACCTGAAGATCCTCACCGCGACCATCCAGCCGAACGAAACCGACGCCGTCCTCGTGCTCAGTGCAAAGGCGCGCGGTTCGTCACTGATCACCGTCACCGTCCGCGATCCGGGCGGCGCGAGCGCGAAGCGCAGCTTCATCGTGCGCGCTGTGCGCGACGAGTCGAACTGCAATCCCTTCGTCCGCCGCATGGACCCGGTCGCGACGCCCAAGGACATCCCTGCAGTCTTCGCGCTCGACGCGGTCGATCTCGAGTTCGACTACCTCGACGTCCAGCACTCGATGCTGCCGCAGTCCGCATCCATCGGCCCGAAAGGCACACTGCTCGCGTCGAGCGGGCGCGTCGTCCAGATGCAGCCGACCGCGGGCTACACCGGCTTCAACAACCTCGGCTTCAGCATCCGCCAATACGACATCGGCGTCGGCGGTTTCACCGCGATTTCCGATTACACGAATGCCATCGTCTCCAGCGGCGACCGCGCCGCCCGCGGCGAAGGCGTGAGCATCGACGCCCGCCCCGCGATCCCGCTCGCGAACGTCGTCGTCGCGAAGCTTCACGATCTCGATCCCGCGGGCGTGCCGGGAAATTTCACCGCGAATGTCAACTGGGGCGACGGCACGCCGCTGACCACCGCGACCCTCGCGCGCGACACCACCGCGCCGGGCGCCGGGCTCTACGTCGCGCTCGGCAGCCACACTTACGCGAAAGCCGGCGTCTATACGGTCATCGCCGAGTTCTCCGGCAATGCCGGGGCGCGCGCCTCCGCTCGCAGCATCGCGGAAGTGAGCGTGGGCACGCTGCGCGCGTCCGGCGGCGCGGTCGAGTCGAACAGCGGCCGCATCGTCAATCGCGTGGTCGCCACCTTCACCGACGCCCTGCCCGCACTGGCATCGGGCTACACGGCGCGCATCGACTGGGGCGACGGATTGGTGTCGGACGGCGCGATCACTCGCGATGCGGAAAGCGGCAAATTCCTCGTGCGCGGCACCCACGGCTATCGCGACAGCGAGCCATTCGCGGTGAGCGTTCGCATTCACAAAAAGACCGATGTCGCCGCGAACGACGCGCTCGCGTGGACGACGATCGTGCCGCGCTTCAAGGCCTCGCCGCACCTCCCGCCCTTCCCGCACCCGAAGCTCACGATCGCGTGGAACAGCGGCCCGACCAAATCGCAGCGCGGCCGGCCCGGTCCGAACTATCAGGTCACCTACAACGGCACCTTTGTGATCATCAACACCGGCAACCGCACACTCGGCGTGTCGAAACTGCGCTTCTGGCTCTCGGACGACCGCACGCTGAACAAAACCGGCCCGCAGCGCGACCGCGTCGTGCTCGTGAACGGGCAGCCGGAGCTGAACATCATCCCCTTCCCCGCGGGCGCCGGCGGCAGCGGCGCGTTCGCGCTCACCATGCCCAAGGGCCAGAGCAGCGGCGGCAAATACCTGCTCAGCGAAGCCGACTACTCCGACCCGATCGCCAACGACGACGGCTCCGACAAAGTCAACGTCACCGGCCCACTGCCGCCGACGATCCTCCTCTCGAAAACCAGCGGCCTCGAAACCACCGAGGCCGGCGGCACCGCGACCTTCACCGTCGTGCTCGACACGCGACCCACCACCCCGAAGATCGCGATCACGAGCATCGCCGCGGGCAGTCCCGTCACCATCAACACCGCCATGCCGCACGGCATCACCAGCGGCAGCGAAGTCCTCATCGCAGGCGTCACCGGCAGCACGCCGGAAATGAACGGCGTCTTCATCGCCACGGTCACCGACACCGACACCTTCACCATCCCGCTCGCCGTCACCACCGCGGGCACCGGCGGCACCGTGCAGTTGAACCCGCAGGTCGTCATCCCGATCGACACCACGCTCGCGACCGAAGGCACGCCCGCGGCGAGCGTGGCGATTACATCCATCACCGCCGGCACTCCGACCACCGGAAATCCTGGCCACGACAACACGAATATCCAAACCGCGACGCCGCACGGACTCGTCACCGGCGATCAAGTCATCTTCTCGAACGTCACCGGCAACGACCCCGTGCTGAGCGCGATCACCCACAGCGTCGGAGTGATCGACGCGACGACCTTTACGATCCCGGTCACCCTCACCACCGCGGGCACCGGTGGTCGTGTCCAAAATCTTCGCAGGAGGCTCGTCTTCACCGCCGAAAACTGGAGCGTGCCGCAGACCGTGACCGTGACCGGCGTGGACGACCCGAACATCGACGGCGACAAGCTCTACCGCATCCAGGTCAAGGCCGCGATCAGCGCCGACCTGCTATACAACAACGTCATCGCCGGCGACGTTCTCGTCTTCAACGCGGACAACGACGCGCCATGAGCCCGCGCATCGAACCCCTCGAGGCACGCATCGCGCCAGCCAGCCTGATCGACCCGCGCACCGTCACCTTCACCGACGCCGACGGCGACGACGTAAAGATCGTTTTCAGCCGCAACGTCTTCCTCGGCACCGACACCGCGATGCTCGCGAAGGCAAACGAGGTCTTCAAGTTCAGCGCCGGCGACGTCGCGCACGACACCACCACGCACCAGCAACTCCAGCTCATCGACCTCACGAGATTGTCGCCACTCGTCCGCGCCGGCGTCGGCATGACGATCACCGCCACCGCGAAGGACGGCGGCAATGGCTTCGCGGACATCGGCGCGATCAAGGCCGCAGGCGTCTCGCTCAGCACCATCGCGATCGACGGCGACGTCGGCCAGATCGACGCGGGCGGCTCGGGGCTGAAATTCGGCATCAAGAGCCTCGTCGTGAACTCGCTCGGCGTGCGCGGCATCGCCACGCAAATCCCGGTGCCCGTCCCGACGGCGGAAAATCCCGCGCCCGATCTCGTCAGCACGATCACCGGCGAACTCACGTCGCTCAAAGTCCTCGGCGACATCAAGGACGCACGCCTGCGCGTTGTCGATGGGAGGGACACTGGCGGCAATATCACGACCGCCGCGAAGCTCGGCATCGTCACCATCGGCGGCTCGCTCATCGGCGGCATCGCGGCAGAAGTCGCGAGCGACGACACCGGCGTGATCGAATGCGACCGCGGCATCGGCGCGATCAAGATCGGTTCCCTCCCCACCGACGGCATCGTGGGCGGCGGCGGAAGCAACTCCGGGCGCATCACCTCCGGCGGCGCGATCGCGAGCCTCACCATCACCGGCAGCATCGCCGGCGGAGCCGGCGCGAGCAGCGGCTTCGTCTCCTCCTTCGGCAATCTCGGCGCGGTGAACATCGGCAACGACCTCGCCGGCGGCGCGGGCGAAGACTCCGGCTTCCTGCGCGGATTCGGCGCGATCAGTTCGCTGACCATCGGCGATGACATCCTCGCCGGCACCGGCGCCGGCAGCGGCAGCGTGCGCACACTCGGCGCGATCACGAAGCTGCTCGTGAAGGGCGACATCGACGCACGCATCGCGAATGCCGGCCCCGACTCCGCCTCCCTTTTTTCAAACGGTCTCCCGCTCGCCACCGTCAACGGCAGCATCTTCGGCGGCGCGGGCGCGGGCTCCGGCGTGATCGCGAGCGGGCGCGACGTCGGCGCCGTCACGCTCGCCACGCTCACGACGCCGACGTTCATCACCGGCATCACGCTCCTCGGCAGCGTGAATGGCGGCGCGGGCGACGGCTCCGGCGCGATCCTCGCCGACGGCTCGGTGAAGCTCGCGAAAATCAAGGGCAGCCTCATCGGCGACCAGGGCCGCGAGAGCGGCGTGCTGCGGCTCGCGGGC
>JBEBGD010000081.1:0-25701 GCA_040081625.1 Chthoniobacteraceae bacterium
GTGCGCGGTCGAGATGAAATTCGGGCGCCCTTCCCAAGCGTGAATGCCGCGCGGACGCGCGCCGCTCATTCCGCAAGCCGATGGCGCGCTGCCGCTCACCGATGCGCAGCAGGAGTTGTGGCTCGCGTCGCGCCTCGGGAGCGACGCTTCGGCGGCTTTCAACGAATCGGTGACGATTCGATTTAGCGGGGCGCTCGACATCGATGCGCTCCGCGCGGCGCTCGATGCACTCGTCGCACGACACGAGGCGCTGCGGACGACGATCAGCGCGGATGGACAGCGGCAACACGTCGCCGCGCCGCTGGCGGTCGCGCTCTCGATGGCGGACGACGCGGACCTGGCAGCGCGGATCGACGCCGAGACGACGACACCGTTTGACCTGGAGCGCGGGCCACTGCTGCGCGCGGTGCTGGTCAATCGCCGCGATCTGGTTCTCACCGTGCATCACATCGTTTGCGACGGCTGGTCGTTCGGCACGCTCGTGAACGAGCTTGCTGCGCTCTACTCGCGCACGGAGTTGCCAACGGCGCCGGCGTTCCGGAGCTACGTCGAATGGCTAGCTGCGCAGCAACGCACGCCGGAGTTCGCGCTCACCGAGCGCTACTGGCTCACCCGTTTCGCCGATGTGCCGCCGCCGCTCGAAATGCCGGGCGACCGGCCGCGCCCGGTGCAGCGTTCGTTCCGCGCGGATCGGCGCACGACGCAGATTCCCAGGGAACTTTTCACCGCCCTCCAGCGCTTTAGCGCGGGGCAGCGCTGCACGTTGTTCACGACGATGCTCGGCGCATTCCATGTGCTGCTGCACCGACTCAGCGGGCAGGACGACATCGCCGTCGGGATCGCTGCAGCGGGGCAGGCCGCGATGGGGAGCGACGGGGTCGTCGGCCACTGCCTGAACTTCCTGCCGATCCGCGCGCGCCTCGACGAGGCGCAGCCGTTCAGCGGGTTCCTCGCCACGCTGAAGACCGACGTGCTCGATGCGTTCGATCACCAGCAGTTCACCTTCGGCGCGCTGCTGCAAAGGCTGTCGCTCCCGCGCGACCCGAGCCGTCCGCCGCTCGCGAGCGTGACGTTCAACATCGACCGCGCGGCCACGGCGCTCAAGTTCGCGGGCGTCGAAGCGGAGTTCGACATCAACGCAAAGTCGCGCCTCGGCTTCGATCTGAGCTTCAACTTGATCGAGACCGACCACGGATGGCAGCTCTACTGCGCGTTCAGTCGCGACCTTTTCGATGGAGCCACGATCGAGCGCTGGCTCGGGAATTATCGCACGCTGCTTGAGTCCATCGTCGCGGACGCCGCCGCGCCGGTCGGGAGGCTGCCGCTGCTCGACGACGCCGCGCGCGGCCAACTGCTCGCGTGGGGCCGTGGCGCGCGGAATCCGTATCCGCACGACTGCCCCATCCACGAACTCTTCGCGAAGGTCGCAGCATCGCGGCCCGACGCAGTGGCATACGAAGGCGAGAGCGTGGTCACTTATGCCGAACTGGATCGGCGGGCGAACCGGGTTGCGAACCATCTCATCGCGAAAGGCCTGCGTGCCGGAGAAGCGGTCGCGCTGCACGGTGAGCGGAGCGCGCGGTTCTTGTGGGAAGCGATCGGCGTCCTGCGCGCGGGTGGCGCGTATCTGCCGCTGAGCCCGGACGAGCCCGCCGCCCGGCTCGCGCTCATCGAGAGCAAGGCAACCGTCTCGCTTCGCGATCCGAACGACTACGCCGACGCGAGCGACGCGGCGGTGAGTCTCGCGGTCGATCCCGCCGGGCCGGCGTATCTGCTTTTCACGTCGGGTTCGACCGGCACTCCGAAAGGCGTGCTCGTGCCTCATCGCGCAATCGCGCGGCTGGTTTGCAACACCGACTACGCGCAACTCGGGCCGGAGGATGTCGTGTCGCATCAATCGAACCTGAGCTTCGACGCGGCAACGTTTGAGATCTGGGGCGCGCTGCTCAACGGCGGACGGCTGGCGCTCACGACGACCGCGCAATTGCTCGACGCCAGCGCACTCGCCACGCACTACCGCAAGTCGCGGGCGACGGCTGCGTTCGTCACCGCTGCGCTCTTCAACCGGCTCGTGCGCGAGCAACCGCAGATTTTCAGCACGTTCCGGCATCTTCTGTTTGGCGGCGAGCGATGCGACCCCGTGGCCGTCGAGATCGCGCTCACCAAAGGCAAACCGTCCCACTTGATCAACGGATACGGCCCGACCGAGACGACGACCTTCGCGGTGTGCCACCACGTCGAGCGGATCGAAAACGACTGCGTGCCGATTGGCCGCCCGATCGCAAACACTGACGTATTCATCCTCGATGCGGCGCTCGATCTCGTGCCGGTCGGAGTGGTGGGCGAACTCTACATCGGCGGGCCGGGGCTCGCGATCGGTTACGACGATCTGGCGCTCACGGCGCAGCGTTTCATCGAGACGCCGCTCGGCCGGCTCTACAAGTCGGGCGACCGCGCGCGCTGGCTGCCGGATGGAACGATCGATTGCCTCGGGCGCGTGGATCGGCAGATCAAGCTGCGCGGTTTTCGTGTGGAGCCTGGCGAGATCGAGGCGGCGCTGCGGGCAGTGCCGGGTGTCGCGGAGTGCGTCGTCACATTGCACGAACAGGCGTCGGGCGATCGGCAACTCGTGGCCTATCTCACCGCCAACGGAGCCGAGCCGCCCGCTGACTCCGCGCTGCGCGAACGACTCGCGGCGACTCTTCCGGCGTGGATGCTTCCGTCTGCCTTCGTGCGGCTCGCGCGACTGCCGCTGACCGCCAATGGCAAGCTCGACGTGCGGGCCTTGCCTGCGCCCGATGCGCTCGCGTCGCCCGATCATGACGGCAAGGCGCAGACGACTCTGCACATCGAATTGATCGACCTGTGGCAGCGCATTCTCGGTCGCCGTGCGATCGGGATTCACGACGACTTCTTTCACCTCGGCGGGCACTCGCTGCTCGCGGCGCAGATGCTCGCGGCAGTCGAGCAGCGGTTCGGCTTTCGGCTGCCGTTCGCGGCGATGTTCGAGAATGCGACGATCTCGCACCTCGCCGACTTGCTGGTCAGTGAACGTCGCGCCGCTTCGGAGGAATCGCCGCTCGTCGCGGTGCAGGCTGGCGGCAGCGAGACGCCGCTGTTTTTCCTGCACGGCGATTTTTCCGGCGGCGGATTCTTCTGCCGCAACCTCGCGCGGCACCTCGGCGAAACCCGCCCGTTCTTCGCGCTGCATCCGCACGGGCTGCACGGCGAACTGCCGCCGGCGACGATCGAGGTAATGGCGGCGGAGCGGCTTGCTGACTTGCGCCGCACCTGCCCGCACGGCCCGTATCTGCTCGGCGGTTTCTGCAACGGCGCGATCGTCGCCTACGAGATGGCGCGCCAGCTAGAGGCGGAGGGCGAGCGCGTCGAGGGAGTGATCCTGATCGGCGCGGACGGCTCGAACTTCCGCTACCGCCACGTCGAGAGCATCGCGCGCAGCATGAGCCGAATCTTCGGCGACGACGAAGCAGGTCGCGCCGCGCGCTTTCGGGCGATCCGGAAGGTGGCGATCGGCGCGGACGCGTGGGGCCGCACGCAATGGATGCGGATTTGCGCGGCGACGCGCGATCTCGGCCACGTGCCACGTCGCGTGGCGGAGCTATGGAGCGGGCGTGATCGCGCCCTGGAGCGACCAGCCCCGCTCGCGACTGGCGGCGGCCCATCAGCCGTCGAGCGTGCCTACATCAGTGCGCTGGATGCCTACGTGCCGGGGCCGCTCGCGAGCCGCGTGATCGTCGTCTGGGCAATTGACGATCCTCCGCCGGGCGGACGTTCGCCCGACTATGGCTGGTCGGATTTGAGCGACGACGTGCGTGTCTGTCTCGTGCCGGGCGGACATCAGAGCAGCATCGCGCTTGAGCAGAACTTGCGCGTCGTCGGCGAGAAAATCCGCAGCTCCCTCATCACCGAATCCACATGCTGACGACGGGATCCGATTTTCAGCTCGCCGCTGTGCATCCCGGGCTTCGGCCCGCGGAGGTTCACCTTTGGCTCGTGCGGCTCGACGCATTCGACCCTGCGTGCGAGGCGACATTGACGCATGAGGAGTGGCTGCGCGCGGGACGTTTTCATCACGCGATCGACCGCCATCGCTACATCGCCGCGCGCGGAACGCTGCGCGCAATCCTCGGTGATTATAGCGGCATCGAGGCTGGCGATCTGCGCTTCGCGAAAGGCCCGCGCGGGAAGCCGTCGCTGCCGGATTCGCTGCTTCGCTTCAACCTGAGCCACTCCGAGGACTTGATGCTCGTGGCGGTGACGCACGGGCGGGAAGTGGGTGTCGATCTGGAGGCGGTGCGCGGGAACATTCCGTTTGAGATGCTCGCGGAGCATTATTTCTGCGCGGAGGATCAATGGGCGCTGCGCGTCGCGCCGGCGGAGGAGCGGCTCGGAAAGTTCTTCGCCCTGTGGACGCGCACCGAGGCGCAGCTCAAGGCGCGCGGGCTCGGCGTCGGGGATGAGCCGTCGTTCCCGGATGCGGATCGCTTCACGCTGCATACCTTCGAGCCGGCGGACAATTATGCCGCGGCGCTGGTGGTGGAAGGCTGCGACTTCGAACTCTCCTGCTGGCAATGGCCGAGCTGAACGCGCCCACCGAGATCGTGATCGAGCCGCCGCGCAGGTGGCTGCGCATCGACGTGCGCGAGCTTTGGGAATACCGGGACCTGCTCGCGCTGATGGTGCGACGCGATCTGCTCGCGCGGTATCAGCAGACGCTGCTCGGGCCGCTGTGGCACGTCGTCCAGCCGCTGCTCACGATGCTCATGTTCGTCATCGTATTCGCGCGCGTGGCGGGCATCCCGACCGATGGCATCCCGGCGCCGCTGTTTTATCTCAGCGGATTGCTGGCGTGGAATTACTTCGCGCAGAATCTCCAGGCGGCGGCAGGGACGTTTCAAAACAACCATCACCTGTTCACGAAGGTGTGGTTCCCGAGACTGGTGATGCCGCTCGCGGCTACGGTGTCAAATCTCATCATGCTCGGGCTGCAGGCGATCCCCTTCGTAATTTTCGCCGCCTACTATGCGCTGGCTCAAGGCATCGCGGTCGGCACGTGGCAGCTTCTGCTGCTGCCGCTGGCGATCCTGCACGTCGCGGCGGTTGGGCTCGGCGTTGGGCTTTGGATGGCGGCGTTCACCGCGAAATACCGCGACCTGATGCACCTCAACCAGTTCCTCGTGCAGCTGTGGATGTTTGCGACGCCGATCATCTATCCGCTCTCGAAAGTGCCGGAGCGCTGGCTGTGGCTCGCGTGGCTCAATCCGATGTCCGCGCCGGTGGAGACGTTTCGCTGGTGTCTGCTCGGGCGCGGGCACATCGAGCCGCTGATGCTCGGGATCTCTGCGACTTTCGCGCTACTGCTGGTGGCGGGCGGGCTGCTCGCCTTTCAGAACGCGGCGCGCTCGGCGGTGGACACGGTGTAAGCGGCGGCTTGCGTTTGGCACGGCACCGCGCAGATTCCCGCGCTCGAGCCCATGATCTCTCCCGGCAATCTCTGGGGGCAACTCCGCCGCGACGTTAAACGCGGCTGGGGTGCCGCCTATCACGACTACAATACGCTTCCTCTCATTGAGGATTGGTCGTGGTCGTTTTGGGGAGAAGAGCCCGCGACCGTGCCGGTCCATATACTGACCGGTGAAAAGGACTGGCGGCTCGCCGCGTGGGCGCTCGCGAGCTTCTTCCACTACACGGAAATCGCCTGGCCGGTGGTGATCCACGACGACGGCACGCTGCCGGAGGAAGGCCGCGAAATGCTGGGCACGCTCTTCAACTCGTGCCGCATCATCCCACGCGAGGAGTCTGACGCCGACGTTGGCAGGGTGCTTCGCCCATTTCCGTTCTGCTTCGATTTCCGCAATACCCACCCGCTCGCGCTGAAGGTATTCGACATGGCGCACTACGCGCAAGGCGACCGGTTCATCGTGCTCGACAGCGATATGCTCTTTTTCCGCCGGCCGCAGGAGATCATCGACTGGGCGCAGTCGGCGCCGGCAAAGGATTGCTGGTTCATCGAGGACGCGCAGGAGAACGCACTGATCACCGCGGGCGAGGTGCGCGAGGAACTCGACGTGAAAATGTGGAGCCGCGTAAATAGCGGACTCGGCCTGGTGCATCGTCCCGCGATGGACTTCGATTTCTGCGACCGCGCCCTCGCGCTGACATCGATCCTGCGCGGCCAAGTCTGGCGGCTGGAGCAGACGCTCCTCGCGCTGTGCGCGTCGCGAAACGCCAGGGGCGGCCTGCTGCCGAAGACCTACGAAGTCTCGCTCCGGCGGCATGCGACCAAGGACACGGTCGCGCGGCACTACGTGGGCGCGGTGCGCGACCGCTTCTATGCCGAGGGGCTCAAGCGCTTGCGCGGCGAGTTGCTGCCGCTCGAAGACGAGTAGGCGGCGCTTGCCTTGCGCGCCCCGGAGGCGCTATGCCGCAGCACCGCCTTGAAAATCCTACGCTCGACCCCGGCGACTTCGCGCTTCTGCCGCACTGCTGCGCGGCCGCTCGTGCTCGTGCCGACGATGGGCGCGCTGCACGCGGGGCACGCTTCGCTGATCGATCGCGCGCGGCGCGCGGCGGGCGAAAGCGGGACGGTGCTCGTGTCGATCTATGTGAACCCGGCGCAGTTCGGACCGACGGAGGATTTCTCGCGCTACCCGCGCGCCTTCGCCGCGGATCGCGCGGTGTGTGCGGAGCACGGCGCGGATGCGATCTTTCATCCCGCGACGATGTATTCGGACGAGCACTCGACGTGGGTGGATGAGGGAGCGGTGTCCGCGAATCTCTGCGGCGCGGCGCGACCTGGCCACTTCCGCGGCGTATGCACGGTGGTGCTGAAGTTGTTCACGATCACGCAACCGGACGCCGCGGTCTTCGGGATGAAGGACTACCAGCAGTGCGCGGTGATCCGCCGCATGGTGCGCGACTTGAATCTGCCCGTGCGCGTGCTCGCTGCGCCGACGGTGCGCGAGCGCGACGGCCTCGCGCTCAGCTCGCGCAACGCGTATCTCACGCCCGAAGAGCGCGCACAGGCGGCGGTGATCCGGCAGGCACTGCTCGCCGCACAGGCCTCGTGGCGGCGCGGCGTGCGCGAAGGCGAGAAGCTCCGCCGGCTCGTGTGGCAGACCATCTCGACGGTTCCCCTCGCCCGCATCGATTACGTCGAGGCCGTCGATCCCGCGGCACTCACGCCGGTCGAGCAGGCGGCGCGCGGCGCGGTGATCGCGGTCGCGGTGTTCTTCGGCACGACGCGGCTCATCGACAACATTCAGCTCCGCTGACCGTGCAACGCTTCGACTTCCTCATCATCGGCTCGGGCATCGCGGGGCTTTCGTTTGCGATCAAGGCGGCGCGCCACGGAACCGTGGCGCTGGTGACCAAGCGCGATCGCGGCATGTCGAACACGGCGTGGGCGCAGGGCGGGATCGCTTGCGTGACGAGCACGGAGGATTCCTTCGAGTTGCACGTGCGCGACACGCTCGACGCCGGCGCGGGACTTTGCGACGAGGCGATGGTGCGCTCGATCGTGACCGACGGGCCTGCGCGCATCCACGAGTTGATCGAGCTGGGCGTTCACTTCGATGAACGCGAGACCGGCAACGGCGCGCACGAACTCGACCTCGGAAAGGAAGGCGGGCACTCGAAGCGGCGCATCCTCCACTCGCGCGACGTGACCGGGCGCGAGATCGAGCGCGCACTGCTCGCGGCGGTCGCGGCGGACGAAAACATCGTCGTGCTCGAGAATCACATGGCGGTGGACCTCGTCACGCTCGGCAAGCTCGGCCACGTCTCGACGGATCGCTGCATCGGCGCCTACGTCTTGAACGAGGCCACCGGCGAGGTGCTCACGTTGCGCAGCGATCGCGTGGTGCTCGCGACCGGCGGCTGCGGGCGCGTGTATCTTTATACGACCAATCCCGGCATCGCGACCGGCGACGGCGTGGCGATGGCGTGGCGGGCGGGCGCGCGCATCGCGAACATGGAGTTCATCCAGTTTCACCCAACGTGCCTTTTTCATACGCATGAGCGGAGTTTCCTCATCACCGAGGCGATCCGCGGCGAAGGCGGGCGGCTCGTGGATGCGAAGGGCGCGTCATTCATGGAGCGCTACGATGCGCGAAAGGAACTCGCGCCGCGCGACATCGTAGCCCGCGCGATCGATGCGGAGATGAAGCGCACCGGGGCGAGCTGCGTGTATCTGGACATCACGCACAAGCCCGAGGAGTGGGTGCGCGAGCGCTTCCCGAACATTTACGAGAACTGTCTGAGGCTCGGCATCGACATCACGAAGCAACCGATCCCGGTCGTGCCGGCGGCGCATTACCAGTGCGGCGGAGTCGAGACGGATGAAAACGGCGCGTCGAGCCTGCCGGGGCTTTTCGCGATCGGCGAAGTCGCCTGCACCGGCCTGCACGGCGCGAACCGGCTCGCGAGCAATTCGCTGCTCGAAGCGTGCGTGCTCGCGCATCGGTGTCTTGAAACAATCGTGGCACGGAGCGACGACGCGGCGGATGCGCGGCTTCGCGATCTCGCACTGCCGCCGTGGAAGAGCGGCGCGGCAGTGGACGTGGACGAACTGGTCGTCATCTACCACAACTGGGACGAAATCCGGCGCGTGATGTGGGACTACGTCGGCATCGTGCGCACGACCAAGCGACTCCAGCGCGCGGCGACGCGGCTGCGAAATCTCGAGCGCGAGATCCAGGAATTCTATTGGGGCTTCAAGGTCACGACCGACATCCTCGAACTGCGCAACCTCTGCTGCGTGGCGAGCCTGATCGTGGACAGCGCGCTGACGCGGAAGGAATCGCGCGGGCTCCACTACACGCTCGACCACCCGCAGCCCGACGAGAGCTACCGGAGGAAGACGGTGCTGCGGCGGGAGTAGGCTGTAGCCGGGTCTCAAACCCCGGCTACAAAAGCACAAGAGCACGCCGCCCGGAGGACAGCGTGCTCTTGCGAAAGCGTTTCTGACGCGCGGACTACTTGGGCAGCTTGCCTTCGACGTAGTCGATCACGTCGCCGACTTTCTGCAGCTTCTCGGCGTCTTCGTCCGGCACTTCGATGGAGAACTCCTCTTCGAACGCCATCACCAACTCCACGGTATCGAGCGAATCGGCTCCGAGGTCCTCGATGAAGGAAGCTTCACGCGTGACCTGCTCCGGGTTCACGCCGAGTTGCTCCACAATGATGTCTTTGACTTTCTCTTCGATCGATTTTTCGGACATGGCAATAAATGGGTTGTCGTTGGCTTGGTTTTGGGCCGCAAAGGGGTAGCGAGGCCACCCCATCACGCAATCCTTTTTCTTCGCGGATATTTGTTCCACGCGAAAGCCGCTTCGTGCCGTTTTACTTTTGCCATTGCCCGCGCTACAGCCGCCGCCATCAAATGCCCGACCTGCCCGAATCTCTGGATCTGAAGCTCCTCCCCGACTGGCTCAAGGAGAGCGAATCGCCGCGCAATCGTTACGCGGATTTCGAGGGCGAACGCCCCGAGCGCCGCGATCGCGACGACCGGGGAGGCTTCGGTGGCCGCGGTGCGCGCCCGGGTGGACCGCGACCCGGCGGCCCGCGCCCAGGCGGCGGACCAAGACCGGGCGGACCCCCGGGCGGACCCCGCCCAGGCGGACCAAGGCCGGGAGGCCCACCCAGCGGGCCTCGGCGCGACGATCGCGGACCGGGCGGTAATCGCCCGCCAGGCGACCGCCGTGGACCGAAGCCGGGCGGCGGACCGCGTGGACCGCGACGCGACGACCGACGCGACGAGCCCCGCTTTGTCCCGCCGCCGCCGATCGTGCCAGCGAAGGTGAAGGTCGAATTTCTGCCCGAGCCCGGAATGCTCGCGGCGATCGCGAAGGAGATGCGCTCGACGCATCGCGCGTATCCGGTCTTCAGCGCGGCGAAGATGTTCCTCGGCAAGCCGGCGCTGCATCGCGTGCTGCTCACCACGCTCGAGCCGGAGGTGACGCTGTATCAACTCGGCGACGGCGCGATCTCCACCGACCGCTCGATCCTCGAGCGCGACGCCTTCCGGCTTCTGAAGGATAAATACTACCGCGAGGAAGTCGTGCAGGGCGAAGCGCCCAAGGGCAACTTCTCGAACGTCGCGCGGCTCCGCGCGAGTGGACTGCTGCTCGGGCCGACGAATCATCACGCCTACCAGCCCGCACTGCGGCGCATCTACGACGAGCGCTACAAGCACCGGATGCCCTTCGCTGAATTCCAGCAGCGCGAAATCGAAGTCGTCACCGACGAGCAGGCCGTCAACGACTGGAAAGAGCAGGCGCGCTCGACGACGACCTACCTCACGACAGCCGAAGGCGAACCGGAGACGTTCAAGACGCTCGTGGAGGTCGAGGCGCATTTCCGGCAGACGTATCTGCCGCAGGAGATCAAGACCGGCGCGTGCTTCGAGGCGAGCGGCAGCGTGATGTGCAAGACCGTGGATCGCTCACTGATGGCCGCGCTGCGCGAGGCGTTCGACCGCGAGATGGCCTTCCCGTCGGGCGTGGTCAATGCGATGCGCCCCGCGCTCGCCGAGGCGAATCTCACCTTCTTCAAGCACCGCAAACGCGTCGTGTATGCGAGCGCCGTGCGACCAGCGCGCTACCCGGAAGGCCAGCCGGCGCGCGAAAGCGTGCTCGCCATTCTCAGGACCATCGAGGCCCATCAACGCTGCACCCGTCGCGATCTCGCGGTGAAGCTGCTCGGCGAAAACCTCGACGCGCCCGAGAGAGCCGCGGAGAAAACCGAGCTCGCGACCGATCTGCATTATCTCATCCACTCCGGCCACGTGATCGAGTTCGTCGATGGCCGATTCGATCTGCCGCTGCCACCGAAGGCGCTGACCGAACCCGGGAAGCCCGAAGCGCCGGCACCGGCCACGGCGGAAAAGGGCGCGGCACCCGCGGCTCTACCCGTGGCTGCGGCTGAAATCTCCACTCCCGCTCCCGCAGCGGAGGCAGCGGTCGTCGAGGTCCAGCCCACCGCCGAGATCGAAATCGCCGCTCCGGCGCCGGTGCCGCCCGTCGTCGAGAGCGAGCCCGAGGCAGTTCTTCCGCCGAGCGACCCAATACCAGCGCCCCCTGCGGATTGACGCGGGCGGTATGAAAGCCGCCCTCACGCTCCTCCTCGCCCTCGTCCTCCCCTTCACCGCGCGCGCCGCGGACGATCGCATCGTCGTCCTCATCAGCGTGGACGGCCTCGCGCACTACTACCACGACGACCCGAAATGCGAGATGCCCACCATCCGCCAGCTCGCCGCCGAGGGCGCGCGCGCGAAGATGATGCGCTGCTCGATGCCCACCGTCACGTGGCCGAACCACACCACGCTCGTCACCGGCGTGCATCCCGTGAAGCACGGCGTCATCGGCAACAACTACTTCGACCGCGCCAAGGGCGAGCCCGTCGCGCTCATCCCCGACCCGATCTTCAACAAGGAGGAAATCGTCCGCAGCCCGACCATCTACGACGTGGCCAAGGCCGCGCGGATGAAAACCGCCGCCATCATCTGGCCCGCCACCCGCGGCGCGAAGACCCTCGACTGGACAGTGCCCGACTGCTTCCCGAATCAACTCTTCCAAGGCTACACGACCCCGTCGCTGCTCGAGGAGTTCAAGACCGCGGGCATCCCGTTCGATAAACAGGAGGAGTGGTGCAAGACCGGCAAGGGTGAGGACCGCGACCGCATGTATGTGCAGATGCTGAACCACATCATCAGCACGCACCGACCGAACGTCGCGCTGCTGCACCAGGTCGAAGTCGATCACGTCGAGCACGCGAAAGGACCGCAATCGCCGGAGGCTTACGCAGCGGTGAAGTTCGCCGACGACCGGGTGCGCGAGGTGTGGGATGAGCTAAAGAAAAGCTTCCCCGGCAAGGCCACGCTCATCGTTTCCTCGGATCACGGATTCTTTCCGTATCAGCAGCACATCCAGCCCAACGTCATGCTCCGCAACGAACAACTGCTTATCGCCGAAGGCAGCAAGATCACCGGCGGCAGCGTCCGCGCCCTCAGCCAGGGCGGCGCGAGCTTCATCTATATCCTCGACGACTCAAAGCGCGACGAACTGCTCCGACGCGTCGCAAAACTCTTCGCCGGCATCGAAGGCATGGACCTCGTCATCACCCCGGAGGACTTCCCGAAATACGGCCTCGCCGACCCGAAGCAAGACCGCCGAATGCCCGACATCGTCCTCTCGGCAAAGAGCGGCTACTCATTCAGCGATTCGCTCGCGGGTGGCGTCGTCATCACGCCAAAGAGCGACGAAGTGAAAGGCACCCACGGCTACGACCCAAACCAGCCGATGCTCCACGGCAGCTTCGTCGCGTGGGGCGCCGGCATCAAACCCGGCGCCACTCTCGACCGCATCGACAACCTCGACGTGGCCCCGACGATGGCCGCGCTGCTCGGGCTGGAGATGAAGGACGTGGACGGGAAGGTGCTCGGCGGGATTCTGGCGAAGTAGCCGCCTGCTCGCGTGCTCGGATTACGGATTCGGCGGGGTCGGCGGCGGCTGCGGCGGCTGCGTCCCGCCGTCCGGCTGGCTGCGGGCGCGCGGAGGGAAGGTGTCGAGTAGGAAAGCGGGCGCGGGCGGCTTCGGTGTTCGGCTTGGTCGAGGGGTATTGCAGGCGCGCGGCGTTCTGCACACGCAGGCAGTCCGCGTAGAGATCGTTCGCGGCGCGGGTCAGGTCGGTGGTCAACTCCGCGCGATCGGCAAACGCTTCGCCCTGGTCGGTGTCCATGCCGCCGCATGCGGCGATGGCCGCCTGTAGATCCGTCGTGTCGGCGGCCATCCAGCCCTGGGCGGCGAGCTGCGTCGCGTATTTACCGCACGCCGCCTTGGTCTTGCCGGCGCGGTCGAGTTCGGCGGCGAGCGTCTTCGGCGTGTCGATGCCGACCCGGAATTCGCTGTGCAAGATCACGTCCTGCCCCGGAAAGGCGAGCCGCGCAGTGCGACGCGCACCGGCGGCGAGCCGCTCGACTTCGCGGAACTCTTCGTTTTGATGCTGCGTCATCGAGCCGGCATCGCCGGTCTTGCCGCTTTGATTGAGCAGCTCGGTGCGCACGGCGGCGAGCAGCGTGCCGAGATCCGCCGCGCAATTCGCGCCGAGGCGGGCCCGCATGGCGGTCGCGTAGTCGGTGTCTTCGAGCGCGTCCTTGAGCTTGTCGCCATCGCGCAGGAGCGTCGAGAGGGCGAAGTTGAATCTGCGTCTGTTCATGGTTCGTCTGGGTGTTGAGGTTTCCACATACCCCGGATCGCCGGGCTCGCGCCGGTAGGAATGTTTGCCCCAACGAACATTGTGATCCCCCCATCGAAATTCGCCCCATCGAACTGGTTTCATGTGCTTCGACCCGCGCGTGCAGCGGAAAACGCGGGGCGGGACCAATGCGGAAAAACACCTTTTTTTCGACCCGCATATTTCCGCCATAAAGCCGCGTGCGAAGTGGCTCGATTCAGCTCCGCGGCAACGGGCGCTGGCATCGTCGTGCAGCGGTTGCGCTCAGTTTCTCCTGTCATCCTGAGCGAAGCCGAAGGACCTCTCATCCGTTTTTTTCAAACGAGACGACGATAGCAGGGAAAGCTGAATGAGGTCCTTCGGCTTCGCTCAGGATGACAGGAAGAGGGCGCGCCGCGCGAGCCACGGGCTCACCGCGGATTCGTGCGGCGCTTCATCGAGCACCACGGGCGGCGTCGGCGTCGGCGGGGATCCTCGGCCAGCAGTTGCTCGAACTGCGCGCGCACCGCCTCCCTGGCAAATCTGGCCTGAAACTCGGGGAGAAGCTCAAACGCTGGCCGCATCCGTCGCATGGCGGTTATGAGTGGGGGCGTGGTTTTCATGGATTCCAATTGATGTGGGTGGTTTGTGTTCCCAGTTCGACGAAGGTTGAGGCGGGGGTGAATTCCCGCTGGTCAGTCCAGTCGGTGTGTTTCGCATCGGCGAGCGACGGTCCGAGCGGTTTGCCGAACTCGGAATTTCATGTGCGGTCTATTCAGGAGCGCTGCCAAGGAGCGAGTATAAGAAGCAGAATTCGAAGTTCGCTATGCTGACTGCCAGAAGATCGCATTTCACCGTGCTTTGCCGGGCGCTGGGCTGGCGAATTCCAGAATGCGGATCGCGCGGGGTGGCAGTGCGATGGAATATGGCTGCCCGGCGGTGGCCGTCTTCGGCAGCAAGGCGGCATCTGCCGTGAGAGGCGACGACACGACATACGATCTGCCCTGGCTCAATGCGGACTTGGGCAGTCCGAGAGTTCGGTCGAGCACGAGATGGAACTCGCGCGTCTCGCTCGAGGGATTGTGCAGCGAAAGGTAACCGGAGTCCTCGGTCCAACCGGTGTAACCATAGACTTCGGCCTGCTTCGGGCTGCCGCCGATCATCCGTGCCCGCTTGAAGGCAGGGAACGCGTGATGCACCCACTTCAGGCCCTCCGCCAGCACGTCCCAGTCGCTTTTGCTCAGATCAAAGGTCTTGAGGTAAAGCTCCACCAATCCCGTGCCGCGCGAAAGGCTCATGAAAAGATAGCGACGAAAGGCATCCGCGTCCTCGCCGCTCGTGGTCTTCTTCGGCTCGTGATTGAACAGGGAGCTGAGGGGGAACTGGGTGTTGTCCGCGTCCGCCGAGGCGAGCTGGAAATAGGAGGCGTCGCGATAGACGAGCTCGGCGGTGCGGTCCGCTCCTTTGGCAGCGTCTCCGGCATTGATCATCCACACCGCATCGACGTGCTGCAGCCACCACGAGCTCAGAAATGCGCCGTTGGAGATGACGATATAGACGTCCGGATTGGCCTCGCCCATTCGCTGGAAGATCCTCATCAGGCGCTCAGAACCGAGCGACAGATAGCGTTCCTTCGCATCGTCGTATTTGGCTGCGTTCAGTTCCTCTTCGCCGCCCTTGAAACCCTCGATGTCGAAGTTGCGCGTGTTAAGGTGACCGAAGACGCCGTCGAGTTTGAAGTAGGCAACTCCGCTCGCGGCAAGCTGCACCAGGCGTTTTTCGAGCGCGTCCATGTATTCTGGGCCGGTCAACGACATCCACGGATCGAGGGCGCGCCATCCGGCGGCGCGCATCTTGGGCAGGGCGGGCTGGCCGCCGAAGAGACAGCCGGGACTCAACCACAATCCGAGCGCAGACTTCGCCCGCGCGACTTCCTCGCGGGATCTGACGAAGTCGGGAGCGAATTTCTCGTTCACCGGCCACACGCCCTCTTTCGTCCAATCCTTCGCCGTGTCCTGCCAGCCGTCGTCGATCACGTAGGCACGCAGCGGCGGAACTCCACGTTGCATGACGAGTTCCTCGTTCACCTTGCGCACGCTCGCGGTGAACTTGTCCGTGTCGACGCCCTTGCCGTAGTCGAACCAGCAATTGTATTGGGTTTGCAGTCGAAGCGGGCGCGCGCGGGCGGCATCGATGTATTCCAGAAATGCATCCTTCACGAAAGCCGGGTCGTCCGAGACACCGACGGCGGCGGTATGGCTCGACCACGTGGAGCCAGCCTTGAGATCCACGGCAGTGAGATAGCCGCAGATGAGTTTGCCGTCCTTCACCTCATTGCGCGCCGCGGGAAACTCGCCCCCCCACCACATGCCAGTGGATTTCGTGTAGATGGGCTGGCCGAGCGGCGGCCGCCATTTCGCCGGGCCACGTGCCGTGAACTGGTCAGCGTAATAGGGACTGTAGGAATCGGCGCCGGCCAAATACTCAACCTCGACCTTCCTGATTTTTAGCGGCTGTCGCGCGGTGACGAGCAGTTGCTTGCGCATCCAGGGTTCACCAGCTTTCGCGAAGTAACGCACGGTGAGATCCAGCGGCGCGGCCTTCCCGGAGAGCCGGACATCGAGCGAGAAGTTTCCCGCGCCGGACTCGCTTCCCTTCACATCGAAGTCCGCCGCCGTCAGCCGGAGGTCCGCTGAAGACCCCTCAAGTCGGACCGTCAGAGCGAACTCGTCGCCACCGGCGACTTTCGCCTGGCTTTGACCGGGGTGATTGACAATCGTCCGCGTGGCGAGGCGACCGCCCTGCCATGACACCTCGCGCGCCATGTATTCGTTGCCAATGGAGGCGTTTTCAGAAGCGAAAAGCTTTGTCGCGGCGAACGGGAGCAGGACAACCAAGCGGAGACCGGATCGAAGCAGATAGGATTTTGGGTTCATGATTCGGGGAAAGCGACTGAAGTTCAGGTGCGCCAAATAAGCGGCGCTCCTTGTTCAGCGGGTCGCGAAGGGCATGATGCCCCTGCACTTGGAACGGCCCGGACTCCAACTGCGCCCAGTGCCGTCATGCGGTTGCGAGTTAAGGGTTGAGCGTTGCGAGGCGGCCACTAACCCCTCCTTCCGCAACCGCTCCGCCAGCGGGCGCACCACTGCCTCGTCGTTCGCGCTGTGGCTCAGGAAGACGTCGTAGGTGAATTCGTCGGGCATGGGGGATGAAACGGGGCGTCGTTGAGAATGTGCAATGGGCAGAATCTCGCAGAGAGATGGTGCGCGCTACAGGGTTCGAACCTGTGACTTCTTGCGTGTGAAGCAAGCGCTCTACCGCTGAGCTAAGCGCGCGTTTCCCGGAATCGGGGCGCGAAAGTAACGACCACTTGCCGTCGCGCCAGCGGAATTTCAGGCCGCGCCGACAGCCACCGCCTGCGCACACGCGTAGTGCTCGGTGTGGCTGAGGCTCACACGCACTTCGGCGATCCCAAGGCGCTTCGCCGTCTCCGCGCCCGCGCCATGCAGCACGATGAATGGCTCGCCACTCGCCTTGCGCCGCACTTCGATGTCCAGCCAGCCGCACTGCGCGCCGATGCCGGTGCCGAGCGCCTTGCTGACGGCCTCCTTCGCCGCAAACCGCGCCGCAAAGAACGGCGCCGGGTCGCGCATCCGCAGGCAATACTCCGCTTCGCCCGCCGTGCAGATGCGATCGTGGAATCGCTCACCGTGCCGATCGAGCGACGCGCGGATGCGCGCGACTTCGATGATGTCCACGCCGATCCCGACGACGCTCACGATTCACCCATCGCCGCGAGCATCTCGCGGACAGCCTGCTCGATCCCGAAGAGCGCCGCGCGGCTGACGATGCTGTGGCCGATATTCAGTTCGTTGAGATGCCGCACGGCGCGGATCTGGGCGATGTTCGTGTAGTTGATGCCGTGGCCTGCATTGACCTGAAGCCCCAACCCATGCGCGTAATCGGCGGCGCTGCGCAAGCGCGTGAGTTCCTGTTTCTGCTCGACGCCGGTCGCGTTCGCAAAGGCGCCCGTGTGCAGTTCGATCATCTCCGCGCCAAGTGCGATCGCGGTGTCGATCTGGTCCGGGCTGGGCTCGATGAAAAGACTCACGCGGATACTCGCCGCTTGCAGGCGCTTGATGGTCGGCGCGAGCGCGGCGCGCTGGCCCACGCAATCGAGCCCGCCCTCGGTCGTGATCTCCGCGCGATTCTCCGGGACGAGGCAGACTTCATCCGGCTCGAGCCGCAGCGCGATCTCCAGGATCTCCTTCGTGTTGGCCATCTCGAGATTCAGCTTCGTGAGCACGCTCTCGCGCAACCGCGCGATGTCGCGGTCCTGAATGTGCCGCCGATCCGCGCGCAAGTGCGCCGTGATCCCATGGCAACCCGCGCGCTCGCACAGCGCGGCTGCTGCGACGGGATCAGGCTCGGCGTTCGGCGAGTCGGGCATCGCCGCGTAACGCGTCTGCCGGAGCGTGGCGAAGTGGTCGATGTTGACGCCGAGTTTCATCGGTCAGTGCCGGAAATGCCGGACGCCCGTGCAGATCATCGCGATCTCGCGCTCGTTCGCGGCGGCGATGATCTCCTCGTCGCGCACACTGCCTCCGGGCTGGATGGCGCAGGTCGCGCCGGCGTCCGCTGCGGCTATGAGCCCGTCGGAGAATGGGAAGAACGCATCGCTGCCGACCGCGCTGCCTTCGAGCGAAAGTCCGGCGTCCCGTGCCTTCCAGATCGCGATGCGGCTGGAGTCCACGCGGCTCATCTGCCCGGCGCCGATGCCGAGCGTGCGATCGCCGGCGGCATAGACGATCGCGTTGCTCTTCACGTGCTTCACCACGCGCCACGCGAAAAGCATCGCCGCCATCTCACTGACGGTCGGCTTGCGCGCAGTGACGACCTTTTCCCCGAGCCCCGTCTCGACGATCGAATCGCGGCTCTGCGTGAGCACGCCGCCGATCACCGATCGGATCAACGCATCGCACGCACCGCCTTTGCCCTGCGAACTCGCGAGCTTGCGCATTAGGCGCAGGTTCTTCTTCTTCTTGAGCAGCGCAAGCGCGTCGGGCTCGTAGTCGGGCGCGATGATCACTTCGCTGAAAATCTCGCCGATCGCCTTGGCGAGCGGCTCGGTGAGCGGACGGTTGGTGATGATGATGCCGCCGAACGGCGCCTGCTTGTCGGTCGCGAATGCCTTGTCCCACGCCTCGCGTAAATCCGGATCGGAGCCGACGCCGCACGGGTTCGTATGCTTGAGGATCGCCACGGTCGGCTCGCCGAATTCCTCGATCAGCTCCGACGCCGCGGTGATGTCGAGGATGTTGTTATACGAGAGTTCCTTCCCGTGGAGCTTCTCGAAAAACTCGTCCCACGAACCGTAGAGCGCGCCGGTCTGGTGCGGATTCTCGCCGTAGCGGAGCTGCGCGACGCGCGGCAGGCTGAGGCTGAAACTGCTCTGGCACTCCTTTTCCTTGTTGAGGAAATTCGCGATCGCGCCGTCGTAGCGCGCCGTGGTGACGAAGACCTTGATCGCGAGCCTCTCGCGGAGCTGGAGCGTAGTCTCGCCGTCATTGTCGCGCAGCACTTGCAGCACGTCCTCGTAGTCGCCCGGATCGGTGACGACCGTGACCGAGCGGTAATTCTTCGCCGCGCTGCGCAGCATCGACGGTCCGCCGATGTCGATGTTCTCGATCGCCTCATCGAGCGTCACGTCGGGCTTCGCGATCGTCTGCTCGAAAGGGTAGAGATTCACGACGACGAGATCGATCGGTTTGATGTCGTGTGCCGTCGCCTGCGCGACGTGCTCGGGGTTGTCGCGCAAGTGGAGCAAGCCGCCGTGGACCTTCGGGTGCAGCGTCTTCACGCGCCCATCCATCATCTCGGGAAAGCCGGTGTAGTCGCTGATCTCGACGCACGGGATGCCTTCCTTCGCGAGCAGCTTTGCGGTGCCGCCGGTCGAGATGATCTCGATGCCGAGCGCAGCGAGCTCCCTGGCAAACGGGACGAGGCCGGTCTTGTCGGAAACGGAGATCAGGGCGCGCGAGATTTTCATCGGGGCGCGGAGGGTAGCGGGCGCGAGCGGCGGGTCAATCAGTGCTCACGCTGCCATGAAATCCCCGACGCCGGAGTCTCACTCGACGGCTTGCTGTTCATCGAGCCCGCCCCGCTTCGCGAGCAGCGAGATGATGCCGCGCTTCTTCGCCCCGGCCACGAAATCCCAGAAGGCGCGGCCTTCCTCCGCCCACACGCGATCGGCGGCTGCCGCGAGCGCCTGCGTGACATTGAGGCCGCTGCGGTAGAGCAGGTCGAAGGCTTCCTTGATCTCGGCGCGCTGCACCGCGGTGAAACCGGCCCGGCGCAAGCCGATGACGTTGAGGCCGGCCACGATGTTGAGCCCGGTTCCCATGGCGTAAGGCGGGACGTTCTTCGAGAACGCCGAGCCGCCCTGGCAGATCGCGAGCCGGCCGATGCGCATGTGCTGGTGAACGACGCACCCGCCGCCGAGGAAGACGCGCTCGCCGACCTGCACGTAGCCGGCAAGCAGCACGTTGTTCGCGAGGATGACGTGGTCGGCGATCTCGACATTGTGCGCGAGGTGCGCGCCGGCCATGAGGAAGCAGTGGTCGCCGACGATGGTCGCACTGCCTTCGCTCGTGCCGCGATGGATCGTGGCGTATTCGCGGATTTTGTTGCCGCTGCCGATGCGCACTTCGCTGCGCACCGCGGGGCGGAAGGCGAGATCCTGCGGATCGCCGCCGATGATCGCGCCGTAGCCGATGAGGTTGTCGTCGCCCATCGTGACGTGGGCGGTGACGACGGCGTGCGCCTGGATCGTGCAGCGATTGCCGATGCGCGCGGCGCCTTCGACGATGGCGAACGGCCCGACGGTGACATCGGCGCCGAGCTGCGCGTCCGGGTGGATGATGGCGGTGGAGTGGATCATGGGGAAAGTAGGAAGTAAGAAGTGAAAAGTAAGAAGTAAGAAGGCGGCTGCCGACTTCCTAAATCATCCTTCCAACTTCCAAGCTTCAGAGCATCCCCGCCTGCCGGAAGCTGAACCACGGCACGCGACCACCGTCCGCGTTTCCGAGGATGATGTGGTCGATGAGCTGGATGCTGAGGAGTTCCGCGGCACTGCGAAGGCGTTGCGTAAGCCGGCGGTCGGCGTCGCTCGGCGTGGAGTCGCCGCTCGGGTGATTGTGGACGACGATGAGGCCGAACGCGGCGTAGAGCAGCGCGGGCCGGAAGACTTCGCGCGGGTGCGCGAGGCTTTCGTTGAGACTGCCGAGCGAGACTTCCTCGGTGCGCAGGAGCTTGAGCTTGGTGTCGAGCAGGATCACGCGCAGCGACTCGCGCGTGAGCATCGACATCTCCGCGCCGAGCAGCGCCCACACTTGCTCGGGCGTCTCCACGGGGACACGCGCGGTGTCCGCGCGGGCGAGGCGCGAGGCGAGCTCGAAGGCGGCGGCGAGTTGCACGGCCTTCGCCGGGCCGACGCCCTTGATGCGCCCGAGTTCCTTCACCGACGCGCGCGCGAGTCCGGCGAGCGATTTGAATTCCGCGAGAAGCTGCCGCGCGACGTCGATGGCGTTGGCGCCTTGCGTTCCGACGCGCAGCAGGATGGCGATCAGCTCCGGCTCGCTGAGTGTCGCTGCACCGTGCAGCGCGAGCTTTTCGCGCGGGCGCTCGTCTTCGCGAAGCTCCTGGATCCGCAGGCTGCCCACGTCAGAGATCCTTGCCCCTGAGCGGGCGGCCGGACTTCGGCGTGGCGCCCGGATCGGGATTGGTGATCGCATCGAGTTGCGCCCTCAGGCTCTCGGACGCGTAGCGCACCGTGACCAGGAACTGGCTCTCGTCCTCGGTGGCCACGGATGTCGGCGGCGCCATCTCGCACGAGAGCGTGAGCGATTCCTTTTCCTGCAAATTTGCCGGGAATTTCCAGCTCGTCGCCGTTCCCTGGTTCGGCACGCGCGCGCCGGCGACCTGCAAGGCGCGCTTTTGGTCGGGCGTGAGCGTGCTCAGCCGCCGCTCGCCGGTCGGCGGCCCGTATTTTTTCGCGAGCTCCTTCTTGATCTCGCGGAAGAGCGCGCTGCCGCTGTCGGCGGCCTTCATCGTCGCGGACAAGGCGACGAGCTTTCCATTCACCAATTCGACGTCCCACATCACGACTTCCTGCCCGGCGAATTTTCCGCCCGTCGCCTGAATGCGCGGCTCGGTGCTGTCGAAGAGCGTCTCGGGAATGGTCGCTCCAGCTTCGCCGAGCGCCGTGAGCACTTCAATACGCGACGCACCCCACTTCATGCCGAGCACCGACTTCGGGCGCGAAAACGTCTGCGCGAAAGCCGTGCTCGCGAGGAGGCAGGCGGCGAGGATGAGAAGGCGCGGGTTCATCGTAGGAAAAAAAGCCGGCGCCCCGGTCTGAGCTTAGACGCCGAAGGGCGCGATCATCTGGTCGAGCGTCGTGACAAGCAAGCCGAGGCTGTCGCGGTATCGGCCCGCGGGCACGACCGTGAGTTGCGCTCCCGCTTCGCGCACGAACTTGCGGGCGGTCGCAACGGCGCTGCGCACCGCACCGGCCTTGAGGGCTTCGTCCACGAGCAGGCGCGTGTCGTCGTCGTCGCCCTCGAGGATGAGGTGGGAAATGCGCTGGCGCTTTTCCGGGTCGCTCTGCTGGAGGAGGTAGAGGATGGGCAGCGTCAGCTTGCCCTTGCGCAGGTCGCTGCCGAGCGTCTTGCCGGCCTTGGCTTCATCGCCCGCGAGATCGACCACGTCGTCGTAGATCTGATACGCCGACCCGAGCCGCAGGCCGAAGATCCGCAGCGCGGTGATCACCTCCGGCGACGCCTCGTTGAGCAGCGCGCCGAGTTCGGTCGCGACGCCGAAGAGCGCCGCCGTCTTCATCTCGATGATCTTGTAGTAATCCGGCACGCTCAGCTTGAGATCGAAACGCCGCTGCGTCTGGATGATCTCGCCGCTGCACACGTCCGCTGCGGCGTGCGCGATGCGGCGGCTGACTTCGCCATTTTGAAAGCCCGTCGAAATCTTCAGCGCGTGCGCGAAGAGACAATCGCCGAGCAACACCGAGATCGCGTTGCCCCACTTCGCATTCGCCGTGGGCTGGCCGCGCCGCTTCTCCGCACCGTCGAGGATGTCGTCGTGGACGAGGGTCGCCGCGTGGATGAGCTCGACGACCACAGCCAGCTCGAAATGGTTCGGCCCGATCTCGCCGGTCGCGCCGCCCGCGAGCAGCGCCAGTGCGGGCCGCAGCCGCTTGCCGTTGGATTCGATCGCGTAGGCCACGTAGCCCTCGACGGCAGGATCGAAGGCGCGGGCCTGCTGGCGGATGCGTTCCTCCACGGCGTAGAGCTGCGCGTTGATGGGCTCGAGAGTCGCTTTTAGGGCCGCTGTCTTGTCCACAGCCGCGTCGGTCTTTGTGATTTGGTTCACTCGCGCGCAGGATAGGGTCGAGCCTGCGCCTGTCAATTGCGCCGCTTCATGCTCTGCGAAGCGACCGGCGGCTGCGTGAGCGAGGCGTCGAGCGGCGCGCCGGTGAGCGTCCGCAGGAAGGCTTCCAGATCCGCCTTTTCCTGTTCGGTGAATTTCAGCGGCACGAGCGTGTCCTCGCGATGACCGAAGGCCGGCTCGCCGGGCAGCTCCGAGTAGAAGTCGATGACCTCGCGCAGCGTGGCGAATCGACCGTCGTGCATATATGGCGCGGTCCCGGCGACGTTGCGCAACGTCGGCGTCTTGAATTCGCCGAGGTGATTTAGCTTCACGGTCAGGTAGCGCAGCTTGATGTTTGCCGCCGGGCTCCGGTCGTCGCTGAACTCGCCGAGCCCGTTGAAGCGGTCCGCCCGGACCTCCTGGATTCCCTCGAATCGCCCCTGGTCGGGCGGCACCCCGGCCATGCCGATGTTGTGAAATTCACCGTCGGTAAAATTCGGCCCGGCGTGGCAGAGGACGCATCCCCCGCGCCCGACGAAGAGCTGGAGCCCGCGCTGCGCGGATTCGCTGATCGCCCTCGGCTCGCGCGCCACTCCCCCGCTCCGCATCGTCGCGACGAATCGATCGAACGGCGCGCCGGTGCTGACGATGAGCCGCTGGTATGCCTCGAGCGCTTTCCCGAAATTGGCGAGCAATGTGTCCGCCGCACGATCCCCGGCATTTGCCGCCGGCGGAAGCGGTCCGAAGATCGCTTCGTAATCGGCCTTCATCGACGCATCGTCGGCGAGCACAGCGCGGAGGTGTTCAGGATCCACGCCCATTTCCTTTTCGTGCAGCAGCGGCTGGAGCGCCTGGGCCCAGAGCGAATCGGCGCGACCATTCCAAAAAAACCAGCGTTGATGCCCGACATTCCAGAGCGCCATCGAGTGCCGTTCGGTCGGTTTCAGGCCTTCGGAGAGCGGCTTTCCGTCGGAGAATCCGTGCGCCGGATCGTGGCAGGTCGCGCACGAGATTTCGCCGTTGGCCGAGAGACGTTTGTCGAAAAACAGCCGCTGGCCGAGTCTCGCGGCGGCGGGGTTGTCTGCGACCGCGTTCGTCGGGTTGGCCGGCGTCGGCGGGAGCGGCGACAGCTTCAAAACCTCGCGCACCTCCTCCGCCGTGAATGGCAGCACGCGCTCCGCCGGTTCGCGCTCGCACCCTGTGGAAAAGACCGCGGCAAGCCCGGCGGCGATGACGGCCAGGCCGCCGCGGTTCATTCGATCGCGACTGGAAACGACGCGCGCTCCTTCGTGCTCCCCGCAGCGACATCGACCGTGATCATCCACTCCCCCGCCATGTGAAAGAGCATCCCATTGGCGCGGTATCGATTCCCGCCCTCGTGGACGGTTTCCGCCTTGGTGTTCATCCCGTGCTGATGCGCCGGCATATCCGCATCCACGACCACACTCACCGGCGCGCCCGCTCCCGCACCCGGCTCCAGCACGACCTCGATCGAGAAGTGCTCGTTCCTCACGATGCGGCCACCGTGCGGCCGGATCGTCACGCCGAAATTTCCGCGATCGGTCTTGCGCGTCGCGGGCCAAATCGCAGCGACGGGCGGCGCCGGCTCGGCGATCCGCGCCGGCGCGGGAGCCTTTCCACAGCCTGCATCAGCCAGGAGGATCGCGATGCCGACGAACGAAAACAGAAACGTGCGCATGATGGGGACTTGGGGCGGATGCATCGGTTGATCGATCGATTCGATACGCTCAAAGGACTCCATGGCCATGAGTTGTTCAAGGCGCGCCCGCAAATTCCGAAGGCCAAAAATTACCGCTAACGGGATTCGAACCCGTGTAACAGCCTTGAGAGGGCTGTGTCCTAGGCCCCTAGACGATAGCGGCGTTTCGAGAGCGCGCGGAGAGTAGAGGTGCCTCACACGCGGCTCAACCGGTTTTTTCCGCGCGCTATTCGCTGATGCGTTCGCCGGGCTCGATCGGCTCGGTCGGCGCGACCCGCGTCTGGTCGAGCCGCCGCGAAAGGCGCACTCGCGCATCGTCGGCGCGCTTCTTCAGCGAGGAATCGAGCTTCGCGATCCGGCCATAAAGCAACGCGTAGTATGACCGTAACGCCTCGCGTTTCTCGAAGTCGGACTTCGCGGTATTCGCGCGGTCCATCTCCGCCGCCACCTTCGGCTCACGCTCGGCCTTCGTCTTGAGTTCGCGGAAGCGGATGCGCTCGTTCAGTTCGTCCGCGGCGGCGGTCGTCTTGTCGAGCGTCTGCGGAGCCTCGGGCTCCTTGAGTTCCACACCTTTCGGCTTCTGCACGGGCTCGAGCGTCTCGGGGATAAGGCCAATCCCGTCCTTCGGCGCCGCATCCTTCACGGCAGGAGCTGGCGCCGGCGCGGGCGTGTCGCTTTCGCGGAATTTCGGTTTGGCCGCGTCTTGGGCGACAGCAGCGGCGGCGAGCATGGTGAGGGCGAAGGCGGCGAGGCTTTTCATTTCGAGGGGCGCAGGGTAGCGGAAAAATTCGGTTTGAAAAGCAGGCAAGCCGGCGCAATGGCCCGGCGTGTCCTTGCGCGTCTCGAATCCCAGTCCGGTATCTCTCGACCTCGCACCCGTCGAGGTCGCCGCGCGGATGCGCCATCTGCCGGGGCTCGTGTTCTTCGACAGCGCTCTCGAAGGCGCGCGCCGCGGCCAAATTTCCATCGTCGCGGCCGAGCCCTCGCCGCTCCTGCGCGGCACGCTCCGGCAGGACGCCGGGCTTTTGCGCGAAGCGATTGCCGCGCATCGCAGCGAGTCCGCCGACCACGGCGTGCCGACCGGCTTCCTCGCCGGCAGCGTGGACTACGATGGCGCGTTCTGTTTCGGCCTCTACGAGAATGCGCTGATCCATCGCCACGACGATGGCTCATGGCTCGAAGTCGGCGATTGCCTCTCCAAGCTCGGCACGCCCGGCACTGGCGCCGATCGCCCGGGCGTCGCCTTCACCGCCGGGCGCACGCGCGACGACTACTGCGCGATGGTCGAGCGCGCGCTCGACTACATC
>JBEBGD010000082.1:0-25640 GCA_040081625.1 Chthoniobacteraceae bacterium
GATCAAAGGCACGCGCCCGCGCCGGCCCGAGGGCGACGACGACGAGCGCTCCGCGTTCGACCTCATCACCTCGCCAAAAGAAATCGCCGAACTGGTGATGATCACCGACCTCGAGCGCAACGACCTCGGCCAGGTGTGCGACTACGGCAGCGTCGCCGTGCGCGAACTGCTCGCGCTCGAGCGATTCGAGCAGGTCTTCCATCTCGTCTCCACGGTCGAGGGCCGGCTGCGGGAGGAAGTCGATCACGTCGCCGCGCTCGACGCGTGTTTCCCCGGCGGCTCGATCACCGGCGCGCCGAAGAAGCGCGCGCGCGAAATCATCGCCGAGCTCGAAGGCAGCCCGCGCGGCCTCTACACCGGCGCGATCGGCTGGCTCGGCTTCAACGGCGAGAGCCGATTCAACATCGCGATCAGAACCGTCGTCGTCGAGCAGGGCGTCGCCCATTTCCACGTCGGCGCCGGCATCGTCGCCGACTCGCACCCCGCCGCCGAGTGGCAGGAGACCCTCGACAAAGCCGCTGGCATCCTCCTCGCCGCGGAGCGGGCGGCGCAGTAGGCGCCCAGGGAACGGCGACGCGTGATCGTTCCGGCGCGAGTTGGCGCTTGGCAGCGGCGCGGGCTCGCAGGCAGCTTGGGCTGCATGAAGTTCCTCACTCCCGCCCTTCTCACCCTGACGCTGCCCATGCTCGCCGCCGAACCTTTCCGCCAGACACTCATCAGCTCGGGGAAAAACATCCGCGTCGAGACCGCGGAGTTTTCCGGCAGGAAGCTCACGCCGAAGGCGCCGGGCTGGACGATTCGCAAGCGGACGCTGCACGGCGGCAAGCAGGAAGGCGTGGAGGTGATCGTCGTGAACAACGGCAAGCTCGAGTTCACCGTCGTGCCGACGCGCGGCATGGGCGTGCTCGAAGCGAAGGTGGGCGACGTGCGGCTCGGGTGGAACTCACCGGTGAAGGAAGTCGTGCATCCGCGGCACATCAATCTTATGAGCCGCGGCGGACTCGGCTGGCTGGATGGATTCAACGAGTGGATGGTGCGCTGCGGGCTGGAGAGCAATGGCGGGCCGGGCCCGGATGAGTTCACCAACAACGTGGGCGACAAGGCGACGATGGATCTCACGCTGCACGGCAAGATCGCGAACATTCCCGCGAGCGAGGTGGAGATCATCGTCGATCGCAATCCGCCGTATCAGCTCACCGTGCGCGGGATCGTGGACGAGCGGATGTTTTACGGGCCGAAGCTCGAACTGGTGACGGAGATTTCCACCGACCCCGGCTCGCAATCGCTGCGCATCGCCGACACGATCACCAACCGCGGCGACGCGGAGCAGGAGTTCGAGCTGCTCTACCACGCGAACTACGGGCGCCCGCTGCTGGAGATGGGATCGCGCCTCCTCGCGCCCGTGGCGCGGGTGACGCCGATGAATGAGCGCGCGGCAAAAGCCATCGGGAGCTACGCGGAGTATGCCAGGCCGACGCCGGGCTACGTGGAGCTGGTCTATTGCATCGTGCCGCTGGCCGACGCCGGCGGGCGCACGCTGATCGCACTGCAAAACAAGCAAGCCGACCGCGCCGTCTCGATGGCTTACTCGGTGAAAGAGCTGCCGTATCTCACGCAGTGGAAGAACACGGCAGCCGAGGGCGAAGGCTACGTGACGGGGCTTGAGCCCGGCGTGAACTTCCCGAACCCGCGCCGGATCGAACGCAAGCTCGGCCGCGTGCCCAAGCTCGCTCCCGGCGCGAGCTACACCGCCGCGATCGACTACGCGATCCACTCCGACGCCGAGGCGGTCGAGGCTGTCGCCAAACGAATCGCCAAGCTGCAAGGCGACACGAAGCCACAGATCGACACGGAGCCGGAGAAGAAGGACTGAGTGAGCTCCACACGCTGCTCGATCTTCGCGCTCTGCGCTTTTCTGGCGGCTTCGCTGATGGCCGGCGCCGCGTCGAGGCCCGACGTGCTCGTGATCCTCACCGATCAATGGAGCCCGCGTTACGTGAGCTGGGACGATCCGCAGGTGCGCACGCCGCACCTCGATGGCATCGCGCGCGAGGGAATGATTTTCGACCGCTGCTACACGACTTCGCCCGTCTGTATGCCCGCGCGCGTCTCGCTCATCACCGGTTTGTATCCGCACAATCACGGCCACGCGCTCTGGGGCAACGCGACGGGCTATTTCACGCCTCCGGAATCGGCGCCGATGTTTCGCGACATCCGGCGCGCCGGCTACACGACCGCGCAGATCGGCAAGCTGCACTGGACCGCGGGACCGGAATGGAAAAAGGCGTTCAAGGCACTCGATGAATATTACGCCGCGCTCGGGCTCGATCGCGTGATCGACATTTCGGGCCCGCCGGATTCGGAGCGCGGAGGGAATCCCTACATGCAGCATTTGCGGAAGCTCGGCCTGCTCGGCGCGGTCGCGTCGGACATGCGGCAGCGCTACGTGAAGTGGGAGTTCGAGCCGCGCGCGAGCGTGGTGAAGCCTGAGGACTATCACGACAGCTTCGCGACCAGGCTCGCGACCGACTTCATCCGCATGCAGCCGAAAGACAAGCCGCTCTGCCTCGTCGTGAGCCTGCACTCGCCGCATCCGCCGCTCGATGCGCCCGGCGAGTTCGCGACGATGTTCGACCCGGAGAAGCTCACGCTGCCCGCGAATGTGCCCGCGACCTTCCAGCGCGAAGGCCGCACGCTCGATCACGCGGAGACGAAACGTTTGCTCGCGAACTATCTCGGCAAGATGGCGCTCGTGGACCAGTGCGTCGGGCGCTTGATCGACGCGATGAAAGCGCGCGGAACGTGGGACGACGCGCTGGTGATGTTCACCGCCGATCACGGCGAGATGATGGGCGCGCACGGCTACCTGACGAAGGGCCGCTTTCACGAAGAGTCCGCGCGCGTGCCGCTCGTGGTCCGCTGGCCCGGCCACGCGAAAGCGGGTCGCACGAAAGCGCCGGTGCAGATGATGGACGTGTATCCCACCATCGTGGATGCGATCGGCGGCGAGCTGACGCCGGGCCGCTTTGCGAAGTCGCTGCTGCCGGTGGCAGCGGGGAAGAATGATTCCATCCGCGACCTCGCGCTCAGCGAGATCGGCAACGCCGCGCCGCTGCGCATCATGGCGTGCGATGGGCGCTTTAAGTATTGGGCCGACGAGCAGCGCGAGTATCTCTTCGATCTCGAAAGCGATCCGCTGGAGATGCGCGATCTCGCCGATGTCGCCGGGCAGCGCGAGATGCTGGACCGAATGCGCGGGCGCCTGCTCACGCAACTTCGCTCGACGCAGGTGAACTTCGCCGAGGGCTACAAGCCGAAAGTCCAGCGACTGCGCGAAGCCGAGAGGACGAAACCGAAGCAATGACCGCCATGAAGCTGCTCGCCTTCGCACTTGCGTGCCTCGTCGTTTCGTCATCGCGCGCCGAGAAGATGAACGTCCTCTTCATCGCGCTCGACGATCTGCGCCCGGAACTCGGCTGCTACGGCGCGAAGCACATCCAGTCGCCGAACATCGATCGACTCGCCGCGCGCGGGCTGCTCTTCGAGCGCGCGTATTGCCAGCAGGCGGTCTGCAATCCCTCGCGCGCGAGCGTGCTGAGCGGCTGCCGCCCCGACACGACGGGCGTGAAGGCGAACAACAAGTTCATGCGTCCGATGATGCCCGACGTAGTCACGCTGCCGCAGCACTTCAAAGCGAACGGCTGGCACTCGCTGTCGCTCGGCAAAATTTTTCACCACAGCGAGAAGGAGCCCGGCGACGATCCGCAGTCCTGGAGCGAGCCGTCGTGGTATCACGGCACGCCGTATGGCCATTGGTTCACCGAGGAATCAAACGAGTTGATCAAGCAGTTGAAGAAATCGGGCTCGAAGCTCTCGCGCGGCCCGCCGTTCGAGGCGGCGGACGAACCGGACGAGTCGTATCCCGACGCGAAGACGGCGACGAAGGCGATCGAGACGCTGCAACGGCTGAAGACGATGCGGAAGCCGTTCTTCCTCGGCGTCGGCTTCGTGAAGCCGCACCTGCCATTCACGTGCCCGCAGAAGTATTGGGATCTGTATCCCGCCGAAACGATCAAGCTGCCGGACAATTACGCGCCGACGAAAGACGCGCCCGAGGCGGCGTTTCACAACTGGTATGAGCTGCGCACCTACGGCGGCATTCCCGCGAAAGGCGGCATCGACGACGACACCGCGCGCAATCTCATCCGCGGCTACCGCGCGTGCGTCAGCTTCGCCGACGCGCAAGTTGGCCGCGTGCTCGACGAACTCGACCGGCTTGGCCTGCGCGAGGACACGATCGTCGTGCTGTGGGGTGATCACGGCTATCACCTCGGCGAGAACGGCATCTTCACGAAGATGACCAACTTCGAACTCGGCACGCGCGTGCCGCTGATCGTCAGCGCGCCGGGGCAGAAGACCGCGGGGCAACGCACGCGCGCGCTGGTGGAACTCGTGGACCTTTACCCGACGCTCGCCGATTGCGCGGGGCTGCCACTTCCCACGCATCTCGAAGGAACGAGCTTCGCGCCGCTGCTCGACGAACCGCAGCGCGCGTGGAAAGCGGCGGCGTTCAGCCAGTATCTGCGACCGGGCAAAGACGGGATCATCGGCCGCTCCATTCGCACCGACCGCTGGCGCTACACCGAGTGGAAGACTGCGAAGGGCGAGGACGTGGGCACCGAGCTTTACGACGAGCACGGCGATCCCAACGAGAACGCAAACGTGGCCAGCGCGAACGCAGGCATGGTCACGGAACTCGCGAGGCAACTCCGCGCCGGCTGGCGCGACGCAGGTCGATGAAGCCGCGCGTTTTCGCGCTCGGCGAAGTGTTGTGGGATCTGCTGCCGGGCGGCCCCGTGCTCGGCGGCGCGCCTGCGAACTTCGCCCATCACGCCCGCGCTCTCGGGGCGGAAACGACGCTCATCTCGCGAGTCGGCGACGATGAACTCGGGCGCGAGATCCTGCGTCACTTTGCGGTGCAAGTGGACCCGCAGCGTCCAACCGGGACCGTGAGTGTCGAACTCACAGACGGCCAGCCGCGCTACACGATCCACGAGAATGTCGCGTGGGACGCGATCGAGCCGGATGGGCGCGTGCGCGAAGCGGACGTAGTATGTTTCGGCTCGCTCGCACAGCGCGCGGCCATCTCCCGCGCGTCGATCCAGCGCATGGTCGCAGCCACGCGACCGGACGCGTTGCGCGTCTTCGACATCAACCTGCGGCAGCACTTCTACTCGCGCGAAGTGATCGAAACATCGCTCGCGCTTGCGAACGTGCTCAAGCTCAACGACGCCGAGCTCCCGGTGATCGAGGAGATGTTTGCGCTGCGTGACATCGAAGCGATCGCCGCGCGTTTCGATCTGCGCGCAGTCGCGCTCACACGCGGAAGCGAAGGGTGCGTGCTTTGGTCCGACGGCGCACGCGCGGAGCACGCAGGCGTCGCGACGACCGTGCGCGACACGATCGGCGCGGGCGACTCGTTCACCGCGGCGCTAACGCTCGGCCTGCTCGCGGGTCGTCCGCTCGACCGAGTCCTCGACCACGCGAGCCGCATCGCCGCCTACGTGTGTTCGCAGTCCGGCGCCACTCCTCCGCTTCCACCCGAACTCCTCAACCCATGAAACTCCTGCTGTTCCTCGTCGCTTCCACCTCTCTCGCCGCCGATGCCGTGCGCACCGAGCACGACATCGATTACCTCGGCGCAGGCCGCGCGGAAAAGGCCGATCTTTACCTGCCCGCCGACGCAAAGCCGGGGCAGCGCTTCCCGGCGGTCGTCATCATCCACGGCGGTGGCTGGAGCGGCGGCGACAAGCGCGCGGCGCGCGAGATCAACATCGGCACCACGCTCGCGCTCAATGGTTACGTCGGCATGAGCATCAACTACGCGCTCGCGACGAAGGACGGCAGCGAGCCGACGTGGCCGCAGAACCTTCACGACTGCAAGACTGCCGTGCGCTGGCTGCGCGCGAATGCGGAGCGGCTGCACATCGATCCCGAACGCATCGGCGCGATCGGCGGGTCGGCGGGCGGACACCTCGCAGCGATGCTCGCCGTCGCCGGGCCGGAGTTCGATCCGCCGGGCAGCGGCTCGTGCGCGGTGAAGTGCGCGGTCGATCTCTACGGGCCGATGCTGTGGTTTTCGCAGCGCGACATCGCGATGTTTCGCAAGACGCGCGCGGAAGCGCCGGAGCTGTATCGCCAGGCGTCGCCGCTCGCGCACGTGGACAAGAACGATCCGCCGATCCTCATCCTGCACGGCACGGCGGACACGACCGTGAGCGTGGACGACTCGAAAGCGTTCGACGCCGCGCTGGCCAAAGCGGGCGTCGATCATCAACTCGTGATCGTCGAGGGAGCACTACACAGCTTCCACCTCGAGCCGAAGCAGCGCGACCTCCGCCCACTCGTGCTCGGCTTTTTCGACAAGCACCTCAAGGCGAAGCCGTGATCGCACTTCGCACTGTTCTATTCCTCGTCCTCGCCGCACGCGCGCTCGCCGCATCGTGCGAGACATGGCAGCCCGGCTACACCGGCGCCGACGCGAACGGCCCACACGTGCTCGGCTACTGGCGGTTCGACGGCGATGCGAAGGACTCTTCCGGCAAAGCGAACGATCTCAAGCTCGACGGCGCGCTGATCTCACCAAACGGAAAGCGCGATGGCGCTCTCGAATCCTTCCCCGGCTGGCCGGTCGAGGACAAGCGCCACGCCGCGGTGACGACGAAGACGACGCTCTCGCCGAAGGGCGCGTTCAGTGTCGAGTTGTGGTTCGCCACGAAGCCGGAGCTGACGCCGGAACTCTCGCCGGTGCTGATCGACAAGAAATACGTCGCGCACTCCGACTACCAGTTCCGCCTCACCACCGGCGACAAAGCCGGCACCCGCCGCCTTCAAGTGATCCTCGGCTTCGGCAACGACTCCGATACGCTCAACTCCGAGCCGTTCCAAGCCGCGCCCGGCATGTGGCAGCACGTCGCGTTCACCTACGACGCTGCCGGCACGATGCGTTTCTTCCGCAACGGCGCGCCCATCGGCATCGTGCGCAAACCGGGTCGCGGCGCAGTCGTCGCGGGGAAACATCAGCTCTCAATCGGTGACCGTGTGGGCAGCAACTACGCGGGCTTCCCCGGCTTCATCGACGAAGTGCGCATCTGCGACGGCGCTCTCGAGTTTCGGCCGATCGCGGTGAGTTTCGAGGCGGAGCGCTGGACGTGGCTGCGCATGGAGAAGGCGCAGCCCGTCGGCGTGATCGTGCGCAATCTTGGCAAAGCGCCGGCGAAGAATCTCACGCTCCGCATCGGCGCAGAGTTTTCGACGCTTCCCGAACTCGCGCCCAGTGAGACGCACCGCGTCGATCACGCGCTGGATACCTCGCTGCGTCCCGACACGTATCGCCTCACTGCGAAACTCGATGCGCCCGGCGATATGCCGTTGTCGAGCGAGGAGCACGCGGAGTTCATCATCGCGCCGCGCCGGCTGCCGCGGATGCCGGTCGTGATGTGGGGCATCGGCGGCACGGGCCTGAGTGAGGAGTTGGTGCGGCTGAAGGATCTCGGCTTCACTCACTGCCTCGCCGGCCGCGTGGACTACGGTGCGATCTGGTCCGCGAAAAAGCCCGTCGCGCCAGCGAAGGACGACGCCATCGCCGAGACGAAGGCGATGTTCGACCTCGCACTCGCGAACGACTTCGGCATCGCTTTCCAGCTCTCGCCCGGTGGCTGGCTGAAGGAACGCCCGGACCTCCAGCGCGTCGATCGCAGCGGCAAGCCCTACGCCTCGCGCCCCGACGTGAACGCAGCACTGCCGGGGCTCGCGGAGTTTTGCGAGAACGTCGGCGCGTCGATCGCGCAGACCTATCGCGACTTCCCGGCGTGGCAGGCGGCGATGATCAACACCGAGGTGCGCGACAGTTCGCAGGTCAGCTTCTCGGAGTTCGATCGCGAGGCTTACCGGAAGTTCTCCGGCGCGGATATTCCAGCCGAGGTGACTACGAAGGGCGGCCTCGAGTGGAGCAAGCTCAAGGACTGTCCCGCCGACCGCGTGATCCCCGACGATCATCCCGTGCTGAATTACTACCGCTGGTTCTGGACGGTCGGCGACGGCTGGAATGCGCTGCACACCGCGGTGCACCGCGGCATTCACTCGACCGGGCGCGACGATGTGTGGACGTGGTTCGACCCGGCGATCCGCGCGCCGAGCATCGTCGGGAGCGGCGGCGGAGTGGATGTGCTCGGGCAGTGGACCTACACGAATCCAGACCCGCTCCGCATCGCCTACTTCACCGACGAACTGCTCGCGATGGCCGCGCCGCACAAACAGCGCGTGATGAAGATGACTCAGCTCTTTTGGTATCGCACGCAGAGTGCGCCGAGAAAGGAAGGCGCGGCGCACGTCGCGTCGCCGTTCGAGGATCACGATCCCGACGCGGCCTACATCACCATCTCGCCGATGCATCTGCGCGAGTCATTCTGGACAAAGCTCGCGCGGCCCATCGACGGCATCATGTATCACGGCTGGCAGGCGCTCGTGCCGACCGACAGCACCGGCGGCTACCGCTACACGCACCCGGACACGAAGGAGGAGTTCCGCCGTCTTCATCGCGAGGTGCTCGAACCGCTCGGCCCCACGCTGCGGCAGGTCGGCGACCGCGCGAGCGATGTGGCATATCTCGACAGCTTCACCGCGCAGATGTTCGCGCGGCGCGGCAGCTACGGCTACTCGAACGACGAGGCGTATCTGACGCTTCTCTACGCGCAGCTTCAGCCGCAAGTGATCCACGAAGTCGCGCCGCTCGATCGGTTCAAGGTGCTCGTGCTCGCCGATTGCGACGTGCTCACCGCGAGCGTCGCGATGCGGGTGCGCGAGTTCCAGCAGCGCGGCGGAATCATCATCGGCGACGAGAATCTCGCGCCAGCGATCAAGGCGGACATCGTGATGCGGAAGATTACGCGCACGAAAAAAGCCGATGCGGATCATGCGGCACTGCTCGCGAACGCTGCGAAGCTCCGCGCTGCGCTCGACGCGAAATACACGCGCCACGCGGACAGCTCAAATCCTGAAGTCGTCGTCCGCTGCCGCGAAGCTGGCGCGGGTGAATACGTCTTCGTCGTGAACGACCGGCGCGAGTTCGGCGACTACGTCGGCCAGCACGGACTGGTGATGGAGAACGGGCTGCCTTCCGTCACCACGCTCAGGCTTCAGCGCGCCGGCCATGTGTATGATCTCGTCGCATCCCGCGAAGTGAAGGCCGCGACGGAAGCGAGCGCGTTGCGCTGGCCGGTGAGCCTCGGCCCGTGCGACGGGCGCGTTTTTCTCGTCACGCCTCAGCCGATCGCGAGCGTGGACATCGCCGCACCGGAGTCCGTCGCGCGCGGCGCAGGCGTGAAGCTCGCGGTTCGCGTGCTCGACGCGGGTGGCGCAGCGGTTCGCGCGGTGATCCCGTTGCACGTGCAGATCGCCGATCCCGCGGGGCGCATCGCGGAATTCAGCGGTTACCATGCTGCGACGGACGGCGCGCTAGCCCTCACGCTCGACATCGCCCGAAACGACGCGCCCGGAGTGTGGACGATGCGCGTGCGCGAACTGGCGTCGGGGATCGAGCGGAGCGCCTTCCTCCGCGTGAATCCGTAACGCAAGCGGGCCGCTTGCCCTGCGCCGATGCCGCTGATATGGACATCGGGTCTGCCATGAGTTCGACCACCGATTCGCAGCCCGGACATTGGGCCACCGCGCTTTCCGCGGACACCGACGCCGCCCGCCGGGCGATGAACGAGATCGCCGCGAGCTACTGGTATCCGGTCTATGCGTGGTGGCGCAGCGCGGGCCTGCCCGCGGAAAAGTCGGCGCTCGCCACCGAGGCGAGCTTCACGCGCTGGCGCGACAAGGAGCCGCCGACGACCGCCGACGAGGGCGCAGCGCGACTGCGCGAGTGGCTGCTTGCGCGGTTGCGCGTGCTGGCGAGCGCCGGGGTAAAGCCGCTGCCCGATCCCGCGGTAACGATCTCGCGCTCCTGGGCTGAGGAGCGCTTCGCAAAAGAGCCGCAGCGCGATCCTGACGCGGTCTTCCAACGGCGCTGGGCGCTGACGGTGCTCGAGTTCACGGTGTCCATGCTGCAGCGCGAGCACTCGGGAAAGGAACAACTCTTCTCGCTGCTGTTGCCATTCCTCGGCTTCTCCGGCGGAGAGGAACGTTACGATGAAATCGCGCCAAAGGCCGGCATGTCCTCGGGCGCGCTGCACGTGGCCGTGTTCGATTTCCGAAAGCGATACCGCGAGCTGCTCCGCGCGGTCATCGCCGACACGGTCGCCGAAGAATCGCAGGTCGATAGCGAGATGACGGCGCTGCTCTGCGCGACGGGTTGAGACGGCGCTAAACCGGCAGCTTCAGCACGCGCTTCGCGTTCTCGAAAAGGATCTTTCGCTCGGCGCGTTTGTTCGGCGCGAGGCGGCGGATCGTCGCGAGCATCTGCGCGCCGCTGCACTTCTCGCCTTCGCCGATCGAGTCGTTGCAATCGCTCCCGTAGAGCAGCTTGTCCTGGTGCCGGTCGAGGAAGCCGCGCGCGTGCTCCTCGTCGCGCAACATCGCACCAAGCCCCGAGCCGGCGCTCATGTCGGCGAACATGTTCGGGTAGTTTGCGAGCAGCTTGTCGGTGATGCCGCCGGGTGTGACCGGGCCTTTCGGGTAAAGCACCGCCTGGTCGGCCTTCGCGTCGATGTTTGCCCACCACGTCTGCGCGTGCCCGATGAAGTTCACCGTCGGGAACTTCTCGAGGATCAAGTGAAAGCGCTCGAAGCTCGTGTTGTATTTGCCGAACTGGAAGTGCAGCAGCACCGCCACGCCGTGCTCCTTCGCGATCTCCGCGACGAGTTGCACCGCGCGCGAGTCCGACTCGACCATGAACTTCTGCTCCCCGATCCCGAGCGCGCCCGCCTTGATCCCCGCCGTGATGATGTCGCGCGCGTCGCTCAGATACGGCACTTCGTTCGCGAAGAAGAAGTATTCCTTCGGGTGCGCCCGCGCGACTTGCTGCACGCGCTCGTTCCCGCTCGCTCCCGCCTCGAGTCCGAAGAAGCGCCCCGCCGGCAGCAGGACCGTGTGCGTGATTCCCATCTTGCGCTGATGCGCGATCATCTGCTCATCGGTGCGATCGCGGTAGTCGGTGTGCTGGTGGATATCGATGATCGGCTCGGCTGCGGGCGATTGCGCGAAGCACGCGGCGCAAGTGCCCGCAGTCGTGAGGATGAAGTTTCGGCGGTTGAGGTGGGGCATATTGGAAGTGGCGGGATTCACGGAATCTTCGTCACCGGCAGGCGCACGCACGCGATTTCGCGATCGGTGCGCATCAGCAGGATGTCTCCACTGAGCGCGGGCGGGTTCCAGGTCTTGCTGTCGAAGACGCGGAACCGGGCCAACTCCATCGGCGCCTCCGGCTTCGGCTCGACTAGAACGATCTCGCCGCTCTCGGCGGTGATGAGCAGCACGTCGCCGACGAGCAGGAGCTGGCCGTGTCCATAGCGCCCGGCCTTCCACTTCCGGCTGCCATCGCGCAGATCGACACACGCGAGGATGCTGTCGTCGAGGCCGTAAATGTAGCCGTCGCGATGCACGAAACTGGTCAGCTTCGCTTTCATGCTGATCGTCTTCCAAAGGCTCTGCACGCCGAGTTTGCCGGCGGGGTCGCGCTGGAGTTCGAGCAGTTCGCAGCCGATGCCGTAGCCGCTCGAAAAGACGACGCGATCGGCGCCCACCACCACGGGCTGCGCGACGCACGGTTGACGACGGCCCCACGGGTATTCCCACAGCACTGCACCGGTGCCGGGATCGTGCGCCGTGATGGCGACCAGATTGAAACTCACGATCTGCGGCACTCCGGCGAGCGTGAGGAACGCGGGCGAGGCATACGCCGCGGGCTGCGATCCGCCATGCCACGCGACCTCGCCATCCGCGAGCCGGTAAGCGAACAGCGATTTCCCGTCCGGCTGCCCCACGCTCACGATGACATTGTCCTCGTAGATGAGCGGTGAGCCGGCATAGCCCCATTCCGGCAGGCCCTCCGGCGTCTGCGTGCGCTGCCAGATCCGCTGGCCGGTGGCCAGGTCGAGGCAAGTCAGCGTGCCCGTGGCGCCAAAAGCAAACACGCGACCGCCGGCGATTGTCGGCGTCGAGCGCGGGCCTTCGCCGCCGAGCGCCGAGGCGTAGCGCGCCGGATAGACATGCTCCCACAGGAGTTTGCCGGTCAGCACATCGAGGCACACGACCACTTCGCTTTCGCCGCGTTGCTCGAAGGTCACCGCGCGATTTCCAGCGATGGCACAACCCGACCACGCCGCACCGATCGGCTGGCGCCAGAGGATTTGCGGCGGCTCGCTCTTCCAATCCCGCGCGAGCACCGGGCCAGCATCGATCACGGCATTGCGCTGCGGCCCGAGGTATTGGGGGAAGTCCGGCCGCCCGCTGTCGTCGAGCGCAGCGTGAGGAGCACCCTTTTCCAAAGTCGTCGCTGCGCGCTGCGTCCAGCGCGGCTCGAAGATGGGAAGCATATCGCCCGTGACACCCCGGAACCGCAAGGACGCGCGCAACGCCACGCCGAGCGCGAGAACACCGAGGACCACTCCGAGCCGAAGCCGCCACGGAGCGCGCGACGCGAGCAGCCACCACAACATGAGCAACACGAGGACAAGCCCGCCGAGCCCGAGCATCGCGAGATTGCGCGCCTGTATTTGCGCGGCCGGCGCGAGGCGCACAATGAGAAGAGCCAGCGCCCCGAGGATGAGGATTGTAACCGCAGGCCACCATCGAATGCGTCGGCCGGCGGAAGTTTCATTCATGCGCGTCCCTATGCTCGGAAACAAACGGCGCGGCAAGGCCCGTCGCACTCCCTTGACCATCACTCGTGAACTCGCTTCACCTGCCGCGTCCATTTCCGAGATACTTCCTTGGGATTCACTTCGCTCCCGGTTCTCCGACCTTGGATTCTCCTTCACCATGCGCCCTCTCCTTCTACTCCTCCTCTCCAGCGTCGCCTTCGCCCAGGACGGCCTGAAATCCAAGACCACCTACGCAAAAGCCTACGGCGAGACGAAGAATCCCGTCGCCGTCGATCCCGCGAAGGATCTCCCGCGCTACCCCGCCGTCGCGCCGAAGGACGCGATTGCGACTTGGAAAGTGAAGCCCGGCTACAAGCTCCAACTCGCCGCGCACGAGCCGCAGGTGCGCGATCCCATCGCCGTCTCCTTCGATGAAAACGGCCGCATGTTCGTGTGCGAAATGATCGACTACTCCGAGATGCGCGACGAGACGCCGCACCTCGGCCGCATCTCGTTGCTCGAGGACAAGGACGGCGACGGCTTCTACGAAACCAGCCGCGTCTTCGCCGACAATCTACCTTGGCCCACCGGCCTCATCTGGGCGAACGGCGGACTCTACGTCGGCGCCACGCCGGACATCTGGCGCTTCGAGGATCGCGATGGCGACGGCCGCGCCGAGGTGCGCGAGAAGGTCTTCACCGGCTTCGGCACCGGCTTGAAACTGCTCAACGTCCAGGGCCTGATGAACAGCTTCCAGTGGGGCCCGGACAACCGCGTCCACATCCTCTCCGGCTCCGGCAATCGCGGACTCATCGCGTGTCCGAAGCGCCCCGACCTCCCCGCGCAGGAAATCGGCGGACGCAATTTCTGGTTCGATCCCCGCACGCACGACTTCGGGTTTGAAGCCAGCGGCGCGCAGTATGGCATGAGCTTCGACAACTACGGCCGCAAGTTCGGCTGCTCGAACTCCGATCACCTCCAGACGTGGGTGTATGACGACCGCGGCACCGCGCGGAATCCGTTCTTCACCATGCCGCCGTCGCGTCAGAGCATTGCGGCGGACGGCGGCGCGGCGGAAGTCTTCCGCCTCAGCCCCGACGAACCGTGGCGCATCATCCGCACGCGCTGGCGCATCGCGGGTGTGGTGAAAGGCGTGGTCGAGGGCGGCGGGCGCGTGAGCGGATACTTCACCGGCGCGACCGGCACGACGGTCTTTCGCGGCGACGCGTATGGCGACGACATTGTGAACAACACCTTCAGCGGCGACGCCGGCGGCCAGCTCGTGCATCGCAAGAAGATCCACCCCGACGGCGCAAGCCTCATCGGTCGCCGGCCCGACGACGAGCAAGGCTTCGAGTTCGCCGCCAGCACGGACACCTGGGTCCGCGTCGTCAACTTCGCCAACGCCCCCGACGGCTGCCTCCACATCTGCGACATGTATCGCGAAGTCATCGAGCACCCGCACAGCATCCCCGACGAGATCAAAAAGTTCATCGACCTCAACAGCGGCAACGACCGCGGCCGCATTTACCGCATCGTGCCCGACAACAAAACCTGGCAGCGCCGCGGCACCGTCGCGCTCGGCAAGGCGGACACCGCCGAGCTGGTGAAAACGCTCGCGCACCCGAACGGCTGGCACCGCGACACCGCATCGCGCCTGATCTACGAGCGGCATGACAAGACCGCCGTGCCGCCGCTCGATCAGCTCTTCCGCGAGCCGAGCGCGCCCCTCGCCCGGCTCCACGCGCTCGGCGTGCTCTCCACCCTCGGCGCCCTCAGCGACGACACGATCGCCCTCGCGCTGCGCGATCCCGAGTGGTTCGTCCGCGAGCGTGCCATCGTGCTTTGTAGGGCAAGCGCCTCGCTTGCCGCGGCAGGCGGCGCGCCTGCCCTACAGGCTCTCGTCGATGATCCCAATCCGCGCGTGCGCTTCCAACTCGCCCTCGCGCTCGGCGACTCCGCCGCGCTCGCCCGCCTCGCCGCGAAAGATCACGCCGACAAATGGATCTCCGCCGCCATCCTCAGCCATCCGCCGCAGACCGTCGCCGCGCTCTTCGCGCCTATGACCAGCGACGCCGCGCTCGCGAAACAAGCCGCGCCCTTCGTGGCGAAACTCATCGAGAGCCGCGCGGCGACGAAAGACGGCGTTCCCGCGCTCATCGACTTCATCGCCGCGCGCGGCGCAAACCCGCTCTGGCTGCGCGCGCTCGGCGACGGCCTCCGCCGCGCCGGCACGACCATCGCCAAGGCCGACACGCAGGGAAAACTCGGCGCCGTCTTCACCAACGCCGCCACGACCGCCGCCGACCCGAAGGCCGCGACCGCCGCGCGCCTCCAGGCCATCGAGTTGCTCGCCTTCACGCCGGGCGACGCCTTGCAGGCCTGCCTTGGCAAAGGCCAGCCCGACCCGATCCAGGCCGCGGCGATCGAGACCCTCGCGCAGCAAACCTCCACGAACGTCACCAAGACGCTCCTCGAGCAGTGGCCGCATTACGGCACGACCGCAAAGGACGCCGCCCTCGCCGCGCTCATCGCCCGCGACGATCGCGCCACCGCGCTGCTCGCCGCCGTGCAGGCTGGCAGCATCAAGGCCTCCGACCTCTCCGCTTCGCACGTCCAGAGCCTCGTGCGGCACAAGGATACAAAGATCGCCGCGCTCGCGAACAACGCGCTCGCCTCCGTGCTCCCGCCTTCCCGCGCGGAGATGATCGCCAAGTTCCAGCCCGCCCTCACCATGAAAGGCGACGCCGCGCGCGGGCAGACGCAGTTCATCGCCCGCTGCTTCACGTGTCACCGCGCCGCGGGGCAGGGCTTCGAAGTCGGGCCCGACCTCATCACCGTGAAGACCAAGGGCCGCGACGCGCTGCTCACCGCCATCCTCGACCCGCACAAGGAAGTCGCCTCGCAATACATCGGCTACCTCGTCAACACCAAGGACGGCCAGACCGTCACCGGCATCATCAGCAAGGACGACGCAAACAGCCTCACCGTCCGCTCCCTCGGCGGCATCGAGCAGACCATCCCGCGCAGCAACATCAAGGGCAGCACCTCCGACGGCCGCAGCCTGATGCCCGAGGGTCTCGAAACCGGCCTCGACGTGCAAGGCATGGCCGACCTGCTCGCCTTCATCGAGGAGTTGAAGTAGGCGGGCGCGATCGGGGAGCGCGCTCACCCGGTCCGTCTCATTGTTTTGCGGCGCTTGATGCCAAGCGCTTGCTGCTTCCTTATTAAATTCAGGAAGGCGTCCCTGGAGGTTCGGGCGGTCCTGACTCGGAGGCGCACTTGATGGAACGCAGTTCGCGGTAGGACGACATGATCAGGTATCCTGCGAGCAGTGCACCGGGACTGAATGACAAGAGTGCCACGCGAACTCCCTGCCAGCCATGCCTGTCATTCGGCATGAGCACCACGAATGCGACGATCGCCGCAAGGTAGATCACCAAGCAGAGGCTCCAACCGATGATCCACCATCGGAGAAAGGTGACATAGGCGTGCTTTGGCATGTAATTCTGAATATTCATGTTAGTGCAGCCGTTGACCAAACGATCCCAAGCGTAGTGAGACGCGGAGCCGTTAGTTGCAGTGCATGGTGAGGCGCTTCGTTCATTGGGACTAGGAGACTGTTAAAATGATCCACAGATTTCACGGATGGACACAGATTCGTCCCGATAGTCCGTTCACCTTCTCTGTGAGAATCGGTGCGATCTGTGGACAACGACCGAGGCATCATGGTTTTCAACTGGCTGCTAGATGGGGATGATGCGAGCCACAAAGCAGGCGAGGAAGAAGAAAGATGGAAACAATAGAAGGGCCGTGATGACGTGGAGGCCCGTGAACAGGGATTGATTCATCTGACGGGCGAGGCCGCACGAGACAAGGAATACGAGGGAACCGACGATGCCGAGAAGGATCGCGACAAACGAGGTAGCAAACGGCACGAAATTGAGGCTGAACGCGACGCCCCCGGCGATCGTGCTCGGCGGACGCCCCTCGACGTATCGTGCCAGATCGCGCCAGAGAACAATGGCGAGGCCCGCGGTGCCGCTAGATGCTGCGGCAAAAAAGAATGCGGCGATCCCGGCAGGCCGGAAGCGTGCGACGCGCGGAAGCGGCGGCGGTAGAGATGGCAACGATGCAGCTTGACTCACGGGACACGTGTCGAAGCGCCCAACCCTGATTTCCGCGACCGGCGCGGTTCAGACTTGGCTGGGAAAAGGGCTCGCATAAAAGCGGTGATGGGTGAATCGAGCGGTGTTGCGTGTCCAATAAAAGGCGCCGCCTGCCAAGCCTAGATTGCTCGATCAAATCACGCGGGGCTTCACCCGGAGAAGGGTTCGCCGCAGATGACGACTCGGATGACCAGAATGGTGGCGGCGTGGCGGGACTCAACCTCGAGCTTGCTTAGGATCCTCGAGACGTGCGTGGTCACGGTGCGCCAGGCGCAACCCACGATGATCGCGATCTCCCCGTCGGTCTTGCCGTGGACGATCCATTGCAGCACGCGGCATTCGGCACGCGTGAGGGTTCGGAAGGTCTCGTGAAGCACCTTTTCATCGATTTGTTCCAACGTCATTTGCCCATCGGCCATGCTCGCAGCCTGACCATCGGTGCGTTGGAAGTCCATCCTGCGGAATACGTAATGATACGTATTGTGCCGGACGCTCGGAGGCGGACGGTGCGCGCATGCCCGCCAAATCCTGCCGCTTCATTCGCCCCCTCGACTTTCCGGGCTTCGCCGTGGAGCGGAAAACTCGGGCGGTCGCGCGGGAGCATTCCTGCGGGGGGCGTCTGACGCGGAACCGGAAGGTTTCGCGACGGATCTCATGCGCCTTACGGAGAACTTCATGCGCTTCGCCGCATCCGACATGCAGCCTGCCGCAACCGACATGCAGCCTGCCGCAACCGACATGCAGCCTGCCGCATCCGACATGCAGCCTGCCGCGTCCGACATGCAGCCTACCGCGTCCGACATGCAGTCTGCCGCAACCGACATGCAGTTTTCCGCATCCGACATGCAGTTTGCCGCGTCCGACATGCAGTCTGCGGCAACCGACATGCAGTTTGCCGCGTCCGACAAGCAGTTTGCCGCGTCCGACATGCGCTTTGCCGGCGGTCCTCGCCTTTCACTCGTAGAACTAAACCACCACACACCATGCCTGCTCCGCTGTCTTGGGATTCACCCGGCCTTTTCTGGGATTCGGGTGCGACCTGGGATGGCGTGGCGACCCGAAGAAATATGAATAACACCAAAGCAATCATCGACTTCAGCCCCTACACGGCGCCCGAGCTCGGTCCCCTCGCCCAAGCCATCCACGGCAAGTTGACCGAGAACGCGGCCACCTATGCCTCGCCACCCGTGACCATGGCGGCGCTGCAAGCGCTCATTAACACTTACGACCAGAAGCTTGTGGCCCGCGCCAGTCGCGCCACGGCGGATGTGCTCGCCTTTAACGAAGCGCGCGAGATCCTCGAGGAGGCGCTCGGCACGCTGGGCAATTACGTCAATAGCGTCGCCAAGGGCGATCCGATGATCGTCGAGAAGAGCGGGTTTCCTTCCTATCAAACGGCGCACACGCCGGATCCTTCGCCGCCCGAGGCGCCGGAAAACCTGCGGTTGATGCATGGCGACACGAGCGGCTCGATCCGCGCGCGCTACAAGCCGGATCGTCCCAATAGCACGAACGAGGTGCAGGTGAACACCGGCGACCCGAACAACGCCGCCGACTGGCACACGAAGGGAATCTTCCAGAGCGGCCGGGCCGATCTCGACGGCTTCACGCCCGGCATCGTGGTGTGGGTGCGCGTCCGCACCGTGGGCCGCAAGGGCGTGATGGGCGCGTGGAGCGACCCGGCGCAGATCCGCGTGCTGTGAAAAGTCTCCTTCATCCTTCCAACTTCAACCTTCGTCCTTTTCAAACCCATGCCATACGATCCCACCAAACCCGCCACCGATTCCCCCGTCTCCTCCGCGGAGATGCGGGGCCAACTCACGTCGCTCAACGCTGACATCCAGACCCGGGCGACGCTCGCCGCGCTCGCGGCGGACCTCGCCGCGGCCATCGCCGGCACGAGCAGCAATAGCAATGCGGTCGGCACCCTCAATCAGGGTGCGGACAGCTCTTACAACCAGAGCCAGATGCAGGAAGTGCTAAACAAGCTCGACGAGCTGATCAACGCGCTACGGCGGTAGCGGGCGCTCGCGGCGCCTGGGTGGTGGCTCCGTCTGGCTGTAGCGTCGGCTCTCCGAGCCGATGAAGTGCGCTGTGCCCGACGAGCGATCGGCTCAGAGAGCCGACGCACCACCTGCCGCCCGCCAAAGTGAGCCACTCCCGGCGCTTGCATCGCCGCGCGACTCCGGCAGTCTCGGGGCATGATCTTCCCTCGCCTCGCCCTGCTGCTGCTCCTGCTCGCGACGCCCGCGTATTCGGCGGAGCCGGTGGACACGACGCCGAAGCTCGAGGTGCTCAACGGGCAGATCAAAATGAATCCCGAGGATTCGCAGGCGCTGGCGAACCGCGGCTACACGCTGGCTTTGCTCGGGCGCAAGGAGGAGGCGCGCGCGGACATCAGGAAATCCGTCGAGCTGAAGGACAACGCGCCGATGCGCAACCGTGCGGGGTGGTCGTATTTCAATCTCGGCGATTACGCGGACGCGGTGCGGGAGTTCGAGGCCTCGGTGAAGATGAGCAACTTCCGCGGGCACTATGACTATTACTCGCTGGTGCTGGGCTACTGGGGCACGGGGCAGACGAAGAAGGCGCTGGAGAATTACCATCTCGCCGTGGAGCGCGACCCGCGCTTTGGCGAATACAAGACGCTCGCGGAGCGCACGGCGGAATGGACGCCGCTGGAGCGCCGCGCGATCCACGAGACATACGTGCTGTGGAGCAAGGCGTGGAAGGCGCAGTAGTCGCACGAAGGCAAAGAACCGCTTCACACGCGGGTCAACGCGAGCACCCGCATGAACGTCTCCCGCCGCCGCTTTCTCCAGTCCACGCTCGCTGCGTCCGTCGCCGCGCGCGCGGCGAGTGAACCCGCGCTGCGTATCGCGCCGTTTCGTTTCGAGGTGACGCCGCCGGTCGGGCATCCGCTCTGCGGCGGCTGGATCACGCCGGTGGTGGATCACGAGGACGCACTGGAGGCGATCGGTTTTGTGATCCTCGGCGCGGGCAAACCGACGGTGGTGTGCGCGGTGGATTGGACGGGGATCTTGAACGAAGCGCACGTCGCATGGCGCACGGCGCTCGCGGAAGCGGCCGGGACGACGCCGGATCGCGTAGCGGTGCAGTGTGTGCATCAGCACGACGCGCCTTTCGTGTGCCTTCATGCGCAGCGACTGGTGACGGAACAGGGCGATGGCTTGCGCGTGGTGGACACGGAGTTTTTTGAGCAGTGCCTCGATCGCGGACGCGCGGCGGTGAAAGCGGCGGTGGCGAAGGCGCGGCCTTTCACACACATGGCGCAGGGCGAGGCGCGCGTGGAGAAGGTGGCGGGAAACCGGCGCGTGTTGCTCGGGCCGGATGGGAAGGTGGCGAAGATGCGCGGGAGTGCGTGCAAGGACCCCGAGCTGATCGCGCTGCCGGAGGGGTTGATCGATCCGATGCTCAAGACCGTGGCCTTCTACGATGGCGAGGAGAAGGTGGTCGCGTGCCATTACTACGCGACGCATCCGATGAGCCACTACGGCCGCGGGCATGTGAGCAGCGATTTCCCCGGGCTCGCGCGGAAACGCCGGCAGAAGGATGAGCCGGGCTGCACGCATCTCTATTTCACCGGCGCGGCGGGGAACATCGGCGCGGGAAAATATAATGACGGCTCGCCCGAGGCGCGCGTGCAACTCACGCAGCGCATTTACGACGGGATCGTCGCGGCGGACAAGACGCTGCGGCGCGCGCCGGTCGGGCGGGTGTCGTGGAAGACGAGCGATGTGGTGCCGGAGGTGAATCCCGTTTTCACCGAGGAGAAGGAGATGGCGATGCTGCTCAACAAGAAGAACGCGGCGGCGAATCGAATCCGGCCCGCGATGCGCGTGGCGTGGATGCGGCGGATCGCCGCGCGCACGCCGATCGTGCTGAGCGCGCTGCATGTGAACGAGGCGACGCTGCTGCATCTGCCGGCGGAGTCGTTCGTGGAGTATCAACTCCGCGCGCAGAAGCTCGCGCCGGGACGCTTCGTGGCGACCGCGGCGTATGGCGATGGCGGGCCGTGGTATATCCCGACGCGCGAGGAATACCCGAAGGGCGGTTACGAGGTGAGCGTGGCGAATTGCGCGGACAGCGTGGACGACGTGCTCACACGCGGGATGCGCGATCTTCTCAACACATGAAACGCCGCACTTTCCTCCAACTCATCGCCAGCACAGCCGCAGCCGCCGCGCAATGGCAGCCGGTGAAGAATGCCGCCGACTGGCCGAAACGCCGCGCGGCGATCCTCGCGGCGGCACAGGAGATCATGGGGCCGCTGCCCGGCGCGGAGAAACGGTGCGCGCTCGATGTGCAGGTGAGCGAGGAAGTCGATTGCGGCAGCCATGTGCGGCGGCTGATCACGTATGCGAGCGAGCCGGGCTCGCGCACGCCGGCTTATCTGCTCATCCCGAAGACCGCGCTCGCCGGCAAAGCCGCACCCGCCGCGCTGTGCCTGCACGGGACGAACAACGACATCGGCCACGCGGTGGTGATCGAGGGGCTCGGCAACAAGACTCCGAACCGGCAATACGCGAGCGAGCTGGCGGACCGCGGCTTCGTGACGCTCGCGCCGAACTACCCGCTGCTCGCGAAGTATCAGCCGGAGATCTTCAAGCTCGGCTACGCGAGCGGCACGATGAAGGCGATCTGGGATAACGTGCGCGGGCTCGATCTGTTCGACTCGATGCCCGAGGTGAAGCACGGCGCGTATGGCGCGATCGGGCATTCGCTCGGCGGGCACAACTCGGTCTATACCGCTGTCTTCGACGAGCGGATCAAGGCAGTGGTCACGAGCTGCGGGCTCGACTCGTATCGCGACTACATGGACGGCGACCCGAAGCGCTGGGCGCACGGGCAGGGCTGGTGTCAGGATCGTTACATGCCGCGGCTCGCGAAGTATCAAGGCCGGCTCGACGAGATCCCGTTCGACTTTGACGGACTGCTCGCGGCGATCGCGCCGCGGCGCGTGTTCATCAGTGCGCCGCTGAAGGACTCGAACTTCCGCTGGCAGAGCGTGGATCGCGTGGTGGCATCGGCGCGTGAAGTGTATGCGCTGCTCGGCGCGCCGGACGGGATCACGGTCGAGCATCCGGACTGCCCGCACGACTTTCCCGAGGACGTGCGGAAGCGGGCCTACGCGTTCCTCGAGAAGACGCTGGCGTGATCGCATTTCGCCGCGCGACGACTGCCGACGTGCCGCTACTGCGCGATCTCGCGGAGCGAATCTGGCGCGCGTATTACCCGGTGATCATCGGCGCCGAGCAGGTCGAGTATATGCTCGCACGGATGTATTCGGCGGAGACGATTCTCCGCGAGATGAACGATGGCGTGGTGTGGGAATTGGCGACGCTCGACGCGGAGACGATCGGCTTTCTCTCCGTCACGCCGGACGCGCACGCGAAGCTGAACAAGCTCTACCTTCTCCCCGAACTGCACGGACGCGGACTCGGCGCGGCGATGATCGAGCACGCCTGCGTGGTCGCAACCGAACACGGCGCCACCGAGCTGTGGCTGCAAGTGAACAAGCGCAACGAGCGCGCGCTGCGCGCCTACGAGCGCGCGGGCTTCCGCCGCGTGAAGGAAGCGGTCTTCGACATCGGCGGTGAGTTCGTGATGGACGACTACGTGCTCGCGCGGACGCTTTAGCGCGACTTCAGCGCATCGAGCAGCGAGCCGGTGCCGGGCTTGCGTGCGGTGAAGATGATCGAACCGGCGTGCTGCGGCGCGATGCCGGTGGGGATGTCCATCGCGCGGAGCTGGAAGACCGGGAAGACGCCGTCGGGGTGCGCGGCGCCGCGTTCCTCGATCATCAGGAAACACGAGAAGTGGCCGCCGGGATTTTCGCCGATGAGCGCCTCAACCGGCATCGGTTCGCCCTGGCGCATCTCGATCCAGCGCCCGGCCACCATGGGAACAATGGGCGCGCTGCCGACATTGTCGGCTTCGTTGGCCTCGGGCAACACTCGGTAGAGCCCGAGACTGGCGTCGAGCACATTGCGGCCTTTGCAGCGGACGATGAGGATGTCGTCGGCGGATCCGACGAAGCGGAATGTCCCCGTGCGCGGCGCGATGATCTGGCCGCGGTAGTGAACGAGCCAGCGCCGGCCCTCACATTCCTTTTCCACCTGGAAGGCCTTCGGCGCTTCTTCCGCGAGCAACTGCGGGATGAACAGTTGCGTGAGCGCCACCTGCCGCGGCGCCTTGAAATAGCGGTCGAGTTGCGACGTGCTCCACGAGCCTTTCACAAAATGGCTGACCACTTCCTTGTAGCGCATCGCCTTTGGTCCTTGGAGGTCGAGGCCTTCGCCGGGCTCTGCAGCCATGTCGGTCGGCTTGCGATCGCGCGTTTGCTTGAGGTCGTAAAACGTGCCGATCAGCCCGTCGCCGCCGCCGCGAAAGCCGAAGAGCGTCATGCCCGCGCCGCCGCTGCCGGCGCCGCTGCCCATTCCGGAGCCCATGCCGATGCCTTGTCCAAATCCCACACCGCCCATGCCGGCCATCATGCCCGGAGTCACGTTGCTGGCGGATGGGATCGCGGGCATTTCCGGCAGCGAAATGTTCGCGAGTCCCGCGGTGACGATGCGCTTCGCCTGCGGTGGCGCGCCGCCGGACTTCTTTTTCTGCGCCATCGTCACCTTGTGTTCGAGCGCGCGCTGGCTCGGATTGACCGATGGCGGGCCGGCCTGGAAGGTGACCCTCCGCTTCGCCGCGACGCGCTGCACGATGAGGTAAGTCGCACCGACGCCGAACAGCAGATGCACGACGATGCTGACGAGCAGGAACTTGCTCGCGAACAGCCGCGCCCACAGGCGGCGGCGGCGCTGAGAGGGACTGGGATTGGGCGCGTCCATGTTCGTCACTCCTCCTCGCCCACGGTGAACGTCACGTTCTCGATCTGCGCGACGGCGAGCGCGTCGAGCACGTCGATGGTGCGCGCGTATTTTGCCTCGGGCTCGCTGATCACCGTCACCAGCGTCGGTGCCTTCGCGGCGTCGCTCGCTTGCTTCAGGCGAAGCAGCGTGCCGCGGAGCTGCGGGAGTTGTTTGTCCGCCGGCGCGTCCATCGGCTCGTCGTTCAGCGTCACTTCGCCGGTCTCGGAGATGTTGATGATGATTTCGTCCACGAACTCCGTCGGCCCGCTCGTCTCCGCGGTGCCGGGCAGCTTCGTGTTCAGCTCGCGCTCCACCTTCACCGCGCCGGCCATGACCATGAAGAAGAGCATGATGACGAACACCACGTCGATCATCGGCGCGATCTGGAAGCCGAGGTGCATGTCGTTGCCGGCAGTGGGATCGAATCGTTTCATCGGCTCAGTCGCGGTTCACCGCGGAGAAGGAAATGTCGCTGATGCCGGCCTCGGCCGCGGTGTTCATCGCGCGCGAGACGCTCAGCGCGGTCGCGTCGCGGTCGCCGCGGATCACGCAGCGGAAGGTGGGGTTCGGCCCCTTCGCGATCTTTGCTTCGCCCGTCTTCTTCGCGGCGGCGAGCGCCTTGCCCAGCTCGGCGAGGTCGGCAAAGGCGCGGTCGTCCATCGTGTAGGCCGCCTTCTTCTTCGCGCCGTCCCATTTCACGTTCACGATCGCCTCGGCCCGCTGGCTGTCTTTTTTCAGCGCGTTCGCGGAGATGGGCAGCTCGATGCTCTTGTCCACCTTCAGCACCTGGGCCGTCGTGATGCTCATGAAAAAGATGAGCAGCACGAGCAGCACATCGATCATCGGCGCGATCTGAAATTCCGGCTCGCCGTCTCCCCCGCCAGCGCTCCCGGCCATTATGCTTGCGAAGGTTTAGCTTCGCCCTCGGCCCGCCACCACTCGGGATCGGCTGCGTAGAGTTCCTCGTCGCCGATGTGGACGCCCGCGAGTTTGTCGTAGGGCATCTTGCGCAGCAGGCTCGCCATCGTGTCCTGGATGTCGTGCAGCGCCTTCGCGGCGCGCGCGCGCAGGTAGTAGTAGGCGCCGAAGGCCGGGATCGCGATGAAGAGGCCGCTCGCAGTGGCGACGAGCACTTCACCGATCGCCGCGGAGAGCGACGACGGATCGCCGATGCCCGAGGTGCCGAGCGTGGCGAAGGCCTTGATCATGCCCGTGACGGTGCCGAGCAGGCCGATCATCGGCGCGCAGACGCCGATCACCGAGAGGTAGCTGATGTAGGTCTGCATTCGCGAATTCTCCTTCGCCGCTTCCGCGACCATGCCTTCCTCGACGGCGGACTTGCCCTCGCCGAGCAGGCTCACCGCGACGCCGCACACGTTCGTGAACGGCGACGGGTGCGCGCGGCAATACGCGAACGTGTCGGGATACTTGCCCGCGCGGAAGAGATTGCGCACGGCCTCCACCTGGTCGGGCGGCAGCACTTTCTTCGGGCTCGTGACGCGGATGATGCCGTCGCCGATGAGGAAGAGCGTGAGCACCGAGCAGGCGCCGATCGGCACCATCACCCAGCCGCCCTCGCGGATTTGCTGCCAGAGCGACTTGGAGTGAACGGCGGGCGCCTTTTCATCGGCCGGTGGAGCCTCCTCGGCGAAGGCGGTTGCGGAGATGAGCAGCGCGGCGAGCGCAAGCAGGAGATGAGGTCGTCTTTTCATGGCGTGATGGGTTGAGTCATTTCGGTGGCGCGAGCGCCTTTTCGCGGCGCGCGATCTTTTCCAGCT
>JBEBGD010000083.1:0-25492 GCA_040081625.1 Chthoniobacteraceae bacterium
TCCTGGCGCGCTCCTCGCGTGTCGCGTCGGCCGAGGCGAGCGCGGGCGGATCCACGCAGGGCCACGACCACACGCGGCCGGGCGCCCCCGGCCCGGCGGAGGCTGTCCACACGCAGACCGCGTCACCCATTGACCCAAACACGAACCAGAGATTGGAGGCCACCCCACTTCGAGAGGTTCGGGTTCGCGCGGTCCGCAACGGACACGAATACGGCTGGATCCAGCTCCCGCGCGGCACACGGGTCGAACTCGTCCGCGACGAAGGCCGCACGCTCGTGATCCGTTACGACGAAGTCTCGCTGCGGATTCCGCGCACCGTCGCGGAAGCCGGCATGGTTGTGCCGGTGCGGCGCGATCAGCAGCCGCTCGCCGGGCTCTGAGCCATCGGCGGGGAAACCGCCGCGGCGTGATCGTGCAAAACGGCGGCTTTCGCGCGCGGTCGATCCGGGGTTGTCTTGGATCATGTCGTCGCCCCGCCTCACCTCGTTTGCACTAGCCGCGCTCACCTGCGCCGCCGCCGCGATCGACGCGCCCGATTTCAACCGCGAGGTCCGGCCCATCCTCTCGCGCTACTGCTTCAAGTGCCACGGTCCCGACGACAAGGCGCGCAAAGGCGGGCTGCGCCTCGACCTGCGCGACTCCGCGACCAGGGAAGCGAAGTCCGGCGCGATCGCGATCATCCCCGGCAAGACCGACGAGAGCGAACTGCACATCCGCATCTTCTCCACCGACAAGGACGACACGATGCCGCCGCCGGAAACGAAGACCGAGCTGAGCGCGGCGCAGAAAGACATCCTCAAGCGATGGATCGCCGCCGGCGCGAGCTACGATCCGCACTGGGCGTTCGTCGCACCGCGGAAAGGCACGCTCAATTCCATCGACGCGTTCATCGACGCGCGGCTCAGCGCCGCAGGGTTGAAACGCTCGCCGGAAGCCGATCGCGCCACGCTCATCCGGCGCGTGAGCTACGATCTCATCGGCCTCCCGCCGACGCCGGACGAAATCACCGCCTTCGAAACCGACGCCGCGCCCGACGCCTACGAGCGGCTCGTCGATCGCCTGCTCGCCTCGCCGCAATACGGCGAACGTTGGGCCCGCCGCTGGCTCGACCTCGCCCGCTACGCCGACACGAACGGATACGAGAAGGACCGTGAACGCTCGATCTGGCCGTATCGCGATTGGGTCGTGCGCGCGCTCAATGCCGACATGCCGTTCGATCGATTCACCATCGAGCAGATCGCCGGCGACCTGCTGCCGGGCGCGACACTCGATCAAAAGATCGCCACCGGCTTTCACCGCAACACGATGCTCAACGAGGAAGGCGGAATCGATCCGCTCGAGTTCCGCTATCACGCGATGACCGACCGCGTCGCCACCACCGGCGCCACGTGGCTCGGCCTCACGCTCGGCTGCGCGCAGTGCCACACGCACAAGTTCGATCCCATCCCGCACCGCGAGTATTTCGGCATCTTCGCGCTGCTCAATAACGCAGACGAACCCGAGCTCGACCTGCCGCCCGCCGACGCCGCGCAGCAGCAGCGCGACCGCGAAGCCCGCGCGCGGAAACTCATCGCCGAGCTTCCATTCGACGAGCAGGCCTACGCCGCATGGCTCGCGAAGGAACGCGCCGCCGCCGTCGAATGGACGCCGCTCAAACCCGCGGCGATGAAGACGAATCTCCCGCTGCTCACCGTGCAGCCCGACCTCTCGATCTTCGGCAGCGGCGACACCGCGAAGGTCGATACCTACGAACTGCGCTTCGCTGGCGCACCGGCAAAGATCACCGCCATCCGGCTCGAGGCGCTGCCCGACGAGCGCCTGCCCGCGCACGGCCCCGGTTTGTGTTATTACGAAGGGCCGAAGGGCGACTTTTTTCTCGGCGAGTTCCAGGTCACCGCGGACGGCCAGCGGGTGAAATTCGCACGCGCCACCGAGAGCTACGCGAACAACAACTTCGGCAAAAAGAAGGACACACCGGTCTCTGCCGAGGCCGCGACCGACGGCGACCCGCAGACCGGCTGGAGCTGCGCCGACCGGCCCGGCGAGGCGCACGAAGCAGTCTTCGTCCCCGCGCAGCCGATCACCGCCGCGCAGCTCGACGTGAAGATGCTCTTCGGCCGCCACTACACGTGCCCGCTCGGTCGCTTCCGCATCAGCGTCACCACCGACCCGCGCGGCGCCGAGGCGCGGGAGAATCTTTCGGAAGATCCGCGCGAGCGCTTCCTCCTCGCGACAAATCCAGACGCCGCGAAAGAAGTCCGCGCGCTGCGCCAGCCGCCGAAATACCAATCCACACTCGTGATGCGCGAACGTCCGCCCGAAAACCCGCGCCCGACCTTCCTCCACAATCGCGGCGAATATCTCCAGCCGACCGAGCGCGTGGAGCCGGCCGTGCTCTCCATCCTCCATCCCCTCCCCGACGGTCCTCGCGATCGCCTCGCCCTCGCCCGCTGGCTCGTCGCGCGGGAAAACCCGCTCACCGCGCGCGTCACGGTCAACCGCGCATGGGCCGCGTTCTTCGGTCGCGGCATCGTGAATACCACCGACGACTTCGGTTACCAGGGCGAGCCGCCCACGCACCCGGAGTTGCTCGATTGGCTCGCCATCGGGTTCATGGAAAGCGGCTGGTCGCGGAAGAAACTCCACCGCCTCATCGTCACCAGCGCGACCTACCGGCAGTCCTCACAGTGGAACGCGAATGACCCGCAGAACACTCTCCTCTCCCGCTTCCCCCGCACCCGCCTCGACGCGGAGCTGATCCGCGATGGCACGCTCCGCGCCGCCGGCTTGCTCTCGCAGAAAATGGGAGGCGCACCGGTGAAGCCGCCGCAACCCGAAGGCGTGAGCGAAGTCGCCTACGGCAGCCCGAAGTGGCAGCCGAGCGCCGGCGAAGACCGTCACCGCCGCAGCCTCTACACCTTCATCAAACGCACCGCGCCCTTCGCGCTCTACAACACCTTCGACGCGCCGACCGGCGAGGCGTGCATTCCGCGCCGCGACATCTCGAACACCCCGCTTCAAGCACTCACGCTGCTCAACGACATCGTCTTCATCGAAGCCGCGCAGTCGCTCGGCAAGGCGCTCGTCTTCACCCCCGGCGACGACGACGCAAAGCTCACGCTCGCCTACCGCCGCGTCCTCTCGCGCAACCCGCGTCCCGACGAGTTGCCCGCCCTGCGCGAGTTCGTGAAAACGCAGCGCGCCCGCTTCACCAGCGGCGAGCTCGACGCAAAAACCTTCGCCGGCGCAGACGCGGAGACCGCCGCCTGGACCGCGCTTGCCCGCGCGCTTTTCAACCTCGACGAAGCCATCACCAAATCATGAGCCCCTTCATCGCCCGTCGTCACTTCCTCCGCGACTGCGGCATCGGCCTCGGCAAGATCTCTCTCGCGACGCTGCTCACCGACGCGTTTGCGGCGTCCGATCCGCTCGCGCTCAAACGCCCGCATTTCACGCCGAAGGCGAAGCGCGTGATCCACCTCTTCATGGCGGGCGCGCCGTCGCATCTCGATCTTTTCGATTTCAAGCCGGAGCTGGCGAAGCTCGAGGGGAAGCCGCTGCCGCCGTCGGTCATCGGCGGGCAGCGTTACGCGTTCATCCGCCCGGACGCCGCGGTGATGGGACCGCGGTTCAAGTTCGCGAAGCACGGCCAGTGCGGCGCGGAGTTGTCCGAGGTGCTGCCGAATCTCGCGCGCATCGTGGACGACATCACGCTCATCAAGTCGGTGAAGACCGATCAATTCAACCACGCGCCCGCGCAGATTTTTTTCAACACGGGCTTCTCGCAGCCGGGCCGGCCGTGCCTCGGCTCGTGGGCGCTCTACGGGCTCGGCGCGGAGACGCAGGATCTGCCGGCATTCGTGGTGATGAGCACCGGCAACGGCCTCAGCGGCGGCGCGGCGCTGTGGTCGAGCGGGTTCCTGCCGACGGTTTTCACGGGCACGGTCTTTCGCGGAAAGGGCGAGCCGATCCTCAACGTGACCAGCCCCGCCGGCGTGGACGCAAAGCTCCAGCGCGACACGCTCGACCTCGTCGGCACGCTCAACCGCCAGCAACTCGCCACCGTCGGCGACCCGGAGATCGCGACGCGGCTCGCGAACTACGAAATGGCCTTCCGCCTGCAAACGAGCGCGCCGGAGTTGATGGATCTGCGGAGCGAATCGCAGGCAACGCTCGATCTTTACGGCTGCAAACCGGACGAACCGAGCTATGCGCGCGCATGCCTGCTCGCCCGGCGGATGATCGAGCGCGGCGTGCGCTTCGTGAACATCTACATCGAAGGCTGGGACGCTCACACGAACCTCGTCGGCAATCACACCGCGAACTGCAAGAAGACCGATCAGGCCAGCGCGGCGCTCGTGCTCGACTTGAAACAGCGCGGCCTGCTCGACGACACGCTCGTGATCTGGGGCGGCGAGTTCGGGCGCACACCGATGATCGAGACGAATCCCGCGCTCGGTCGCTCGATGGGGCGCGATCATCATCCGCAGGCGTTCACGATGTGGATGGCCGGCGGCGGCATCCGCGGCGGAGTCACGCACGGCGCGACGGACGAGATGGGTTTTCACATCGTGCAAAATCCCGTCCACGTTCACGACGTGCAGGCGACGATCCTGCACTGCCTCGGCTTCGATCACGAGCGGCTCACGTATCACTACGCCGGCCGCGACTTCCGGCTCACCGACGTGCATGGGCACGTGGTGAAGGAGATCCTCGCCTGAGCGCTTGCCATCGCACCACCGCGCGGCGAACGCTGGCCGCATGTTCGATTCCTTCATCCTCGCCGTTACCGCCTTCGGCAAAGAAACCCGCTTCCTCGGCCTCGACTGGAGCTGGCTCATGCTCATCGGGCTCGCGGGAAACATGATCTTCTCGATGCGCTTCCTCGTGCAGTGGATCGAGTCGGAGAAGCGCGGCGAGAGCGTCATCCCGATCTCATTCTGGTATTGGAGCATCGCGGGCAGCGCCGTGATGGCGCTCTATTTCATCTTCCGGCGCGACCCGATCGGCATCCTCGGCTACCTCCCAAACACCTTCATCTACGTGCGCAACCTGCGGCTCATCCGGAAGAAGAAGCTCGCGCTGACCGCAGCCGCTCCGTCGCAGACTCCGATCGAGTCGTAACGCATCGGCAAGATTTTGCTGTCAGGGAAGGCCTTCGATTTGCTACAAGCGCGCTCCCAACCCATGAAAGCTCGCATCTCCATCCTCCTCCTGCTGGCGGCATTTCCGTCCAGCGTCTTCGCACTTGGCTTCCGTCTGGTCGATCACGGCGCGGAAGCCATGGCCCGTGCCGGCGCCTTCGTGGCGACGGCAGACAACCCCTCGGCGCTCTACTACAACCAGGCCGGCATCACGCAGCTCGACGGCTTCGGCGTGCTCGTGAACACCTACGGCATCGGCTTCGAATCGACCGTCGATTCACACGTGCCGGGGCCGGACCTCGACTCGAAGTTCGGCATCGATGTGCTCGGCGACGCGTTCTTCACGTGGAAGCGAAAGGATCAACCGGTCGCGCTCGGGCTCGGCTTTTATTCGCCGTTCGGACTCGGCTACGAATTTCCCGACGACGCGGCCTTCCGCACGATCGGGAAGAAGGGAAAGATCCAGATGTTCACCGCGAACCCGGTCATCGCCCTGCAGGTCACCAGGCAGCTCTCGCTCGCCGTGGGCATGAGCATCAACTACTCGCGCGCCAAGCTCACGCGCGGGATCGTTACGCCCGGCGATGAGTTCAGCGTGGAAGGCGCGGGCGTCGGCTACGGCGTCACCGCAGGCCTGCTCTGGCAGCCCGCGAAGCAGCACTCGTTCGGCGTGCAGTATTTCGGGCCGATCGATGTCACCTACTCCGGCCACGCCCGCACACGCATCCCCGGTTTCACCGCGCAAGTGCCGGTCGCGCCCGGCATCACGATTCCCTTCGACGTGCCGCGGCTCGAAAATGAAGAGGACGCGGACATCAAGATTCAGTTCCCGCAGACGATCACCGCCGGCTACTCGTTCCGCCCGACCGACGACTGGAACTTCGAAGTCGATGTCTCGTGGACCGACTGGGACAGCCTAAATTCGCCCACACTGCACCTGAGCGAAAATCTCGACGCACCGGTCGTCTTTAATTTCCGCTCAAGCTTCATCTACGAATTCGGCGTCACCAGGAAATTCGCCAACGGCTGGAGCGCGAGCGCCGGCTACCTGTATTCGGAAAACTCCGTCCCGAACGAAAGCTTCGGCCCGCTCATCCCCGACTCGGACCGCCACGTCTTCAGCATCGGCGTGGGCCGCACCTACGAGCACTGGAACTGGTATCTCGGCTACCAATACGCCTACGGCCCGCACCGCAACATCTCGCGCGCGCCGCTCCTCGGCGAGGGCAGTTTCGGCGACCGTCCGCGCAGCCTCGCCGACGGCAACTATCGCTTCCAAGCGCATGCGTTCAGCCTCTCGATGGGCTATTCGTTCTAAAGTGTGATCAAATTCTTCTTCGTCCTACGTCGCCGCGCGGACGTCGCGCCGGAAAAGTTTCACGAATACTGGCGCCAGACCCATGGCCCCATCGTCGCGAAGCTGCCGGGCCTCGTGCGCTACGTGCAGCATCACGTCGTCAGCGTGCCGCGCCCGGAATACGCGCAGGATGACCCGCCCATCGACGGCATCGTCGAGACGTGGTGGGAATCGCCCGAGGCGCTCGAGCGCGTGCAGCAGAGCCCGGAGCTGGCGTCGGTCGTTTCCGACGAGGTCAATTTCATGGGCCACTCCAACCGCAACGTCCACACGCTCATGGTGACCGAGAGCGTCGAGTTCGTCGCCGACGGCAAACCCACCGGCTGATCCCTCATACCGTGCCGGAACCCGCCGCCGACCCCCGCCCCACGCTGCTCATCTGCGACGACGAGGAAGGTCCGCGCCAGTCGCTGCGCATCGTCTTTAAGAACGACTACCGCGTCCTCGTCGCCAGCAACGGCGAAGAAGCCATCGCCTTCGCGAAGACCGAAGCGATCGACGTCGCGGTGCTCGACATCCTCATGCAAGGCATGTCCGGCGTCGATGTGCTGCGCGCACTCAAGGCCCGTGACCCCGCGATCGAAGTCGTCATGCTCACCGCCTACGAGACCCTCGAGACCGCGCGCCAGGCGCTCCGGCTCGGCGCGTGCGATTACCTCAACAAACCTTTCGACATCCCCACGATGCGCGAAGCCGTGCTCAAGGCGCTCGCCAAGCGCCGGGAAGCACAGGCTTTCCATGGCACCACCGCGGAGCTGGCCGCGCTGCAGCAGAAGATCACCGAGCATCGCGAACTCGAGGAAATGGCGCGCACCAAGGGCGAGATCTACGCGAGCGTCCTCCACGATCTCAACAGCCCGCTCACCGTCATCAGCGGCTTCGTCGAGCTGATCAACCGCTCCATGCAGACCGCCGCCCGCGTCGAGGGCGAACAGCTCGACCTCCTGCGCGACGACCTCAACCGCGTTCATGACGAAGTCGCGCGCTGCTTCGAGATCTCGCGCCGCTACCTCAGCTTCCTCACCGCGCAGCGCGTCGAAAACACCTACATCAGCGTCGGCCAGATGCTCGCCGATTTGCGCGACCTGCTCGCCCGCCACCCGACCGCCAAGGGCCACCGGCTCGACATCCAGGAACTACAGCCCGATGCCGTCGCGGAGATCAACGGCACCGACTTCCTGCAAATCCTGCTCAACCTCACGATCAACGCGCTCCAATCGAGCGACCAGCCGCACCGTGTGGAAATCCAGGCGCGCCACATCGAGCGGCCGCTCACCCTCGACTCCGTGCCGGATGGAACCGAGCAGCGCTTCATCAATCGCGAAGGCTTCCGCAACGAAGCCCCGCTTATCGCGATCAGCGTCGCCGACAACGGCCCCGGCATCCCGCCGGAAAACGTCGTGAAAATGTTTCGCGAGCGCTTCACGACCAAGCCGGTCGAGCAAGGCACCGGCCTCGGCCTGAGCATCGTGCGCCGCCTCGTGGAGGAAGCCGGAGCGGGCCTGCACCTGCGCACCAAGTCCGGCCACGGTGCGACCTTCACGCTGCTCCTGCGCGCCCGGCCCTAGCGCACGCCTCCGCATAGTTCGCCTCGAGCCGGCGCGTCTGCGCGACCAGGTCGAACTCATCGCCCACCCGCTTCGCCGCCGCGGCGCTCATCCTCGCAAACCATTCCGGGCTGCCCGCGAGTCCGAGCATCTGCTCCGCGAGTGCATCCGCGTCGCGCTCCGGCACGAGCAGGCCGCTGACGCCGTGCTCGACCGCCTCCGGGATGCCGCCGTGGTGCGTCGCGCACACCGGCAGTCCGCTGGCCATCGCCTCGAGCATCGCGTTCGGCACGCCCTCCTGGTCGCCGTCGGCGCCGACTTCGCTCGGGTGGAGGAAAAGGTGCGCGTCCGCTTCGAGTCGGCGCAGCTCGGCCTGCGGCACGAAGCCGGCGAAACGCACGCGCCCGGCGATTCCCAGCTCCCCCGCCAGCCGCTCGAGCGCCTCGCGCTGCGGACCTTCGCCGGCGATCGTGAAACGTGCGTGCGGCCATCGACCAGCGAACTTTTCAAACGCACGCAGGCTTGTGGCCAGTCCCTTCTTCGGGATCAAGCGGCACGTTTGCAGGCATTGCCACGAGCCATCCGCCGGCGCGGACCGCTCGAAGAACGAGATCTGGTCCAGCGGCACACCCGTGCGCTGGACCCGGATCTTCTCCCGCGGCGCGCCATGCGCGACCAGCCGCTCCGCGAGCGACTCGCTGCGCACGAGCAGCAGCGTCGCGAGCGAAAACACCCGCTCCATCCCCGCGCGATCCCAGCCGACACCCGCATCCGCGCCATGAAAGGAAACGATGACCGGCAGGTTCGCGATCTCCAGCAGCGGAAGCAGATGCACTCCGATGTGGCCGAACCAGACGTGCAGCACGCGCGCCTCAGCCCGGCGCAACGCCGCGAGCGTGCGCTGCGCTTCGCTGCGATAGATCGTGATCGGCCGGCGCAGGATCGTCTTCTGCCACAACCGCCGGAGCTGATGCGACCACGGCTTCGGCAGCACCACGAGTGAGTCGAACGGAAACTCCACGACATTCTCGCGCCGCTGGCAGAACACGACCGGTCGCCACGCGTTCAGCGCGGTGATCTGCCGATAGACGTGGAGCATCTCCGGCTTCAGGAACGTGACGACGTATTGGGCGGCTACGGGGAGCACGGGGACAGTGATCGGTGATCGGCGATCAGTGATCAGTAAAAATATCGCGCGCCCGCTGACTACTGATTACTGATCGCTCCCTTGCAAATGAACCACCTCGCCAAAGCCCGCCGCGTCTTCGAGATCGAACTCGCCGGGGCGCAACACGTCGCCGACCGGCTCGACGAGACTTTCGTGCGCGCGGTCGAGACGATCCGCGCGTGCATCGAGTCGCGCGGGAAGGTGATCGTCGTCGGCGTCGGGAAGTCCGGCCACATCGGCGAAAAGATCGCCGCGACGCTCACGAGCACCGGCTCGCCCGCGATGGTGCTCAACTCGCTCAACGCGCTGCACGGAGACCTCGGCATGGTCTCGGACGGCGACGTGATCCTCGCGCTGAGCGCGAGCGGCGAGACGGAGGAACTGCTCAACGTGCTCCCCGCGCTGCGCCGCTTCGATGTGAAGATCATCTCGTTCACCGGCGGCGCCGGCTCGAATCTCGCGAAGCACAGCGACCTCGTGATCGACGTATCGGTCGAGCAGGAAGCCTGTCCGCTCAACCTCGCGCCGACTTCCTCGACGACCGCGATGCTCGTGCTCGGCGACGCGCTCGCGATGGTGCTGCTCGAGGCGCGCGGTTTCACGAAGGAGGACTTCGCGCGCTTCCATCCCGGCGGCCACCTCGGCCGCGCGCTGCTGCTCAAGGTGAGCGACGTCATGCGCGCAGCGGCGGAGATGGCACTCGTCCGTCCGGATCAACCCGTGCGCGAAGTGCTCGCCATCATGCACCGCTGCCGCGCCGGCGCCGCCGTGGCGATCGACGACGCCGGCCGCCTCGCCGGCATTTTCACGCACGGCGATTTCGCCCGGCACTTCCAGGCGACCCCCGATCTCGGCGGGCTGCCCGTCGAGCAGTTCCTCACGCGCAAGCCGATCACCGTTCGCGACGACAAACTTGCGGTTGAAGTCCTGCGCGTGCTGCAAAGCCATCGCATCGACGATCTCGTGGTCGTCGATGAAGACGGGCGTCCGGTCGGCGTCGTGGACTCGCAGGACCTCGCCCGGTTCCGGCTGGTTTGAGCCGGAAGCTTGCGAAGAATAATCGCGCTTTTTCCAAACCCAGCCCCATCATCGCCGGATCGCCTCCATGAAAATTCATCACCTCATCCTACCCGCCCTCGTCGCAGCATTCTTCGCGTCCACGCTTCACGCCGCCGAGGATTTCGAAGCGCGCAAGCAAGCCGCGATCAAGGCCATCCAGGCCAATCGCAGCGACCGCACCGCCTTCTACGCCGAACTCGAGAAGCAAGGCCGCGCGATGCTCAAGGACTTCCCCGACAAGGAGGACGGCTACGAGATGCTGCTCGCCGTCGCGCAGAACGTGGAAGGCTCGCAGCAGGCGGCCTTGCTCAAGGAGATCGACACGGCCAAAACGCCCGAGCGCGTGAAGCAAACGCTCGCCGGCCTGCGCGCGAACCTCGAGGCGCTCGGCAAGCCGGTCGATATCAAGTTCACCGCGGTCGATGGCCGCGCGGTCGATCTCACGGCGATGAAGGGCAAGGTCGTGCTCGTGGACTTCTGGGCGACGTGGTGCGGGCCGTGCATCGCCGAACTCCCGAACGTGAAGGCCGCCTACGACAAGCTTCACGACAAGGGTTTCGAGATCGTCGGCATCAGCTTCGACTCCGACAAGGCGAAGCTCGAGAGCTTCGTGAAAGACCAGAAGATGGCGTGGCCGCAGTTCTTCGACGGCCTGGGCTGGAAGAATCAGTTCGGCGTCAAATACGGCATCCGTGGGATCCCGGCGATGTGGCTCGTGGACAAGAAAGGCAACCTTGTGGACATGAAGGCCCGCACCGACCTCGCCGCGAAAGTCGAGAAGCTGCTCGCGGAATAGCGCGCTAGAAGCTGATCAAATCACGAACCGCTTCGATCATCTTCGGCCCGACGCCGGGGATCGCATCGAACGCCTCGATGCCGCTGAGCGGCCGCGCACGGATGATCTGCTCCGCCATCTTCGGACCGACTCCCGGCAGCGTTTCGATCGCGGCCTGAGTGGCCGTGTTGAGGTTGACCCGCCCCGCCGCATCGGCTGACGCAGGCTTGCCGAGGCGCGGTTTGATCGCATCGGTCATCGGCTCGGCGGGAGCACCGCTGGCCGCCCACAACCCGCGCCGCGCGCGCGCCGCGGTCTGCTCGATGGTGCGCAGTTGCTGAAAGACCCGCCGTCCGCCCGCCTCATCGGGATACGCGGCAACCTCGCTCGTGACACGCGCCCACCCGGCTTCCACCAATGCCGCATCGAGCCGCACCCCATCGCGCTCGACGATCGCGTAATACCGGTCCGAGCGGCTCGCGCCCGGCGCCACGCGCCGGCAGGTGATCACGCGGAAGGGCTTCGCGAGAAACTTCGCCGTGAATTCCTTGGCGGCGTCAGCAGCGCGCAATACCGCGCCTTTGCTCGCGCGAAAATACGCCGCCTGCTCGACGATCCGCTCCGCGTAACTCGTGTCGGTCTCGGGCGTATCCACGAAGTAGAGCCGCACGATCACCGACTTCCGTCCGTGCCGGATGTGAAAGCTGTCGCCGTCGTAATACTTCTCCGCATCGAAGCGGCAGTCCTCCCACACTTCCCACTTTGAAGGGCCGGCAGCCGAAGCCGGTCCGGGCAGGGGCAAGAGACCGGCGAGGAGAATTGAAAAGACGCGGGACATTGAGAGTTGATCGAGGCGGGATGCCTGCCGCAGGCTTCGCCCGCCCGGCTCCACTCTCAACAAGAACTCCTACCTTTCGTGTTCAAGACCCGCTACGCACTTCCCGGCACTGCGCCGGCCACGCTCACGGCGCTCGATCCGGGTGAAGGCGTGCCTCCCACCCTTCGCCTCGTGGAATATGGACTCGATAGCTACGTGGAGTCGCACCCGGCGTCCGTCGCCGAGCTGCCCGCCCCAGGGATCGACGACGGCAAGGTGCGCTGGATCGAATTCAACGGCCTCGGCGACATCGAAGCCCTCCGCACACTCGGCGACAAATACGGCCTCCATCCGCTCGCCCTCGAAGACATCATCCACACCGGCCAGCGGCCGAAAGCCGAGAGCTACGACGGGCAGATTTTCATCGTCGCGCAGATGATCTACCGCGACGACGACGACGACCGCCTCGTCGGCGAGCAAGTGTCGATGTTCCTGATGCGAGGGCTGCTCATCACCATCCAGGAAGACCCGAAGTGCGATGTCTTCGACCCCATACGCGAGCGCGCCCGCGTGGGCCGCGGCTACATCCGCAAGCTCGGCGCCGATTACCTCGCCTACGCGCTCCTCGACGCGATCATCGACCACGGCTTCCCCATCCTCGAGTGCATCGGCGAAGGCCTCGAGGAACTCGAGGATGAGATGCTCGAAAAGCCGACCAAGAACTGCATCGCCAAGCTGCACGACTACCGCCGCACTCTCGTGCATCTGCGCCGCGCGATCTGGCCCGAGCGCGATCTCGTGAATACGCTCCTGCACGACGAGTCCGAGCTCATCGGCAAGGAGACAAAGCTTTTCCTGCGCGACGCCTACGACCACGCCGTGCGCGTGATGGACCTCGTCGAAAGCTACCGCGATCTCACCGCCAGCCTGCTCGAGCTCTACCTCAGCGCCGTCTCGCAGCGCACGAACGAGATCATGCGCGTGCTCACCGTGCTCAGCGGCATCTTCATCCCGCTCACCTTCATCGCGGGCGTGTATGGCATGAATTTCGACAACATGCCGGAGCTGCGCCAGCCGGCTGGCTACTTCGCCTGCCTCGGTTTCATGCTCTGCGTCGCGCTCGGCGAGCTCTGGTTCTTCAAACGCAAGGGCTGGCTGTGAGCGCGTCGTTGTGGGGCGTCGAAACTTGGGACATCGCGTGGCGCGGCGGCTACATCCCGTGGCTTCGCGAACACGCCAGCGGCGCGTGGCGCGAAGCCGCACCGACGCTCATCGTCCTCCCGACCACCGCCGACACCTACCACGCAAAGGCGCTCGCACTCGACGCCGGCCTCAGCCCGCTCGCGCTGCAATTCGTCACGCCAGCAAAGCTTCGCAGCCGGATCACGACCGCGCTCGGCCTCACGCGCACCCACCCGCTGCGCGAACACCTGCGCCTGCTCCTCGCCATCGCAGCGGAGGAAGTCGGCGGCGCGATCGGCGAGGCCATCGCCGCCTCACCCGACACGCTACTCCGTGCGATCAATGTGCTCGGCGACGGCGGCTGGGACGTTTGCAATGACGGACCTCCCGGGGCGCGCCCGATCGTCGCGCGCTTCACGCGACAGCTCGACCGCTGCGGCTTTCACCTCCTGCACGACACCGACCGCACGCTGCTCGCCGCCGCCCGTCCCGTCTTCGCCCGCGTGCTCGTGCTCGGCTTCGACGCCGCCCACTGGCCCTCGTGGCCGCTCCTCGCCGCCGCAGTCCGCTGCGCTGAAAGTGCGGACGTCTTCCTCCGCCACCCGCGCACCGAAGCCGGGGATCTCGACGCCGCGTGGATCGGCACATGGGAGGAACACTTTCAACCCGCGGAGCCGCTCGCAGGCGAAACCGCCCCCAGCGCGGGCACACTCTTCCTCGTCGGCCACGACGCCGCGGAGCAATCGCGCGCGATCGTGCAGCAAGCCATCACCTTCCTCGCCGACCCGGCGTGCGAGCGGCTCGGCATCGTCTTCCCCGGTCCCGGCGCGCTCGCGCGTCGTGTCGCCGCGCTGCTCGCGGAGCGCGGCATCGAGCACTTCGACGGCCTCGCACATCCGACGCCCGGCCCGCTCGAGACACGCGACTGGCCCGCGTGGCTCGACTTGCAGGAGAGCCCGCGACTGCCCGCGCTGCTGCGCTTTCTGCGCGCGCATCCCGGCCCACAAGTCGATGACCTCGCCGACGCACTCACGTCCGCCTTCAACGAACTGCTGCTCGACGACATCGACGTGCTCGGCGCGTGGCTGCCCGGACACGCCGACGCGATCCGCGCGATTCCGCGCCTTCCCGCGCGCGCCACGTTTGGGGAGTTCGTCACCGCGGTTGACGCTGCATTCATCGCGCTCGGCTGGACGGAGCGCGCCGCCGAACTCCACCGCCTCACGACCACCTGGCCCGCACGACTCGACACTCCGATCGCTCGCCGCACGTTCACGAGCTGGCTGCGCGAAGTGCTCGTCTCGACCGGCACCGACCGCGCGCCCGAAGGGCGGCATCCCTACAGCCGCACTCACCTGCTCACCGCCGCGAACGCGCGCACGCAGACGTGGACGCACCTCATCCTCGGCGGCCTGAACGAAAGCCAGTGGCCGCCCGCGTTCGACGAAAGTGGCTGGCTCGGCGAATCCGACATCGCCGATCTCAACGCGCGCACGCGCACGCTCAATCGCCGCGCGCGCGGCACCGGCCGGCAGGGCGAGGGCCACGACATCGTCAAGCCCGGCCACACGCTCTGCCTCGGCCCCGCGCAGCAGCGCGCGCTCGCGCGGCGCGACTTCGAGCACCTGCGCGAGAGCGCCATGCACGTCGCGCTCGCCGCGAGTGTCATCGACGAAGCCACGCCCGACCGCGCGCTCAATCCGAGCGAGTTCTTCATCCGCGCCTTCCACACCGCCCATCGCCGCGCCCTCTCGCACGCGACGATGTCCGCGCTGCGCGCTGAAACTACGCGCTGGCTCGCGGCGAGCGCGCTTTGGCCGGATGCGGCACCCACTCCGCACCCCGAAGTCCGTCGCGCCTACGACGCGCGGCGCGACGAAACGAAGCCGTTCGGCGAATTCGAGTTCGCGCTGCGCGAACCGCCCGCCGAGCCGCTGCGGCTCTCGGCGACCGACTGGCAGAACGTGCTCGGCACGCCATCGCTCATCTGGATGTCGAACGTGCTCGGCGCCAGCCCGCGCGACGATGGCGACGGCGATACTCCATGGAACCTCGCCATCGGCTCGTGGGTGCATCGCTGGCTGAGCGCCATCGCGGCAGGCGCGCCACGCGGCACGCTGTCGCCGCTGCCCGCCGCCGATGAAATCCGCGCACGCACGCGGCGCGCAGCCATCGCCTTTCGCGACCGGGTCGCCGCGATCGCGCCGTTGCCCGAGTGGTGGCTCGCGACATGGCAGCAGGCACTCCAGCTCGCGCAGGACTTCGCCGAACTGCTGACCACGCTGCCTGCATCCATCCCATTCGCCACCGAGTGGTCGCTGCCGCGCGATACCACGATCCCGCTCGGCGCGGACGGCACGCTGCCACTTCGTGGCCGCATCGACCTTCTCCTCGCGCCCGCGGACGACGATCGCTGGATCATCGATTTCAAGACCGGCCAGCACAAGGCGCTCAGCGCCGCGAAGGTCGCCGGCGGCGACGGCTTGCAGCTCGCGATCTACGCGCTCGCCATCGCGCACCTCGGCGCGCGCACCGTCGGAATCACGCGCCTCACCACGGCGCTCGACCTCGCCGCGCCACAGCTCACACTCGACGACATCGGGCGCACTGCGCTGCCGGATCTATGGCGCGGGCTCGCGCGCATGGCCGCGAGCGGCGTCTTCGGCCAGCTCGGCTCGCTGCGCGACGAATACTCCCACGCCGATCCCCATCCGCTCGCCACGCTGCGCATCGATCCCGACATCCTCGATGAGAAGTGGGCGCGCACGCATCCGGATTTCCGATCCGCCGACGAATGAGCACGCCCGCCGATCAATCCGAGCGCGACCGTTTCATCCACGAAATCTCGCACAACTTCTCCGTCGTCGCCTCCGCCGGCAGCGGCAAGACGCGCGCGATCACCGATCGCATCGTCGCCCTCGCGCGCAGTGAGCACGCCATCGAGTGGCTGCCGAAGCTCGTCGTTGTGACCTACACGAACCGCGCCGCCGACGAGATGCAGCAACGTGCGCGGCAGGCGCTGCTCGGCACTGAGGTCTCGCTCGACGTGATGAGCGCGTTCGGCAATGCGTTCTTCGGCACGATCCACAGCTTCTGCGTGAAGCTGCTCCGGCGTCACGGCCATCACCTCGCGCTACCCGCACAGCTCGATCTCACCACCGACGACGACGCACTGTGGCGGGAGTTCGTGCAGCAGCACACCGCGCTCGGCGCGCCACGCGACCTCCTGCGCCTCGCGCCCGCGCGACGCCTGCTCGAGCTCGGGCGCGTCTGCGACAGCGCACACGACGCGCCCCCGCCCGGCGCCTTTCCCGCGTTCGATTTCTCCGCTGTGTATGCGTGCGTGGGCAAAGGCGCGGCTGCGCGCACCATCGCCGCGTCGCAGGACAGGCTGCGAGAGTGGGAGCGCGCGTGGCGCGAAGGCGAGGGCTTTCTCACACTCCCGTCCAGCAGCTCGAAGGCTGCGGAATTTTCTGCCGCGTGGAGCGACGCACTCACGCCAATTCGCAACTGGATGCGCGCAGCAGCGTTCAGTATCGGCGTGGATGTCGCGCGGGCGTGGCGTCGTTTCCGCCTCACACGCGGCGCGCTCGGCTACGACGATCAACTCTCGCTCGCGCTCGCGTTGCTCCGCCACCCCGAGGCCGGACACCGCATCCGTGGAGAGGATTTTCGCGTCATCCTCGACGAAGCGCAGGACACCGACCCGACACAGTTCGCCGTGCTGTGCGACATCGCGCGCCCGCCGGAAGCAAGCGGCGAATGGCCCGCGACTGCCACGCATCCACCCCGCCCCGGCCACTTCTCGATGGTCGGCGACTTCCAGCAATCGATCTACAGCCAGCGCGCCGATCTGCACCACTACCGCCGCGTGCATCAGGCACTCATCGGCACACCTGGCGGCGACGAGGTGAAGTTCTCGGTCACCTTCCGCCTCGACTCGCAGCTTGTGGATTTCGTGAACGCGACGTTCCCAAGCGTGCTCACGAACACGAACGGCCAGGTGGCCTTCGTCGAGTTGCACTCAAGACCAGATGTCCTGCCTGGCCAGCTCGTCCGCCTCGACCTCGGCGAACTGCCCGACATCAGCGAATGGCGGAGCGCCGAGAAAATGCGCCACGAAGCGGATGTGCTCGCGCGCTGGCTCCACGACACCGGGCTCGATCGCTTGCGCGCCGGGAGGTGGAGCGACGTGGCGATGATCTGTCCCCGCACGCGGTGGTTCGCCCCGCTGCGCCGCGCGCTCCGCGAGGTCGGTCTCGACGCGCAGGTGCAGTCCGAGCGCGAAGTCCGCGGCGACAGCGCGGCGTTCGCGTGGTTCACCGCGCTCGCCGTGGTGATGAGTGACCCGGATGACGACTTCGAACTCGCCGGCGTGCTCCGGGAAATATTCGGTGTCTCCGATCACGACATCGCCACGCGTGCGGCAGCGTTCGACGCCGCGAAGCGCCTTCTCGACGAGTCACGAGAGCGCATCGCGACTCTGCCGCTCTTCTCCGCCGTCCAGGAACTTCTCCGCGCCACCGCGCTTCTCGACCGGCTTTCCACACTCCCCGCTTTTGAAACGCGCGACGCCGCAGTGGAACTCGACGATCTTCTCACACGCGCCGCGACGATGGAGGCGGACGCCGCCACGCTCGCCGATTTTGCCGAAGCGATCCGGCAGGACTTTCTGCAACCGCGTCCCGTGCGCGCCGTCGATCCCGGCGCGATCCAGCTCATCACCGGGCACAAGGCGAAAGGCTCCGAATGGCCTGTCGTGATCGTCCCGTTCTTCGGCCGGTCGATCAGCGGCGCACCGGCTAATTATCCGCGGATCGTCCTCGATCCGCGGACCGGCGGGCAGTGCGTCGTGCTCGATGGCGAGGACCTGCGCGGTGAATTGAAGGAAGCCTCGGACTTGCGTGCGAAACAGGTGATGGAGCGCCTGCTCTACGTGGCGCTCACGCGTGCGAAACACGCGCTGGTGCTCGTCGATGATCTCGCGCTCTTCGCCGGGAAGAAGGGAACGCCCGAGTCCGCGCAGGCGAGCCTGCTGCGCTGCGTGCCCGGCCAGCCGAACGTCGGCGCCACGCAGTCGCTTTCGCCTTCCACCGACGGCTGCTCGAAAACAAAAGCGGTGCAGGCCGCACGTGCCACAGCGGAACCCGAACCGGCCGCGCTGCCCGCGTGTGTCGCGGACGCACTACCCGCGGCCATCAAACGCGCGGCGCGATTCATCAAGCGCAATCCGAGTGCACTGGCGGAAGCCGCCTACGATGCTCCCGCGCCCGGCCCCGCGGTCCCCCGCCCCGCCGGCGCGATTCACGGAACATGGTGGCACGAGAGCGTGGAGTTGCTCGACTGGACCGCCGCGCCCGAGACGTGGAATCTTGCCTTCGACGACGCGCCCGATCCTGAACGCGCGCGGACGGAGTGGGCAAATCTACGCGCGTTGCTCGTGACAGAGAACGATCTCGCGCGGTGGCTGCGCCGGCCCGGCGCGCGATACTTCGCCGAGATGCCCTTCCTCTGGCGCATGAACGATCGCGAGTGTCTGGAGGGCATCATCGACCTCGCCATTCACGATCCCGCGAGCGGCGTGTGGCTGATCCTCGATTGGAAAACGAATCGCGTGGAGAAGGAGAAGCTCGCCGAACTCCAGACGCACTATGCGCCTCAGATCGCCGCTTACCGCGCGATGCTGGCGGAGATCACCGGCGCCAGGGTCGAGGCTGCGCTCTACTCGACCGCGTGCGCCGCGTGGCTGCCTTACGACACCGCCGCGCTCGAAGCTGAGTGGAAGCGCATCGCGAAAGACTCCGTCGCGATCAATGTGGCGCTCTCCACGCCATGAGCGAAGTGCTCGCCACCTACGACGCGCTCGCCGCGCGCATCCACCGCGCGTTCCGGCCGGACTTGAGCGATGCAGAGTTCGGTTCGCTCGCGCTCGACATCCACGCCTTCCAGCGCCGGTGGAACGAACCGTATGCGCGCTTTTGCGCGACGCGACCGGCGCCGACGCACTGGCGGGAGATTCCCGCCACGCCGCAGAGCGCGTTCAAGCGGTTCGCGCTCTCGTGCGTGCCGCGCGAGCACATCGGAAAGACTTTCCTCACGAGCGGCACGACCGGCGAGACGCGCGGCGCGCATCACTTTCGCGACACGGAACTCTACGATGCGGCCGTGCTCGGAGGCTGGCGACGACTCGGCTTGCCGCGGCTGCGGCAGGTGATTCTTGCGCCTTCGCCCACCGAAGCGCCGCAGTCGTCGCTCAGCCACATGCTCGCGACGCTCGCTGTGGAAGCCGGCAATACGGAGCCTGTCGCGATGCTCGGGACCGCGCTCGCATTTCTGCATCACTTCGATACGACGCCGGCACGCGTGCTTCCGCCGGGGAGCTTCGCGATGGAGACCGGCGGCTACAAAGGCTCCGGCCGCGACATCGCGAAGGTGGAACTTTACGCGATGTTCGAGCGGCATCTCGGGCTGAAGCCGGATGACGTGCTGAACGAATACGGGATGACGGAACTGAGTTCACAGTTCTACACGCGCGGCCTCGGCGGCGTGCATACTGGCGGCCCGTGGGTTCGCGCGCTGGTCATCAATCCGGCCAGCGGCGCGGAGGCTGCGATCGGCGAGGCAGGCGTGCTGCGGATCTTCGATCTCGCGAATCTGAACTCCTCGCTCGCGATCGAGACGCAAGACCTCGCGATCCGGCGCGCGGATGGGTTCGAGTTGCTCGGGCGCGATCCCGCCGCACTGCCGCGCGGTTGCTCACGCGCGGCGGATGAGATGCTCCGACGATGAACACTCTCGCCCGCGCCACCGCGCTCGCCGAGGCGTGCCAGAACTTCCCATTTCTCGGACCGAGCACGACGGACGATCTGCTCGCGATGGTGATCGCCGACTTCGGCAGCGCGACCGCGCCCGACGAGATGCAGCCACCAGTCGTGCTGCACATCCTCGCGGGCAACACACCCGCCGCCGCGCTGCAAACGCTCGTGCGCGGTCTGCTGCTCGGCGCGCACAATCTCGCGAAGTTGCCGTCGGCTGGGTTGCCGGAAGTCGATGAGTTCATCGCGCGTCTGCCCGCCGCACTTGCAGCGCAAGTGGAGACGAGCACTACGCTGCCCGAGTGGTGGCTGGAGCGGGCGGACTCGATCGTGGTCTTCGGCGACGATGAGACGATTGCGCACTTCCGCGCTCGCGTGCGCGCGGACCAGCGCTTCATCGCGCACGGCCACAAGGTCAGCTTTGGCGCGACCTTCGACGATCCCACTTTCGCGTCCGTGGAAGACGCGGCGCGCGATGTGGCGGCGTTCGACCAACTCGGCTGCCTCTCGCCGCACGCGCTCTACGTCGGCGGCGACGCGCGAGCCTACGCAGCAAAACTCGCGACGGCGCTCGAGCGCATCCCGCGCGGCGCGTTTCCGCTCTCCGCCGCGAGCGCCATCCGCGCGCTGCGCGAAGACTTCGCCTTCCGCGCCGCGAACGGCGAGCCGTGCGCCGTGTGGTGCGGCGCAAACTCGACCGTGATCTACGACGAGACGCCCGGCTTTCCGCGCACACCGCTACACCGCACGATCTTCGTGAAGCCGCTGCCCGCGGACTGGAGCGCGGAGCTTCAGACGGTGCGCGAGCACCTGAGCTGCGCGGGCGTTTTTCCCGACGGCGCCACGCTCGCGGGGCTGGGAATAGGTCGCATATGTCCCATCGGACTCATGCAGTTCCCCCCGTGGACATGGCACCAGGACGGCGTCGCGCCACTGGCCTCGCTGCTGAAAAATCCCGGTTGACGGTCGGCACGCGGCCCCTACTCTCCCGCCCTCTTTCATCAAGAGTAGCTGAGGGTTCTGGCCCGTTGAAGCTACGGCAACCGCTCTCGCGCAAGCGAGGGGCCCAGGTGCCAAATCCAGCTCCGCAGAGATGCGGGGGAAGATGAAGGCAGTTCAGTAGTCGCGGCGTCGCAACGGCTGAATCGCACTCGTCGGCAGAAGAATTCTTGGTGGGAGTGCAACTCAACTGACTGCGAAATGGACAAACCATCTCCCTACTTCTCGAACCTCAAGTGCCGCGAATGCGGCAAGCTCTATCCCAAGGAGGCGATTCACGTCTGTGACTTCGACTTCGGACCGCTCGAAGCCGCGTATGACTACGACGCGATCGGCAAGGTGCTCACACGCGCTTTGATCGAAAGCCGCCCGCACACGATGTGGCGCTACCGCGAGTTGCTGCCGATCGACGGCGAGCCGACCGTCGGCACGCAGGTCGGTTTCACACCGCTCGTGAAAGCTGATCGTCTCGCGAAGGCGCTCGGCGTGCGCGAACTCTACGTGAAGAACGACACGGTCAATTACCCGACGCTTTCGTTCAAAGATCGCGTCGTCTCCGTCGCGCTGAGCCGCGCACGGGAGCTTGGATTCACGACCGTCGCGTGCGCCTCGACCGGCAATCTCGCCAACTCCGTCGCCGCGAACGCCGCGAGCGCCGGGCTGAAAAGCTACGTGCTCATCCCCGCCGATCTCGAGCAGGGCAAGGTGCTCGGCTCGCTCGTCTATGGCACGAACGTCGTCGCCATCCATGGCGCTTACGACCAGGTGAATCGGCTCTGCTCCGAGATCGCCGGCAAATACGGCTGGGGTTTCGTGAACGTGAACCTGCGCCCGTATTACGCCGAGGGCAGCAAGTCGATGGGCTTCGAGATTTGCGAGCAACTCGGCTGGCGTATCCCGCGGCACACGGTCATCCCGATGGCGAGCGGCTCGCTGCTCACGAAGATTCACAAGGCGTATGGCGAGTTCACCAAGCTCGGCCTCGTCGATGGCGCACCGTTCTCCGTCTATGGCGCGCAAGCGACCGGCTGCGGCCCGATCGCGCAGGCGATGAAGCGCGGCACCGACATCGTGAAACCCGTGCCGAAGCCGGAGACGATCGTGAAGTCGCTCGCGATCGGCACGCCCGCCGACGGCTACTACGCGATCCACGCGATGAAGCAGACCGGCGGCTTCGCCGAAGACGTGACCGACGACGAAGTGATCGAGGGCATCAAGCTGCTCGCGGAGTGCGAAGGCATCTTCGCGGAAACCGCCGGCGGCGTGACCACCGCTTGCACACGCAAGCTCATCGAGACCGGCAAGCTCCCGCGCGACGAGAGCATCGTGATCTGCATCACCGGCCACGGGCTCAAGACGCAGGAAGCGATCGTCGGCAAGTGCGGCGAGCCGCGCACGATCAAGCCGAGCCTGCGCGAGTTCGAGGAGCAGATTTACAATCCCGACCAAGCCGCCGCAGTTTAACTTTTCATCCAATCACCATGCCATCCGTCCTCATCCCCACTCCACTCCGCAAACTTACCGGTGACCTCGAAACCGTCAGCGCCGGCGGCGCCACGATCGGCGAAGTCCTCGACAATCTCGACAAGGCGCATCCCGGCATCAAAGAGCGCCTCTGCGACGAAGCCGGCAACGTGCGCCGTTTCGTGAACATCTACGTCAACGGCGAAGACATCCGCTTCCTCGAAGAGAAAGCGACCGCCGTGAAAGACAGCGACGAGATCAGCATCGTCCCCGCGATCGCCGGAGGTTAGCCATGGAAGACAAACAACGCCTCTGGCTCATGTTCCCGACGAAGCTCATCACCAACCCGGTGATTTGGGAACTCGGGCAGAAATTCAAAGTCGTCACCAACGTCCGACAGGCGAGCGTGAACGACGAGATCGGTCTCGTGTCGCTCTCGCTCAGCGGCGAGCGCGACGAGATCAAGCGCGCCATCGCCTGGCTCGAGGAACTCGGCGTGAAAGTCGAGCCGGTCGAGATCCAGACGATCGAAGGCTGAGCCCGCGCACGGCGCAGAGCACCGTGGCTACAGCACTGTAGACGCTCAGCTCACACGCATGCCGGTCGCCCCGCGCGAATCGACGCCCACGGCTCCTGCGTGGATACGTCCTGCGGGTCCGGCGCGTCAGCCAGTTCCGGCAGCAGCTTCGCTGGCGAGAGGATCGCGAGGAAGACAAGCGGCTCATTGTGCGGATTGAACGTCGCGTGAATTGTCCCCGACGGGATGTGCGCCATCTCGCCCGCGCTCAGAATGCGATACTCCTTCCCGACCCACTGCTCAGCGCGGCCGTAGATCACGTAGATGATTTCTTCGCGATGCGGATGGAAGTGAAACGGGTGGCAGTGACCCGGGTCCATGTTCGCGCGGACGAGCAGGAGCTTTTCCGCGCCCACGACATCGGGGCGGCAGAGCCACTCGTTGTTGGTCCACGGATTCGTCTCGCGGATCGCGTCGGCGATCTGGACGAAGTGACGGTCGGCGGGAGTGCTCATGGCGTCTTGCGGGAAGCGGCCCACGCCACCGCGTTGCGCAGCAACGTTTGGAAGGCCGGCAGGTCGTGCGCCCGCGCGTCGTGGCCGAGCGTGAGGCCGACGATGCGCGCCTTCGGGTGCTTCACGACGAAGACCTGCGGATACGTGCCGGGCTTCTGCGTGCTCGTCGCGGTCGCGAGCACTTCGATCGGCGTCGCGGCGGGGTCGGCGTTGAACCAGTAAAGTTCGTCCGTGATGCGGAAGCTCGCGGGCACGCCCACCATGATCGGGTGCGCGGCTTTCACTGCTTTCACCTCGTATTCGCCGAGCTTGTCATGCCCTCGCGCGCCGCCGCCGACGACTTGCGCGTTCCACTCGGGGAAGTTCTTCCACGCATACCAGGTGCCGGGGTGGTAGGCGATGATCCCCTTCCCCGCGTTCGCGAAATCGAGCAGCGCCTTCCTCGTCGAAGCCGCTATCGGCTGATTCGCGCTCCACACGAGCACGTCGATGCGATCGAGGATCGCCGGGACGCCGTTTGCGTTCTGCGTGAACTCCACCCAGCCGACGTGCGGTGCGAGCGTGGCTTTATCGGACGCGCCGAAGAACTTCACAAAGTCGTGCGACGACCCGCCGCCCACGAGCAGCACGCGCGGGCCTTTCGCCGGTTTCATCGCAGGCGGCTGCGGCACGGGGTCGGTGAATTGCGGCACAAACCCCGCCTCCACATCCGGCAAAGGTAGAAGCGGCGCCTCGCCGCTTCTCTCCCGCGCATCCGGCGCCCCGCCGGACTGACTATTCGCCGGCGAGGCGCCGGCAGGCGCCGCCGGAAGCGACGAGGCGTCGCGTCTACCAAGCTCCGCCGTGATCGCCACGAGCGTCGGCGCCGCACCGGTGTCCAGCGACTCGATAGTGATCCGATCGATCTCCACCGCGCCGAGCGCGAGCGGCTTGCTGAACCAGCGCACCTGACGCCCGCCTTTCACCAGGCCCTCCGCAAACTTCGAGCCCGGCACGTCGATGCGCCGGATGTAGTCGGCGAACTCCACGCCGTTCTTGAACGTCATCCCCTCGCGCTGGCCCTGCGTCGTATGCACGGTCACCTTCAGCACGTCATCGCCGCCGCCGTTGCCGTTGTAGCCCCAGCCCGTCACGCCGCCGAGGAAGTGCAGCCGGTTCGCTTTGTAGCCGCCGACCTTCACCTCGACCTTCTGCGGCAGCGTCTTCGAGTAAGACTTCGGCGGTCCGCCCTTGAGCACGATCACGTTCCGCGGCGCCTTCTCGGCGCTCACGATGTTGAAGGGAATCTCACCAATCTTCACCGTGCCCGTCTTCGCGAAGGGCAGCGTCTGATCGCGTGCGTCGGCGCTCTGGTAGAGCCCGGTGGAAGTCGAAGCCGTGAACGCCTCGCGCAGGTCGAGCGTGCGGAAGCGGCCGCCATCGACGCTCTGCATGTAGGCGATGATGTCGCGCAGCCCTTCGCCGCCGAGCCCCTCGAAGCCCTCGGGCATCAGCGAGCGCCCGGTGTTCTCGCGCTTTTTGATGTCGGCGACTTTCACCTGCTGCACGCCGGCGAGGCTCTTGAGCGTGATCGTCGTCGGGTTCTCGCTCTCGATCACGCCGTTGAAAAGCTGACCGTCCTTCGTTTCGAGGTTCCACCCGACGAAGCTCGGATCGACCTCCGCGTTCGGATCGACGATGGCGCTGAGCAACTCGCCCGCGCCGTGCGAACCCATGCCCGTGAGCCCCGGCCCGATCTTCGCGCCCGCGCCAGCAAACTCGTGGCAGATCGCGCACGCCGTCGTGAAGAGCGTCTTGCCGTTCGCCACGTCGCCCTTCTGCTCGACGAGCGGCGCGAGCTTCGCGATCGCGTCCTTCTTCGCCTTCGCGAGCGGGTTGAGTTCGTCGAGCAACTTGCCCGCGCGCTCGGCGACTTTCTTGTCCGCGTGCGTGCGCAGGCGGAAAGCGTTCGCCGGCCCGAGCGTGGTCACATCGACCTTCTTCGCTTTCACCGCGTCGAGGAAGGCGAGCGTCCAGTCCGCGCGCTTGAGCAGCGTGTCGAAGGCGACCGTCCGCGCGTCCGGCGGGAGCTGTCCGAATGCGCCCGCGAGCGCTTCGCCGACCGCGCGATCGTCCACGTCGGCGAGCGCGAGG
>JBEBGD010000012.1:0-90532 GCA_040081625.1 Chthoniobacteraceae bacterium
GATCGAGGCTGAGGTATTCCACCTTCCGGATGGAGGCACCCTTTGCCGGAGTGAAACCAAAGCCGCCTTCCTGAGCAGAGGAGTCGCGGACCGTGCCGAGCGGCTGGCCGTTGAGGCTGATCGTGAGCAGATCGCCGACGGCGCGAATCTCGAAGGTGTGCTCCTGCGTGCGGTCATATCCCGATGGGAGCGGCCAGCGTCCGAGTCCACGGCGATCTGCCTTGCGGCCGGCCTCCCATGTATGCAAATCGAGCCGCGCTGCCTCCGCGCCGATCGTCGCCGTGTAGCTCACGCTCGTCCCGGTGTCAGGGCTCCCTTTTCGCAAGGAGATGGAAGGTTCAGTTTGGCCGATGAGGGGCACTTCGCTCGAGAGCTTCCAGGTCGCGCGGATGGCGCCGTCGCGAGAGATCGGCTTCCAACCCGCTGCGGTGGAGTTTGGGCTGCGCACAAACGTCCCATCGTCTTCGAAGCCGAAGCCCGCGAGTTTCTGCTCCGCCCGCTTCTCCGCGATCCAGTCGCGCCACGTCGCGCTGATGCTGCCGAGGCTGGCATACTCCACTGCGGTGATCACGGTGCCCTGGTCGATACCGAAGAGCTTGGGAACGCCTTCCTTGATCCGCCCGTCGGTGGCGCTGCCGATCAATTTGCCCTCGACATGAGCGCTGAGCGTCTCACCGACGGCGCGAAACTCCCAGTTGTGCGGCACCTTGGGATCGAAGCCTGCCGGCGCGGGCCACTGCCTCAATCGTCCGCCCCCGGCCACATTGGCGTCGAGATAACACTCTCCCGAAGGCGAGATGACAAATTCATATACGGCATTCGGGCTGGCTCGCAGCATGACTTTGAGAGCCCCCTTCGTCGGAGCCGTGCAGGTGATCCGCAGCGCCTGATCTGGTGCGACGACTCTGGCGGGCGCAGGAATGCCGCCACCCATCGTGAGCAAAGCCTCCACCCGGCTCCCATCATCCTTCCAAAACGGAGCGACGAAATGGCCGCGCTCACGCCACTCGGCGAGCATATCGTGCCACTTCACGGTGGATGCTGTGGCGGATGCGGTCGGCGTGGGTGAAGGCGGCTGGGCGGTCAACTCGCAGTATTCGAACTTCTCGATGAGCGTGCCCTTCGCTCCGGCAATGTAGATACGGCCGTTTTGCGTGACGCTGCTGTCCCGCACCTGAGCCACTTGCTGGCCGTCGCGCAGGACGGTGATCAAGTCACCTTGGGCGCGAAGTTCGAGGGTATGGCGATCGGTGGTGGCAAAGTCGGCGGGAAGAGGAACCTCCTGTAGGACCGTGACCTTCCCGGACACTTCGGAATAAAGTTTGGTCCGCTGGCCCGGGGCCACCAAGGCAGCAAGATAGTTGGTGTCCCCGTTATTCCGGAGGCCCAACCAAAACGATGCTCCCTTCACCCCGAGCGCTGTGGCCCGGACGGCAATATCGCGTCCAGCGCCAAGGAAGATGCCGCGCGACCCGTCCGCAATCCGCGAGCCGCGCGCTTCCTTCACCAGCAACCCCTTGCTCGCATCCGGCGATTTCGCCCACCACTCGGCGAGGCCGTCCACCCACTTCTCGTCCGGGGTTGCGGCGGGAGTGGCTGTCGGTAGCTCGCGTGCCGGAGTGGTGGCCGCGACTTTGGCGGAGTGCCTGCCGGGTTTGGCGATGATGAATGCGATCGCGCCGACGATCACGGCGACGGCGGCGAGCGTGAGGGTGAGGACGGGCTTCGATTTGCGGGCTGGCGCAGGGAGCGGCAGCGCCCCTCCTTGGGGTTCGCGCTGCGCTGGCGCCGGCACGACGAGCGTGGTGCGGATGCGGTCCACATCCGTCTGCATCTCGGTCGTCTGCTGGTAGCGGCGATCGGGCTGCTGCTGCATCGCGCGCTTCACCACATCGTCGAGGCGCGCGTCCACGCCGACACGCACGCTCGGCGGGTCGAAGAAACCGCGCGGGATGTCCTTGCAGAGCATCTCGTAGAGCATCACGCCGAGGCTGTAGATGTCGGCGCGGTGATCGACGTTCATGCCCTTCATCTGCTCGGGGGCCATGTAGTCGGGCGTGCCCATGACGGTGCCGGTCATGGTGTGGCCGAACTGCTCGGCGGCGGGGTCGGTGAGGCGCGCGAGGCCGAAGTCGGCGACCTTCGCGCGGCCGCGCTGATCGACCATGACGTTCGCGGGCTTGATGTCGCGATGGACGACGCCCTGCTCGTGCGCGTAGGCGAGCGCTTCGCAGACCTGGATGGTGATGGCGAGCGCCTGCGCAGGAGTGAGGCCCGCGGGTGGAAGCGGCGCCTCGCCGCTTCTCTCGCCTGCAAGCGGCGGGGCGCCGCTTCCACTATGGATGATCGCGTGCAGATTCGCGCCATCGACAAACTCCATCGCGAAGAAGAGGTGCCCCTCGGTGGTGGTGCCGAAGTCGTGGACGGTGATGATGTTCGGGTGGCTGAGCTTCGCCATCGCACGCGCCTCGCGGCGGAAGCGGTCGGCGAAATCGGCGTCCACGCTGATCTCGAGCGGGAGCAGCTTGATGGCGATGAGCCGGTCGAGCTCGATCTGCCGCGCTTTATAGACCGCGCCCATGCCGCCGCGACCGAGCAGGCCGAGCACTTCGTATTGCGGGAAGAGGCGCGCCGCGTCGTCCACGCTCGGCGGCGTCCAGCCACCCGCTGCGCCGGTCATCTGGACGGTGTTCATGCCGCGGGCGAGAAGCTCCTCCGGGTTCACGCCGCCGAGCGCGGACGGGAGCGGGGCGCTCCCGGTCGAGCCGAGCAGGGCTTCCGCGCGCGTGTCGCTCAGCGGGGACGTGTGATCGTCCGCGGCAGGTGCCGCTTCGGGAGCGTCAGGATCGCGCGGCGTGTTCGAGTCCGGCATGGTGCGTGGCGATGTGTGTGCAATTTGCTCCCTCAAAGCAAGCCGGACCGCCGCGCGCGCGTGCTGGGAGAGTGGGGAGTGATGGGCGCTGCATGGGCTCGAAGGGAAGGATTCCGCCCGGAGATACCCGGATCGCCGACTCCCGTTACCAGTTGCAGGCGCATTGCGGTCGGGAGTCGCGGGAGTGCTGCCACACTTTCCGGCAACAAAAGTCCATTCCGCCGGTTAAGGGCGTGAGGTATCTATATTACATGACTGACCGCCTGAACTTCTCACGCCGCACTTTCCTCCGCGGGCTCGGCACGATGATCGCCGTGCCGGCGCTCGACTCGCTCGCGCCCGTGCGCGCTTTTGCGGCGGCTGCCGCGCCCGCGAAGCCCGCCGTGCGGATGGCGTTTCTCTTTGTGCCGAACGGGGTCCACATGCAGGACTGGACTCCCGCGACCGCTGGCGCGGACTTTCAGCTCCCGTGGACGCTTCAGCCGCTCCAGCCTTACAAGAACGAGCTGCTCGTGCTCTCCGGCCTCACGCAGGATCGCGGGCGCGCGAATGGCGACGGGGGCGGAGATCACGCGCGCTCGGCGGGGAGCTGGCTGACCGGCGCGCAGCCGCTCAAGAGCGAGGGTGCGGAGATCCGCGTGGGCATGTCGGTCGATCAGCGCGCGGCGAGTGTGGTCGGGAAGGCGACGCGCTTCCCGTCGCTCGAGTTGGGGCTCGAGCCGGGGCGGCAGGGAGGGAAGTGCGACACGGGCTACTCGTGCGCCTACTCGAACAACATCTCCTGGCGCACGGAGAACACGCCCGCAACGCGCGAGATCAACCCCCGCGCGGTCTTCGAGCGCTTCTTTTCCACCGTGAAAGCGACCGATGGCGGCGAGAGCGCGCGGCGCCGGCAGCTTTTCAAGCGCAGCATCCTCGACTTCGTGATGGAGGATGCGAACGCCCTCGGTCGCAAGGTCAACGGCCACGACCGGCAGAAGCTCGATGAGTATCTGACCGCGGTGCGCGAGATCGAGCAGCGCGTCGCTGCGGCGGAGCGGCAGGTCTCGGAGGTGAATCGCGGGATCATCGCCGACTACGATATCCCCGAGGGCGTGCCGGAGGCCTACGAGGAGCACGCGAAGCTGATGCTCGACATGCTCGTGCTCGCCTTCCAGACCGACTCGACGCGTGTCGCCACGCTCATGCTCGCGAACGAGGGATCGAACCGGCCTTATCGCAACCTCGGCATCTCGCGCGGCCACCACGAGCTTTCGCATCATCAGGGCAATCCGGACAACCATCGCCAGCTCCGCGAGATCAATCGCTTCCACATCCGGCAGTTCGCCTACCTGCTCAACCGGCTGCGCTCCATCCCCGAGGGCGAGGGCACGATGCTCGACAACTCGATGCTCCTCTACGGCGCCGGCCTCGCCGACGGCAATGCGCACGATCACGGCAATCTCCCGCTCGTGATGGCCGGTCGCGCCGGCGGCAGGATCCTGCCGGGCCGCCACGTCCGCTACGCGCCCGAGACGCCGATGTGCAATCTCTTCGTCTCGATGCTCGACCGCGTCGGCGCGCCCGTGGGCAGCTTCGGTGACAGCACCGGCGCACTGCGCGGGCTGGATGTTTAGGCGACTCGCGCTCGTCGCGTTCGCCGCGGGTCTCGCCTTCGGCGCGGAGAAGGCGCCGAATCCGGTGCAACTCGCCGCGCAGCTCGAGTCCACGGATGTCGCCGCCCGCCGCAATGCGACCCACGAGCTCGGCAAACTCGGCGCGAAAGCCGTGCCCGCGCTTCCCGCGCTGATCAAGGCGCTCGACGACGCGGACCGGCAGGTCTGGATGAATGCGGTCGGGGCAATCGCCGCGATCGGGCCGGAGGCGCGCGATGCGATCCCGGCGTTGATCGCGGAGTTCGACTCGAAGAACGCGAGCCGCCAGCGCGGCTACTATCGCGACCAGGTCATCGTCCGCATGGGCTACGCGCTCACGCGCATCGGTCCCGCGGCGATCCCACCGCTGATCGAAGGTCTGCGCTCGCAGGACACGATGCTCCGCTCCGGCGCGGCGCGCGCGCTCGGCGGCATGGGCGCCGCCGCGAACGAAGCGATCCCGGCGCTGATCGAAAACCTCGGCCACGGCGATCCCGGGGTGAAGCAGGAGGTCGTCGATGCGCTCGGCGCGATCGGCGCCGCCGCGAAGCCGAAGCTCGTCGAGGCGCTCGCGTGGAATGAACCGGGCCAGCGCTCCACCGCCGCGCTGGCACTCGGGGCGATGGGCCGGACCGCGCAGGATGCCGCCGCGCCGATGCTCGCGCGGCTCAAGGCCGAGTCCGACGCCACGGTGCGCGTGAGCCTGCTCACCGCGCTGCCGCGAGTCGGTGCCGACGCCCGCTTGCTCGTGCCCGCATTGATCGATGGCATGAAGGACGAGCACGAGCCCATCCGCCATGCGGCGACCAATGGCCTGCTCACGCTGTCTTCCGCCCGCGCGCAGATCGTCAAGGAACTGGGCGCTCTCGTGCGCGACGCAAACCCCGCGTGGAGCGAGCGCGCCGTTTACGTGCTGGGCCGCCTCGGCACGAGTGCCGGCTCCGCCGTGCCCGCGATTCTCGAAGTGATCGCGAAGCAATCGCCGCCGTCGCAGAAGTATCTCGACGCGCTCGTGCAGATCGGCGAGCCGGCGGTCGCGCCCATGCTGGCGGCGTTCGAGAAGGCGAAGCCGGCGAACCTCGGCCGCGATCATTGGGTGGTGCAGTGTCTCCAGCAGATGGGCGGACTCGGCGCGGCGCCCATCGCGCGGAATCTCGCGCATCCCAGCGCCGCCGTCCGCTTCCTCGCCGTCCGCTCGCTCGCGGCACTCGGCGCCGATGCCGGCGCTGTCGTGCCCGGCCTGCTCAAGGCGCTGGAGGACGACGACCTCCACGTCCGCTCGGCGGCGCTCGCGGCGCTCGTGGCCGTCCGCACGCCGCTCGCGCAGATCGAGCCGCATCTGGTCGGCGCTTTCGCGAGCGCGTCGCCGCTGATGCGCGCCGCCGCGGTCGAGTCTGTCGTGCGTTTGGGTGAAGACGGGCGCGCCTTCCACGGGAAAGTCATCGCCGCGCTAAAGGATCGCGACGAGAGCGTGCGCAGCGCTGTGCTCGAACAGCTCGGTCCGGCTTACGCCGATGCCGTCCCGCAGTTGCTACCGCTGCTCGACGAGCCCGCCCGGCGCGGCGCGGCGATCGAGGCGCTCGGTCGCATCGGCGTGGAGTCGAAGCCGGCGGTGCCGCAGTTCGTGAAGCTCTTGCAGTCCGGCGCGAAGCCCGACCGCGTGCGCATCCTTGCCGCGCTCGAGCGGATCGGCCCCGCCGCGAGCGAGGCGTTGCCGGCCTTGGAACCCGCGCGAGCCGATCCCGACCCGGCGGTGCGCATCGCTGCGTATCAAGCCATGGCCACGGTCGAGACGAGAAAGACCGAGCGCGTCCAGGCGCTGGCCGCGGGTCTTGATGATGCCGACCGTGCCGTGCGGCAGGCCGTGGCGGGCTCGCTCGGCCGGCTCGGCGACCAGGCCGCCGATGCATTCCCGAAGCTCGTCGCGCTCGCGGAGAAGGATTCGGATCGCGACTACGCGCTCCCGGCGCTCGGGCTCCTGAACGTTCGCGACGTGCCGAAGCTCGTCGGCTTGCTCGGCAATCCGACGCGCGATTTGCAGCTCTTCGCCTTGCGCCGGCTCGAGAGTCTCGGCCGCCGTGCCCGCGATGCCGTGCCCGCGATCGAACCGATCGCGCGCACGAGCGATTACGAACTTTCGCGCGCGGCGCGGAGGGCGATGCAATCGATCACGAACCGGTAGCCGGCGTGCCTGCCCGGTGGCGAGCGCAGTTGCGCCGGGCGCGGCAATCACGCAAAAGCACCCGATGACCCGCGCCAAAGCCCTGTTGATTCTGCTCGCCCTGTGGTCGGCGATTTATCTGCCGGGCCTCGGCTCGACGGAACTGCGTGGCGAGGAAGGACGGCGCATTCTGCCGGCGGTGACGATGCTGGAGTCGGGTGACTGGGTGGTCCCCTACGTCGGCGGCAAGCCCTTCCTGCGAAAGCCGCCGCTGATGAACTGGGTGATCGCGCTGAGCTTCAAGCTCACCGGCATCCGCAACGAATGGGCCGCGCGCCTGCCCTCCGCGCTCGCCGTGCTCGCGCTCGGTGTGGCGATCGTCATCGCGAGCGGGCTGAAGCCGGGCACCGCACTTGCGGCCGCGCTGATGTCGATGACGACGTTCGGCCTGCTCGCAAAGGCGCGCTTCGCGGGCGGCGAGATCGAGGGCGTGTATGCGCCGCTCTTCGGCATCGCGATCGTGACGTGGCTCGGCGCGTGGAACCGCGGTGCTTCTCCGTGGCGGTTGTGGCTTGTGCCGGCGGTGTTTCTCGGGCTCGCCGCGCTCGCGAAGGGGCCGCTGCATCTCCTGTTCTTCTACGGTATCGTCGTCGCGGTCGTCGCGTCGTCGAACCGGTGGCGCGCGCTCGTGCATCCCGCGCATGGCGCCGCGTTCGCGCTGATGGTGGCGATCTTCGCCGCGTGGGCAGTCCCGTATTTCCGCACCGAAGCCGCGAGCAAGGCGAGCAAGGTGTGGAGCGACCAGATGAAAAACCGCGTCACCGAGAATCGCTTCGAGTGGAAAAGCTACGCGTCGAATCTGCCGCGTGGGGTGGGGGATTTGTTGCCGTGGGTGTTGCTCGTGCCGGTGCTGGCGCGACGCGGTAGAAGCGGCGAGACCGGCGAGCGCATCCCCGAGGACGGCGCGGGGCGCCGTCCCTACCAGGCTGTCCTCGTTGCGAGCGTTGTGATGTTCGTCGCGCTGTTGCTGATCCCAGGAATCCTGCCGCGATACGTGCTGCCGCTTGCCATTCCGCTCGCGCTCGTCCTTGCGGTTGCGATCGAGCCGACGCGCTTTGCGCAATGGCCGCTGCGCCTTGGCTGCGCGCTTGGGGTGCTGTCGATCGGCTACGGCGCGATTGCGGTGCCGCTCATCAACCGTCGCGATGATCTCCGCCCGCTCGCCGCGCAGATTGATGCCGCGCTGGCGCCGGGCACGGCGCTGACGATTTACGATCCGGGTTATCAGGCGTGGATCTTCTATCTCCGCGTGCGCTACGACTACGCGCCGTTTCTCGAGAACGTGCCCGCCAGTCCGCAAGCGGTGCTCGCGCGTGGCAAGGAGCGCGGGAAGTTCGCGGAGAAGCGGCCCGATCTCGCGGTGACGGATACGTTTCGCGACAAGAACGGCGCGGAGTTTCTGCTGCTGAAGCCGCGCTGATTACTTCCACTCCGCCAGCCAGGCCTGTGCGCTGGCGGCGTTGTTCGTCACGATGTTGAGCACGTCGAACTCGCCGACGAATGGCGACTTCGTGATCACGCTGCCCGTCGCTGAGTGCGGGAAGATCTCGCCGCGGACCTGGTCCATCATCAGCACGTTGTCCTGCGGCGTGCCGATCAGCACGAGATCGGCGGGCTTCGTCGTCCACTGTGGGAAGCGGTGCGGCGTGCGGAGCGGCTGAAGGCTTGCGACGACATCGCCGGGCGCGGCGAGCCCGATGCGCGCCTTGCGTCCGGCCTGCTCGAAACGCGCGGCGATCTGCTTCGCCAGCGCGACGAACTTCGGATTCCGCTCCTGCGCGGGAGTGAGCGCGATGACGAGCGGCACTTGTTTGCGCGCGGCGAATTTCCTCAGCGCGGCATCGCTCGGCGCGGGCGCTCGTGGCGGCGGGGGCTGCAGGTCGAGCGGCTCCGATTGCCGGCCGCTCAGCAGTTCGGCCGCCACCACGCGATTCGCGGCCCGCGGCGCGATCGTGACGGTGTCGTCGCTTACCGCGGAGAGTTTCGTGAGCAGCGTGTCGTCGTGAAAGAGCGCGATCTCGACGGGAACACCGCGCAACGGCGAACCGTCGGCGGCGCGGGTCTCGACGCGCACGCGAGCGGGCTCGGCGAGGGTCAGCGCGACGGATTCGATCTCCGCGGCCGGCAGCGCGAACCACTGAAAGCCGTCCGCGTTGAAATCCACCTGCGCGGCTTCCTCCGCGGTGAGGCGGCGCCGCTGGCGCACGTCGTAGATCGGGCGCGTCGTGTGCCACGCGAGCGTGGCCGTGCGCGGCTTCACGTAGAGACTGGCGTTTGCTTTCGTCTTCCACACCTCGGGCCGGCTTGCGCGGGGGTCCGCTGGCCGCACGAATTCCTTCGCTTCGTCGCCTTCCGCGAAGGCCCAATTCACCGCTGTGATGTAGAGCGTGTCTTTCACCCGCGTCGGCACGGCCCACATCGTCGGATCCTCGCTCGTCGCCGCCGGCGGGGCGATGCCTTCGAGCGCGGCGCGGAGTTTCGTGATGTTGCCGGCGTTGCGCGCGAGCAAGCGGGGCGTGGCGTCGAGTTCGCTCTGCGTGACGTAGGACGCGACGCGCAGGCCGGTCTTCGTGCCGGGCACGGGGCTGTCGGATTCGTCGTCGAGCAGGATGCGACCGCCGCGCGCGATGAACTGCTGGAGCATTGGCTCGAGTCCTTTCGACCAACTCCATGTGGCGTCGCTCTGGTCGAGGCCGACCAAGAGCAGCGTCTTCATCGAGGTCGGCAGCGGGCCGCGTGCGATCTCCGGATAAGTGACGACGCGCGCGGGCCAGCCGGCGGCGTGACAAAGCCAGAGCGCCTCGGTGACTTTGCCTTCGTGCGAGCCGCGAAGCAGTTCGTCGGGAGGCGCGTTCTCGTTGGTGTTCACGGGCTTCTGCACGGCCTCGAGCGCGCCGAAGAAAACGCCGATCGTCGCCTCGGGCAGCGTCGCGGCGTAAGCGGCGCCGTAGCGTTGGATCCATCCGTTTAGCTCTGCGTGCGTGTTGTCGCCGGCAGGCGGGAGAAAATTTGTGCCGATGCCGCGCACGCCGCGCGTGAGGGCGAGCGCATACGCGCGCTGCATCGCCTCGCGACCGAAGAAGAGCTTGGTGTTATCGACGAGCGCCCACGTCGGCGCGGTCGGACTGTAGCTGCGCAGGCGGTCGATGAGCGCGACGAGGTGCATCGGCTTCGATGAGTGCAGCGTGTTCGCGTCGTAAGCCTGCTGCACGCGCACACCTTCGAACATCATGCGCCCCGGCGTGCTCGCCCACGGCCAGCCGCCGCGCGCGCCGGCGCCGGGCGATGAGCCGAAGGACGCGGTGGTGAAGACCTGCGCCGGATCGACGCTGCGCACGGCCTCGGCAAAATAGCCGTATTGCCGAAAGGCGTAGTCGTAGCGCTGCACGTAGCGCATGAACTCGGCCTGGGTTTTCACCGACTGCTCGAAGGGCAGCTCCACCGGCCCGAGCGTCGGCCCTCGCGGGATCGCCGGCTGTGGCGTGCCCATGAATGCGATCATCGCTTCGCCCCACGGGCGATCCGGGTTCGGTGCAACTTTCGGCGCGAGCGCGGCGTAGCCGGCGTCGCCGCCGCCGATCATCAGTCCGAGAAATCCGGGCACTCGCGCGAAGCGCTGCGCGGTGAGCTGGAGCGAGCGGTAGAGCGGCTGGTGCCAGTCGGGCAGCGTGTGCGCGAGCAGCGCGAGGTTCGGGTGCTGCAAGTCGGGGCGCGTCCAGTTCTGGTCGTATTGCAGGCCGAGTCGCACGCCGACTTTGCCGAGCGCGGCGGCGCGCGTCTCGAGCGACCCGGCGTCGCCCGGCGCGGGCAGCGATGCGACGGGTTCGAAAACAGCGTCGAAGCCGAGCGCGCCAATCTGCTTCGCGTATGCGTCGGCATTCATTCCCTTTTTCCAGAAGCCGCCGCTCATGCCGTGGGGCAGGCCGGCGGCGTAGATCGTGAGCGGGGAAGATGTCGTGCGCAGCGCGATGCCTGCGGCCTTCGGCGCCGGGGCGACTTGAAACTTCGCGGTTGTGGCGACATCGGCGTCCCATTCCTTTTGGTTCGGAAACTCGTCGGGGCGCACCGGCGTATAGACGCGCACTTTCGGCCCGTCGCCCGGCACGCGCGCATCGACGGAGAGCGTGCGCTCGACCGGGTTGCCGAGCTTCACCGGCGCGAGTCCGACGCTGCACTTCACCGGCCCGCGGCCAGCGACGGTGATCTCGTAGGGCTTGCGCAGTTCATTCGCCGGGAGCAGCAGCGTGAGCGAACGCCATGGGCCATCCTTTTGGAAGACGACGGCGCCGGCGACTTTCACGACGACGTTCTTCACCTGCGGTCCGCCTTCGCCCTCGATGCGCAGCGGGAAGAGCCACAGCTCGTAGCGGCCGGTCGCGTCGATGCCGGTGGCGCTGGTTCGCGCGGTCGGGTCGGCGGTGTAGATGTGTTTGCGATTCGCGACCCACGCGATCGCGCGCAGCCAGTGGTGGCCGGGCTCGATCACGTCATCGCCGCGCGCCTCGAATGGCGAGCGTGCGTCGGCATCGCGTCGCAGCCACAGCGGCACTTTCTCGACCGGGCCGCCGCGAAATGCGGGGCGGCCATCGAAGGTGAGCGCGGGCCAGTCGATCGCGTCCGGGCCGTCCCTGCGCTTCGCGAGCTGACGCGTGGGTGCATAGCCGTCGCTGAGTCCGCGCGGCATGTCGTAGCGCACGAGCTGGAGTTCGGCGGTGAACTCCGGCGGCACCGGCTTTTCCTGCGCGCAGACCGCGGCGACGAGGGCGGCGAGGATGGAGAGTCGGCGGAACATGGGGCGTTGCGGAATGAAACGCCGCTCCAATGGCGGATGCAATCTCCAGCGTGCGGCTAAAGCCGCGCCTCGAGCTGCGCGAGGCGGTCGATGAGCTTCTCGGGGCTTGGAGCGTCGCGCAGCATGGCCTCGCTTTCCGGAGCCTTGAGGATGCGCGAGAGCAGGCCGAGGATGCGGAGGTAATCGCTGTCGAGCGCCTTCGGCAGCGCGATGCAAAAGACGTAGCGGACGGGCTGCGGCGAATCGGCGAAGATGATGCCGGCGGGCGAGCGGCCGATGCTCATCACCATCGCGTTCACCGCGTCGGTGCGCACGTGCGGCAGGCAGAAGGCGAAGTCGCCATCGCGCTCGCCGATGCAGGGCGCGGCGCGGAGCAGGCCGGCGAGCATCGGCTCCCACTCGAGCACGGAGGGCGATGAGCGCAGCAGCGCGGCGGTCTCGCGGATGGCGGCGTCGCCATCGGTCGCGGCGAGGGCGAGGCGGATGCGCTCGGGGCGCAGGGTGTCGGTGATGGAGAGCATCTCAGACGGCGGTCCCGCTCCACTTGAGTTTCTGGCGCAGGACTTCAAAGAAGGTCGTCTCGGGCAGCGTGGCGAGCCGCAGTTTGTGCGCGGCTTTGGTGATGCGCAGGACTTCTCCGGGGCTGACCGACGTGGCGTGCTGTCCGTCGATGGTGAGGAAGATGCCCGGGCCGTCGGCCTTTGGTGTGATCTCGATGACGCTGTGGTCGCTCACGATGACGGGTCGCATCGTGAGCACGTGCGGGCAGATCGGCGCGATGATGAAGACGCCGCTGTCGGGCGTGAGCACCGGGCCGCCGGCGCTGAGCGCGTAGGCGGTCGAGCCGGTCGGCGTCGCGATGATTAGGCCGTCGGCGTTGTATTCGCTCAGCCACGCGCCATCGATGGATACGTCGAGCTTGATGAGCCGCGACAGCTCGCCGCGGCTGATGACGGCGTCGTTGAGCGCAAAGCCCGCGTGCCGCACTTCGCCGGGCGCGACGAGCTCGATCGAGAGGAGCGTGCGCTCTTCGATCCGGAAGCGATCCGTGGCGATGCAATCAACGGCTTCGCGCCACGCGGCGCTGCCGACGCTGGTGAGAAATCCGAGTGAACCGAGATTGATGCCGAAGACGGCCGGCGCCGGGTCGCTCATTTCGCGGACGGCCTCGAGCAGCGTGCCGTCGCCGCCGAGGATGAGCAGCAGCTCGCACCGGCGCGCGAGATCCGCGCGGTCGTGCCCGCTGCGTTCGCCGAGCAGCGCGGCGGTCTGCGTGTCGAACATCGGCTCGATCCCGCGCTCGCGCAGCAGGCTTACGACGCCGTGCACGATCCCGGCGGCGCCGGGCTTGGCGGTGTTGGCGATGAGACCGATGGTGCGCGCAGACATGGCGCTTGGATACACACTTGGCCGCCGCGCCCATAGTCTGTTTTGCGGAAGTGCATTTTAGTTTTGCCGTAAAGCTGGCGGCGGCGTAACCCTCGGGCCGATGTCCGACGAGCCGAAGCCAGTTACGATGCAAATGATTGCCGACCGCGCGGGCGTGTCGCGCATGGCGGTCTCGCTCGCGCTGCGAAACAGCCCGAAAGTCTCCGCCGCCACGCGCCAGCGCATTCACGACATCGCCGCGGAACTCGGCTACCGGCCGAACCCGCTCGTGAGCGCGCTGATGACGCAACTGCGCGATGCGCGGCGCGTGCCGCGCCCGACGACGCTGGCGTTCGTGACGGCGTATCCGACCGAGGAGGGCTGGCGGCGGCCGGGACCGTTCGTGGAGTTTTACGAGGGGGCGAAGGCGCGGGCGGAAGCGCTCGGCTACACGCTCGAGGAATGGTGGGCGGCGCGTCCGGGCATGAGCGAGCGGCGGCTGAGCGAGATCCTTTTCAACCGCAATATCCACGGCCTGCTCGTCGCGCCGCTGCCCGCGGGGGTCGCCTCGATCGGGTTGGATTGGGCGAAGTTTGCCGCCGCTACGATCGGTCTCAGCCTCATCGAGCCGGCGATCCCGCGTGCGTCGAATGACCAGTATCACTCGATCACGCTGGCGTTGCAGGAGCTCACGCAGCTCGGCTACCGGCGCATTGGGCTGGCGATCACCGACGAGGAAGACGTGCGCGTGCAGCGCAAATGGAGCGCGGGATTTCTCGTCTATCAGCAGGGCATCCCGGTGAAACAGCGTGTGCCATCGCTGCGGGCGAGTGGCGCGTTGTCGGCGGTGTTTCCGGATTGGTTTCGCAAGCATCGGCCCGAGGTCGTGGTCTCGCAGGAGCCGCGCTGCATCGAGTATCTCGCACGGCTCGGTGTGTCGGTGCCGGGCGATTCCGGCTTCGCGCATCTCGCGCTGACTGACTCGGACAAGGACATCGCGGGGATCAACCAAAACGGCCGACTGGTCGGCGCGAGCGTGATCGACCTCGTGGATGCGCAACTCCGCCGCAACGAACGCGGCGTGCCCGCCGATCCGAGGACGGTGCTCGTGCAAGGCCGCTGGGTGCCGGGACCGACCGTGCGCGCGGTCGGACCGTAAGCGCGTTGTGGAGACTGAGCCGCCGAGGGACGCCCCGACGCTCGTGCCGCTGGCGGATGGCGGATGCGTCGCGGTGCAAAGCTACGGCGACCCCGCGGGCGAGCCGGTTTTCTTTTTCCACGGGTGGCCGAGTTCGCGATTCCAAGGCGCCGTGGCGCACGACGCGGCGCGCGAGTTGGGTGTTCATTTATTGAGCCTGGACCGTCCCGGCATCGGCCCATCGAGTCTGGCCGTGGGACGTTCGCTGCGCGACTGGCCCGGCGTGCTCGCGAGGGTCGCCGATCATTTCGGCGTGGAGAAATTTCGCGTGCTCGGCGTGAGCGGTGGCGGGCCGTATGCGCTGGTGAGCGCGTGGGCGCTGCCGGAGCGTGTGACGGCAGCGTCGGTGGTCAGCGGTGCGCCACCGCTCGCGGATCGCACGGATCTCGCCGCGCTGATGCCCGCCTACCGCTGGCTGCTGACGCTTTATCGCCGCAAACCCGAGTGGGTGCGGTGTCTCTTTCGCATCGGGCGCGGGCCGGCGACGCTGCGGCCGCCGCGCTGGCTCTGGCGGTTGATCTTGTTCGCGATCCCGGCGCCGGATCGGCGCGCGCTCGACGAGCCGCATGTGCTCGATCGCGCGTGGGCGGGATACTCCGGCGCGTGGGTCGGAAATCCGGACGGTGTGTTTCACGATGCGCGCATCTACGCGGAACCGTGGGGATTCGACCCCCGCGAAATCCGCGTGCCGGTGCGCGTGTGGCACGGGCGCGAGGACCGCAACTTCCGGTGCGAACTGGCGGAGGGACTCGCCTCGCGCATTCCCGGATGCGGCGCACGGATGCTCGATGGCGAAGGCCACTACTCGCTCTTCATGCTGCGCAACCGGGAAATCCTGCTCGACCTAATGAGCGACAAACCCGCAGGTTGAATCCCCACCTCCATGCGCCACCTCCTCCGCCTACTTCCTCTCGTCGTGTTCGCATTCATCGCCCGCGCCGAGACTCCGCCGCCCGGCTTCACCGCACTCTTCAACGGCAAGGACCTGAGCGGCTGGTATGGCTGGGGCACGAAGGAGCCGCGCGAACTGCTGGCGATGACGCCCGAGCAGCTCGCCGGATACAAAACCAAGTCGCTCGATGACGTGAACGCGCACTGGCGCGTCGAGAATGGGGAACTGGTCAACGACGGCAAAGGTCTCTACCTCACGACCGACGCAAACCACGGCGACGTCGAGTTGCTCGTTGATTACAAGATGCTGCCTCTCGGCGACAGCGGCATTTATCTGCGCGGCGTGCCGCAGGTGCAGATCTGGGATTACACCGAGGAGAAGAAATTCGCGATCGGCGCGAACCTCGGCTCCGGCGGACTTTGGAACAACGAGAAGGGCTCGCCCGGCAAGGACCCGCTCGTGAAAGCCGACAAGCCGCTTGGCGAATGGAATCGTTTTCGCATCGTGATGGTCGGCAGCCGCGTGAGCATCTGGCTCAATGAGAAGCTGGTCGTCGATCACGCGATCCTCGAGAACTACTTCGACAAGAAGAAGCCCGCCGAGCTGCGCCTGCCTATCCTCCCGCGCGGGCCGATCCAGCTCCAGACGCACGGCAGCGAGATACGCTGGCGCAATGTTTTCGTCCGCTCAATCCCGAGCGACGAAGCGAACAAGATCCTCGCGAGCAAAGGCGGCGACGGCTTCGAGTCCATCTTCAACGGCAAGGACATGACCGGATGGGCCGGGCCGATCGATGCGCTCAAGGTCGAGGACGGCGAGCTTCGCTGGAAGGAGAAGAAAGGCGGCACGCCGTATTGGAATACCGAGCTCACCGATTTCGTCGCGCGGCTCGAATTCAAGCTACCGCCCGGCGGCAACAACGGCCTCGCCATTCGCTATCCCGGCAGCGGCAATCCCGCCTACGCAGCGGTGACCGAACTTCAGATCCTCGACGACAACTACGAAAAAGTGCGCGGCAAGATCGACCCGCGCCAGGCTCACGGCAGCGCTTACGGCATGGTCGCCGCCTCGCGTGGATATCAACATCCGATTGGTGAATGGAACTTCCAGGAAGTCACAGTCAAAGGCTCGACACTGCGCGTCGAACTCAACGGCACCGTGATCCTCGATGCCGACCTCTCGAAGGTGGACATGGCCAACGTCATGGCGAAGAGCCCGCACCCCGGCAAGGATCGCACGAGCGGCTACTTCGGATTCGCCGGCCACAACGATCCCGTGTCGTTCAGGAACGTGCGGATCAAGAAGCTGTAACGCGAAGTGCCCGCATTGAGGCTGTGAACGCGCACTCGCCGACGCCGACTTTCCATCCCGCGCCATGATCATCGATTGTCACAACCACGTCGGCTCCGACATCATGTTCTGGCTGCGCGGCGACTTCCCCTACGCGCAGCATCTCATCACGATGACGAGCGAAGGCCGCGCGCTCGGCGTGGATCGCTGGGTCGTCTTCCCGTTCGTCATCAATCTCTCGCTCCAGATCGAAGCGCTGCGCCGCGGCGAGATCGTCTATGGCGGCATGGAGAAGGTGCCGTATGCGTTCGAGAACCGACGGCTGCTCCGCGAGATCAACGAACTTTTTCCGGAGGAGGGGAAACGCTGCCTGCCTTTCGCGATGGTCGATCCCATGCGCGAGCAGGCGGGGCAGATCGCAGAGCTGCGCAAGCTGCGCGCTGAATACCAATTCCACGGACTGAAAATTCAGTCCACGATGCTCCAGTCCTTCATCCGCACGCTCGGCGAGGAAGGTTGCGGCTTCATCGAACTGGCCGCCGAGTGGGACATTCCGTTTATCATCCACTCCAGCGTCGGCGATGATCCGTGGGCACAGGCGAGCGACATCCTCGACATCGCGGAGAAATTCCCGCACGTCCGCTTCTGCCTCGCGCACTCGTGCCGCTACGACAAGGAGTGCCTCGACCGCGTGAACGCGCTTCCGAACACATGGTTCGACTGCTCCGCGCACTGCATCCATTGCGATGGCGCTGTCGCCGATCTGCCTTACATCGCGCCGCGCGCGCGCCGCTTCGACTCCGACTTCACCGACCCCGCGCGCGTCATCGCCGACCTCGCCGCGGCGTATCCCACCAAGTTCATCTGGGGCAGCGACTCGCCGTATTATAGTTACGTCGCGATGCTCGGCAGCGAACGCATCGCGCTCATCAGCACCTACGCGAAGGAAGTCGCCGCGCTCAAAGCCCAGCCGCCCGAAGTGCTCGACCGCATCGCGAACACGAACACGCGCGCGTGGCTCAAACTCAAAGACGACAACATCTTCGCCTCATGAAAACAGCCTTCAGCCTCCTCTTGCTCGCCTGCGCGGCGCTCGCGCAGTTTCCCAGCGATGCCGCGATCGAGGCGATCATCAAGGAGCGCATCGAGGTCGGCAAGGCGAGCACCGCCATTGTCGTCGGCACGGTGGATCAGCAAGGCATTAAGGTCGTCGGCTACGGGCAGGTCGATGCGAAGACGGATCGTGCTCCCGATGGAGACACCGTCTTCGAGATCGGCTCGGCGACGAAAGCATTCACGGCCATCCTGCTCGCGGACATGGTCAGTCGCGGTGAGATGAAGCTCGACGATCCCGTCGCGAAATTCCTGCCGCCCGCGGTGAAGATGCCGACGCGCGGCGGGAAGCAGATCACGCTGCTCGACCTCGCCACGCACACCTCCGCCCTGCCGCGGATGCCCGACAACTTCAGCCCGAAGGACCCGCACAACCCGTATGCCGATTACACCGTCGAGCAGATGTATGAGTTCCTCTCCCGCCACACCCTCACCCGCGACATCGGTGCCAAATACGAATACTCGAACCTCGGCACCGCCCTGCTCGGCCACGCGATCGCGCTGAAGGCCGGCACCACTTACGAGGCGCTCGTGGTGGACAAGATATGCAAGCCACTCGGGATGGTCAGCACCCGCATCACCCTCACGCCGGAGTTGCAGGCGCGGCTCACGCCCGGCCACACGGCGACCGGCGCCCCGGCTCCGAATTGGGACCTCCCCACCTTCGCCGGCGCCGGCGCGCTGCGCTCGACGGTGAACGACCTCACCAAGTTCGTGGCCGCGAACCTCGGCCTGCCCATGAGCACCATGAGCGCGATGATCCAGAAGACCCACGAGATCCGCATCCCCGCGGCGCTGCCGAACATGGGCATCGCACTCGCCTGGCACGTGAGCCACGCCTTCGGCAACGACATGGTGTGGCACAACGGACAGACCGGTGGCTATCACTCCTTCATCGGCTTCGATAAGAAGCAGCGCCGCGGCGTGGTCGTCTTGTCCAACTCCGCCGCCTCCATCGACGACATCGCGATGCACCTGCTCGACAGCCGCAACGCGCTCACCAAGCCCGTGGCGAAGACGGAGCGCAAGGTCGCCGAGATCGACCGCAGTATCTACGACACCTACGCGGGCAAATATGAGCTGGCTCCCGGCGTCCTGTTCACCATCCGGCGCGACGGCGACCGACTCCTCGCGCAGCTCACGGGGCAGTCGGAGATCGAGATCTATCCCGAATCGAAGACCGACTTCTTCTACACTGTGGTCGATGCCCAACTGACCTTCGTCGTGAACGACAAAGGCGAAGCGACGGCGCTCACCCTCCACCAGGCCGGACAGCACCCGACCGCGAAGCGAATCAAGTAACCGTCATGTCCACCTTCTCCCTCACCGGCCGCGCCGCCCTCGTCACCGGCTCCTCGCAAGGCATCGGCTTCGCCATCGCCGGCGGTCTGCGCGAAGCCGGCGCCCGCGTCGTCTTCCACGGCCTGCCCCCGAGCATGGACACCGACGCGCCCTACGTCTCCGCCGACCTCATGCAGCCCGACGGCCCCGCGCGCCTCGCCGCCGCCGCCTTCGCCGCCGAGCCCCAGCTCGACACCCTCGTGTGCAACGCCGGCAGCTTCTTCGACGTGCCCTTCCTCGAGATGACCCGCGAGCGCTGGGACAAGACCGTGCAGCTCAACCTCACCGCGACCTACTTTGTCGCGCAGGAATTCGCGAAGCGCCTCGCCGCGGAGAAGCGCCCCGGCTGCATCGTCATCACCGCCTCCACCAACGGCCTCCAGGCGGAAGCTGACTCGACGGCCTACGACACGTCGAAGGGCGCGCTGGTCATGCTCATCCGCTCGCTCGCCGTCTCGCTGGCCCCGCACGGCATCCGCGTGAACGGCATCGCCCCCGGCCTCATCCGCACGCCGCTCAACGAGCAATGGCTCACCGCCCGAAGCAGCGACCTCCCCGCGCACTACGAAAAGAAGATCCTCCTCGGACGCATAGGCAAGCCCGACGACTGCGCCGGCGCCGTCACCTTCCTATGTTCGGAAGCCGCGAGCTACATCACCGGCGAGATCATCACGATCGACGGCGGGCTCACCGTCGTGCAGATCGGCAAACTATGACCACCGTCGCCGTCATCGGAGCCAGCGGGAAGCTGGGTCGGCACGCGCTTCGCGTGCTGGAGCAGCGCGGCTGCGGGGTGCGGGCGCTGGTGCATCGCACTCCGGTTGCGGATGCGGTGTGCGTGCAGGGCAGCATCGCCGACGCGCGAGCCGTGGATGAAGTAGTGCGCGGCGCGCAGGTGGTGATGCAGCTCGCGACGGCGAAGGAGGACGCGGCGACGTTCTTCGATGTGAGTGTGCGGGGGACTTTCAACATCCTCGAGGCGTGCCGGCGGAATGGCGTGAAGCAGTTCATCCTGCTCGGCGGCGATGCGGCATGCGGCATCTGGTTTTACCCGCAGCCCATTCCGATCGATGAGAACCACGCACGCGCGGCGTATCCCGGATACTACGCCTTCTCGAAGGTGATGGAGGAGACGATGACCGAGCAATACGGCATCCAATACGGCGTGCCGATCACGGTGCTGCGCTCGTCGTGGGTGTTCGAGGGCGGCGATCTGCTCAATCACTTCTCGCTGCTGAAGAACGTGAACCCCGCGGAGCCGGGGCATGGCTTCGGCGAGGTGACAGACGACATCCTCGCGCTGGTGCGCGCCGGACAGGAGCGCATCCCGATCCTCACCGACGCGCGCGGCACGCCGCTGCGGCGCCACATCGTGCATGTCGATGACGTGATGCAGGCGCTCGACCGGATGCTCGGCAATCCCTCCGCGCTCGGCCAGACCTTCAACATCGCCGCGCCGTCGGCCTTCGATTACCGCGTCGCCGCCACGTATCTCAGCGCGAAGCTCGGCGTGCCGACGGTCGAGCTGCGCTGCCCGGACTATCACCCGTTCGAGATCAACATCACCCGCGCCCGCACCGTGCTCGGCTACGCCCCGGAGAATGATTTCTTCCGCATGGCCGACCGCGCGATCGAGGAGAGGCGAGCGCATTCTTGAACCACAGAGACACAGAGAACACTGAGGGGGAACAGCGGTGGAGCCAGGGCACCAACCAATTTCTCCGTGTCCTCTGTGTCTCTGTGGTTTAATCCCCGGTCCGAATTTATGCGCACATTCCATCACATCGGCCTGCCGACCGACGAAAGTCATCCCGGAGAATACTACGTCGAGGACACCAAGGTGTGGGTCACCGACCCGCGCAGGCATCCCTACAAGGTCGAGTATCTGCGCTTCGAGAAGGACAGCCCCGTGACTGGCCCCGTGCGCGACCTGCCGCACGTCGCTTATCGTGTGGACGACATCGACGCGGCGCTGCGCGGGGAGAACGTGCTGATCGAGCCCTTCAACCCATCGCCGGGTTTCACCGTCGCCTTCGTGATGAAGGACGGCGCGGTGATCGAGTTCATGAAGTTCGCGCAGGACAGCGATCTACCGTGGAAGTAAGCCGGTGAAGGCTTCCCTGCGCATCGCGGCGGTGCAGATGAAGTTCCGCCCGACCATCGCGGGGAATGCGGAGCACATCGTCGAGCGGGTCCACACCGCGGACGCGGACGTGGTGCTCTTTCCCGAATGCGCGCTCACGGGATACCGGCGGGAGTTCGTGGGGCTCGACGCCAAGGGCGTCGCCGCGGGCATCGCGGCGGTGGCGCAGGCTGCGAAGGACGCGCGCCGCAATGTGCTGCTCGGCACACCGACGCGCGCACGCGGCAAGTGGTTCAACTCGCTGCTCGTCTTCGACCGGCGCGGGCGCGAGGTCTTCCGCTACTCGAAGATCCACCTCACCGAATCGGACGCGCGTTTTTTCACGCCGGGCAATACGCTGGCGCTCTTCCGGCTCGATGGCGTGCCCGCGACGGCGATCATCTGCCACGAGCGGCGCTACCCGGAGCTGGTGCGGTTGCCGGTGATGATGGGCGCGCAGATCGTCTTTCACCCGAACGCCGGCCTCGACACGCTGGCCGTCTCGCGGAGCAAACGCGCCGGGCGCGACGGCATCGCAGTGAGAGCGTTCGAGAACCAGATCTTCTACGTCTTCGCGAACTCCGTCGGGCCGCAGGGTGGCGGGCTGTGGTCGGCGGGCGACTCGAAGATCGTCGCGCCGGACGGGCGCGTGCTCGCACTTGCGGATCACCGGGAGGAGACGGTGCTGCGCGCCGAGTTGTCGCTCGCCGAGGCGGGCCGGCGCTTCGCACGCGAGGCGCTGAGGGAGCCGGCCTTCCTGCGCGGCGCGTGGAAACAAATGCTCGCCGCGTGTCGCAGGCAGATGCGAAACCAGTCTTCTACCACATCATGAGCAGCTCTCTCCAAGACAAAGTCATCCTCGTAACTGGCGGCACGTCGGGCATCGGCGAAGGTTGCGCGCGGCACTTCGCGTCGCTCGGCGCGCGGGTGGTGATGGCGTCGAACCAGCAGGAGCGTGGCGAGGCGCTGGAGGTGGAGTTGCGCGGCGCCGGCCACGAGGTGCGCTTCGTCTTCAGCGATGTGTCGCGCGAGGAGAGTGTGCGGGCTATGGTCGAGGCTGCGGTGCGGCATTACGGGCGGATCGACGGCGTCCATTGCAACGCGGGCGTGTGGGCGAAGGGCAAGGCGACCGACTTCGACGAGGCCGTGTGGGAAAAGGTAATGAGCGTGAATGTGAAGAGCGTCTTTTGGACGGCGAAGCATGTCGTGCCGGTGATGGAGGCGCAGGGCAGGGGAGTGATCCTCATCACCACGTCGGTCGCCGCGCACATCGGCTTCCCGGCGCACGCGCTCTACTGCGCGTCGAAGGCGGCGCTCGAGGCGATGATCCGCTGCTTCGCGGTGGATCACGCGGGCAAGGTGCGCGTCGTCGGCATCAGCCCCGGCACGATCGACACACCGATGCTCGCGGCGACGTGCGAAGGCTGGGACAAGCCGGTCGCGGAGCTTTACGCGGAAGTCGCGCGCCGCATCCCCGTGCGCCGTCTCGGCCAGCCGCTCGACATCGCGCACACCGCGGCCTTCCTGCTCAGCGACGAAGCCGAATACATCAACGCCACGACCATCGTCCTCGACGGCGGCACGATGGCGCTGCCGCCGTGGTGAAGACGGACGTGCGGAAGTTTGAGAACATCCACCAGCTCGGCGGCATCCGCACGGGCACGCTTGACCCGCACGGCGCGCGCGTGGCGTTCGTCGATACGGGCGCGGGGCTGCGCTTCACCGTCGCGCTCGATCGCGGCGGCGACATCGTGGACGCGAGCTACAACCAGTTCGGCCTCGCCTACCTCACGCCGAATGGGCTGCTCCCGCCGAGCGCGGCCTACTCGGTCGGTAATGAGTGGATCGCGGGCTGGGCGGGCGGGCTGGTGACGACTTGCGGTCCGCAATTCATCGGCGGTGCGCGGGTGGAAGACGGCGCGCAGACTTCGCTTCACGGCACCTACTCGCAGCAGACCGCGACGGTCGAGACGCTGCGCAATCCCGATTCGAATCGCGACCGCTTCGACATGGAGATCGGTCTCGTCGTCCGCGACGCACGCGTCTTCGGCCCGAGCTATGAGATCCGCCGCACGATCCGCTGCGTGCTCGGTGAGCCGGCGATCGTCATCGAGGACGAGGTGACCAATCGCGGCGACACGCGCGTGCCGCATCACTGGCTCTATCATTGCAACCTCGGCTATCCGCTGCTCGATCGCGGCGCTCGCTTCATCTATCGGGGACCGGCGGAATACTGGGTGATGCCGCCGCCGCCGGGCGAAGACATCGTGCAGCCGCTCGGCGCCGCCGCGATGAACCGCCTCAAGCGCGTGCCCGATCCGCTGCCCGAGCACGCGGGGAGCGCGGAGCGAGGACTCATCGTCGAGCCACCGGCGGATCGCGCCGGGCTCGCGCACATCGGCATCATCAACCCCGCGCTCAAGCTCGGCCTCGAAATCAGCTACCCGGCGAAGGCACTCCCGCGCTTCGCAAACTGGCATCACTTCGGCCCGCGCGGCTGCTACGCGTCCGCGCTCGAACCTTTCTCCGGCTCGCTGCTTGGCTCCGCGCGCGACAAGCATCCGCGCGCGCGACAGTTCCTCGAGCCGGGAGAAAGCCGGCGGTATCGGCTGCAGCTCCGCGTGCTCAGCGGCGCGAAACAGCTCAAGGAACTCGCCGCGCACGACGGCCCTATGGCGCCCGCGCGTTAGTAAACTCATCCTTGCTTCAGCGCGCGCGCTCGTGGTTCATCCGCGCCGCATGAAGCTCATCCCCGCTCTCCTCGCCCTCGTCGTCGCGCCCACGCTGCGCGCGGAACTCAAGCTGCCCGCGATCTTCAGCGACCACATGGTCCTGCAGCAAAAGCAGACGAACCCCGTGTGGGGATGGGACGCGCCCGGCACGAAAATCACAGTCACCTTCGCCGGACAGACGAAGAGCGCGGAGGCCGGTGCTGATGGTGCGTGGCGGGTGAAGCTCGACCCGGTGCCCGCGAATGCGCAGCCGCAGAAGATCACGATCGCCGGCACGCAGACGCGCGAGATCGCCGATGTGCTGGTGGGCGAAGTTTGGATGTGCTCGGGACAATCGAACATGGGAATGACGCTGAGCGGCGACTGGAACGGCGACCTCGAAGCTGCCGCGTCGAAGCTGCCGAACCTGCGCCTGATCAAGGTGCCGAATGTCGGCACGCAGGAGCTGAAGACGGACTTCAACGGGCAGTGGCGCGCGTCGGATGCGGAGAGCGCGCTGAGTTTCAGCGCGGTGGGATTCCTGTTCGGTCGCTATCTTCACCAGATCCTCGGCGTGCCCGTGGGACTCATCGACAATGCGTGGGGTGGCTCGTCGGCGGAAGCGTGGGTGCGGCGGGAGACGATCGAGAAGGATCCGCGATTCAAGACGCTGGTCGATGGAACGAAGCGGCGTGAAACGCAGCTCCAGTCGGACGCCGCGAAGGTGGACTACGAGAAGGCACTCGCGAAGTGGAAGACGGACTCCGAGAAGCTGAAGGCGGAGGGCAAGCCGGCGCCGCGGCAGCCGCAGTCGCCCGCGCAATGGCTCGCGGGCAATGCGCGCCCCGGCAATATCTTCGCCGGCGTGATGAACCCGACGCTCGGCTACGGCATCAAGGGCGTCGTGTGGTATCAGGGCGAGGCGAATGCCGGTCGCGCCCATGAATATGCGACGCTCTTCCCGTTCATGATCGAGCAGTGGCGCAAGGAATGGAAGCAGGGCGACTTCCCGTTCTACTGGGTGCAGCTCGCCGACTTCATGGCCGAGCAGCCGAAGCCCGGCGAGAGCGCGTGGGCCGAGCTGCGCGAGTCGCAGACGAAGACGATGAAGCTGCCGAACAGCGGCCAGGCGGTGATCATCGACCTCGGCGAGGGACGGGACATCCATCCGAAGAACAAGCACGACGTGGCCGCGCGGCTGGTGCGTTGGGCGCTCGCGAAGGACTATGGCCTGCCGTTCCCGTATCGCAGCCCGGAGTTCAAGAGCCTCGAGATCAAGGGCGCGAAGGCGATCGTCACGCTCGACCTGTTCGGCGGGCAGTTGCGCCCGTTCGACGTGCTAGAGGCGCGCGGCTTCGCCGTGTGCGGCGAGGACATGGCGTGGCATTGGGCGCAGGGCAAAATCACCGGTGCCGACAAGATCGAGGTGACGTGTGCCGAAGTCCCAAAGCCGGTCGCCGTGCGCTACGCGTGGGCCGACAACCCGATCGCCAACCTAGCCACGATGCAGGGCCTCCCGCTCACGCCGTTTCGCACCGACGATTTCGAGATGACCACCAAACCGAAGTAGCCGGCTGCGGGCTCCAACGGAGGGGATCGCGGCGGGGCGAAGTGGCAGACGGGACCTTCTCCCTTGCGTCCGCGCGTTCGCATCGGTGAAACGAGAAAGGTTGGATTGAGCGTGGCTGTGGCGGCGGGCTACGCGTTGCTTTCCCTGTAGATCGAGAAAGTTATGGTGATTATGTGGCGGTGGCAATTGTCCTGCTTGGAGAAGCAGGTGTTCGGCGGAGGTTTCCCTATGGCGCGTGCGCAGCGGGGGAATCTTTGTCCTGACATCAAGTCAACTCAACAGATTCCCAAATCACCTAAGGCTATGAAAACCATCCGTCCACTGCGGTCCCTGAACGCGCACCTGTCCCACGCTTGCCCTGCGAGCAAACCTTCGGCTTATCGAGCCGACCTAGCCTCACCCCGAGAACGCCCCCGACTGCCCGACTCCGCACCGCGGAGCCGCGCATGGACCGGGTTGCTGCAATCGGGTCTCCAATGTCTGATCGCCGGCGTCAGCGCGATCGTTGCGTTGATTCCTAGCACGAGCGCGGCGCAGACCGTGCCCGGCGGCTATTCGATCAGCACCTACAAGAGCGGCCTCTCGACCACGCCCTACACGATCGCGATGGACCCGGCGAGTCGGGACATCTTCTTCGTGGGAAGCGGCCAGTCCGTGTATCGGATTCCGGCAGGCGCCGGCGCGGAACAGAACCTGGGAGCTTACGGGATTATCAATGCTTACATCGCCGGCGATCTGTCGTTCAGCGACGGTCAGCTCTACCTGAGCTGCTTTTCGACCCAGAAGATCGCGGCGTCCGGTGGCTCGCCGGTCACCGTTGCGACGTTGCCGAGCGGATTCGGATATGAGTCGGGCGGAGCAGTCGTAAACGGCGCGCTCTACGTCACGGCGGGTGCCAGCACCTCTGGAAACGTCCTGGCGCGGGTGGATCTCGCGACGTCCGAAGTGACGACGCTCGGCGGCGTCCCGATGAACCTCTCCTCGCTTGAATACAATGCGCGGGATGGCTATCTGTATGGCGTGCAACTTGTGGGTTATGGCAGCGCTACGTTCTACAGGATCAATCCTGCGAACGGGGCCGCGACCGCATTGCCGGCGCCCGGCACGGGCACTTTTAACTACTCAACCAATCCCACGGGCAGCGGCGACGGCGATCTCACGCTCGACCCCACGGGGCAGTATATCTTCTTCCGGAAGACGACGGCCATCTATCGCTATGAAATCGCGAGTGGTGCGACGACCGCGTTCGCGACCGGGCTGTCAAATGCGGTTTATGCTGACGATCTGACCTTCGGCCCGTCATCGGACGGCACTGGACTGATGAGTCTCTACGCGGTGGAAGGCAGCGGAATCGTGGAGATCGCGGGCTTCGGGGGCGCGCCTACCATTACGGCTGGTTCCGCGACTGGGGTGACCATTAGTGCGGCGACGCTCAGTGGCACAGTCAACCCGAACGCGCTTGCGACGACGGCGCAGTTTGAATACGGCGTGACGACCAGCTATTCGGGCACGGGGAGCGTCACGGTTGCGCCGAATAACGGGACCAGCGAGCAGGCAGTGAGTGTGGCACTTTCCGGCTTGAACCCTCACACACTTTATCACTATCGACTTGTCGCGAGCAATGCGGCTGGCGATCCGGCTACTGCGGACGGGACATTCACGACGGCGAACTCGCTGCCGCTGGCTGCCAACGATACGTTTGAAACGCCGGAGCCGGGAGCGTTTGAGGCGGATGTGCTGGCTAACGATGGTGGCGATCCTGATGGCGATACAGTGACGGTGGAATCGGTGAGCAATGCGATCGGTGGCACGGCAGCGCCTAGCAGCGCCGGCACGCGCGTCCTCTTCACCCCGGGTGTGGGATTCGATGGCAACGGTAGTTTTGACTACACGGTGACCGACGGCTTTGGCGGGACGGCCACGGCGCACGTGACGTTGACGGATACGACTGCTCCGGTGGTGGTATTGCCGGCCGGCCTTTCGGGCGGCACAGGCACAGGCGAAGCCGGCGATGGTGGTGGTGGAAATATGACCGCTGAGGCGCAGAGCGCCGCTGGTGCGGTGGTGGACTTCGACGTGACCGCGGGCGACAACGTGCTGGTGGTCTCGGTGGTGAACGCGCCTGCAAGTGGGAGCACCTTCCCGCTCGGCACGACGATCGTGACTTCGACGGCGACGGATGCGGCAGGCAATGTGGGCATGAGCAGTTTCACGGTGACGGTGTCGGACACGACGGCGCCCGTAGTCAGCACCGCTGGCAATATCGTCGCGGAGGCGACGAGCGCGGCGGGAGCGACGGTGATATTCAGCCCGACAGCCGGGGACGCCGTCGGTGTGACCTCGCTGACCACCAACTACGCGAGCGGGAGCACCTTCCCGATCGGAGCGAGGGCAGTGACGGTTACCGCCGGGGATGCGGCCGGAAACTCCGGCGGCGCTAGCTTCACGGTGACGGTGCAGGATACGACGGCACCAAGCTTCACTGCGGTGCCAGGGACGCAGACGGTGCGCTCGAATGTGGCGGGCCTCGCGCCGGTGCCGAATCTGGCATCGCAGGCTGCGGCCACGGATGCGGTCCGAGTCACCAGCTTCACGCAGTCGCCTTCAGCGGGTTCGACGGTGGGACTCGGCACGCACACGATCACGATCACCGCGAGGGATGCGGCGGGCCACATCAGCACGGCGGCGGTGTTGCTCAACGTGCTTCAGGGCAATCGGCCACCGGCCGCGGCTGCGGACTCGGAGTTCGCGGCAAGGGCGAGCGTGCTCATCGATGTGCTCGCAAATGATAGCGACATCGAGGGTGATGCGTTCACGCTTGCGTCGGTCTCGCAACCGGTCAGTGGGGGCGTGGCGAGGATCGAAGCGGGCAAGGTGCGCTTCACGCCGAGTGCAACGGTCAGCGCGCCGATTACGTTCACTTACACGGTGAGCGATGGCATGGACAGCGGCACGGGGACGGTGACGATCAAGCCAGTGAGCAATCTGAGCGGCAACTATGTGGGCCTGCTCAGCGACGGTAGCACGGCGCTGGGGCGCGTGCGGCTGGCGGTGAGTGTCAGTGGTGCGGTGAGCGGCAATGTCCAGCGCGATGGTGGCACGCTGAGTTTCAAAGGCAGCGTGATCGGTGGCGGCCTGATCAGCGTCTTCACCGGCGCCAAGACGCCGCGGATCCCGCTTACGGTGACGGTGGGCGAGAATGACGCCTCGGGCCGCTCGATGCTCGTCGTCTCGGTTCCGGCACCGGTCACGGGCACGCTTACGGGATTGCTCGAGCGTTCGCCTTACGATGCGTCGCATCCGGCGCCTCAGGCTGGCCGCTACACGATCGTGGCAAATCTGCTTGACGGCGGAGTCGGGCCTGCCACGGGCGCGGTCCTCACGTGCAATATCACCACCTCGGGCGCCGCGACCTTCAGCGGCCGGCGCGCTCACGGCGGTAGCATCAGCTCCGGCGGGCAACTGCTGGCTGGCGGGCGGCATCCGTTCTTCCAGGCCATCGGCGCCGTGGCGGTGACCGAGCGACTCGTGGGCGAGTTGGTCTTCGACCGCGCCGCGTCGCCTGCCGTGAGCGGCACCTTGAGCTGGCACTTGCCGGTGGGCCTGAATCCGCGGCTGGCCGCGGGCGTGGAGCAGGACTATGCGATGCTCGGCATGCCCTATACGCCAGGTGCAAATGCGGCGGCGATGTATTCCCCAGCCGCCACTGCAGCTACGCTCACGTTGGAGCTGCCGAGCGTGCCGGAATCGCCGCTGTCGCTGAGCCTGAATCTCGCCGGCACCTATTCCCGCGGCTTTCAGCGCGTGCTATCGACGGTCGGGCCGACCCATATCGACATGTTCCCGAGCACCGGATTCTTCTACGGGGAATACAAACCGGCGCGCGCCGTGAAACGGCCGTTCTTCGGCGTAGTGCTGCAAGGCGCTGGCTACAACTACGGCCAGGGGAATGCGCTCGACGCGACCACCATTCAGAACATGGCGCTGACGGTCGTGCCCTAGCGCAGGCGGAAGTTGGCTATTGGGAGTCGGCGGGGGGATGTGGACGTTCGGTCCATGTCCTCCCGCCTCTCCGCTTTCAAGCCCCTCGCCGCCGCGTTCATCCCCGGGCTTGAGCGGCATCACAAAGCCCCATGCCGCCGTGTGTGTGCGAATTCACAAAGGAAGTGCAACACGGGTGCCCGCCACACCGAGAGTGACGCCAACGAGTCGCGCCGATTCCCACGCCGATGCGCTCGCGTATTTCCGGCGGCTCCGTGAGGCGTATCGCGCTCCCGGTTGCGATTCATTCGATGGCGTCGTGATGATGCGGGCTGGCTCGGCGTATCCGGTGCAGTTGCGGAGTGCGGCGGAGGAGTGCCGCGTGTGGGTGAAGCACCATCTGCTCCCACAACTTTCCCCGGCGGGCAGTCACCTTGTCCGGCTTGAGATCACGACGAGCGAGACGGCTTGCCGTGGCAGCATGAAGCGGATCGTGGCGCTCGCGGCGTTTACTTCGATCGTCTGCGACGCTGCGAGCGGCGCGAGTTGGGCGGCAAGTTCAAGCTCGCGATATTGCACGGGCGTCGGTTGTCGGGGAGAGCCGAGGCGTTTCCATGCCTCGAATGAATTGCTGTGCTGCGCGTCGATGCGGAAGTGCTCGACCTGCGCGGGCCCGTTCGCGAGCGGCAGGCCGCCGAGGGACAGCTCGATCTCGGCGTCTGGGCCGGGCACATCGTCGTCGTGGTAGTGCCATGCGAGGACGCAGAGCTTCTTTCCGTCGAGGCTCGCGAGCGCGGCGACGTCTGCTTTGCCACGCACGCCGGCCTTGAGCATCTCGTCGAGCGGTATGGCGCCGTCGCATTCTGCGGCGATTCGGCGGCCGCTCATTTTGGAAAACATGCGGAAGACATTCATCACCGGCAGATCGAGCCCGCCGCTGGCGAGCTGGCGGAAGCCGGCGAAGAGCGGCTGATCCTCGAACGTGAACGCCCATGTCAACGCGCCTTCGAGGTTCACGCCGTGGCGGTCGGCGAGATCGTGTTTGCGCGCGAAGCTCGCGGCGGTGTAGCTCGAATACATCGTCGTGTTGCGGTAGCCGAGCTGCGGGCCCTGGCACGCGGCACAGCCGTCGGGGTCCGACTCGCCGATCACGATCGGCTTGTTCTTCAACTCAGGAAAACCGGCGATGACGGCGAAGGCGCGGTCGATGTCGTTGAGCTGATTCGAGATGCCCATCCGCACGTGGCCATCGACAAATTTCGGCGAGCCTTTCGCGTGGAATGAGATGAAGTCGATCGGCGTCCCGGCGTTCAGACAGTGCGCGAGAAACTCCGCGAGGAACTTCCCGCCCGGTCCGCCCGCGACATCCGGCCCGCCGACTTTCGCTGTCGGCAACGCGCGGCGCACCGCGCGGATCGCGCGATCGTGCAGCACGTAGAATTCGTCCCGCGTGCCGCGCCAGTAGGGGATGTTCGGCTCGTTCCACGTCTGCCAATACCAGCGCTCCACTTCCTCGCGCCCGTATTTCTCGACGCAATGTTTCGCCCACTGGAAGACGAGTTCCTCCCACTTCGCGAAGTCCTTCGGCGGATACGCCCAGCCGCGATAGATATCCTCGTATTTCGCCTTCGGCGTCCACGCGTGCTGATACGGCTCGGGCTTCACCGAGAGCGCCTTCGGCATGAAGCCGATCTGCGCATACGGTCGCACGCCGCGCGCGAGATACGCGTCGAAGATGCGATCGACGATCGTCCAGTCGTAGATCGGTTTCCCGTCCGCGTCCTCGGTGTAGGCGTTCGTGCTGCCCCACTTCAGCGCGGGCGTGCCGTCGCCGGTGGTGAGCAGGTTGTGCGTGCGGAAGAACACCTCGCCGCGGCGCAGCTCGCCGAGCTCGCCGAGCAGTTTGCTGCCGTCTTTCATGTAGGCGTAGTTCGGTTCATCGGCACCGAAGAACCGCCAGATCGGTTTCAGCTCGCCGAGCGGCTTTGCTGCATCCACGCGGATCGTGACGGGAAACGGGTCAGCAGCGGATGCGGCGGCGACGATGGCGAGGAGCGCGAGCGTTTGGATTCTCATTGTGTGATTAGTAAGCGGAAGAAGCCCTGGGTGCCGGGCGCGAAGGGGATGGAGAAGACGATGTTGTTGCCGGTGCCGGATTCCGGGGCGCCGATCTCGTCCCACTGGCCCGCGGTGAGATCGGCGCAGTATTGGAGTTGATACGTGTGGCCGACGACGCTGGCCGGCATCGTGAAGGTCATCGCGGTGCCGCCGGAAGTGAACGCGAGCGTGCCACCGCGCAGCTCGACGGCGCTGAATGCTGGCGACTCCGCCGTCGCGCCCGCCTCGCTCGAATCGGCGCCGGTGCCGGTGAAGTTCTGCGCCGCGACGACATAGTAGCGCGCGGCCATTGGGAGGCCGGTGTGGGTGAAGTTCGTGCCGGCGAGCGTGGCGAGCGCCGAGTAGGGGCCGCCGCTCGAGGCGGAGGTCTTCACGAGATACGTGCTCGCATTCGCGACCGGATCCCACGCGAGCGCAATCTCCTGCGGGCCGGGCGTGGCGGCGAGGTTCTGCGGCGCGGTCAGCAGCGTTTGGAAAGTGGTGATCTCACCTGCGGTGAGCGTGCGGGTGTAGATGCGGAAGTCGTCGATGACGCCGTTGAGGCTCGGGTCGGCGCCCCACTGCGAGTCGCCGAGCCAGTTCATCGTGGTGACCCCGAGCTGAGACGGGCGGTTCGTGACACTCGTGTTGGTGCCGGCGACGGCGCCGTTCACGTAGAGCGTGAGCGTGTTGCCGGAGAGGGAGACGGCGACGTGATTCCACGTGCCGGCGGTGAGCGCGATGGAACTGTCCACGCCCTGCTCGGCTGCATTCGCCACACGGAAGGCGAAGCGCGGCTGGCCCGTGGTGCCGGCGCGCTGCGTGGTGAGGAACATGTAGTTCGTCGTGTCGGTGCCGAAGTCGAAAATGCGCGCCCACGTCGCAAACGTGGTCGGATTCACCCACGCGGTGATGGTGAAGTCGTCGAGCGTGGACACGATCCCGTTTTGCATCGTGACGCTATCGGCGTTCACGCCGCCGAGCGTGACGGCGTTGCCGATCTGGCCCGCGACGAAGGCCGCGGCGCCCCCGAGCGTCGCATCCCAGCCATTTCCCGTCGCATCCACCGCATTTGTCCCATTCGTCTCATCGAACTTCAAATGCACGAGCAGCTCGCTCGGCACGGCGCTGATCTCGTCGGAGGGATTGCTCTCGCCGTGCGTGTTTGTAGCGGTGACGATGTAAAAATACGTGGTGCCATTTGTGAGCGGGGAGTCGCTGAGGCTGGGCGACGCGAGCCCGTTGGCGACGGGCGCGTAGCCGGTGCCGCTCGTGAGGCTGCGCTTCACGCTGTAGGTCTGCGCGCCCTGGCTGGCGATCCACGAGAGGTCGATGCGGCTCGATCGCGGCGCGCCGACGACGCCGCTCGGCGGCGCGGGCGCGATGTCGAGCAACGCGGTGATTTCCGCGCCGCTGAGCGCGTAGTTGTAGATGCGGAAGTCGTCGAGCCTGCCGTTCAGCAGCGGATCGTTCACCCATTGCGAGTCGCCGATGAAATTCACCGACGGGCGGAAATCGTCGGGATTGATCGTCATCGCGGTGTTCGTCGCGACGACCGCGCCATCGACGTAGAGCGTGCCGGTGTCGCCGCTGAGCGTGAACGCGACATGCACCCAACGGCCGCTGGGCATTACGGTCGCATTGATCTGTTGCACGAAGCCGCCGTTGATCATTTCCAAGCGCATGCCACTACCGGCGTTCGAAGTGAGCTCGAGATACTGGCTGGTGCCGTTCCCGAAGTCGAAGATGCGCTGGTGAAGAGCGCCACCGTTCCAAAAGACGAACGCCGCAATCGTGATGTCCTGGTAGCTCGCCGCGCCGTCGGGCAGCGTCACCACGTCATCCGCGCCATCGAGCACGATGCTCTGCGCGGTGCGGCCGGGAATGTAAGCGGGCGAGCCAGCCGCGTTGCCATTCGCGTTGCCGAGCGCGTCGGCGACGTTGTTCTCAAAGAGCAGATGCGTGCGCAGTCCGAAGCCGAGCACGGTGATGTTCAGCGTCGCGTCGGCGAAGGCGCTGGTGCCGTCCGTCACGCGCACGGTGAAGACATTCGCACCCACGTCGCCCACGGCGGGCGTGCCCGTGAGCGCGCCACTCGCCGCGACGGCGAGCCACGCGGGACCGCTGACCTTGCTGAATGTGAGCGTGTCGCCCGCGTCCACGTCGCTCGCATCGCCGGCGAGCGTCGCGAGTGCGAACGCGTAGGGCTGGTCGCGTGTGACGGCAGGCTTCGCGATGGGTGACGCGTTCCACGTCGGCGCGTCGTTCACGTTGCCGACGGCGATGTAAAGATTCGCGTCGTCGGTCGCGCCGCTCGGGTCGGTCACGCGCACGACGAACAAATTCTCGCCGACGTTCGCGTTCGCCGGCGTGCCGGTGAGCGCGCCAGTGCTCGCCACGCTCAGCCACGGCGGGCCGCCGACTTTTAAATACGTGAGAGTGCCGCCGTTCGCATCCGTCGCCGAGCCCGCGATCGTCTGCGAATACGCCACGTCCTCGGTCGCATTCTGCTTCACCATCGGATCGCTCGTGAAAGTCGGCGCGTTGTTCGCGCTCTGTCCCCACACCGCATACACGTCGCTGCCGCTGAGCGCGTGGTTGTAGATTCGGAAATCGTCGATGCGGCCGCTGAAGAGCGGGTCGCCATTCCACATGCTCTTGCCGAGATAGCAGAAGGTCTGGCCGAAAAGCGGATCGACGGTGGCGGTGTCCGCGTCCACCGGCACGCCGTTCACGTAGAGCGTCGCGGTGTCGCCATTGAGCGTCACGGCGACGTGCGTCCATGTCGCCGTGGGCATCGCCGGGCCGTCGAGCGTCACGCTGTCGTCGTTGTTGCGCGTCGTCGTGATCTGGAAGCGCAGCGTGTTCGATCCCGACTTTGGCGTGACGAACATGTATTTCTCGATCTCGCTGCCGAAGTCGAAGACGCGCTGCCACGCGCCGCCGCCGTTCCAATACACCCACACGGCGATCGTGATGTCCTGGTAATTCCCGCTGCCGACCGGGAGCTGCACGAAGTCGTCCACGCCATCGAGGCTCACCGCCTGCCCGCTTTGGCCCACGGCAAAACCCGGCCCGCCCGTCGAGCCGCCCATCGCCGCGCCATGCCGCGTGCCGACGATGTCGTCGAGCGTGTTCTCGAATGTGTAACGCGTGACGAGCGATTGCGTCACCGCCAGCTCCGCGCTGTTTGCCGTCTCGCCGCCCGGCGCCTCGGCGGAGACGACGTAGTAATAGGTCGCGCCGTTCGCGACGTTCGGGTCGGTGAAGGTCGTGTCGAGTTCGCGCGCGGTGCCGATCGTCGTGTAAGGCCCGCCGCTCGTCGTGGCGCGTTTCACGTTGTAGCTCGTCGCGTAAGCCGAGCCCCACCAGTTCAGCGTGATCTTGTTCGTGCTCCAATTTCCCACGAGCCCGCCCGGCACCGCGCCGGTCGCGATCGGATCGAGCGTGAAGGTCAGCGTGCCGAGCCCGAACCAATCCACCTGCGATGGATGATACTCCGTGTGTGGCCGGTCTTCGGGCCGGAGCAACTCGGCGACGAGTTTGCTGTAAGGCGCGGCGAGGCCCTTGATGTTCACGTAGTGATTGTAGATCTGCTCGTAGATCGGGATGAACCCGCTGCGCGGCGCGATCGCGCCCTCGGTGTAGCTCAGCGACGCGTTGCGATGCCGCGTGTAAGGCACGTCGTAGCCGAGGTTGTATTTCGCGTTGTATTCAAACGCGCGCAGCGCGCGGTTGTTGTCGTAGCCGTAGAGATCGTCGCCCTGGCTCCACGCGATCTGGCAGAGCAGCGCCATCGCCATCCAGCCGGTAATGCTGTGCGGCTGGTCGCGCCCGGCCTCCTCGCCCTGCCCGAGGCCGTTCGGATGAATCATCCACGCCGCGCGCTCGATGCGGCCGTTGCCGGGGCCATATTTGAAGTAGTCGATCGCCTGCTCATAGACCGCGCGGTTGTCGCAGAACACGCCGATCGCAGCCATCGAGGCCATGTTGAACGTGTCCCAGTTCAGGCGGTAGTGCGTGTTGCCGCCCTTGGAAATCGGCGTGCCGTGATGCCGCCACAGGAAGTCGAAGTTCGCGGGGTAAAACACCCGCATCATCATGTCCTTGTAGGCCTGCTTATCCGCCATCGGCCAGCCGGGGTAAGTGCTGAGCAGATCGCCGCCGATGGCGAAGAGATACCCGCAGATGCCGGCGGCGAGTGAGCCGTTCGTGTCGCCGGTGACCCCGAGCAGATCGGACCAGACATTCGCGATCAGCACCGCGCGGTCAGCATACGCGGCGTCGCCCGTGATGTGCCAGCGCAGCGCCAGCTCGTAGATCGCCTGCGCGTCCTGTTGTGAGCGCGTGTAGTTGTTCGGATTCGCGCCGCCACGATTGATGTAGTCCACGTTGTAAGGTCCCCACCACGTCTGCGCATACGGGCTCGCGGCGAGGATGTCGTAGTCGGACTTCCACGGCTGCGCATTCGCCGCGACCTTCGCCGCCATGCGCGTGAGATCGGTCTGCGTGTGCAGCGTGCCGGGATGAGAAAATGGCGCGTATGGCGCGGCCGACGCCGTCATGTTCGCCAGGAAAACTCGGTCGCCCGACAGCGTCGTGATCGGCCCTCCCCACCATTCACGCGTGTAAGCCGTCCCGCCGGAATACGGATCCGTGCTCGTGCCGAGCCACTCGAAGTAGGTGCCGCTGCCATTGCCGATTCGGAGATCGAATCCGTAGGTGGTGTTCGGCTCCAGATGCACCGCGAACGGCAGGTTGAATGTGACGTAAGTGCCCGTCCCGTTCGCCGTCTGCCCGGCGCCCGGGTTGCCCGTTCCGCCTGCGATGAAGTTCTGCGTGCATTGCACGGCATAGGATGTCCCGGTGATCCTGCCGATCTCCACCATGATGGGGCCGAAGCTCGCGTTCAGGTTCCATGCGGTGCTGTTGGCGCCAGTCGCCGTGTTGTTTGTGTAACCCGCCATTCGCACGGTGACGGAGGTCAGATCGTAGCCGTTCGCGTTACTGCCGGTCGTGATCGCCTGCCCCTGCCGTGGCCGATCGCCGGCGACGTAGGTGCTTTCATCATTCGCCGCGCCATTGTCCGCGCCGCCATCCGCATTAACTCCGGAGCCGCCGATGTTCGCCGCGTCGAAGGCCGCGCCTGTCCAGTTCGCGACGCTCGCCGCGCCTCCCGCGGGCTCGGTCGAGGAATACGTGATGGTCGAGTTGAAGGTGAGCGGGTGAGCGCGTAGGCCGGCGGCCAGCGCGAGCAACGCTCCGAGGGGGACAAGCCAGCGGGTCATCAAATGGGTGGGGTCGCGTGAGCGGTGAACGTTCTCGGTCGCGGGGAATGCGGCGGAAGGTTTCGGCTTGGTGCGAAAATCATTTCTCGGCCTCCTCGCGCCAGTTTCGCGCGCGGTGCCAGAACATCACGAGCGCCGCACCGGGAAACCCGGCGACCAGCAGCGCTGACAAGTATGCGCCCGCGCTCACCAGAGAGCCGGCGAACACCGCGAGCGGCACGAGTGCGCTGCTCATTATGATTCGTCGGATGCGAGTCATTCGGCTCAGTTCCCCTGAAGGCGCAGCCGGAAGAACTGCTTCGTTCCGAGCATCGGGCCGCTGATGTTCACGGAACCTCCGGGCAGCGGGAGGCCGTCGTTGCCAGGCACGTCCCACTGCCACCACGTCGCGAGGTCGAGCGAGGTCTCGACGATGCCCGAGCGATTCGCCGGCACGTCGAAGCTGAACGTCGCGGTGTTCAAACTCGTGCTCACCAGCGGCGTGAGGAAGCTGGCGCCGCTGAGCGGATTCGTGAGCGCGAGGAACTCGGCTTCATTCGTCCGCCCATCGCCATCGGCATCGAAAGTCGGTGCGCCCTCGGATGAGCTGCTCGATCCAAACTGCGCGAGCCGCCACTGCGCGTAGGTCTGCTGCGTCGGCAGCGCGTTCGCGATCCAATCGGACAGCAGCGCGATGCCTGTCTGGTCGAGTTCGCTCGTCGCGAGCGGCGGCATCCGCGTGTAGCCATTCGTCGCGGCGATGCGGCTGAGCATGACGGAGTGCAAAGTGTCGCCGGGCACGATCAGCTTGTCGTTCGGATCGAGCGCCGCCGCGGCGTTGCCGTTGATGAGCCCGGTCACCGCGAGTGTGAGTTCGGGCCGCCCGTCCCACGACGGCCCGGAGCCGCCCGGCAGGTGGCAGTAGGCGCAGTTCACCGCGAGGTAGGAACGCGCGCGCGCCTCGACCGGATACGCCGTTTCATCCGGCCGCACGTGCCGCGGCAGCACGTTCGCCGACGGCACGCTGTTGCCGAAAAATCCCGCGTCGCGCAGCAGCGTGAGCTGGTTGCCGGTGAAGCCGTTGATCGTCTCGGTGCAATTCAACTGCCGCGTCGTGAACGACAGCGCGTGCCCACCCTGTGGCGTGTGGCAGCTCACGCACTCGGTCCGGCTCGGGATGTGCCAGTGCTGCGTGTAAGGCAGGCCGCCATCCGTGATCGCGAGGTCGAAGTCGTCGCCGCCATCGCTCACCAGCGCCGCCTCGGTCTGCGCCTCGTTCCATTTGTAGCTCACGCCATAGACGCCGCCCGCGTTGCGCACGAGCACGCGCGTTTCGATCCGCTTCTTCGTCGCGGGAACGCCGCGCGTCATTTCCATGTCGAAGTGCTTCACCCAGATCATCCCGCCGGGCAGCGTCCACAGGCTGTCTTTCGACCACGTCATCGTGCTCACGAGGTCGGGCATCATGAACCAGCGCCGCTTCACCGCGTAGTCGCTCCAGAACGTGAGGTTCGGTGTGTATGGCAGCAGGCCCGGGGCAGGGGAGAGGTCGCTCACGTCGGCGAAAAGCTCCGTCGCGCTCAACGTCGCGGGATAACCGCCGGCCGGCGTCGTCGTGATGAGCCGCATGATCGTCCCCGTGAAATACGACGAGAGCAGCACGTCGCCATTGCTCGGGTCTGTGCCGAAGTTCGCCGGGAACGCCGAGCCCGCGATGCGCCCGACCGTCGTCACGCCACCCGGCCGAGTGAGCGCCCAGATGTTTCCCGACACGTGATCGCCGAAAATGTAAGCGCCCACGAGGCTCGAGAAGCGCGTGCCGCGATACACCACGCCGCCGGTGATTGAGTTGCCCTTGAAGTTCGAGTCGCCCGCCTGCGAGTTGTGAACATATTCGTAGATCGGATCGGTGTAGATGAAACCCGGCGGCGCCTGCGCGGACTTCGGCCCCGGGTGCGCGCCGTCGCGATACGCCCAGCCGTAATTTCCGCCGTCCTCGATGAGGTGAACCTCCTCGTAAATATCCTGCCCCACGTCGCCGCACCACAGCTCGCCCGTCGCGGAGTCGAATGAGAACCGCCACGGACTGCGCAGCCCGACCGCCCAGAACTCCGAGCGCACCGTCGCCGCATTCACCGCGACGCCATTGAACGTCGTCGCGCCCACCCACGGATTGTCCGCGGGCACTTTGTATCGCGCGACACCGCTGTCGGTTGGGATGATCGTGTTCGCCGGGTCGGCAGCGGGGTTCGGTTCCAGATTTCCCGCGAGCCGATCCACGTCGATTCGCATCATCGCGGAGAAGAACTTCCCGTCGATCTTCTGCGAGTTGTTGAGGTAGTCGTTCGCGTTCGCCTCGTCGCCGTAGGCTGTGTAGAGATAACCGTCCGGACCGAAATGGATGTCGCCGCCGTTGTGGTTGTCGATGCGGTCGCGCTGCTCGAGGAGCATGGACTCCGAGTTCGCATCCGCGACCGGCGTGGGCGAGCCGATCTGCGCGGTGGGAATCGTGAAGCGCGAGAGCCGCTGATACCACACGGTGTTGTCGCTCGCCTTGCGCACCGAGTAGTGGACGTAGAAGTAACCGTTCGATGCGAAATTCGGATGGAACGCGAGCCCGAGCAGCCCGCACTCGCCATCCGGCCCGGCGACGATGCTCTCGGTCCCGCCGCGATTCGCGAGCATCGTCGGGATGTCGAGCACGACGGCGCTCGTCGGCGCGCTCGCCGTCACGTCCGGGACCACTTTCAGCAACCCGCCGATCTCGCACACGAACAGCCGTTGCGCGTCGCCCGGCGGGCTCGCGAAAGCCAGCGGCTTGGTGAACGAAAGATTTCCAAATGCCGGCACGATCTGCACCGCGGTCGGCGGCGGGCTCGCTGGCACGTTGTGGCCGGGGTTCGCGATGCGCAGCGCGGTCGAGATGTTCACCGTCACCGTCGTCGGCGCCGAGTAGCCGCCGAACCCGAGCACGCGATACGTGAACGTGACCGGCGTCGTGCTCGTGCCCGCGTGCGCGTAGAGGATGCGTCCCGACGAATCCGGCGTCGCGGTGCCGACGGCTGGCGGCGTCACGATCTCGACGGTCGCCGGATCGATGCTGCCGGTGTCGTTCGCGAGCACCGGGACTCGCACCTTCTGCCCCGCATGAATCGTCGCCGTGTCGGCCTGCGTCACCGCCGGGCCGAAGGTCGTGTCCGTGCCGCGATTGTAGCTCGCCATCACCTCCGTCGGAGTGAGCGCGCCGTTGTAGATGCGCAGTTCGTTGAGCGCGAGGTGCGCGTTCATGTCGCCGGAGTAAGCCGAGCGTCCGATCCAGTTGTTGACGTCCGAGATCTGCGAGAGCCGGAAGTTCATCTCGAGCACATGCTGGAGCACGCCGTTGCGATACCACTTCGCGCGTGAGCCGGTGCCGCCGTATTGCCCCACGCCGTCCTCGACCGTGAGCACGTAGTGATACTCCGTGCCCGCGGTCGTCGCCGTGGAGAGATCGGTCTCGTAGAGAATTGGACCCGCGTTGTTGTATTCGCCCTCGATGCGGTTCTTGCCGAATGTCGCGGCGGAGTTGAGCGAGAGCACGAGGTTGTCGTAGCCGTCGAAGTTACCCGGCGCCGCGGCGCCATCGATGACCTCACCCGTCGCCGCGCCCGCGCCGCTGGTGATCGTGCTGCGCCCGAAATCAAACAGCCGCTGGTCGGTTCGCGACGAGAGCGGTGCGCACCACGCCTCGGCGGTGAAGTTTGGCTTCGTGTTCACGATGTTGTTCGGAAGATCGACGTAAGCCGAGATCGCCGACGCGCTCTGGTTGCCGTTCGTCCCGCCGGGCAGCGTGAGCGCCGTGCCGCTGAGCGTCGCCCCTGCACCGCGCACCGTCGCCGTCGCGCCTCCGATCGTGTCGATGAAGTTTGTGCCGGTCGTTTCGTTGAACGACCAGCGATTCACCGGCTGCGCCGGCACCGCTGTGACCGCCGGCGGCGACCAGAGCGCATCCGGCCCGGCATCGCGGCTCGCGACAACTTCCTCCGGCGTCATCGCGTGATCGTAGATGCGGAACTCATTGAACGACGCGTTCGCGTTCGAGTCGCCGCTCCACATCGAACGGCCGAGCCAGTTGTTCACGTCCTCGAGATTCGCGAGCCGATACGGCACCGGGGCCACGACCATCACCACGCCGTCGCGATACCACGTGAGCATCCCGCCGATGTCCGCAAACGGCCCGACGCCGCCTGCGAACGTGAGCACGTAGTGATACTGCTGGCCGAGCGTCGTGGAGCAGTTCGCGTCGCGCGTGACGAAGCTGCCGCCATTGAGCGCCGCCTCCATCCGCTGCTGCGCGATGTTCGTGCCGATGTCGAACGAAAGCATGATGTTGTCCGACGCGCTCGTCCCGCCGGGCGCAGTCGTCGTCGTGCCGGTGATCTCACCCGCCGCGCCACCGCCGACTCCCGCGGTGTTCACGCGCCCGAGGTCGAAGACGCGCATCCAGTTCTTCGCCGTGATCGGCGTCGCCCACGCTTCGAGCGTGATGCTCGTCTTCGACGACACGATCCCATTCGGCAGATCGACGTAGCCCGAGATGTTCGCCGCGGTCTGGTTGCCGTTCGTCGTGCCGGTGAGCGTCAATTGCGTGCCGGTGAACGTGGAGCCGTTGCCGCGCACGTAAGCGATCTCGCTGCCGACGCTGTCGGTGAGCACCGTCCCGGCGGGTGCGCTGCCGGAGCCGTCGAATGACCAGCGGTTCGTCAGTTCCGCGCGGGCGAAGTGAGGGACGCAGGTTAGCAGCGCGATGAGGAAGGCGCGCTGCATCATCGGCCGAAAGAAGTGGTCTGCGGCGGATTCATTGGACGATGGGCTCGAAAATGAGAACCCCGGCCGGCGGCCCCCACCGCCGACCGGGGTCGTATTCTACGTCCCAGACGCCGTTCTCCCAAACGGCGCTATGCGCGGTAGAAATTGATGACACGAAAGACACCACGGCGCACTCGCGCCGCGGCTGCCTGGCCGCAGAAGTTCCCCCCCGGTCATGGACCGGGCAACATTGGTCAGGCGTGAATTCATCGGGCGATGCGACGGCGGAAGCGCTGCAAGCCGAGCAGTCCCCCGAGGCCGGCACACAGCGCGGCGATCGAGTTTGGCTCCGGCACCACGACCAGCGCGACCGATGTCACGCCGGCATAGGCCGCGTCGTTGTAGTTGTAATCAACCGCGAACGGCGTGCCGTTGAGCGTGAAGTAGGCAGCCGTCGCATCGTTGCCGGTGTAGTCGGTGAGATCGAAGTCGAAACCGGGCACGCGGAAGAATCCGCTCCCGAGCCGGTCGCCGCTGTAGGTCATGAACGTGAGGTGATCGTGCAGGCTCAGCGCGCCGGGGGCCGCGTCGCTCACCACGAGGCTCACGGCGCCGCTCAAAGTGAGATCACCATCCGCCGCGGTCGCTGCGCTGATGCGCACGACGTCGGCGAGTTGCGTCGTCGTGTTGATCTCGAGTTGGAAGTCCGAGCCGCCATTGAGCATCAGCGGTCCCGTGAAGAGCGTGCCGATGCTCGCGCCGGGACTGAGAATGCCGTCGGCGTTGACGATCACGTTGCCCGTGATGTGTCCGGTGCCGCCGAGCGTGGCGTTCGCCTCGACCGTCACGTCGCCACTGCCCGTCGCGGAGCCGCCGGTGTTGCTCGCCATGAACGTGCCCGCGCTGATCGTCGTCGGTCCACTGAAGGTCGCGCTGTTGTCACTCGACACCGCGAGCGTGCCGGTGCCGAGCTTGCTCAAGCCGCTCGTGCCGCTGATCGCGCCGGAGACGGTAAGGCTGTTGCCGCCCGTCACCTTGAACGATCCGCCGCCCACGCCGAGCGCGATCGCGCGCGTCGAGCCGAGATCGAACGTGCCCGTGCTCTCGAGCGTGCCGCCCGCGAGCGAGAGCGTGTTGGTTGCGGATGCGTTGCCGAGGTTGTCGCTCGCGCTGATGCTCAGCGTGCCGCCGTTGATCGCCGTCGGCCCCGCGTAGGTGTTCACGCCGGAGAAGGTCGTCGTGCCCGTGCCGGTCTTCACGATGTTCACCGGGTCGGCGGGGAAGTCGAACACGTCGTCCTTGATCACCCCGCTGAATGTCGTGTCGGCATTGTTTCCGCCGATCGAGAACGTGAGCGAGCCAACGCCCGTGTTGTTGCCGATCACGCCGGAGCCGGAGATCGCGCCGAGCGCGATCGTGTTCGATCCCGCGATGTCGCTCGTGAGGGCGCCGGTCGCTCCGACATCCCACGTCGCGCTCGCGCTGCCCGCGCTCGTCGTTGTGAACCGCGTGAAGCCCGCGCTCGTCGAGAGCGTGCCGGCGAAGCCGCTGTTGTCGCCGCTGAGGAAGAGCGAGCCGTCGCCGGTCTTCGTCGCGGTGCCGCTGCCGGTGATGCTGCCGGTGAGCGTGAGGTCGCTGCCAGTCGGCGTGCTGAAGCCGTTTCCGGCGACTGCGTTGACCTGCACCGTGTTCGCCAGCGTGCGCGTGCCGCTTGCGCCGAGCGCGCCGCCGTTGAGCGTCACGAGGCCGGAGCCGACCGCCGCGTCGTTGCCCGCGGCGAGCGTGCCCGCGTTGATCGTCGTGCCGGTGTGTGTGTTCGTGCCCGTGAGCGTCGCCGTGCCTGCGCCGTTTTTCGTGAGGCTGCCGGTCGTGTTCGCGACGAGCGTCGCGGTGCCGGTCACATTGCCCGTGCCGCCGCCGCCGATGAGCGTGAAGGTAGGCGCACTCGTGTAATCCACGCCGGAATTCGTGATCGTGATGCCGGTGAGATTGCCCGCGCCGTCGATCGTCGCGACCGCGCTCGCGCCGATGCCTCCACCGCCGGTGATCTGCACGAGCGGCGCGCCGATGTAGCCCGAGCCGCTCGCGCTCAGCCCCGTCGCGCTCACGCCGTTGCCGGTCGGCGTAGTGAGGTTTTGCCCGATCGTGATCGCGAAGCCGCCGTCGTCGATCGTCGCGCCGCCGCTGCGCACCCACGCGGCGGTGAGCCCGCTCATGAAGTTTGCGTTGTTCCCGCCGGCCTTGAGCGTGCCGCCGTCGAAGCTGACGATGCCGGTGCCCGCGCCTTTCTGCACGATCGTCGTCGTCACCGTGCCGCCGTTCAGGTTCACCGTGCCGGAGCCCGTTCCGCCGATCGCGAGCTGAAGACCGATCGCGCCCGAGATGTTCACCGCTGCCGTGCCCGCCACTGTCAGCGTTCCCGCGCCGGCTTCGCCGACGATGAAGCGTCCCTGGTTCGCCGCCGTGCTCGTCACGTTCACCGTGCCGCCGGTGAGATGCACGACACCCCACGAGGTGGGCACCGAGCCATTGACCGTGGCGAACGAACCGGTCGTGAAGTTTTGAGCCGTCACATTCACCGTGCCGCCGCTGACGTTGAAGTAGCCGACGCCATCGCGACCGACGGGCAGCCAGCCGCCGGAGTTGAGCGTGCCCCCGGTCTGCGTGAAGGCGCCATACGCACCGCCGACGTTGCCGACCCACATCTCCGCGACTGCGGTGATCGTGCCGGAGGTGAGATTGAGCGCGCCCGCAGTGCCGCTGATGTTGCCGAGCGACAGGCTTGGCACTCCGCCCTTGTTCGCGTTGATCGTGCCGCCGTCCACGTTCATCACCGCATTCGTGCCCGCGGTGGTGCCGACGTTGACCTGGCCCGTGGTCGTGAGCGTTCCGGGCACGTTGAGCGTGCCGGCGTTCACGTTCATCACGCCGCTGTAGTTGCTCACGCCGGACATCGTCATCGTGCCCGCGCCGGATTTCGCCATGCCCGCGCCCGCGCTGCCGGTCGTGACCGCCGCGGAGAGGAGCAGGTCGGTCGCAGCCGCGCCGTCCGCGACCGTGAACGTGAGGATGCCGCCCGGATTGTTTTCGCGCAGGTTGATGCGGCCCGCGATCGTCGAAGTCGTCGCGCTCGCGAAAGTGTTCACCGCTGTTCCATTCGCCATCACGTAGAGTTGCGGCGTGCCCGCGTCGCTCACGCCGCCATTGGTCTGCATCGTGCCGCCGGTGAGGTTGAAGATGTGGCCGAAGCCCTGGTCGCCGTTCGCGGTGTTGTCGAGCAGGCCGCCGACAATGTTGATCGTCTCCACCTTCGCGCCGCCGTTGTAACCGAGAACATTGTTGCCGGTCAGCCTGGCGGTCGCGCCCGAATTGATCGTGAGCGTGCCGCGAATGTTGCCGACGCCATCGTTGTTCGGGCGGCTCAGCGTGAGCGTGCCCGCGTTCACCGTCGTGCCGCCGGTGTGAGTCTGCGCTGCGGAAAGCGTGAGGTTGTTCGTTCCGTTCTGCGTCACCGTGCCGGTGCCGCTGATCACGTCGGCGTAAGTAAGGTCGGCGGTGCGGTCGAAGACGAGCGCCGCGTTGTTTGTGATGTTCCCGACGACCGAGCCGGTCGCGCCGGCGTTGCCGATTTGCAGCGTGCCCGCGGAGATCGTTGTGCCGCCGCTGTAGGTGTTGTCGGCGGAGAGGATCACCGTGCCTGCCGTCGTCTTCGTGAGTGCCGCTGCGCCGCCGAGGATCGCGCTGATCGAGCCGCTCTCGACCGCGTAGGACGTGCCGGTCAGCACGCCGGTCGTGCCGGTGATGCTGCCGCTGTTCAAGACGACCGCGCCGACCGTGTCGCTGTTCGCGCCGATGTCGAGCGTGCCGCCGTTTACCGTCACCGCGCCCGCGTCGGCGAGTGTGTTCGTCGCGTGGCCGAGCACGAGCGTGCCCGCGGTCACGGTGGTGCCGCCGGTGAAGGTGTTCTGCGCCGAGAATGTGACGCTGCCGCCGCTCTTGTTCACGAGGATCGCCACGTTGCCGCCAATCGCGCCGTCGCCGATTGCGCCGGTGATGTTGATCGCACCCGCGCCGCTGCCCGCGAACGTAAGCGTGCGCGTCGCCGCCGGGGCTGCGTTTCCGTTGATCGCGCTGCTGACGGTGACCGGATTGCTCGAGTTGTTTGTCCACGCCTGGCTCGCGCCGAGCGTCACCGCGTTCGCGCTGATCGTGAGCGCGCCCGCACCCGAGTTCATCGTGATGCCGCCGCTGCTCACGATGGTGAACGTGTTCGCGCCGCCGATGCCGACCGCGCTCGCCGTCGCGATCGTCAGGCTCTTCACGCTCTGGTCACCGCCGAGCGTCGTGTCGAGGTTCGTCGCGCCGTCGGCGGCGAAGATCACGTCGCTGGTCGCGTCCGGCACCGCGCCGGTGTCCACGCCGCCGGACTGCGTCGTGTCGAAGTTCGAATTGCCCGCGTTCATCGTGTTCCAGAACGCGTCCTGGTCGCCCTTCCAATACGCCGTGGCCGGCCCAGGCGCGGAGAGCGTGAGCGTGAGCGTGTTCCCGCCGCTCACGCCGAGCGTGAGGTTCATCCCGCCCAGCGTGGCGACGGAGGACACAAAGTTCGAGAGGCTGATCCCGGTCGCGCCGGTGATGAGATTGTAAGTGCCCGCCGCGACGCCGATGTCGGCGAAGTTCAGCGTCGTGATGCCCGTCGCGCCGAACGCACCGCCCGAGATCGCAAACCGATCCGCGCCCGCGCCGATGTCGAAGTCGAGCATGTTGCCGGTGTTGAGCGTGAGGCCGTCGCCGAGCGTGACCACGTTCAGCGCGCTGTTTTGCAGGTCCACCATCGAGCCGGTGCCGCTGAGCGTGAGCAGGCCGCCGATCGATCCCGTCGCGGGGAAGAACAGCGTCGAGCCCGCCGCGATCGTCACCGCGCCGGTGAAGCCGGTGCCGGAGAGATTGCCGGCATTGAGATTCGTCGCGCCGGTGTAGGCCGCCGCCGAACTGAGCGTGAGCGTGCCCGCGCCGAGCTTGGTCAGGCCGCCGCTGTTGCTCGCCGCGAGCGCACTCGCGAAGGTCACGCTCTGCCCGTTCGTATCGATGCTGATCGCGCCGGTGCTGTTGACGATTCGCGTGCCGAGATCGCTCGTGTTTGTCGCGCTGAATTGCAGCGTGCCGCCACCAAACGTCACATTCCCGCCGCCGCCGATTGCACCAGCGCTGCCGAGCGCAAGCGTGCCGGCGTTCACATTCGTCGTGCCGGTGTAGGTGTTCGCGCCGGTGAGCGTGAGCGTGCCGCCGCCGTTCTTGGTCAAGCCGCCGCTCGTGTTCGCTGCGAGCACGGGCACATCGAGGGTCGCGCCAGCGCCGCCGCCGCCGAGCAGCGCAAACGTCGGCGCGCTCGTGTAGCCGACGCCGGGATTGGTGATCGTGATGCTCGTGACTTCACCACTTCCGTTGATGTTCGCCACCGCCGTCGCGCCCGTGCCGCCGCCACCGGTAATCTGCACCAGCGGCGTGCCGACGTAACCCGTGCCGCCCGCCGTCACCGCGACCGAGTTGACGCCGTCGCCCGTCGGCGCGAGAAGCGGCTCGGCGATCGTCACGTTGAAGTTGTTCGTATCGATGACCGCGCCGCCTGCGTTCACATACGCATCGGTCAGCGCGAGGTCGGCGAAGAACGCCGCGTTGTTCGCGTTCGCCTTGAGCGTGCCGCCACCGAAGTTGAACCGATACACGCCGGCCGCATTGCTCGCGCCCTTGGTCACGCCGAACGCCGTAACCGTGCCGCCGTTGAGGTTGAAGTTGCCGACCGTCGAGGACGCCGCGCCGGCAAACTGGATCGTGCCGCTGTTGACGCCTGCGTTCGTGTTCAGCGTCACCGTGCCGGCGCTGATGTTGTAAGTGCCGTTGCCGTTCTCGCCGACGAACAATCCCGTGTTCGCGCCCGCTGCGACGGTGAGCGCGCCGCCGGTCTGGTTGACCACGCCGATCGAGCCCGCGCCACCCGCGCCGATCGTCATGCGGTTCGCGTTCACATTGATCGTGCCACCGCTCTGGTTGAGCACAGCGCGATCGTTGTTCAGGCCGACGACATACCAACTGCCGACCGTCAGCGTGCCGCCGCTCATCGCCTGCGCGCCGTAAGCTCCGGTAAAGTTGCCGAGCCAGAATTCGCTCGTCGTCGTCACCGTCCCGGAGCTCTGGTTGAAGACGCCAGTGGCTCCATTGGCTGCCCCGACGAGGAGGCTCGGTGCGCCTGTCTTTGTCGCGTTGATCGTGCCTCCCTCGAGGCTGAGCACGCCAGACGCGCCACCGACGTCGCCGACCGTAATCTGGCCGACGTTCGCCGTGTTGAGCGCGTTGATCGCGCCGCCGGTCGGGATGATCACTTTCTCGTTCTGAATCACCGTCGCGCCGGTGTAAGTGTTCGCGGCCGCGAGCACGACGGTGCCGAGTCCGGCGCCGCCGTTGTTATTCCAGAAATCGATGCCGTTCCCGCCGGTGAGCTTCGCGTTCACGGTCAGCGTCGTGCCGCCCATCGTGCCGAAGTCGCCGCCGTTGCTGACCGCGATCGTGCCAGCGCCGTTGATCGTGCCGCCGGTGGTCGATTGCACCACGAACCCGCCGCCGTTCGCGAGCGTGAGCGCGCCTGCGCCGATGTCCACGATGCTCGATGCGCCACCATTCACGTTCAGCGTCGTGAACGTGCCGGTGCCGCCGAGCGTGAGCGTGCCGCCCGAAGTCGAGGTGACGATCAGCGTGGTCGCCGCGCCGAGGCTGAAGTTGCCGCTCAGCGTCGTGTTGCCCGCGCCGCCGACGACGAGTTCCTTCGCGCCGCTCGTGCCGCCAGAGACTGCGCCCGCGGCGGTCAAGGCTGCGCCGTTGTTGGTCACGGTGATCGTCTGCGCGCCAATGGTCCCGCCGACGGCGACCGCGCCGGTGCCGAGGTTCAGCGCGTTTGTGCCGGTGAAGGCGAAGCTGCCATTCCATGCCTGCGCGTTGTTCGTGCTCAGCGTGAGCGCGCCGCCGCTCGTGTTGTCGAGCGTTCCGCCGGCGATCGTGAACGTGCCGGTGCCGAGCGCCGCGGCGTGATTGAGATTCAGCGTGCCGGCGGTGAGCGCGGTGCCGCCGCTGTGCGCATTCGCGCGGTCGAGCGTCGCGCCGTTGTTGAGCACGAGCGCCGCTGTGCCGCTCAGCGCATTGTCCACCGTCTCGGTGAATGTGCCGTTCACCGTCACGGTATTCTGGCTGATCGCGCCCGCTCCGGTGAGGTTCAGCGTCGCGCTGCCCGCGACAGTCACCGCGGTGTTGCCGAGCGTGCCGCCCAGGTTGATCGTGCCCGCATTGATCAACGTCGCGCCGGTGTAGCTGTGCGTGCCGCCGAGAGTCACCGCCGCGGTTCCGTTCTTGATGAACGTGCCGCTGGTGATGCCCGAGTTGCCCGAGGCGCTGATCGTGTAGGCGAGGGTCGAGTTGTTGAAGGTCGTGGTCGTCGGCGCGACGCCGCCGGCCTGGACGATGTCCACCGTCGTCGTGCCGGGCGCGCCGCCGCCGGGGATCGTGTCGGCGAAGAGCACCGTGTCGCCGACGAGGAAATCGGTGTCGGTCAGCGCGGTCTGCAAGCGCCAGTTCGACAGGCCGCCGATGGTCGCCGTCGTCCAGTTGCCGTTCTGGAGGCCGGTCCACACCGGCAGATCGCCCGCGATGGCGAGCGTGATCGCCGTGCCGCTGTCGCCGAGCATCGCGCTCTGCCGCGCGCCGAGGCCGGTGATCGCGCCCTTGATGAACGCGCCGAAGCCGCCGGTCCCGCCGATCGTTCCGCCGCCGTAGCTGACGAGTGGGTAAGTGGTCCCGTTGTCCCACGCGACGTTCGACGCATCGATCAAGACGCTCGAGGCCGCGCCGTTCGCGGCGAGTGTCGTCGTCACCACGCCGGGGGACGTGCCGTTGAGCAGCAGGTTGAACTTGCCCGCGCCCGAGAAGGTCAGCGCGCCGATCGTGAGTTGCGAACCGGCGGTGCCGTTCCCGTTCACGATCGTGTTCGTCGCGAGGTCGGCGACGTTCACCGTGTTGATCGTGCCCGTGCCATCGATCGTGCCGTCGGTCAGCGTGACTGTCGGCGAAATCGGGACCGAGCTCGTCTGCACGAGCTTCACGCCACTGCCACTGAGCGTGATTCCGCTGCTCGTGTTTATCGCGCCGGTCCCGGACATCTGGAGCGTGCCGGCACTCACCGTCGTCGCGCCGCCGTAAGTGCTCGTGCCGCTCAGGCTGAGCTTGCCCGCGCCAGTCTTGGCGATGCCCAAGCCGGCGGTCTGTCCGGAAATCACGCTCGTGACGCTGAGGTCCACGCCGCTGGCGGTCGTGCCCAAGGCCGTATTGAAGGTCAGCGCGTTGGCGTCGCGGATGACGAGATTGGCGCTGACGCTCGAGGTGGTCGCGCTGGCGAGCGAGGCGATGCCGAAGCCGGTGGAGAAGTTGATCGCGCCACCGCCGGTGGAAGTGACGCTGCCGCCGGTGAGATTGAAATTGCTGATGTAACCGTTGTTGCCAGCCACGCTGTTGTTAAACGTGCCACCGTTGACGTTCACGGTCGTCACGCTCGTGCCGCCGGTGAAGCCGAGCGCGTCGGTCGCCGTGGTGTTGACGAAAGCCCCGGAGTTGATGGTGAGGACACCGCGAACGGGGCCAGCAGCCCCGCCGACGCCGAGGGCGAGCGTGCCGCTATTAACGGTCGTGCCGCCCGTGTAGGTGCCGACGCCGGTGAGCGTGGTCGTGCCGGTGCCGGTGCTGCTGATGAAAGTCATGCCGCCGCTGGTGTTGGCGGCGGTCGTCGGCGTGCCGAGCGTGGCCGCCGTGGCGCCTGTTCCGAGTCCACCCAGGAGCGCGACGGTCGGTGCCGAGGTGTAGCCCACGCCGGGATTCGTGATGGTGATCCCAGTCACCACTCCGCCCGAGACATTCGCGATGGCCGTGGCTCCAGTGCCGCCGCCGCCGGTGATCGTGACGATCGGCGTGTCGATGTAACCCGCGCCTCCCGCCGTGACCGGCACAGTCGCCAGTCCATCCCCAGTCGGCGCCAGGAGAGGCTGCGCGAAGGCGATGGCGAGCCCATTGCTATCGATCGTGCTGTTGGCATTCACGTAGGCGGTGGTGTTCGCCAGCGCCGCCATCAACGTGCCCGCCGCCGTCCCCTTGAGCGTGCCGCCGTTGAAGTTGAGGCGATAGACGCCGGTGCCCGTTCCCTTGGTGATCGAGTTGGTGTTCAGGCTGCCGCCGAGCAGGTTGACGTTGCCCGCGACCGAGGTGGCGTTGCCCGCGAACTGCGTGTTGCCGATGTTGACCGCGGCCGCGCCGGAGACATTGAGCGTGCCGGTGCCGTTCTCGCCGACGAAGACGCCGGTGGCGCTGGTGAATGTGCCGCCGGAAAAGCTCGCGACGCCAATGGACGCGTTATTGCCCGCGCCAATCGTCATGCGGTTTGAACTGACCGTGATGGTGCCGCCGGACTGGTTCAAGACACCGCGGCTATTGGTGCCGCCGACGACCATCCAAGTCCCAGAAACCAGATTCCCACCGCTGACGCTGAACGCGCCGTAGTTGCCCGAGCCATCCGCAATGGCCAGGGCCTGATTGTTCGCCGCGCCAATCGATCCGCCGGTGAGCGCAATCGCGCCATTCTCCACCGACAACCGGTCCAGGTTGGTATCGCTGGCGCCGCTGAGCGTGAGCAGCCCAAGACCTTGCTTCACAAAGCCCAATCGCACCGTCCCCGAGAAGTTCTTGATCGCGCCGGAGTGTGAGGTGTTTCCGGGCTGATTATTGAAGACCCACCTCGAGTTGCCGCCCCCATGCTCAAGATTGCCGGCACCTGACAAACCGCCGAGAGTGACGTCCGCCGACACCAGGACTTTGCCGGCCTGGATGTCGAGGATGCCCGCAGTGGTCGTCGCGTTGTTCGTCGTGCTGGTCAAGGTCAGCGTCCCCGCGCCTGCCTTGCTGAGGTTCACGCCCGCGGCCGTCGTGAAATTGTTGGCCGTGAGCGTGCCCGCGCTGACCGTGAGCGTGCGCGTCCCCGCCGCCCCACCCAGGGCAATGGTGCCGCCGTTCAAGCTCAGGTTGTTCGTGCCGGTGAAAATGAGATCGGCGTTGAGATTGATCGCCTTCGCCGCCGGCGTGGTGATCGCCCCGCCGCTGGTATTGTTGAGCGTGCTGTTGCCCGAAACCGTCAGCGCGCCGGAGCCGAGCGCGCCCGCGACCCCGAGGTTCAGCGTGCCCGCGCTGAGGATCGTGCCGCCGCCGTAGGTGTTCGTGTTCGAGAGCGTGAGCGTGCCCGCGCCCTGCTTGGTGAGGCTCGACGCATTGCTGATCACGCCTGTGGCCGCGACGGTGCCGCCCGCGGCGACCTGGATGCGCAGCGGCGAGTCGAGGAAGACGCCGCCACTGAGAGTGTTTGTGCCACTGGTGTTCAGCGAATCCACGAGCAGCGCGCCGGAAGTGTTGCCAGTGACGCTGTTGATCGTGCTGCCAAAGGTCTGCCCGCCCGCGAGGTCGGTGAGCTGGAAGGTCGCGCCGAGCGTGAGATTCTGCGTGCCCGTCGTAGCGAAATCGCCGCCGAGCCGCAGCGCGCTCGTGGTCAGGCTGCCGCCCGTGTTGAGCTTCAGCGTGCTGCCATTCATCAAATAGAAATCGCCCGACGTGAACGCGCCGCCGATTTCGACTGTGCCCGCCGTCGCCGCCGTGGTCGCGAAATATTTCCCCACCGCGCTGACCGTGTTGTTGAATGTCGTCGTCTGCCCCGCGCCGAACATCCGAATGCCGTTCACCGCCGAGCCGTTCACCGTGAGCGTGCCCGCACTGCCGAAAGTCATGCCGCCGCTCACCGCATTGATTTCCCCCCACGCCGCGCCCGCCGTCGCCGCGAAGGTGACCGGCGCATTGATCGTGACCAAGCCGGTGCTCTGGTTCTCGAGCTTCGCCTGCACGCCGCCATTGTCGAAGAGCGAGAGCACCGAGCCGCCGGAGCTGTTCAACGTCCACGGACTCGTGCCGGTCCACAGCAGTTGGTTCATGCTGAAGTTCGTATCGAGGATGTTCGTCGTCCGCAGGCTGCCGGCGAAGGTCAGCGTGCCGTAGCCGGGCAGCGAGTCGTCGTCCCAGTTGAGCACGTCGCTCCAATTGTCCGTCGTGCCGCCGCCGTCCCAGATGTTCGCCGCGTGTGCGGCCTGCGGAACGAGCAGCGCAGCGGAGCCGGCGAGCACGCAACGGCTGACGGCACGCGCGAGGTTGCGGCGGCGGGTGGAATTCGGACGGTGGAGTTTGAGAGGGATGCGGTTCATGGGAGCGGTGGGACTGGAGGTTCGGTGGAGCGCAGCCCGAGCGCCGAGGGACGACGCGCGGAGTTCTGCGCGTCGGGATATTCTGCACGAAAGGGTAGTCAGCAATTGGCCCATTCGGGCCAATCCCCCCTTGCCGGCTTTAAGCCCTATTGGCCGATCAGAATCCGATAAAACCGACGCGGAACCGCCGCATCGCGTGCAATCAGGAAGTCCACGGGCTGGCCGTCCCCGCTCACCGGCGCGCCGAGATCGTGCCAGTCGTTTGGCGCCATCGTGTCGGAGTATTGGAGCTGGTAGGTGTGGCTGAGGACGGTCGTCTCCACGCCGATCACGATGTCGGTTGGCGTCATGCTGATGACCGGCGGACGCATCTCGGCTTCGCTGATCGGCGGCGAGACGGGCGTGGCGCTGGACTGATTCGAGGCCGCGCTCTCGCCGCCATCGTTCACCGCCGTGACGACGTAGTAGTAAGTCGTGCCGTTGCCCGCCGCGGTGTCGGTGAAGCTGGCGGTGGCACTGTTCGCGATCGCCGCAAACGGCCCGCCGCTCGCGGTGCCGCGCCTGATGTTGTAATTCGCCGCGCCCGCCGCCGCATTCCACACGAGCCCGACCTGCATATTCCCCGCATTCGCGACGAGGCCGGCGGGCGTGGCCGGCGGCGCTTCGAGCAGCGCGAGGAACTCGACCTCCGCCACGTTGCAGAAGCCATTATTCGGCGAGAGATAACGCACGTAGCGGAAGGCGGTGGCGTTCGTGATCGTCTGCCCGGTCATCGTGTTATCCGGCGGCGCGGTTGCGATGGTGAAGAGCGTCACCGCATCGCTGAAATCCGCGGCGTTCGCGCCCTGGAAGACGCCGCCGGGCATCCGGTTCGCAAAGCCCGCGCGCGGGCAGTAGCGCACGCCGAGGATCGTCCGCGCCGCGCCGCTGCCGAGATCGAGCCCCGCCCAGTCGCCATTGCCATTCGGCGAGTCGAAGAAGGTTGCGAGATCGCCGTCGAACACCGCGGCCCTGGTCGTGGCGGGATTGTTTTCCCACGAGCCCTCGGTGCCGATGATCGTCCCGCTCAGCGCGCTCGTCGGCGCGCCCGCGGATGGCGTGAGCAGATTCGCCGCGGGGACGACTTCCTCGGCGAAGCCGGGACCGCTCCACAAAAACTGGATCAAGCCGGGGCCGCCCGTTTCGTTGAAGTCCACCCGGATGTCGTTCAACGAATCCGCGCCGAGCGTGAGCGTCGCCGTGACAGCCGCTGCGTTGTAAAACCAGCGGTCGATCACGAGCACGCCGTTGACCCACAGCCGCACGCCGTCGTCGGCGAAGAACTTCAGCGTGTAGCTGCCCGCACCGCGCGCGAGCAGCCGCCCGCGCCAGCGCGCGCTGAAGTTGTCCACGACGACGCTCGGATCGGGGCTGCCGTTGCCGTAGTTGAAGTTCAGCGTCGCATCCAGGCGCGCGAGCGCGAAGTTGGTGAAGTCGTTGGCGTTGAAATACTCCGCGAGCAGCCCCGTCTGGCTCGCGCCGAAGACGGACACGCTCACCGGGTCAGACATCGCGCCGCTGCCCGCGTTGTCGATCGCGCGCGCGGTGATCGAGTAAGTGCCCGCCGGCATCCCGGTCCGCACGTAGCTGTAGGGCGCGGTGAAATCTTCGCCGAACTTCACGCCATTCGCGTAGAACTCCACGCGCGCGACGCTGCCATCCGGGTCACTCGCGCTCGCGAGCACCTTCAGCGAGCCGCCCGCTGCCGCGAACTCCGGCGACGTGCCGCTCACGTTCACGATCGGCAGTTGATTGCCGCCGCCGGGCGCGACCTCGCTGATATCGACGTAGCAGACCTTCGCGTTCGCCGCGCCCGCGCCGGGCGCGAGCGTGAGCACGCCATTCGTCACCGCGACGTTCGCGGTGGCCTCGTAGAAATTCTGTCCCGTCGGAACACCGGTCGTGAGCACGACGCCATTCGCGCTTACGGCCTGCACGCCATCGTTGAACGACGCCTCGCCCGTGACGACGTGGACGGAATACGTGCTGTTCGGCAGCGCGATGCTCCACGTGCTCGTGACATCGCCGCCGCCGTGATCCTTCTGCAGGTGATTGAACGTGTCGTAGCGCTGGTCCGCGTTCGCCTCGCGGTCGCGCGAGTCCGGCGTGTTGTCGCGGCTCCAGCCGTAAGTCAGCCCGTTGCGCGCGGCGTAGGTCGCGCCGGTGTCGGCGACGTAACCCGCCGGCACCGCCGACGCGCCGGGCTGGAAGTTGACCTTTGCCTTCACCAGCCCCAAAAGCTCCGTGACGGTCACGGTCACGCTCGCGCTGTCGGTCGAGTTGTTCACGCCATCGAAAGCCCGCGCGAAGAGCGTGTGCGTGCCGACCGCCGGGTTGTTGAAGGTGTAAGTGAACGGCGCGGTCGTGGCGCCGAGCAATGTGGCGCCATCGTAAAACTCGACGCGCACGATCCCGTCGGCGTCGCTCGCCGTCGCGGTGAGCGTGATCGGATTCGGCGTGATGAAATTCGCACCATTCGCCGGCGCGGTGAGCGCGACCACGGGCGCGGTGTTCGGGGTGAGGCTGTTGATCCAGTCGGCGATCAACTGCGCGCCGGCGTCGTCCACGAGGTTGCGCGCGATCGGCGGCATCTGGTTCGCGCCGACGCGATTGATTCGGTAGTGCATCACCGAGCGGTCGGTCTCCTGCGGCACCACGACGCGCGGACTGTTGAGCCCGAGCGCGTCGTTCACGATGCCGTAGATGATGTTCTGGCTCGGGAGCGGCGTGTCGTAGCGCGCGTCCCACAGTGCCGGCACGCCGCCGGGGCGATGGCAGTTCGCGCAGTTGGTGTCGATGTAACTGCGCGCGCGCTTCTCCAGCGTCTCGCTCGTCTGGTCCACGTGCGCGAGTTTGTCGTAAGTCGGAATGTTCGCCTCGTTGAGTGTCGTGTCGAACATCCCGATGTGATTGAGCGTGCGCAGTTGGTTGTCGGTCACTCCGCTGCTCGGATAAAGGAAGTCTTTGTTAAACTGCCGCGTGTTCGGCCCGAGAAATCCGCCGCCGGCGTTGTTGTTGTGGCACGAAGTGCAATCGGTGCGGCTCGGGTAATACCACGGCTGGAGCCGCGTCGTTTGCAGCTCGATGGTGCCCGTCGCCGAGAGCCCGTTGTCGTGCGCATTCATCGCGACGCCGAAGTAAAGCGTCGCCGGCATCGCGATGGTCTGGCTGCCATACTCGGTCCACGTCACGCCGTCGGCGCTCGTGTAGCTGGTGAAGGTGTCGCCCTTGCGCGCGAGCCGCAGCCAGCCGTTGGGATAGCTGATCATGTGCGTCCCCGCCGCCGGATAAGTCGCGACCGTGTTGCCGCCCGTGGTGGTGCGGTAGTGATCCTCGTAGCCGCTCGTATTCGCGCCGCGCGCGGCATTCGTCGCCCAGGCGAAGATGAAGTAGTGGCGCGAGTTCGCGTCGAGGGACTCGCGCGCCATCAGGCCGAACTTCGAGTAGAGCACCACGGGCGTGAACGACGTGGCCCGCATCGAAATGTCGAAGTCGCCCGTGCGTTGCTGATGCGCGAAGTGGAACTGATCGCTCGCGCCCCAGATGTCCGCGCCGCCGCCGGTCAGCGTCAGCGTGTTGCCGCCCGGCGTGGTGCTACCCGCGACGCCCGGCCCGCCGATGTCCGCGCCGGTGAACGCGCCGACCGGCGGAATCGCGATCGGCACCGCCTCGGTGATCGCTTCGTTGATGAGGTCCGCGTCGCTGTTGTCCGCGCGCCATTTGTAAGTCGCGCCATACACGCCGCCCGACGCCATCTTCACGATCACGCGCGTCTCGAGCCGCTTCTGCACCGACGGATTCGTGTCGTCGGTGCCGATGTTGAAATGCTTCACCGCGATGCTCCCCGTCGGGAAATTCCAGTCGCCCGTCGCGCCGAAGCCGATCGTGCTGCCCGTCGGCACCGTGACCCAGCGCGACTTGATCGCCTTGTCCGACCAGAACGGCGCATTGATCGCATACGGGATCAGCTTCGTGCTCGGCGTGAGCGCGGCGAGGTCGCTGAAAAGCCCCGTTGCGCCAAGCGTCGGCGGCAGCGGCGTGCTCGGCGTGCCGCCGGCTTGTAGTTTCAAAATCTTCCCCACCGTGCTGCTGAGCCGGCAAAGATACAGCTCGCCATCGCTGTCCACGCCCCAGCTCGAAACGTTCGTGTAGTTCGAGCCGCTGTTCGGCCCAGGGCCGTTCGGCACCGTCGTGAGCAGCGTCTTCGTCGCGGGCGTCGTGCCCTCATTCATCACCCACACTTTGCCGGTGATGTTGTCGGCGAAGAGATACTTGCCTTGCAACTCCGGGAACGCCGCGCCGCGATACACGTAGCCGCCGATGATCGCGCTGCCTTCGCTGTGCGAGTAGTCGAGCACCGGACGCTTGTTCACGCCGATGTAGGGCTGCGTAAGATCGCCGTTGAAACCCTCGATCCTGTCCCACTGGAAGTTCAGCCCCGTCTCGCCCGGCTCGATGATATCGACTTCCTCACGAGAGCCCCCGCCCACGTCGGAGATGAAGATGCGCCCGCTCGGCGGGTCGTAAGTCATCCGATGCGGACTGCGCAGGCCGAGCGCGAAGAACTCCTCGTTCACGCCCGACTGCCCGACGAACGGGTTCGAGTTCGGGATGAAATAGTTCTGCGTCGTCACGCCCGTGGGCACACGCACCGGCGCGTGGCTGATGCTCCCGCCGCGCTTGTCCACATCCACGCGGAAGACGCCGCCGAGCAGCTTGTTGTTGATCATCTGCGCGTTGGGGCCATTCGCATCCTCGCCGTCGGTCCAGTAGAGGAAGCCGTTCACGGGGTGAAAGAACATGCCGCTCCCGTTGTGCCACGTATTCGTCGCCGCCTGGTCCATGATGATCGTCTCCGAGCCCGCGAGCGCGACGCCATTCGCATCCAACTCGAAGCGCGAGATGCGATCGCGCATCGCGTTGATGATGTTGTTCGGCCGCGTCGTCGGATTGCCCACGACCGTGCCGGGCGGCACCCATTCGTAGAAGACGAAGACGTAGCGATTCGTCCCCGGCGCGCCGCTGAGATCGAACTGCGGATGGAACACGAGGTTCATCATCCCCGAGTCATCCCAGCCCTGGCACCGGTCCGAGATGTCGAGCGCGAGCGTCTTCGTCGCCGTCGTGCTCGCCTTGTCGAAGATGTAAGCGCGCCCCTCGCGCTCGAAGACGAACATCTTCTCCTGTCCCGGCATCTGGAGGATGCCCATCGGGTTCACGAAAGTGAGATTCGGATACGCATCCACCGCCGTGAACGTGCCGACCACCGGCGGCGTCGGCGGGAATGCGCCGTCGAAGTAAGCCGCCACCGTCGGCCGCGACGTGAGCCCATACGATTGCGCGCGACCTTCGCCAGCAAAGGTGAGCGCGAGAATACAGGCGATGGGGAGAAACGATTTTGCGAAGCGCACAACTTGGAGACGGAGGCCGACCTTACCCACAGCCGCGCAATCCACTATGGCCCGAATGGACCAATGGCCGGCCGAAGTGGCTCACGCGGCCCTCCGCGCGAATCGAAACAATGCCTGCGCCGAAAGCGCAACTCGCATCGACTTTGTAAGAACACTCCCGCCGTCCCGCCCCGCGTTGACGCCCCGTGCCGCCGCGTGCATCCTGCGTGCATGAGCACTCTCGCCGAAATCGAAGCCGCAACGAATCTACTGCCACGGGTGGAGAAGCTGCGCTTGATGGAAACCTTGTGGGAAGAGTTGAGCCGGCGGGATGAGGAGGTGGAGTCTCCGGCCTGGCATGGAGACGCGCTGGCAGAGACGGAGCAGCGCCTGGCGGACGGGCGCGAGGAGGTGCTGGATTGGGATTGTGCGAAGGCGGAATTGCGCGGCGGCCAAGTGTGAAAATCCGCATCGTCAGCGCGGCGTGTCGCGACTAGTCGGAAGGGCGTGCATCCTATGAGCGGCAGAGTGCCGGAGTGGGCGACTACTTTCTGGATGCGCTGTTTGCCGACATTGATTCGCTCGCGCTTTACGCGGGCATCCATCGAAAGGTGTTCGGTTTTCATCGGATGCTTTCGAGGCGGTTCCCATGGGCCATTTATTATCGCTGCGAGGCGGAAGACGTCGCGGTGGTGTATCGGATCTTGGATTGCCGTCAGCACCCCAGCGGGATCCGCCGGGCATTGAGTCGCGCCGACCGGGAGTGAGCGCGCAAAGGTGGCGTGAGAAGATAGAGAAATCTACCGCCCCTGCGCGCTCGTCGCGCCGTTGGCGGCCGCGTCGGCATTCCACGTCCAGCCCGGATGCCGGATGTAGGCGAGGCTTTCCTTCACCGTGAGGCCGGACTGCGCGGCGGCGCTGAACTCGGCGCGGCGCCGCTCCCACGTCGCGCGCTCGGCGTCGGTCGCGTTGTGCTTTGCGGCGTAAGGCGCGCGGTTGCCGACGAGCATCACGAGGAAACCTTCGACGCCGAAATCATTCTCCGAGCGCGGGAGGCGGTAGCGGCAGAAGCCTGTCGGGCCGTTCTCGGCGTAGAATTCGAGCAGGCCGGAGATGTTGGAAACATCGGTGTCTTCGCGACACGCGCGCCAGAACGGCGTGTCGAGCGCGGTGTTGAGCCTGTAGTGCAGCGCGAGGAAGTCGCGGATGTCCACCCAGCCCTGCCACGCGAGGTCGTTGTAGAGCGCGCGCCACGTCGGCGTCGGCGTGAGGTGCGAGCGGTTGAGCATTTCGCACAGCGCCTGCACGTGGCCGCACACGATCATCAGCGCCGTCGCTTCGAGCGGCTCGACGAATCCGCCCGAGTTCCCGATCGCGACGACGTTCTCCACCCACAGCCGCCGGTAACAGCCCGAGCGGAACTTCACGACGCGCGGCGATTTCGGCGCGCGCGGATTCTTCCGCAGGAACTCGGCAGCGGCTTCGTCGTCGGAGATCGCGTTCGAGGAATACACGTAGCCGCGGTTCACGTGGTGCTCGTGCTCGATCTGCCACGCCCAGCCGGAGTCCATCGCCTCGGCGGTCGTGTAAGGCAGGATCGGTTCGTCGGGCTGGCGATCCCAGCCGCCGATCACCGCGCGATCGCAGAAGAGCGACTTGTCGAAACTCACGAACGGCTCGCCGAGCGTGCGCCCGAGCAGCTCGCTGCGGAAGCCGCTGCAATCGACGAAGAAGTCCGCCTCGAGCCGGCGCCCGTCTTCGAGATGCACCGCCGCGATGCCGCCCTCGGGCAGGCGGTCGCTGCCGGTGACCTTGCCATCAATGATCTCCACGCCCTGCTCGCGCGCGATGAGTTCGAGCACATCGACGAACTTCTTGTTCTCGATGTGAAACGCGTGCCAGCCCTGGATGTCCGGGCAGCCGTTGGCCTGCCGCGGAAACGCCTTGCCGTGCCACATCAGCGCGCTCGGCACGCTCGCGCAGCGGAACTCGTCGTCGCAGTAGTAGCCGTTCGGCATCGTGAGATCGCTCCACTGCTTGTCGAGCTGTTGATCGAAAGTGTAATCGAACCGCCCGCGCGCCCCCCACAGGAACCGGATGCCGAGTTTCCACGTCGGCTCCGCGAGTTCGTAGAAACGCTTCCGGTTGATCCCGAGAAACTCGAACAGGTGCCGCGGAAAATTCGGCGTTGTCCCTTCGCCCACGCCGATCACGCCCAGCTCCGGGCTGCGCACGACACGGATGTCGAGCTGCGGAATCTTCCGCTTGAGCGAAAGCGCAGCGATCAGGCCGGCGCTGCCCGCGCCGAGAATCAGGAGGGACTTGATCATGCGCAAGAGACGCGCCGACGGGCCTGCGATGGCAATAGCCAATTCAGGCCACGCACCGCTTTACGTTTCCGTCGCCGGCAGCGGCCACTCGAAGACGATGCGCGTTCCGGCGGTGGAGCTGGCGTCGATGCGGCAGTCGCCGCCGATCTCGGCCATGCGCTCGCGCATGTTGCGGAGGCCGTTTGAATCAGCCTCAACTTCGCTTTGCTGAAAACCGCGGCCGTCGTCGCGCACACTCGCGCGCAACACACCGCCGTTCATCTCGACGTTCAGCCACACGGTGCTCGCGCCGGCGTGCTTTACGACGTTGTTGAGCGCCTCGCGCACGACGAGAAAAAGATGGTGGCGCACGTTCGAGCCGAGCGGCAGCGGCGGGAGATCGTGCGGGATCTCCACCTTCGCGGCGATGCCGCTGCTGGTGAGAAATCGCACGGCGAATTTGTCGAGATACTCGATGAGCGACGCGAGCGTGTCGTGGCGCGGATTCACGGCCCAGACGATCTGGTCGAGCGATTCGATCGTGTCGCGCGCGACGGCGGAGATTTCCTCGGCATGGCCGGCCACGGCGCCGGGCGGATCGAGCTTCACGAGCTGGCTGGAGATGCTGATCTGCGTGAGGTTCGCGCCGAGCTGGTCGTGCATGTCGCGCGCGAGCCGGCTGCGCTCCGCGAGCACGGCCTCGGATGCGCGCCGCTGCGCCGCGCGTTCGCGCCTGCGCTGGGCGTGCAGCCGTCCCAGCGCGCCGAGCATGATGCCGACGATCGCGCCGGAACCGATGAGCACGTTGCGCGTCGTCCACGGGCTCGGCAGCGCGAGCACCTCCACGTCGCGTCCGGTGCGCAGGCGGATGAAGAGTTTGTCCGGCACCTGGATGGGCTGGAATTCCCGCGACGCGGTGATCTGCGCGATGCCGGTGACGCGCAGGCGCGAGCCCGGCCGGAGTCTCGGCAGCCCTTCCACGGTGGCCGCATGGCAGCGGAAGATGGTCGCGCCATCGCGCATTTCGAGGGTCACGCCATCGGTCCCGCGCACCGATTCGAGCAACTCGGCTTCGACCGAGACGAGCTCCGCCTCGTAGCGCGCGTCGCACGCCGCCGTCGCCGTCACCGACAGCGGCGCCGGCTCTTCCACCCATCCGACCACACCCGCCTCCCGCGCCTGCACGAACGGTCGCGTCGCGCCCATGCGCGGCCAGCCATCGACCGTGACTTTCGAGCCCGCGCGCACGTCGTGCAATTGGGTCGTCGCCACCCACAGCGCACCGCTCGCGGTGCGGAGAAAAATGCCGCGTCCCGGGAGAGCCATGGTCGCCACACCATGCACGCTCACCAAGTCCGTCGGCTTCGGCCCGTTCACTTGCAAGAGCTCGTCCGCGCGCGTGATTCGCGGCGCCTCGCCGGGAGGCGGGCCCGGCTGGAGAGTCGTGATGTCGGCAAGCGATGATACGCGCAGCAGCCGCCGCGTCATCTGCCGCTCACGATTGAAAGTCGTCGCCACCACGCCGCGCAATCGCACACGACTTCCCACCAGGTGCCACGGCGGCGCCACCGCCTGCAGCGGCCCGGCGAGGATCGCATGGAACGCGCACGGCTCGGCAAAGCACTCGAGCACCACGGCCTCATCGGCGATGAAGACCGTGCGCACGTGTGCTTCCACCGCGACCCACTCGCAGTCCGCTCCGGGATCTTCCAGTTCCGCGCCCGAGACCGCGCGCGGCTCCGGCGGCGCACCTGCGCCGAGCACGGTCATTTCCACACTCCGGCCGTCCGGCCCGAGCACGATGTTTGCGAAATGCCCGGAATCGCTCACGCCGGCGACCTCGACGCGCGTGCCCGGCGCCAGCCGCAGCGTCGGCTCCGTCGCGCCGTAAGCCACGTAAATGCCGCCGGTATCATCGGCGATGAACGTGGCCGTCCGCTCCGGCTCCGAGTAGGTCACGACGCCGCGGAGCCGCACGGGCAGATGTTTCGCGGCTTGCTCGATCGGGAGCTGCCGGACGGCGAGCACCGTCGTCAGCACATCGCCTTCCGCCTGCCCCGGCGCCGCACCCGGCACCGCGAGCCAGAACGCGGCGAAAACGAGGCGCATCATCCTCCGCTGAGCAGTCGCGCGCGTGCTGCGCGGCGAGCGGGAGGATTCGATGGCTTGCATGACACGGGAGCGTGGCGCGCATGGGGCTTGTGTAAAGCTGCGACTCATCTGATCTCGTAACCCGGATGCGCGAGCGGTGCGCCTGCGATGCCAATAGCCCGTTTGGGCCATCGGCGCTCCTTTGACGCTCCGGCCCTCGCGCACTCCGCTCCCGCGTGCCGTCCCTCAGGGCCATCATCTTCCTCGCGCTCTGCGCACGCGCGCTCGCGCAGATTCCCGCCTTTCCCGGCGCGGAAGGCTACGGCGCTTACGCGCTCGGCGGGCGCAACGGCGACGTGTATCACGTCACGAACCTCAATGCTTCCGGCGCGGGATCGTTCGCCGACGCGATCGCGACGGTGCCGGGCGCGGGGCGCACGATCGTTTTCGACGTGAGCGGCTACATTCGGTTCCCGAGCGGGTCGAACGGCACGCGCCTGACCGCATCGAAAGTCACCATCGCCGGCCAGACCGCGCCGGGCGACGGCATCGGCTTTTACAACAACTTCTTCCGCATCTCGGGCGACGACATCGTCATCCGCCACGTGCGTTTCCGGCACGGCAAATACGGCTCGGGCGGCGACTGCGTGGACCTCGACAGCGGCTGCCTCAACGCGATCCTCGATCACGTCTCGATGCAGTTCAGCACGGATGAAAACATGTCGAGCTATGGCAGCCCGCCGGAGAACGTGACGCTGCAATACTCGCTGAATGCGTGGGGCCTTGAGACGCACTCGTGCGGCGGGCTGTGGGATCAAAACCACGCGACTTCGCACCACAATCTTTGGGCGCACAATCACACGCGCAACCCGAAGGCGCGCCCGAGCGGACTGCTCGAGTGGATCAACAACGTCACGTTCGACTGGGACATTGGCTTCATCATGGGCGACTCGACGAGCGTTCAGAATTGGAAGGCGAACGTCATTGGCAACTACTTCATCTGCCCGCCGGGAAACCTCCGCAGCAAGGCGCTCGAGAAGGCATCGCTCGCGACGAACGGGCAGCCGAACTTCACCGTGCATCTCAGCAGCAACCTCACGGACAACGACGGCGACGGGCTCCTCAACGGAACCGACAAGGGCTACACGATCGTCTCGGGCTCCTCATACAATCAGTCCGCGTCGGCCATCGCGGGCTCGACTGCGGGCGTCGCGACGGACAATGCGCTCGTCGCTTACAAAAAGATCGTCTCCAACGCGGGCGCGCTCCGGCTCGATGCGGGTTCCGCGGGCGCGCTGCGCGATGAAGTGGACACGATCCTCGTCGGCAAGCTGACGAGTCGGACGCCGTTTCACGTCACGCGCGAGAGCGACACCGGCGCGAGCGCGAGCGGCTTTGGCACGCTGGCGAGCGCGGCGGCGCCGGTGGACACGGACAAGGACGGAATGCCGGACTACTACGAGACCGCGCTCGCCTGGAACGTGGCGACCGACGACCACACGACGGCGCTCGCGAGCAGCGGCGGCTTCATCACGGGCACGACGTTCCTCCCCGCGGGCACCGTCGCCGGCTACACGCGGCTCGAGGAATATCTGCACTTCCTCGCGATCCCGCACGGCACCGTCGCGAAGAACATCATCGGCTCGCCGACGTCGCTCGAAGTTGACTTGCGGAAGTTCACGAGCGGCTTCTCGTCGTCGCCTACATTCACCGTCGCGAATGTCGTCGGCGGCGGCATCGCGCAGAGCGGGCCGGGCGATGCGATCGCGACGTTCACGCCGACGCTCGACTACACCGGGCGCGCGCGGTTCGAGTTCACGGTCACGGATTCGCAAGGCAGCACGTGGACGCAGACCTTAGCGATCGTCGTGACAAACTCGGGCCTGCCGCGCGATCTCGTGTGGAATGGCGCGGGCAACTCGTGGGACACGACGAGCGCGACGAACTGGCTGCGCCCGTCGAGCGGATCGACGGTCACGTATTCCGATGGCGACCGCGTGGCGTTCGATCAATCGGGCCTCACGCAGCCGGGCGTGAGCATCACCGGCGCGCTCGCGCCGACGACGGTCGAGGTGAACGGGACCGGCAATTACACGCTCGGCGGCGCGGGCAGCGTGAACAGCGCGGGCACGCTGACGAAGCGCGGCAGCGGCACGCTCACACTCTCGCACGCGGAGACCTACGCGGGCGGCACGTCGCTCGAAGCGGGCACGCTCGCGATCGCGAGTCCGGGCAGTCTCGCGGGCGGCACGATCGCGATGCTCGACGGCACCGTGCTCACGAACGCTTACCCGACCGGCACGACCTCGACGCTCACTCCGGTGATCGACATCCCGGCGGGCAACGCGGCGACGATCAACTCGGGAAATCGCTTCAGCCTCAATGGCGCCCTGACCGGCGCGGGGACGCTGAACTACAACGTGCAGACGACCGTGAGCCGCGCGGACTTGAAGGGTGCGACGGCGGCGTTCAGCGGGCGGATCAATTTCACCAATAGCGGCGGCGTGCGTCTGTTCTTCAATGGCGGCAGCTTCAACGGCTTCGATGACGCGAGTGTCGATGTCGGCGGCAGCGTGAGCCTCCAGCCGCAGACGAACTCCGGCGGCAACACGTGCAACATCGCCGCGCTCTCCAGCGCGAGCGCGAGCGCGAATCTCGCGGGCGGCACAGCAGGCGCGGTCGCTTACGTGGTTGGGTCAAACGGCAACAGCACGACGTTCGCCGGCGCAATCACGGGCAACGCGGCGCTGGCGAAGACGGGCGCGGGCACGCTCACGCTCGGTGGCGCGAACACTTACACCGGTGCGACGAACGTGAACGGCGGATCGCTCGTCGTCAGCGATTCGCTGGGCGCGAGCGCGGTGACTGTCGCGAGCGGTGCGAGCATCGCAGGCGGCGGCACTTTCAGCGGCGGCGTGACTTTGCAGACCGGCGCGACGGTTGTCGCGGGAACGGACGCAAGCACGCGCGGGCCGCTCACGGCTGCGGGTGGATTTGCCGCGACGAGTTCGACGCTCGCCTTCGACCTCTCGAACTCGCCAACCGGTGCCAACGACAAGATCTCCGTGACCGGCGGCACCGGCTACCTCGCGGGCGCGAACAACTTCACGATCAACTTCGCCGACGGCACGCTCGGCGCGGGAAGTTACAAGCTCGTTGATTGCGCCGCCGGCATCCCGCTGGACGTCGCGGGGGGCATGACGATGAACCTCACGATCAGCGCGCCCGCGGGAGGACGGCAGACTTATGCGCTCAATCGCACGGCCGCCGGCACCGTCGGGGGCTACGTGCAGCTCGTCGTCACCGGCAGCCCGGCGACGCTGACGTGGACGGGCGCGGCGAGTGGCGCGTGGGACACGACGAGCGCGAACTGGACCGGCGCTTCGCCCGCGACTTTCTTTCCATTCGACGCCGTGATCTTCGACGACACGGCGACGACCACGACAATCACGCCGGGTAGCAGCGTCGCGCCGCGCACGACGCTCGTGAACAACTCGACGAAGGCATTCACGATCGCGGCCGGACTCGACGGCGGATCGCTCACGAAGTCCGGCACGAACACGCTCACGCTCAGCGGCGCGAACGCTTTCGCCGGCGGCTCCGCGCTCAACGGCGGCACGCTCCAGCTCGGCAACGACACCGCGAACACAAGCGGCCTCGGCAGTGGCCCGATCAGCTTCAACGGCGGCACGCTGAAGATGTCGGACAACGATTCGACGTATAACGACTCGACGTGGAACCTCGTCGTCGCGGGCGGACAGTCGGGCACGTTGTGGCAGGACTCGCGCTCGACGATCTCCGGCAGCCTCAGCGGCGGCGGCGCGTTCACGCTGCGCGCGCCGTGGATTCGCAACGACTGGTTCTGCGATTGCTCGGCGTTCACCGGCACGATGACGGTCATCACCGACGGCAGCGGTGGCGATTTCCGCTTCGGCACGAGCTACTCGTGGAGCGGGCTGCCGAACGCATCGCTCTTTCTCAACGGCCCGGTGAGCGCCTACTACATCGGCATCAGCAGCGCCGGCGCGGGCACCACGATTCCGATCGGCGAGCTGAGCGGCACGAGCGATTCGCGACTCATGGGCGGCGCCACGAGCGGGCGGAATTTCACCTACGTCATCGGCGCTCGCACATCGCCTGGCAACGAGGCGGTATTCGCCGGCGCGATCTCCGAGCAGAGCAGCGGCGTGACGACGGCATTCGTAAAAACCGGCGCGGGCACGTGGACGCTCAGCGGCGCGTGCGCGTGGAATGGCGGAACGACCGTGGAGCAGGGCACGCTGAAGATCAGCGGCTCGGTGGTCTGCGGCGGCGGTGTCAATGTGCAGGCCGGTGGCACGCTCAGCCTCGCGGGCGGATCGCTCGCGAGCGACGCGGTGAACATTGCCGCCAACGCCGCGCTCACCGGCAGCGGCACGATCAATGGCGACTTGAACAACGACGGCACGGTGACGTGCGGCGCGGGCGCCATCACGATCACCGGGGACGTGGTGAACAACGGCACGATGCGCTTCACCGGTGGATCGGCGATCTCGGCGACGGCAGGGTTCGTGAACAATGGCGTGCTCGACCTGCTCACCGGCGGCGCGCTTCCGGCGAATCTCGTGAACAACGGCGTGGTGATCGCCAACACCGAGCGGCGCGTGATGAGCGCGAGCAAGAGCGGCGCGAACTTCACCGTGACCGTGCAGGGCCACGCGGGGCACAACTATCAACTCCAGAGCACGGACTCGCTCGGCGGCACGTGGGTGGATGTCGGCAGCGCGCAGGCGGGCACCGGCGGCGTGCTCACGCTCACCGACACTGGCGGTGCTACCGGGACGCAGCGTTTCTATCGAGTGACCGTTTTGCCTTGATAAGGGCGCTCGCAGAGGCGCAAAGCCGCAGAGGCATGAACCCGCATTTCTTTGCGCCTTTGCGTCTCTGCGAGAGCCTCCTTTTGTTCGCCTGCTTTTCTGCGGGTGCGATCAGCGCGGAGGTCACCGCGACGATTGATGCGTCGCGATCGGGCCGCGCGATTCCGAAATCGTTCGCGGGCCTTTCGCGCGAGTGGCGCAAGTTTCCTTTCCCGGAGAGCGGCGTCACTTCGGAGGTTCACCCGGTTTATCTGCGGCTGATCGAACAGCTCTGCGCGTTCAACGACGAGGCGCTCAGCGTCCGCATCGGGGGCGCGACGGCGGAGTATGCGCTGGAAGTGCCCGCGGAGCCGGAGCGCTGGGCGCAGATCGCGCGGGTGTTCAAGACGACGCGCACGCCGCTCGTCATCAACATCGGCCTCGCGCGCGGCGATGTGGAGCGGGTGAAAAAGGGCATCCGACTCGCGCACGAGGCGCTGCCGCCGGGCGCGGTCGCGAGCTTCGAACTGGGCAACGAACCCGACGGCTGGCCGGGCAAGCACAAGCCGGCGGATCACACGTTCGAGCAATACCTCGATGAGTTTCACGCGATGGGCAGCCAGATCGTGCCGGCGCTCACGCCCGGCCTCGCCGGGCCGTCGTGGGCGCGCGGCGCTCCGCCGGAGATCCTCAGCACGTTCGTCGCGCGGCAGAAAGGGCTGCTCAATTTACTCACGGTGCATTCGTATCGTTTCGATCCGAAGAGCCAGCCGCGCGTGGAGAAGCTGCTCGAAGACAAAGCAACGACTGACTTCGTGCAACGCCTGCGGCGTGGGATCGAGGTCGCGCACGCGGCGGGGCTGAAGCTGCGGCTCGATGAGACGGGCACCGCGTGGAGCGGGGGGGTGCCGGGGTTCAGCGATTCGTTCGCGGCGGCGCTGTTCACGCTTGACGTGATGTTCGAGTTGGCGAGCGCCGGACTCGATGGCGTGAACTTTCACAACGCCGGGACGAACGCGTATTCGCCGATCAAGGAGGACGTGGACAAGACGACGGGCCGGACTCGCTCGATCGCGGCGAACTCTCCGTATTACGGGATGCTCGTCTTCGCGGAGGCAGTCGCGAACGAGGCGCGGCTTGTTCCGGTGGAGGCGGGTGCGGGACGTGTGAAGTTTTGGGCGACGCTCGACAAGGCGGGGGTGTTGCGCGTGGTCGCGATCAACAAGGATCTCGCGGACACCGCGAATGTGACGCTCCGCGTGCCAGGCGCGAAGGCGACGCTGAAGCGGCTCAAGGCGCCGGCCCCCGGCGCGACGAGCGGGATCACGTTTGGCGGCCGGACCTACGATGGTTCTGCGGACGGGAATCCGGTCGGCGCGCTCGAAGAAGAAACACTCGCGATCAGCGATGGCGCGTTCCGTTTCAAAGTCGCGCCGGCGAGTGCGATGCTGGTGACGATCCCGCCTGATGCCTAGCGGCCCAGCAGCTTCACCACCGCCTCCGTGCGCGACTGCACGTGCAGCTTGCCGTAGATGCGCCGCAGGTGGTTGTGGACGGTGTTGGGGCTGATGTCGAGGCGGTCGGCGATTAGTTTGTAGGGCAGGCCCTCGGCGAGCAGTTCGAGGATTTCGCGTTCGCGCTTCGAGAGCGTTTCGACCTCGCTCGCGGGCTGGTTGATCTTGTGGAAGTGCGTGATGACGCGGCGCGCGATCTCGGTCGTCATCGGCGAACCGCCGCGGCGGACCTCGGCGATCGCGGCGATGAGTTCATCGGCGGCGGCCCGCTTGAGCAGGTAGCCGCTCGCGCCGGCGCGCAGTGCGTTGAAGATGAGGTCGGTGTCGTCGTAGGTCGTGAGCATCACGAAATCGATCTCCGGGTGCAGCGGCTTGAGCTTCGCGACGATGTCGATGCCGCTGCCGTCGGGCAGGTTGATGTCCATCAGCACGACGTCGGGCTTGTGCTCGGGGATTTCCCTTTCGGCCTGAGCGGCGTTTCCATACGCGCCGACGCAAACGATGTCGGGTGCGTGGCGGAGCAGCTTGAGAAATGCGTCACGAGTGGCGCGGTGATCTTCGACGAGGGAGACGCGGATCATGGGGAAGCCCGCAGGCTACGTCCCATTTGCAGTCAGTGGCAACTCACAGATCACCCGCGTTCCGGCAGTCGGCGTGCCGTCGATGCGGCAGGTGCCACGGACTTCGGCCATGCGCTCGCGCATGTTGCGCAGGCCGTTCGCATCGGCCCGCACATCGTCCCCGGCGAAGCCGCGGCCATCGTCGGTCACGGCCACACGCAGGAGGCTGTCGGCCAATTCGACGTGCAGCCAGACGGTGCTCGCGTCGGCGTGCTTGACGACGTTGTTGAGCGCCTCCTTCACCGCCAGGAAAAGGTGGTGGCGAATGTTCGACGAGAGCGGCAACTTCGGAAGATGGAGCGGGATGTCCACCTTCGCCTCGATGCCGCTGCTCGTGAGGAAGCTGACGGCGAACTTGCCGAGATATTCGATCAGCGACGCGAGCGTGTCGTAGCGCGGGTTCACGGCCCACACGATTTCATCGAGCGACTCGACGGTGCTGCGCGCGATCGTGGCGATCTCCTCGACGTGGCCGGCCACGCCGGGCGGATCGAGCCGGGCGAGCTGGCTGGCGATGCCGATCTGCGTGAGGTTCGCGCCGAGCTGGTCGTGCATGTCGCGCGCGATGCGGATGCGCTCGCGCTCGAGCGCGTGCTCCTGCTCGATCACGAGCATCCGCCGGCGCATGCGGCGCTTCACGATGATGCGCACGAGCCACGCGAGCGCGGTGGCGGCGAGCAGGCTGGCGGCGATGCGAAGGCCGAGGGTCTCCCACCAGGCTGCGCGCACGGTGAATGAGATGGCCGCGATGCGCGGCTGCCACTCGCCATCGGCGTCGGTGGCGGCGACCTCGAAACGGTAACGGGCGGGCGGCAGGCGCGCGAAAGTCGCGGCGCGCTCGCTGCCGGCGTGGACCCAGGCATCGTCCACGCCGCTGAGCCGGTAGCGGAATTGCACGCGCTCGGGCGTTCCGAAATACGGCGCGGAGAAGCGAACCTCGATGCGGCGCGAATCGGGCGCGACGGTGGCGTTGGGGAGCGGCAGCGGCGCGCCGTTCGCGCGGATTTCCTCGATCATCACCGCCGCCGGCGGGGTGTCGTGCTCCTGGCGCTGGGCCTGCACTTCGAGCGCGCCGCGCGCGGTGGCGAACCATAGGCGCTGGTCGGCGGTGCGCGCGGTGGTGTTGCGACCGGTCTCGAAGGCGAAGCTGGTGCCGGGCACGCCTTCGCTGGGCCCGAAGAAGACCGGACTCACGGTGGGGCGCGAGCCATCGAGCACCGCGTCGAGCAGCTGGCGGTTCACGCGGAAAAGCCCGCGCCCGGTCGCCAGCCAGAGGTCGCGCGCGTCATCGACGATGAGCGCACGCAGATCATCGTGCGGCAGGCCGCGTTCGACGGACCAGAAATCGAAGTCGCCGGCGCGCCAGCGCAGCAGGCCGCTATCGCGCGTGGCGATCCACATGGCGCTGCCGTCGGCGACGATGAAGCGGATCGTCTGGCTCGACTTTGCATCGGGCACCGTGAGCAGCACAAACGTGCCATTCTCGCGGCGGAAGATTTTCCCGTCGTCCGTGCCAGCCCACAGACGGCCGGCGGCGTCCTCGGCGAGCGCGCGCACGCGAGTGAGTCCGCGCTCGGCCGGCTGCGGCTCGGCCTGGTTTTCGCGCCAGCGGATCAGCGGTCCGTCGATCGTGGCGATCCACAGGTCGCCGGTGGAATCGACGAGCATCGTTTCGACGCGCTCGGCGCCCTCGATCTCCGGCCGCGTCACCGTTCCCTCGAACCAACGCGCGAACTTGCCGCCATCGTGACCGACCCAGACGCCGCCTTCGCGGTCGGCGCACATCGTCGTCACGTTGCGTGCGAACCAGTTTTCGAGCGGGGCGAAGGTCTTGTTCTGGGCATCCACCGAACGCGCCGGCGGGGCCCAGCGCGAGGCCACCCAAAGGCGGCCCGACGCATCGGTGCAAAGCGAGACGACGCTCTCCTTTGGGATGCCGGTGCTCGTCGAGCGGAGCACGAAGCGGCGCGGGCGGATGAGGTTCACGCCGCCACCCTGCGTGCCGACCCAGACGTTGCCCGCGGCGTCTTCGCCGATGGCGAGCACGTAGCTGTGGGAAGTCGGCAGGCGCTGGAAACGGCCGGCGCGATACCGGACGACGCCCATGCCATTGGTGCCAAGCAGGATTTCGCCATCGCGGCTCTCGAACAGCGCCGTGATTTCGCCCGCTCCGCCGAGCGGCGTGAGATCGGCGATCACCTCGCTCTTCCCCTCGACGCGGCAGCGCAGCAATTGGTTGTCGCGAGTCATCCACACGCCACCCGTGCGGGCGGGAGTGAAGCGCACAAAGTTGCCGCCGGCGGGGTCCACGCCCGTGAACTTCGTGCCGTCGAAAATCCTGCAACCATACCGCGTGGAAACCCAGATACGGTTCTCGGTATCCGCATGCACATACGTGTCGAGCCCCCCGGGCACACCTTCGGAAACCGTGAAGGTGGTGAGCACGCCGCGCTGCCAGCGCTGCGCGCGGGCCTCGGGGCCATAGCCGATCCACAGCGCGCCCTCCGCGTCCTCCGCGAACGAGCAGACGCGTCGCGTGAGCGACTCCTTCGACGGCAGCGGCACGACGACTTCGCAATGATCGCCGACGAGACGCGACACGCCGCCGCGATCGAGCCCGATCCAGAGCGTGCCATCGCGTCCGGCGTAAAGGGCGCGAATGACGTTCGTCTGGAGGCCCGGCATCTCCTTCGTGCGAAAGACCGTGAAGCGCACGCCGTCGAAGCGCGCGAGCCCGGCGCGGGTGGCAAACCACATGTAGCCGTCGGGCGTCTGCGCGACACCGGCGACGGTGTTGTCCGGCAGACCGTCCGCGGTGTCCCATGCGCGAATGACGTAGTTTCCCGACATCGGCGGAGGCTCGGGCGGCTCGGGCGCCTGACCGCGGGCGAGCGCGGCGAGCAGCACGGCGAGTGCGGCGATGTGGAGGGTGTTTGTCACGACGATGTAATAACTCCGCCGCGACGAACCTCAAAGCGAGCTTGAGGGAGTAGTCACAATGGGCCAATTGCCGCTTCAGGGGAATGGGTGCTCGTTTCAGGTGATCGAACCTCCCATGCCGCCCGACTTCCGAACGCAGCGAAATCTTTTCCGTCCGTCAGCGGCGTTCTCGCTCATCGAGGTGGCGATGTCGCTCGCGATCGTCACGTTCTCGCTCGTCGGCATCCTCGGGATGGTGCCGATCGGGCTGAGCGGATTTCGCGAGGCGATGGACACGACGATCGGCGCGCAGATCGCGCAGCGGGTGGTGACCGACGCGGAGCAGAGCGACTTCGACACGCTCATCGCGAGCGCCGCGACGAGTGACGCAAATTTCTTCTCGCTGCCCGTGCGCTACTTCGACGACCAGGGATCGGAAGTGTCCCTCGCCGATCCGCAGGCCGCGGCGAAGATCATCTACCACGCGCGGGCGCGCGGCTCGCAGCCCGGCCCGGCGGACACGTCGGCCGGCGGCGGCGGCTTCACGTCGCTGCCAGGCGCGCCGCGGTTTCATCCGCGCGACACCGCTTTTCTCACCGTGCAAGTGGCGTGGCATCCCGGGCTCGCTGCGCTGCCGGTCGATGAGGCGCGGCAGCTTTGGGCGGGGCGCTCCGCGCCGATGAGCACGTATCGCGTGGTGATCACGCGCAACGGCACGGCGCCGAAAACAACCGCGCGCCAATGAAGCGCGCAGGTTTCACGCTGGTGGAGGTCATGGTCGCCAGCGTCATCGTGGTGATGCTCGCGGCGATGTTCGTGGCGCTGCTTTCGCAGACGAGCGGGATCTGGCGGCGCACGGCGGCGAAGGTCGAGCAGTTCCGCGCGGCGCGCGCGGCGTTCGAGACGATCACCACGCGGCTCGCGCAGGCGACGCTCAACGTCTATTGGGATTACGACAATCCGACGCTGCCGACCAAATATCGGCGCCGATCCGAGCTGCGCTTCGTCTCAGGCCCGGCGGATCAATTGCTCGGCACCGCGCCGGACGGACGGCAATGGCTCACGCACGCGGTGTTTTTCGAGGCGCCGCTCGGCGTCACCGAAAACGACCGCTACCGTGGCTACGAAAACATGCTGTGCGCATCCGGCTTTTATCTCGAGCTCGGCGACGATCGTGCGATGCGGCCGTCGGTCATCAGTGAAGCGATGGTGCCGCTGCGCATCCGTCCGCGGCTCTACGAATTCTGGCAGCCGGGCGAGGCGAACCGCATCTACAAGTTCACCTCCGGCGCGAGCGGGCGGAATTACTACGGGCGCGAATGGTTTCGCCAGCCGCTCGCGAGCGGTGCGCCGCCGGTTCACGTGCTCGCGGAGAACATCCTCGCGCTCATCATCACACCGCGCCTCGCGCCGGCCGAGGAGACTGAGATCAAGGGCAAGCCTGCAACCGTGAGCGACGCGGACTTCTCGCCGCTCGCGCCCGACTACCTCTACGACTCGTCGCCCACGTCGGTCGGCAACCCGGCGACGCAGCGCAATCTCGATCCGCGCACGAACCCGGTGCACCAGCTTCCGCCGCTGTTGCAGGTGACGATGGTCGCGACCGACGAGCAGAGCGCCGAGCTTCTCGGCTACACGACGGCGGCCGCCGATCCGCTGGGGCTCGCGACGAAGTTTCGCCAGTCGCGCGACTACACGAGCGACCTGCTGCTCAGCGGCGGCGAGGAATCGATCGAGAGCAAGCTCATCGCGCAGAAGGTAGGCTACCGGATTTTCAACACGAACGTCATCATCCGCGGCGCGAAGTGGAGCCGCGAGCAGGCGGAGGCGATGACGCCGTGAACGCGCGCCGGTCGTCACGCGCCGTCGCGCTCGTGCTTGTGCTCGTCTTTCTGGTGCTGCTCTCGGGGCTGGTGATCGCGCTGCTGAGCACGGCAAAAAACGAATCGACGACGGCGCACGCCTACCAGAGCAGTGTGGGCGCGAGGCAGCTCGCGGCGTCTGCAACCGGGCTTGTGACGGGCCAGCTCCTCGACGGCACGCGCAGCATGAAAGTGCCGGGGCAAAACGCGAGCGGCCGGCTGGCGTGGGCTTCGCAGCCGGGGATGATACGCACGTGGGACGACACGGGAAAGGGCTGGAAGATTTTCAAGCTCTACTCCGCGGGCGACATGGTCGTGGATTTTCCGGGCAATGACCGCTACTCGGTGTCTGACGAACTCGTGAAGGAAGTGCCCGACGACTGGCCCGCGCAGACGGCACATTTCGTCGATCTCAATGAGCCGGTCGTCGTCGAAGACGCCGCGGGGCCGATTCGGCGCGGTGGGAAAAGATTTCGCGCGAGTTATCCGATCGTCGATCCGCTCGCGTCGATCCCGAGTCTCGACCGGCCGCCGATCAAGCCGGTTGATGGCTTCGCGATCGCTGTGGCGCCGGGCTACGACGGCCAGGCGGTGACGGTGACCCGCGATCCCGCGCAGGCGAGCGCAGGCCGCAGCGGCAATCCCGCGCCGATGCCGGTGCGCTGGATTTACGTGTTGCAGGACGGCACGTTCACGGTGCCAACCGGCGCGACCGATGGCGGACACACCGCGACGTGGGAAGGCGCCGCGGCAGAAGTGACGCCGAGTCGCGCCAACCCAATCGTCGGACGCATCGCGTTCTGGACCGACGACGAGACGTGCAAACTCAACGTGAACACTGCGAGCGAGCCGACCGCGTGGGACACGCCGCGCGCGTTGACGATCCAGGATTTGAAATACGGAAAGTTCCAGCCGGCGCAGAAGGAGTATCAGCGCTTTCCCGGGCACCCGCTCACGTCGGCGCTCAGCCCGGTGTTCTTTCCCGGTGTCGTGCTCACCACGGCGCAGAAGGAGGAGATCTACAAACTCATCCCGCGCGTGCAGCCGGGCGGCACGGTCGCCGGCACGGTCGCCACGAACTCGGTCTCGGTCATCGCGTCCGATGAGGACCGGCTCTACGCAAATGTGGACGAGTTCCTTTTCCGCCCGGAGATGCCGGGCGATGTGCGCGTCGAGAACACGCTCGTGAGTTCGGATCGCCTGCGGCGCGCGCGATTCTTCCTCACCGCGAACAGCCGCGCGCCGGAGCTGAACCTCTTCGGCCAGCCGCGCATCGCGCTGTGGCCGCTCAACAGCGACCCGCTCAAGCGCACGGGCTACGACAAGCTCGCCGCGTTTTGCAGCACGATCGGCAGCCGCGCGAATGCGAAGCCGTTCTACTTCCAGCGCGCCGACTCGACGAGCCCGAAGGCCGACTACGACAACATCGAGCGCAACCGCGAACTCTACGCGTATCTCCAGCGGCTCACCGCGCAGCAGGTGCCCGGGTATGGCGGGAACTTCCGCTCGAAGTGGGGCGCGGATCGCGACCAGGTGCTCACCGAAATCTTCGATTACATCCGCTGCGTGAACCTGCGCGACCCGCTGACGGGCGCGACGCGCTTCGCCGACAACGGCCAGGTCGCGCCGATTCGGATCGGCGACACGCAGGGCTTTGGGCGCACTTATTCGATCTCGCAGTTCGGCTTTCACTTCATCTGCGCGCAGGACGGCGCCGACGGCGCCTCGGACGCGACCAACCCGAGGCTGACCGCGGGCCAGCGCGCGATCGAGGCGGCGTTCCTCTTCGAGCCATTCGGGCCGAGCCTCGGCTGGTATAAGCTCGCGGAGAATCTCTTCTACGAGGTCACCTTCATCACCAAGTTCTCGATCGAGGGCGAAGACCTGAAAATGCAGTCGGGCGCGCGCGGACTCAACAACATGGTCGGCTCGGGCTGGCACAACAACCTGCGCGAGCACGGTGGCGCGGGCGGCATCCGCGGGCCGATGCAGGCGTTCGGCGGCGCGAATTACCCGTTCGTCAGCAAAGCCGCGCCGCGCGTGAAGGTGGCGCCGGACAAGACGACGATGGCGTTCTCCGGCGGGCGCATCCAGGTGAAGGTGTATGCCGGCGGCAGCGCCGACCCCGCGCGACTGATCCAGACCTTCCTGCTGAATTTTCCCGGCGGAAATTTCCCCGTGCCGCAACTGGTGAGGACCGGCACCGAAAAATACAGCGGCGCCGGAACCACCGGTGCGGACTTTTGGTGGACGTTCGCAAAGCGCTACTCGCGGCTGAACGAGACGCCGCACGAGCCCGGCCCGGAATACGCCGATCCGCGGCGCCGCTGGGCGGACAGCGGCGGGCCGCCGGGATTCAAGGCGGGTGGCGTGTTCCGGGCTGAGGATGTGGTGCGCACGATCGTGCCGGACCACGGCGACATCCGCCTCGTCGCCGCCAAGCCGACCGTCAGCACGGACTTCGTGAAGGTGAGCACCGCGAACTGGGACTCGCCGTTTCGGTTTCTCCACGTCTTCACCACGCAATCCGGCAGCCACTATCACTACGGATTCTGCAACGAGCCGGGACCGTCGCCCGCGGCTGGCATCCCGCCGGCCGCTGCCGACGACCAGCTCATCCCCTCGGGCGCAGTGCAATATCACTACTCGCGCATGCCCGAGATTCGGCCCGGCGCGGGCAAGCTCTTCAATCGCTGGGGCGACTTCGACAATGGCGTCTCAGTCTGGCCCGACGGCTCCTACATCAACAAGCCCGACGAAGGGAACCTCGGCTCGTGGAATACGGCCTACACGTATTTCTCGCGCGACTTCACCGCGCCGACCGAGGTCTTCTTCTCGCCGAGCCGGCTCATCCCGTCGGCGGGGATGCTAGGCTCGCTGCCGACCGGCGTGAAGCGCCACACCGCGAGCGATCCGCATGCGTGGGAGACGCTGCTCTTCCGCCCCGAGACGCGCACCGCCGGAGGCAAGTCGCACCCCGGCGTGCAATCGCCGATGGATCATCTCATCATGGATCTTTTCTGGATGCCCGTCGTGGAGCCCTACGCGGTCAGCGAGCCGTTCTCGACCGCGGGCAAGATCAACCTCAACTACGAACTCGCACCCTTCAGCTACATCCGGCGCGCCACCGCGATGCACGGCGCGCTCAAGGCCGAGGAGCCGCTCGTGCTGCCAAATGCCGCCTCAAAAATCTACAAGCTGTGGGACCACGAGACGAATCACCCGACGAAGTTCCCCAGCGATGCCACGAACCAGGATCCGCAGGTGCGCGCAGACTGGGACAAGGCCTACAACGGCCAGGCGCCCTTCGACAAAATGCGCCGGCCGATAGATGTGCCGAAGACGCTCGCGCAAGCCGACGAGCGTTTCACCGCCGGCGAGATCTTCCGCTCCGCGACCGAAGTCTGCGAACTGCACCTCGTGCGCGAAGGCGAGACGCTCGCCGACTATCGCAACGGCACGATCTGGCAGAATGCGCTCATCACCGGCGACAACACGCGCGAGCGCCCCTACACAAATCTCTACGCCCGCCTCACGACCCGCTCGAACACCTTCACCGTCCACACCCGCGCGCAGGTGCTCCGCCAGTCCGTCACCGCCGATCCCGCGTCGTGGGCGAGATGGCGCGAAGACAACACCGCGCCGCTGAGCGAATTCCGCGGTTCGACGATCGTCGAGCGCTACATCGATCCCACCGACCCGAACCTGCCGGACTTCGCGACCACCACCGACGCCGTGGCAGACTCGGCCTACCGCATCCGCGTCGTCGCGACGAAGAAGTTCACACCTTGAACGCACACGCGCCATGATCGACAACGAAGTCCAGCTCGATGATCGCTCGTGCCTCTACCGCGAGTTGCTCAGCGAGCGGGACGAGATCCTGCGCCACAAATGGCTTGAAAGCGAGCGAGCCGGACACGACATCGGCTTCGACAGAGCACTCATCGAGTGGGTGATCAGGCACCGCAGCGCATGGCGGGAAAAGTGGTGCAGTCCCGCGAGCAGAGATTTGCCCAGGCGACAGTGAAGAGACGAGGATCTCTGCGAGTTTTCGGGGGAGCAATCGAGACGAGCCCCCCCTCGCGCGGCGTCGCGCTCGTGCTTGTGCTCGTCTTTCTGGTGCTGCTTTCGGGGCTGGTGATCGCGCTGCTGACCACGGCAAGGAACGAATCGATGACGGCACACGCCTACCAGAGCAGCGTGAATGCGAGGCAGCTCGCGGCGGTGGCGACCGGGCTCGTGTCCGGCCAACTCCTCGACGGAACGCACAGCATGAAAGTGCCGGGTCAAAACACGAGCAGCCGGCTCGCCTGGGCTTCGCAGCCGGGAATGATCCGCACGTGGGATGACTCCGGGAAAGGTTGGAAGATTTTCAAGCTCTACTCTGCGCGCGACATGGTCGTGGATTTTCCGGGAAGTGGCCGCTACTCCGTCGCCGACGAACTCGCGAATGAAGTGCCCGACGACTGGCCGGCGCAGACGGCGCATTTCGTCGATCTGAACGAACCCGTGGTCGTCGAAGACGAAGCCGGGCCGATCCGCCGCGACGGGAACCGGTTTCGCGCGAGCTATCCGATCGTCGATCCGATCGCCTCGATCCGTAGTCTGGACCGCCCGCCGATCAATCCGGTGGACGGATTTTCGATCAACGCGCCGCCTGGCTACGACGGACAGCCGCTGACCTTTACGCGCGACCCGGCGCGTCCGGCGACGCCGGGCCGCAGCGGCAATCCGGCGCCGATGCCGGTGCGCTGGATTTACGTGCTTAAGGACGGCACCTACACGGTGCCGACCGGCACCGCGGACGGCGGCCACACCGCGACTTGGGAAGGCGCCGCGCCGGAGGTGGCGCCGAGCCGCAGCAATCCGATCGTCGGACGCCTCGCGTTCTGGACCGACGACGAGACGTGCAAGCTCAACGTGAACACCTCGAGCGAACCGACGCCGTGGGACACGCCGCGCGCCGTGACGATCCAGGACTTGCGTTACGGCAGGTATCAGCCGGCGCAGAAGGAGTATCAGCGCTTCCCCGGCCACCCGCTGATGTCGGCGCTCAGCCCGGTGTTCTTTCCCGGCGTCAAACTCACGCCGGCGCAGAAGGAGGAAATCTACCGGCTCATTCCACGCGTGCAGCCGGGCGGCACCGCGGGCGCCAGCGTCGCGGCGACGGGCGCGATCGCGCCGGATGAAGACCGGCTCTACGCGAACGTCGATGAGTTCCTCTTCCGGCCTGAGATGCCCGGCGACACGCGCGTCGAGAACACACTCGTGAGCGCGGACCGGCTGCGGCGCGCGCGGTTCTTTCTCACGGCCAACAGCCGCGCGCCGGAGCTGAATCTCTTCGGCCAGCCGCGCATCGCGCTGTGGCCGTTGAACAGCGATCCGCTCAAACGCACCGGCTACGACAAGCTCGCGGCGTTTTGCAGCACGATCGGCAGCGGCGCGAACGTGAAGCCGTTTTATTTCCAGCGCACGGACTCGACGAGCCCGAAGGCCGACTACGAAAGCATCGCGCGCAATCGCGAACTCTACGCGTATCTCCAGCGGCTCACCGCGCAGCAGGTGCCCGGCTACGGCGGGAACTTCCGCACGAAGTGGGGCGCTGATCGCGACCAGATTCTCACCGAGATTTTCGATTACATCCGCTGCGCGAACCTGCGCGATCCGCTCACCGGAGCGACGCGCTTCGCCGACAACGGGCAGGTCGCGCCGATCCAGATCGGCGACACGCAGGGCTTCGGCCGCGTTCACACGCTCTCGCAATTCGGCTTTCATTTCATCTGCACGCGTGATCCGGCGAAGGCTTCGGCGCAGATTCCCGACGGCGGCCTCAAGGATGCCGCCACGCTCAACGCGGGTGAGCGGCAGATCGAGGTGGCGTTTCTGTTCGAGCCGTTCGGAGTAGGCCTCGGCTGGTATCGCATCGCGGAGAACCTTTACTACGAGGTGAACTTCATCTCGAAGTTCACGGTCGATGGGCAGGATTTGAAAATGCAGTCGGCCGCCAAGCCGCTCGCCGACCGCATCGGCACCGGCTTTCACAACAACGGCCGCGAGCACGGCGGCGCGGGCGGCATCCGCGGGCCGATGATCGCCTTCGGCGGCGCGAACTATCCGTTCGTGAGCAAGGCGGCGCCGCGCGTGAAGGTGACGGCGAGCAACGGCTCGATGAATTTCTCCGGCGGCCGCATCCAGGTGAAGGTCTTTGCCGGCAACAGCGCCGACGCGTCGAAGCTGCTCCAGACCTTCTTCCTCAACTTCCCCGGCGGAAAACTGCCGCTGCCGGAACTCGTGACGACGGACACGAAGGCGTATCGTGGCTGCGGCACCACGACGACCGACTTTTGGTGGACGTTCGCCACGCGCTACTCGCGGCTCGGCGAATGTCCGCACGTGCCCGGCGCCGAATACTCCGATCCCACGCGTCGGTGGTTGGATAGCGGCGGCCCGGCTGGCTTCAAAGCCGGCGGGATCTTTCGTGCCGAGGATGTCGTGCGCGCGATCGTTCCCGATCACGGCGACATCCGGCTCATCGCGGCGAAGACGACCGTGAACCCAGCGGACTTCGTGAAAGTGAGCGAAGCGAATTGGGAATCGCCGGCGCACCGCTTCCTGCACGTCTTCACGACGGGCGCGGGCAGTCATTTCCATTACGGCTTCGCAAACGAGCCGGGTCCGTCGCCCGCGGCCGGCATCCCTCCCGCGAACGCCGACGACCAACTCGTGCCCTCGGCTGCGGTGAAGTATCACTACTCGCGCCTGCCCGAGATCCGCCCCGGCGCGGGCAAGCTTTTCAACCGCTGGGGCGACTTCGACAATGGCGTGGCCACGTGGGCCGACGGCGCTTACATCAACAAGCCCGACGAGGGCAACCAGGCCTCGACGAACTCGCCCTACACCTACTTCGCGTGGAATTTCACCGCGCCGACGGAGGTCTTCTTTTCCCCGTCGCGCCTCGTGCCCTCGGCAGGAATGCTCGGCTCGCTCCCGACGGGCGTGAAGCGGCACACCACGAGCGATCCGCACGCCTGGGAAACGCTGCTCTTCCGCCCCGAGACACGCACCGCCGGCGGCAGGCCGCATCCCGGCACGCAGACGCCGCGTGATCATCTGCTCATGGATTATTTCTGGATGCCGGTGATCGAGCCATACGCGATCAGCGAGCCGTTCTCGACCGCGGGGAAGATCAACCTCAACTACGAACTCGCGCCGTTCAGCTACATCCGCCGCGCCACCGCGCTGCACGGCGCGCTCAAGGCCGAAGAGCCGCTCGTGCTGCCCAACTCGGTGTCAAAAAGCTGCAAGCTCTGGGACCACGAAACTAACGATCATCCGATGCTGCCGAGCGATCCGAACAACCAGGATGCGCAGGTCCGCGCCGACTGGATCAAGCTCTTCAACGGCACCGCGCCCTTCGACAAACTGCGCCGTCCGATCGACGCCGCGAAAACGCTCGCGCAAGCCGACGATCGTTTTGCCGCCGGCGAAATCTTCCGCTCCGCGAGCGAGATCTGCGAACTTCACCTCGTGCGCGAAGGCGAGACGCTCGCCGATTACCGCAACGGCAGCGTGTGGCAGAACGCGCTCATCACCGGCGACAACACGCGCGAGCGCCCCTACACAAGTCTCTACGCGCGCCTCACGACGCGCTCGAATACCTTCACCGTCCACGTCCGCGCGCAGGTGCTCCGGCAATCGGGCGATGCCGATCCCGCATCGTGGGCCGTCTGGCGCGAGGACCGCAGCGCGCCGCTGAGCGAATTCCGCGGCTCGACGATCATCGAGCGTTACATCGATCCGGCCGACCCGAACCTGCCCGACTTCGCCACCACCACCGACGCGGTCGCCGACCAAGCGTATCGGACCCGAGTGCTCGCGACAAAGAAGTTCACGCCGTAGCGTTCACGCGCGGCCGTCGGCTAACTGGTTGCTCCTGAAAAGCCCTTCTACGCCGGGCGGGGAATGGGCGGAATGGACTCAATAAGGATTGCGCGAATTCACAAAGTAAGTGCGACAGATCGGGCATGTCGGGATGTGGTCGCCTGAACCGGATTGAGGGACGATCTCGCTAAAAGATAACCTTTTCATCGCGGATTACTCACTCGCGTTCATGTTCAAGAGCACCAACTCCAGCAAATACGCAGCCGCCGGATTCTGCCGGGTCGCGGCGGAGCGCAACCACTTCATCGCTTCATCGAGATTCTTCGCCAAACTGCGGCCGTCAAAATACGCTGCGCCGAGCCACAGCGCGGCTTTCGCGTCGCCGTTGTTGGCGGCCTTGCGCCACGCCTTCAAGTTCGCCTCGGGAGTCTGCCCGCGAGCGCGCGCGACGGCTAGCAGGCAGAGCGCCGCGGCGAGGCGGCGGTTATGCCGTGGGGGTGCGGATGATCACGTTGATCGTGCTCGTGAGCCGGTTCACCTGGACGATGTCGAGTGCGTTGTCGCCGTTGAAGTCGCCAGTGGTGATGCCGCTGCCGAGGCGCGGGAGGATGAGGCCGGCTGGGAGCGTCGCGAACGAGAAGCGGACGATCGGATGGAACAGGCCGTTGCCCGTGCCGAGCGCAACGCGCAGGGACGCGCCGTTGTCCGATCCGAACGCGATGTCGGCGTCGCCGTCGGCGTCGAAGTCGCCGGAGAGCAGCGTCTCCGAGCCGGCGATGGACCGGTCGAAGAAGGTTTGGATCTGCGGCTGGAAGAGGTCGCCCCCGGCGTTGCCCCGGCCGAGCAGGACGCTCACGAATCGCGTGATCGTGTGGTTCACCGCGACGTCGATGATGCCGTCGTTGTTGAAGTCGGCGAGGGCGATGATGCCGGGGTTGCGGCCCAGTTTGTAGCGGGTTGGATCGAGCGTGAAGCCGCCGAGCCCGTCGCCCTTGAACACCGCGAGGCTGCTGGCCTTCGGCAGCACGAGAGCGAAGTCCAGGTTGCCCAGCGCGTCGCCGTCGAAGTTGCCCACCACGAAGTCCGAAGCCTGCGTCCTGCCGGCCTTGAAGGCCGTGAACGCGCCGAAGCTGGTGGTGCCCGCGACGCCGCCGCCGGTGTTGAGCAGCACGCTGATTTTTGACGATCCCTTGCTCAGCGCTGAGATGTCGAGCAGGCCGTCGTTGTTGAAGTCGGCGAGGCGCATCACGCCGGGGCTTTGCGCGGTCTTGAACGTGACGGCCGTGCCGAAGTTGCCGGTGCCGTCGTTGAGCAGCACGCCCACGGTTTTCGAACTGAGGTTCGTCACCACGATATCGAGGTCGCTGTCGCCGCCGGCGATGTTGGCGTTGTCGTCCATGTTCGCGAGCGCGAGCGACACCGGGCGCGAGCCGCCGGTGAGGAAGTTGACGGCTGGGAAGAAGGTGCCGTCGCCGCGCGCGAGCAGCACGCTCACGCTCTTGAGGCGCGAGTTGGCGGTGACGATGTCGTCGAAGCCGTCGCCATTGAGATCGCCCGTCACGACATCGGTGGGCGTCTTGCCCACTTTGTAGCTGGCGGCCGCGGTGAAGGCTTTGCCGTTGTCGAAGCCGCCGCCGCCCGTGGAGTTGATGACCTCGAGCGTCTCGATCTCGTCGTAGGAGAAGAGCGCGTAGCTCGGCGAGGTGATCGTGCCGGTGTTGGCGTCGAGTTTCGTCACCATCGCGAACTGGCCCAGCGCATCGACGATGAGCCGGTCGCCCGGCGGCACGGGCGAGCCCGGCACGCCCGGCAGCGCCGAGGGCGTCCGGCCGTCGATGAAGCGCGGGAAGGCGCGCAGGTTCGCGAGGATGGTGTCGTTGAAAATGGTGCCGACGAAGTTCTCCATGACCTCGCCGAGGCTGACGATCGCTCCGGTCGCGTTGACGGGTTGATCGTCGTGCAACAGGTCGAGATTGAAGACCACGCCGGAAAGAACCGCGTCGAAGAAGTCCACGGTGTCGGAGCCTTCGCCGCCGATCAGTTGCACCCGCCCGGCAGCCGAGCCGACGCGGAAGACATCGTCGCCGGCGAGCCCGACGAGCAGCGCATGCTCGGTCGTCGAGTAGGCGACCGGTGCCACGCCGAGCAGCGTGAGCGTGCCGGACGTCGTGGTGGGTCCGGTGAAGGTGAAGTCGTCCGCGGCGGGGGTGCCGAAGAGGATCAGCGAGTCATCGCCCGCGCCACCGTCGATCGTGATGTTCGTCAGCCCGAGCGGGGTGAGCGGGTTGTTGATGCTGATCGTGTCGCTTCCAGCGAGTCCGTTCAGGACGAGGATCGTCTTGTTGGAAAACTCAATCGTCTCGAAGCCATCCACGCTGATCAGTCCGTTGGCCGCGATATTTCCCGGCCCGTAGTTGATCACGTTCACCGCATTGGTGCCGTTGACCGTCAACGGACCCGCCACGAGATCGAGCACGGGCTCGAGGCCGGTGAAATTCACCGTCTGCGTGACGCCGCCGATCGCGATCGTGCTCGTGCCCTGTCCCGGATTCGGGCCGGGAGTGTAGATGTCGGAGGTCGCGGTGCCGCCGGTGAGCGTGAGCGAGTCGCTGCTCGCGCCGCCGTCGAAGCTCACGGGGATCGGGATCGCGCCGTTGGTGCTGTCCACGGTGAGCGCGTCGTTGCCGTCCAAGCCATCCGCCTTGATCCGCTCGATGCCCGACGTCGCGATCGGCCCGCCGATGAAGTTCGTGTAGGTCGTCGTCAGCCCGTTGACCGTGGCCAGGAGGAAGCCACTGGCGTCGAGGGCAAGTGAGAGCGCGTCGATGCCGGCGGTGCCGGGGAGGAGGATGGTGTCGCCCACCGATGAACCCGCACCACCACCGGCGGCATCCGTGCCGCCGTTGCCGAGGAACGTGTCGTCGCCCGTGCCGCCATCGAGGACGTTGTTGATGGCGCTGCCGATGAGCGTGTCGTTGCCGTCGTTGCCGTTGATGGTGGCTGCGTCGCCGGAGAGCACGTCGTCGCCGGTGCCGCCGCTGATCGTCACGCCCACGATCGCCGCCACGCCGGAAACGACGTTGATCGAGTCGCTGCCGTCGTTGCCGTTGATCGTGAGTCCATCCGTCGCCTCGGCGTTGGTGAGGTTGACGTTGTAACGCAATCCCGCGACCCGCACCGCGCCGGCGGCCGGAGTGGAAACCACGAGGCTGTCGTTCGCGGGGCGGGCGTTGATCGTCACGAAGTCCAAGGCACCGCCGTCGCTCGCGCTCAGGTTGAGGTTGAGGGACACGACCTCGGTGGCGAACAAATCGTCCACGGTGAAGGTGTCCGCGCCACCCTGACCATCGACGATCACATCCTCGATGCCGTGATTGTCGATATTCACCGCGCCGATCAGCGCGTTGAAGTGAGTGGGTGTGCCACCGGAACGCAGTGTGAAAACGTTCGCACCCGCGTTGCCGAAGAAGCGGAAAATATCCGCGCCATCTTCGCCGCCATTGTTGAAGTCGGCGCCGTCGCCCGGTTCCCACACGAAGTTATCGAAGCCCGGCCCGCCGAAGTTGAAGTCGTTGCCGGCATCATCGGCCACGCCGTCGGGCGTGAGCGTCGGGTTGCCGAAGATGTCGTTCCCGTCTTCGCCATACTGGCTATCGACGCCGGCCCCGCCGACGAGCACGTCGTTTCCAGCCCCGCCGTAGAGGGTGTCCGCCTGCGGACTGCCGATGATCGTATCATTGCCATCGCCGCCCCGGACGATCGCCACCGTCGGAGCCGGCAACGTCGAGAGGTTGATGCTGTCGTCGCCAGCCAGCGTGCTGATGTCCAGCAACTCCACGCTGGTTCCCAGCGTCACAATCACAAGGCTATTCGGGGTGCTCACCGAGACAGCAGTCGCTGCCGTCGTCACGTTATCCGTCCCGTCGGAACCAAATACGTTCACGGCATCGAACCCGCCGTTGCCATTGAAGGTGATTCTTCCCGCCTCGAAGAAGTCGAAATCCGGGGTGAGAAACCCACGCAGGTTGCCCTCGAATGCGAGTCCAGCGTCAACGGTCAGCGTCTCGCCGACCACCGTGCCCTCGATGGTAATCGTGTTCAGGCCCGCGGCGTCCCCGCCAAAAAACTTCACGTTCTCGATCGCGTTGAAGGTGATGGGCGCGGCCAGGCCGGTAAGGGAGCCGGACCTAAACGACGCAGGCGTGAAGGTCACCGTATCCGTCATGGAGGTGCCAGTGATGATCAAGCTATCGCCGTCCGTCGGGTCGCCTCCATTGACCGTGATGCTGGTCAGCCCGGTCGGCGCGTTCGGGTTGTTGAGGCTGATCGTGTCGCTGCCACCCGCCGCGTTGATCACGAGGTTTGTCTTGTTGCTAAACTCGATCGTCTCGAATTCATCGACCGCCACGAGCCCGTTCGTCGCCGCCGTGCCTTGCGTGTAGCTGATCTGGTTCGCCGCGCTCGTGCCATTCACCGTGAGCAGGGCCGCCGGCACCAGGTCCACCACGGGCGCGAGATTTTGCGCGAAGATCGACTGCGTCCCGCCCGGGCCGACGATCACGCTGCGCACGTCGCCCGCATTCGGCCCGACGCTGAAGGTGTGGCTGGTCTGCGCCGCGCCGCCGGTCTGCGTGAGCGTGAGGCTGTTGAACCCGGCGCCGCCGTCGTAGTCGATGCCGTTGGCGAACGTGAGGAGGCCGCCGGTGCTGTCCACGGTCAGCGTGTCGTTGGCGCTCCCGGTGGCGATCGAGAGGCGGCCCACGTTTTGGAGGATCAGCGGAATCAGTCCGGTGCCGTCATTGACGGCCCCTGCGACCTGTGGGTTCACGCCATTGAGCGAAAGGACCAGCGCATCGGCGCCCGCGAGCGGCGTGACGTAGCTGACCGTATCGATGGTCTGGAGCGTGATCGACCCGGCCGTCTCGAAGTTCTCAAACGAGATCGTGGTGCCGCCAAGGCTGAGCGTGCCGCCGAACGTATCGACCAGATTGCCCGTGACCCGGTCCACGCCGTCGGGGGAATTGGATCCCGGCGTGTAGAGCGCGTTCGCCGCGCCATTGCCGTTCAGGAAGATCGAATCATTTCCGAGCATCCCGTCGATCTGGATGTTCACGCCGAGATCGCCATCGAGGACGATCCGGTCGTTCGAGCCGCCAGCGTAGATGAGGATCGAATTGGTCAGCGGAAAGCTATAGCTGTAAGTCGTCCCGCCCACGCCCGGCACGGTGATCGGCTGGGAATAGGCCGCATCGCCAAACGCCTGGACGCTCACATTCGCGAAGGTCCCGCTCTTGGTGATCGTGATGATGTCGTGCGCCCCGGTGCCGGAGACGAACGAGAAGTCCGGGTTCGCGCCGACGTTCGCGTCCAGCCGCATCTGGTCGAAAAGCGTGACCTGGCCGTTGCGCGCAGCGAGGTCGTTGTAGTTCAGCGGATCCGCCCCACTCGTCGGCGTATTCCCGTCGCCGCGGATCATCGGATAGCGGGTGAACGCGATCGAGGACGTGTTCGAGTTCGTATTATCATATGACATGATCTCCGCCTGGTGAAACAGCGAGATCGCCGGGGTGGCCGTGGGATTGGTGATCGAGTGCCGCAGACCGAGATTGTGACCCGCCTCGTGCGAGATGTTGTTGACCGTGTTGTTGGAGAAGCCGCCGTTGCTGAAGACCACCGCCACGTCGTCGTGCGCGTTCGATGCCGCCGCCAAATCCGATGAGACGCCCAGGGTCGGGCTGCTCGGCGAGTTGCCGCCGCCGTTGTTACCATAGATCACTTGGTTCGGAGATCCGGGCGCGACGACGAAGGTCGCCACAAAAACGTAAGCGTCCTTCGAAGCCGGGTCGCCCGCGCGAAGCGTCGCAGTGACGTCCGCCATCGACGTGGCCGCCCGCACCGTTCGCCCGTCGGACGTCGTCTTTGCATTCGCGGTCAGCTCCACGATCTCCACGTCGAGCGGCAGGTAGGCGCGCGTGACGATGTCGAGCATCTGCGCCCGCTCGTCCGCCGTGAACGACTGCGCGACGACATTCAGCGGCGTCGCGGCGTTGAACGCGACCGCGCTGTCGAGCGTCGTGCCTAGGATCTTGTCGCCCGGCACGGCGCTATCGGCGACGTCGCGGAACCCGCCCTGGGTCGTGGCGAGAGTGCCGCCCGGGAAAAGATCCCCGTAGTCGATGAAGAGAATCGCCGCCGGCGCGATGCGTCCTTCGAGCGCTTCCACGCAGGTGTTCGGCCTTTTCAAGAACCGCGTCTGGTGACCGCGGGCGACGTTACTTTTGCAGGGATGGATTGGAGTGTGCATGGGCGTATTTTTTTAAGGCGGTAAACTTAAGGACGAATGCGTGACGGGTTGCACGCCGGCAGGCCAGACATTTCTTGTGCGAAGAATCTCTTTCGTTGTCGTGCGCGTTCCGCCTACACGGTGGGCGTGCGGATCGCGACGTTGATGGCGCTCTTGAGGCGGTTGCCCACCGCGATGTCGAGCGCGCCGTCGCCGTTGAAGTCACCCACGGCGATTGCGATCGAGAGGCGCGGCGCGATGGTGCCGTTCGGGCACCGTGGCGAGCGCGAAGCGCACGAGCGGTTGGAACAGGCCGCGAAGCTCTGCGCGTCGGCGAAGACCACATCGTTGAGCGCGGTGCCGGTGAAGTATTCCGCGATGTCGCCGAGCACGAGCGCCGCGCCGCCGGCGTTGAGGAATTGCGTCGCGCCGACCGCATCGAGATCGAGGCTCACGCCGAGCGTCGAGGCCGAGTAGTCGAGCGTGTCACTGCCGTCGCCGCCGGTGATTTTCAACTTCCCGGTGAAGGCACCGACGTTGAAGAGATTCGCGCTCGTGCCGCCCGTGAGTTCGACGCCCTCGAACCCGAGAAGTGCCTCAAGGCCGTCGGTGCTGATGGTCAGCGCGGTGTTCGTGAGCGTGAAATCCGCGTCGCGCAATTCGCGCAGCGTGTCGGTGCCGGTGCCGCCGTCGAACTCGTCCACTCCCGCGCCACCGCTGAGCACGTCGTTGCCGGTGAAGCCGTTCATCGTGTCGATGCCGTCGCCACCGTCGAGCAAGTCGTCGCCGTCGCCGCCTTCGATGCGGTCGTTGCCGCCGGCGGCGGCGAGCGAGGGGGCGGCGCATGCGGAAGATGCCGCGGAGCATTTTTGGAAAGGCGAAGCCGAACCGGCGGTGCGGGACGTCGTGGCAGACGGAGTCGGCGATCCATCCGCCGGTCTGGCGGACGCGGCGCTGGTGGCAAACCTCTCGGAGATTCGCAGGCAGTCGATCACGATCTTTGACTACTTGGAGCGATTCCAGATCGGCTACGAAACGTCGAACCGCGTGGACAACATCCTCATCTTCGGGGAGGGCGATGACCTCCTAGGCCCCTCCTTCGCAGAGTCCGTCGCTGCCGAGCCGCTGCCGCTCGACGCAGACGATCTCTGCGAAGTCAGCCTGGACGTGAACCGGCTGGCACCCGCGCTCGCCACGGCGCTGGCATTCGTATCCGCAGCGGAGGCTGTTCCCGCAGCTCGCGACCTTCATCAGCTAGGCATCGCGCAACCGACAAAGGGACGCGCGCTGCCGGTGTTCATCTATGTCCCGCGCGGTCTGCCCACCGACCGGGCGCACTTTCTTCGCCTGCAGTCCGACTTGCCTGCGAGCGTGCTCTACGTGCCGACATCGCGATGGCAGACGCCGGACGCATTCAAGCTGGCAGCCAACCGCGGCATCGCCATCGAATCGCTCGGTGATCGGCTGGCCGAGACGCTGCCAGTGCCAGCGACGCTTTCGGCTCCCGACGAACCGGCCTCGTCCGCGAAGCGCACAAGACTCCGCGCGCACCTGCGCGTCCAAACCGGCTGGAGGTGGGAGGATGTTCGCATCCGTCTGACTATCCGCGCGACGATGATCACATCACACGGCACGGAGCGCGGCGAGCATAGCTTCGCGTCCGTGGAAAAGGGCGAAACCATCCGCCGCTTTCCGCGGCTGTTTCAAATGCTCATCGAGATCAGCTTCGCCGGCCACTGGCAAAACCCGGCGCCTCACACGCGAGACTATGAGAAGGGGAGCAAGTCTTTCCAGCGGCTCCGCCAGACGATCGAGAAGCTCATTCCTATCCCGTCCGAGGCATTCACCCGCGACGGCAATCGCTGGCGCCCTCGCTTCCAGATCCACCTCGACGAAGAGATGGAAGCTGTTGCCCGCCGCCACTACTCGACGACCAATCCGAATGCCATGACGACGAGGAAGACACCGACTGATCGACCCGCCCCGATCAGCAAAACCAAGTGACTGTTAAGTGACCAAAGTTTCGCAGTTTCTCACAGATTTCCACAGGTCAGCACAGGTTCCCACAGAGTAGCGAAATGCCTACAGAGGCATTTCACTCAACGCATAGATGGCATGAGAGGGCGCGGGTGAGCTGATTGGCTTGCCGGCTCTATGACTAAATACATCATTCATCAGGAAGGGGCGATCGCAGACGCGATC
>JBEBGD010000167.1:0-7204 GCA_040081625.1 Chthoniobacteraceae bacterium
CCCGCGCGAGCTGCTCCACCTCGTCGGCCTTGAGCACCCGATCCTCGACCAGCACGCGCAGCCGCGCCTTGTGCAGCTCGATCGCGATCTTATCCACCGCCACGATCTTCCCGCGGGCCAGCCGCCGGCACGAAGGCGATCGCATCATCGCGAAGCAATGCGCCGTCTGCCCCACGCGCGGCCTGCGGCCATCGCGCCACGGCTGGCGGATCGTCTGCCGCTTCTCGCCCAGCTCCACCTTCGCCGCGAACTGACCCTTGAATCCGTAGGCCGGCATCACGCAGCCCTCCCCTTCATCTGCACCACATTCTTCTCGCCCTGCCGCCCGCGCACCACCTTCGCCCGCGCCAGCTCGAGCACCTGCGAGAGAAAATACATCGGGTTCGTCGCCCCGAACGCCACCGACTTATCCAGCCCGATCCCGCGATCGTTCTCCCGCAGCCACCGCGTCGTCTTGTCGAGCAACCCCGCCGCTTCCGCCGGCGTGATCAGCTCGAACCGCTGCGAGATCGACTCCGCCACCCGCTCGATCATCGCCGGCGACATCAGCGCGCGCTCCACCGCACGCGCCACACCCTCGATCACCAGCTCGTCGGCGAACTCGATCTTCATGCCGCGATCCCCAGCTTGAGCTGATGATCCGGCGCATCGTCCCGCTTCACCGCATGGAAGCCGGGGCACGCCAGCGCAAACGCCAGATCATCCCGCTCCCGCGGCGTCAGCCGGATCGTCGTCCCCTCCGCGTCCTGCGGGCTCGCGAAATATCGGATCTCCACCCGCCCGCTGCGCGACGTGTGGATCGCAAACCGCAGCTCGTAGTCCGCGTCGTTCAAGATCGGAAATTGCGGCCGCTTCTTCATCGCAGGCACTAAGCCTCCTGCTCGACCGTCTCCGGCACGCCCAGGCTCTCCAACGTCGGCGGCGCCGGGTAGAGATCGGGCTCGGCGTTGTGAGCCTTCGTCCACCACGCGAGGTAGCCCCGCAGCGAACTCTCCGCTTCCTCCTGCCTCCAGTCCTCGATGTCCTCGCCTTTGAGCACTGCGACGCAGCGCGGCACTTCTCTCGCGGCCGCTTCGTATTCGGTCGCGCGGGTCTTGCGCGCATAGCTGTCCTCGATCTGCGCGAGGATCTCAGCCTTCTGCGCCATCACGAGCTCGTGAGCGAGCTTCTGCAATGCCGCGACCGCATCCTCGGCCTGCCCAGGATCGTCGTAAGCCGGACACGTCGCCGTCAGCGACACCGAGGGTTTGAAGTTGGAATAGGATTCGTGCGGGTGATTAAAGCCCGTCGCGGCCGTGACGTGAATGTTGGTGATAGTCATTTGAAAAGTGGGGTTCGGTTTTGTGTAGCGTCGGCTCTCTGAGCCGATCGGTTGCGGTTGACAGGTGGAGTGCGGCGCCGGATTCGTCGCGACGCCGCACCCCTTCGATGACGGGAAGTTTGTGATTACGGTTCCGCCCCACCCCCTTCCCGGTTCTGCCGCGCAGCCGCGGCCATCTCACGAAGCCTGCGCCGCTCCCGCCGCACATCGCACACGATGCCGGCCACGCACCACACGAGCCCGGCCCCGGCGACCACAGCGAGGAAGTGCAGCACGATCATCGCCACGCCCCTCCAAGCTGCTCGCCCGCGGTCGCGCCGGCGATGAAGATCGAGAGATCGCTGCGCTCAGTCGGATGCTCCGTCACGCTCGTCAGCCGATGATCCGCCCCGAACTTCTCCCGCGCCAGCACGCGCAGCATCCCCACCGCCTGGTCGAAGTCCTCAGCCTCGATCTCACGCGCCAGCACGCCCGGCCCCGCCAGTTGCAACGCTGTGCCAAAATACTTCTTCATGCGGCCACCAGCCTTTCCGGCTGCGCTCGCAACCGCATCGCCGCGGCCACCATCGCATCGCCATAGCCGATCGCGCAGACCGTGCAGAACGCCTCCGCCTCATTCGCCCACCCGCACGGCTCGCCGATCTCCTCATCCATGCACGCCGCGAACTTCGTGCAGCCGCACCCCCAGCACACGCCGCGCGTGATCGTGAAAGCAGCGCGCCCGCTCATCGCTCATCCTCCAGTTTCTCCAGCCACACCCAGCCGAAGACGTGGTTGGTGTCCTCTTCCTTCGCCAGCGACCAGCCCTCGCGAATCAATTTTTCGCCGACGTGGTAAGGCACGAACCTCACCTCGATCCGCCTGCGTCTTGACCGAACCGGCCAGAGTGCGGCCATCACCACGACCACGACCAGAATGCAAAGCGCGAGCGCCGCCAGTGCCCCGACGAAGTTATTGTTCACGTCGCCAGCCCTCCCATCAGCACGCGCACCGCCGACACGGCCGCCTCCAGCTCGCGCAAATGCACCATCCCCAGGCTGCGCTCGATCGGCTTCGCCTTGCTGGCGGCCGGGATGCGCAGGAACAACTCCACGAACCCATTCTTCGCATCGCGCAGATCGAGCTGGATGCCGCTGCGCTTCGTGGTCGCATCGTCCAGCGGCTCGATGAAGACGCTGAACTTCACGACGACAGCCCCTCCACGGTCAGATCCAGCCCGCACTCGTCGCACTTCAAATGGTCCGGCGGATTCGTGCAGCCACACCGGCCGCAGACCCGCGCCCCCGTGGAAGCGGCGCCCTCGCCGCTTTGCGCGCGCAGCAGCGCCAGCGTCGCCTCCAGACACTCGATCTCGCGCACGATCCCCGGCTCAGTGATCTGCCCGGCCGTCGGCCCGATGCGATCCACGAACGAATCGCGCAGCGTCGCGATCGTCGCCTCGACGACTTCGATCTGATCCGCAATCGTAGGGGCCCCGCTCATGATGCGTTCCCCTCCGCGACTTCCTCGCGCCGCTGATGATAAGTCGCGTGCAGCCACCCGCCCGGATTCTCGATCGGGTTCTCCCCTGGCATCGCCAGCCGCCGCTTGAGCTGCTCGAAGCACTCGCGCAGGCACGCCGCATCCTCACGCTCCTTCGCCACCCACCCCGCCGCGTTGCGATCGAAGTTCGCCTCGCCGATCAGTTCGCGGATCTCCGCGAGCAGCGTGTCGTCGTTGCTCATCGCGTGACCCTCCACTTCGTCTTGCGCGGCAGCACGCCGCCGCTGTCCTCGATGCACACGGCCTTGCACGTCTTCTCACTCCCGCCGAGCAGCTTCATCGCCGCCGCCTTCACCGCATACTCCACGCCCGACGTGCAGCTCGCGGTCGTCGTGAGATCACCGCGCCGCCAGCCCGCGAACCGCGCCCGCGCGAGGCATGTGTAGGACTGCTCCACGCACGTCACGATCACTTCGCCGTGGCACTGGCTCATAACGTCGCCCCCTTGCTCGGCGCCTGCGTCACGATCCGCACGCAATGCTCCCGCACCGCGCCCTCGATGAGATCGAGCGTGTCCTGCGACACGCGCTTGAACTTGTGATGCCGCGTGCGCGCCGCCGCGTCGAGCAGGTAGCGCCGCACGTGCGTGGGAGAGATCAGCCGGCTCACGCCGCCACCTCCACGGCCGGGCGGATCCTCGCGCAGTCATAGCCGCCGTTGATCCCGCGCACGTTCGCCACCCAGGCACCGTGCCCGAGCTGCCACGGCAATGATTCGAGCGTCGTGTCCAGGCTCGCGCCCGCATCGAGCACGACGTGAACGCGCATCCCGACACTCGTCAGTTTCTGCGCAGCAGCGGCCGACGCCGCGACGTGCTGCTTCATGCGTTGCATCGGGTTCATTCAGCGAGCGCCTCCTTCAACGCTTCGAGTCGAGACTTGCCGCTGCTGGCCTTGTAGTAGAAGCCGCGCCCGGTCTTCGCCTTGAACTTCGCTGCCAGCTCGCGCTCCTCGTCGCTGTAATCCGCGCCGCTCTTTTTCTTCGCGGGTTTGGCGTCGTCTGCGACGCGCGATTTTCTCAGCCCCCCCCCCGACCTTTGCGCGCGACTTCTTCGGCGCCACCGCGCCGACCGGTTCCACGTCGTCATAGAGCACGCACAGCAATTGATCGCGCACCGCCGCGATCAGCGTGAGCGCATCATCGAGCGACGCGACCTCGATATTCACCACGTCGGACACCATGAGCTTGATCATAACGCCACCTCGCTTTCCGCGTGCGCCTCGAGGAACCACTCGAATTGCCCGGCGCGCTTCAACGCATCGCGAATCGCGTCGTAAAAGAACTCGGCGCCGGTGCAGCCGGCGACGAACGGATTCGCGTCATCAAAGCCGAACGCGAGGATCACCGAGCACAGATCCTTTTTGATCGCCCAGTCCAGCCCGAGTGTTTCGCTCAGCGACACCGCCTGCCCGTTCCAAAGCGAGTAGAGCAGCGCGCGCACTTTATACGGCTGGCCGCTTCGCCCGCTCAGCATTTCGCAAAGCCGCTCGAGCGCCGGCTGCGCGGCTACGACCGCGGCGCGCCTTTCGCTCATCAGGGTTCGTTGCTCCGCGAAGAACGAGCCCAGCGCGTCTTCGCGCTGCTCATCGGTGATGTCGATGATGGGAGGATTGTCGTCGTCCGCGAGCGCGGCGGCGGAGTTGGTGTGTGTGGTGCTTGGCAGCATGTGTGTGTGATTGCGCCGTCTGGTTCGGGCCGGCGCCGCCCGTTGTGAAAACGTCGGCGCGGGCTAGGCGGCTTTGAGGATCGTCAGGCCGTTCTTCTCGATCGCAGGGATGCTCTGCCGAAGCGCAAGCCGCAGAACATCGGCGACGCTCAGGTGATTCACGGTCGCGATCCGTTCGACTTTGCCGATCGTCTCGGAATCGAGGCGGAGGGTGATTTGGCCGCCCGCTTTGGACGGGGTTTTATTTGGAGTCTTGGCGCTCATTTGTAATCGAATGTGATTCAAACGACCACAGCCGTCAAGCCTCCAATGCAGTTTTTTCGATTGCATTAGATTGCAGCGGGCTTACTCAGGGCGCCGATGAAAAACCCGAAGACCGCCGCGATCTCCGTGCGCCTCGACCAAGACCTCAAGGAGCGACTCGTGACCACCGCCAAGAATCTCGACTTGAGCGAAAACGACATCGCCCGCCACGCGATCCGCGCAGCGGTCGCCGCGATCGAGGCGAACAACTACCGCGTCGAGCTGCCTCTCTCGATGGCTGTAAAAAAGGGCGAGCCCGTCACCGTTCGCGGGCCGCGGGGCGGCCTCGCAGCCATCGAGCGCCTCGGCCAGCCAGCTTCCGGCACCTCCTTAACGCCTTCGCCCAGACCCCTACGAAAAAAATGAAAATGCCCGTGCGCCACGGCAGCGCCACGATCTGCACCGTCGATTCAATCGACGAGCTCAAAGCGAAGCTCGCAACCGGATGGGTCGATGAAACGGATCGCGTCTTCGACGGCACGGCATGGCCGACCATCGCGGAATTCCTTCACGCCGACGATCTGCGCCGCGCGCGGAGCAGCGCGCGAGTTTTAAACTTCATCTTCGCACTCATGCTCCTCGCAATTGTGGGCGGCGTCTGTTGGGGCATCCGCGCGCTGAAATCCGCCGACTTCTCGGCTCCGAAACGCGCGCCGCGCGTCGTGCAAAACGACTCCGATGCCTACTACGCCGCGCGAAATTACATTCGCAATCATCTCAAGGCGCCCTCGACCGCAAAGTTCCCCGCGCCCGGCGCCGGCGATTGTGGCGCGCGGAACACCGGCACCGACCGCTGGCACTGCTGGGGATGGGTGGACGCGCAGAATTCCTTCGGCGCGATGCTCCGCCAGCAGTGGCAGGCCGACGTCGAATACAAGGGCGGCGGCACGTGGAGCGCGATGAACATCCGGGTCGAGTAATGCCCCGCCAGCGCATCCCCCTGCCGAAGGGCGTGCCGCGCACGCTACGATTCCAAAGCGTCACGTTCGACGTGGCCGCGCTCGGCGACGGCCGTCTCGCCTTCGGCTACTACGACGGCAGCCGCCGCATCGTGGTCAAACGCCGCACCCTCGATGAGCTGCGCGACGAAGCCGGGCGCCTCGCCCTCGCCATCCTCAACGCCGAGACCGCCGCGCACGATCTCACCGCCGACCTTCGCCGCATCGCCGCCGCCGCCTTCGCCGCGCTCGATGGCACCGGCGCATCGCTCGATGCCGTCGCGCGCGACGCCGCCGAGGCGTTCAAGATCACCAAGGGCGCCGTCTCGATCGCGGACCTCGCGCGGCACTACGCGCGCACGAATCCGAGCGGCAAGGCCGCGCCGCCGACGCCGCAGATTCTCGCCGCGCTGCTCGGCAAGGTCGCCGACGATCGCCGCTCCGCGGAATATCGCCGCGGCCTCGCACGCGACCTCGCGCCGTTCGCCACGCGCTTTCCCGTGCTCACCGACGTGAGCGAGGAAGACGTGCGCGAATACCTGCGCGGCCTCGTCACTCGATCGACGCCGAAGCGCCCGGCCCGGCCCGTCTCCGATCGCCGGCGCGACAACGTGCGCGACGCGCTCGTGACCTTCTTCCGCTTCGCGCGCGACGATCGCGAGTGGCTCGCGCCGGGCCGCATCACCGCCGCCGAGCGCGTGCCGCGCGTGGCCACCGGCGGCGATGTCTCGACTTACACGCCCGCGCAGCTCGACCTGCTGCTCTGCAACGCCGGGCACCGCTGGCGTCCGCTCTTCGCCATCGCCGCCTTCGCCGGTCTCCGGACCAGCGAACTCTTCCGGCTCGACTGGTCCGCCGTGAAATGGGAACAGCGCGTCATCGCCGTCTCCCGGCGCATCGCGAAAAAGGTCCGCGTCTCGCGTCTCGTCCCGACCACCGACGCACTGCTCGACTGGCTCGCGCCGTGGCGACAATCCAGCGGCCCGCTCTACGCCGGCTTTCGCACTCTCCAGGCATTCTACAAAGCCGAGCACCGCGAGCTGGAGCGCCTGCACGGCGTGACCGGTCTCACCACGCACCGCAACGCGCTTCGTCACAGCTTCGGCAGCTACCGCATGGCCGTCGTGAAGATCGCCGCGCAAGTCGCCCTCGAGATGGGCAACAGCCCCGCGCAGATCCGCGAGCACTACCACGACCCGAAAGGCGAGGACGAAGCGAAGACCTGGTTCGCGCTGCTACCGCCCGAGCGCCGCGACGATCACATCATCTCGCTACCGCTCGAGTTCACCCGCGCCCGATGAACTGTTCCAAATTTGTTCCGCGACGAACGCCGGAGGGCACTTCCTAGAAGCCCGCCAGTGGGTTCGAATCCCACTCCCTCCGCCACTCAAGCGCTGCCTCGTTCCTCAAAAGCGCGCGGCTTCTCTGTGCGGG
>JBEBGD010000212.1:0-1775 GCA_040081625.1 Chthoniobacteraceae bacterium
CCGCGAGCTTCTCGAAAACTTTCGTGGCCGCGTCTGCGTTGCCGCTCTCGATCGCTGCCTTCAGTTCGTCGATGGCTTTGCCGAGCTCGCCCATCTGCTTCTTGAAGTTCTCGAGGTAGGCGGGCTTTTCGCCGGCGGGTTGGTCCTTGGTCTTGGCCGGCTCATACTTGAGGGCCGCATCGCAAGTCGCCTTCATCTTCGCGACGAGTTCGAGGTTTTCAGCCTTCTTGCTGGCGTCGGCAGCCTGGCGCTTGACGGTGCGCAAAGCCTTGTTCATCGCCGACATTTCCTTGGAAAGCGGCGTGTCGTCTTCGGAGAAGGCGGCGGTCGAGCCCATCGCGAGTGCGACGATGGTGGAGAGGATGGTTTTGAGTTTCATGCTGGGTCTATGGAGTTGTGTTTAGTTTGATGCGGCGCGCACCGGGCGAAACCGCTTCGGTGCGTGGAATGACGCCGCTTCCCACCCCTTTAGTCAAAGTTTCTTTGATGGCTACTCGCTTCGCAACGCCGGGAGCTGGCTGCCGCGCAGGGCCAGCCGCGTCGCGAGCCACGTCCAGAACACGCAGCCGAGCGCGAGCGCCGCGGCGAGCGCTCCGACTTCGCGCCATGGGAAACCGCCGGCCTTCCCCGCAAGCTGCGGCCACACCGCGAGCAGCGCGCTCGCGAGCCCGACGCCGAGCCCGAAAACGATGAGCCAGCGATGCTCGCCGAAGACGAGGCGCCGGAGCTGCACCGCGCGAAAGCCGACCGCCTCGAGCAGTCCGAACTCGCGCCGACGCTCGAGCACATTGCGCGCGACGACGATCGCCAGCCCCGCGGTGCCGAGCAGCAGGCCGAGTCCGCCGAGTGCCTGGAAGATCGAGAGGTAGGTGTTCTCGACCGCCTGGAACTCCGCGAGCCGGCGGGATGCGGGCGTCAGCTCCAGGCCGCGGTCCTGCAGTGCGTCCGAAAGCTTCTTCGACACTGCCGCCGCGCGATCGGCTGGAGCGTCGATGAGGAAAAAGCGATACCCGCCGCTGCCGGGGAACTTTCCGATGAAGTGGCGCTCGGCGATCAAGACGCTGCCCTGGAGCATCGAGCCCGCGAGCGTCGCCACGACGCGCACCTGAAACGGCTGCCCGCGCTCGTCGCGATACTCGATCGTGTCGCCGAGTTTCTTCTGCATCGCCCATTGCAGCGTGTTCGCATCGACGATGCCGGGGATCGCGCCGTCCGCCTCGCTCGCGTCGAGCGCTGCCCAGTCGGTCTTCTGCGGAAAACGAAAGCGCCCGCTCAACTCCGCCGGCTTCACTCCGAGCAGCCGGGGCTGGAGCGCGCGGTTGAGGTTCAGGCAGCTCGCGTCGTCGCCGTCGCGCACACGCATCGGCACGACGCGCACGTCCTTCAGCGCCGCATCGTCGAGCGCGTAGGTCTCGCGGCCACTCTCCGAGTCGAGGTCCTCGTAGATCGGCGACGCCGACTCGCCGACCAGCGCGAAGCCGCCCGTGCCCGAGTCGCGTTGCGCACTTTGTCCGGCTCGCTGCCGGAAAGAATCCACCGACACGACCATGAACACGCCGCTCGCGAGCACCGCGATCGTCGCGACGCTGCGTCCGAGCCGACGCGCTGTGTTGCGCCGGGCGAGCGAAGCTGTCGAGTCGAGCGTGCCGGACTCCGCGCTCCCGCGCAGGAGCGCCCGGCTGAAGCCCAAGCCCGCGAGCAGCAGCAGCGCGCCGGCGCCGAAGAACGCGCCGGGCGAATTCCGGCCGAGCACCGCGATCACGATCGCGGCGACC
>JBEBGD010000168.1:0-7069 GCA_040081625.1 Chthoniobacteraceae bacterium
GCGCCAGCGCGAGACCGGCGTGCTGCGCGCGATCGGCGCCTCCACCGCACAGGTGCAGCGACTTTTCATGAGCGAAGCCGCGATGCTCGGCGTGATCGCTTGCGTGCTCGGTCTTCCGAGCGGCCTCGCGCTGGCGCTCGTGCTCACGCATGCGGTGAACCCGGCGTTCTTCGGCTGGACGATCCACTTCTCGCTACCGTGGCCGACGCTCGCGATGCTGCCACTGTGGATCGTCCCCGCCGCCGCCCTCGCCGCCTGGTGGCCCGCGCGCGCCGCGGCACGCGCCAATCTTTCAGAATCACTCCGCGAAGAATGATCACTCGCCTGCTTCTCATCTGCCTGCTCACCGCGACCAGCGCGGCGCAAACACCATGGCGCCTTGCGCTCCCTGGCTGGGAGTATGCCTTCCCGCGCGATCATCTGCAGCACGATGAGTTCAAGACGGAATGGTGGTATTTCACCGGCAACGTCGCGACTGCGGATGGCGAGCGCTTCGGCTACCAGCTCACGTTTTTCCGCCAAGGCATCCGTCCGCCGTCAGCGCGCACCGGCACCACGTCGCGCTTCGTCGTCGATGATCTCAAGTTCGCGCACTTCGCGGTGAGCGATCCGCAGTCGGGAAAGTTTCGCTCATTTCAAAGGACAAGCCGTGGCGCATTCGGCGAGGCCGGTTTTGGCGACTCGCGTGTGTGGATCGACGTTTGGTCGCTGACGATGCGCGATGCGTGGACGATCGAAGCGCGCGATGGCGACGTCGCGATCTCGCTCGAACTGCGGCCTGCGAAGTCGTGGATCGTTCACGGCGAAAACGGCGTGAGCCAGAAAGCCGCCGGCGACGGCCACGCGTCGCACTACTACTCCGGCACACGGCTGAATACCCGCGGCCGGATCAACGGCCAGGCCGTCGAAGGCACGAGTTGGTTCGACCACGAATGGGCGACGAATCAACTCACGCCCGAGCAGATCGGATGGAATTGGTTCTCGATCCACTTCGACGACAACACCGAGCTGATGCTCTACCAGATGCGCCTGCGCGATGGCGGCATCGACCCGAACTCCAGTGGCACCTTCATCGCCGCCGACGGCACGACGCAGCATCTCCGCCGCGACGACTACCGCCTCACGCCGCTGCGGTGGTGGACGAGCAAGGCGACGGGCGGGCGTTATCCAATCGCGTGGCGCGTCGAGATTCCGCGGCTGCGCCTCACAGCCGAAGTGACGACGCCAATCGACGCGCAGGAACTTGTGATGGGTCCGATCAAGTATTGGGAAGGGATGATCGACGTGCGCGGGGAACGCGACGGACACAATTTTCGCGGAAACGGCTACCTTGAACTCACCGGCTACGCGGGGGCGATCGTCGGGCTATCGCAGTAACCGCCGAACTCCGTCCTTGCTCCGGCAACCTGGCTGCCGGATAAAAGTGCCATGCGCTTCTCTCGCCGACCTAAGGCCGCTCGCGAGTTGGCCGACTACCGCCAGGTCGCGGACGCAGTTCAGGCGCGGCGGCAAACGCGCGTTCAAACGACGCAGCCAGCGACGGGGAAGGAAGTTCGCAGCTATAAACCGGCTGAGCAGTTGGAGTCGCTCGCGGCGGACGTGAAGCAGTATCAGCGCGATTGCGAAGGAATGCCGCGCGATTGGCAGCGGGAGGAACCGCAGCCCTTTCTCCGCTTTGAGCGCGCGATCGCATGGGGAGCGATCGTCCTCACGACGGCGTTGCTCTCGTTCTGGTTGGTGATGATCGCAATCCGATCCTAGCGGTCGCACTCGCCCATCACGAAATCGAGCGAGCCGAGGATGGCGACGACGTCGCTCATCATGTGGCCGGGCAGGTTCTTCGGAAGGATCGAGAGATTGCAGAAGCTGGGCGCGCGGATCTTCAGCCGATGCGGAGTGCCGCCGCCTTTCGAGTGGATGTAGAAGCCTAGTTCGCCCTTCGGATTTTCGTGGCCGAAATAGACTTCGCCCGGCGGCGCGTCGATGCCCTCGGTGTGGAGGATGAAGTGGTGGATGAGTTCCTCCATCTTCGTGAGCACCGTGGTCTTCGGTGGCGCGACGTTCTTCGGATCGTGAACGGCGATCGGGCCGCCGGGCATCTTGTCGAGCACCTGACGGAGGATCTTCACGCTCTCGCGCATCTCCTCCATGCGGACGAGGTAGCGATCGTAGCAGTCGCCGACACTGCCGATCGGCACGTCGAAGTCGTATTGCTCGTAGCCGAGGTAAGGCGCGCGCTTGCGCAGGTCGTGATCGACGCCGCTGCCGCGCAGGTTCGGGCCGCTGAGCCCGAAGGCGATTGCGTCCTCCTTGCTGATGACGCCGACGTCTTTCGTCCGATCGACGAAGATGCGGTTCTTCGAGATCAAGCCGTCGATTTCGTCGATGACGGGGATGACCTCGTCGCAGAACTTCGCGACGCCTTCGAGGAAGCCGGGCGACGCATCGCGGATCATGCCGCCGACGCGCGTGTAGCTCGTGGTGAAGCGCGCGCCGGTGAGCAGCTCGGAGAGGTTATAGACCTTTTCGCGCTCGGCGAACGTGTAGAGGAAGATCGTCATCGCGCCGCAATCCATCGCGAAGCAGCCGACGCCGAGCAGGTGCGAGGAGATGCGGGAAAGTTCGTTGCAGATCACGCGGATCGCCTGGCCGCGCGGCGGCAGCGTCCAGCCCATGAGCTTCTCGACGGCCATCGCGTAGGCGATGTTGTTCGCGAGCGGCGCGATGTAGTCGAGCCGGTCCGTGTAGGGCACGAACTGGTTGTAGTGCATGTTTTCCGCGATCTTTTCGTCGCCGCGATGCAGGTAGCCGATGTCCGGCGTGGCCTTGGTGATGACTTCGCCATCGAGCTCCAGCACGAGCCGGAGCACGCCGTGCGTCGCGGGGTGCGACGGGCCCATGTTGATGATGAGCTTCTCGCCGAGGATGTCCTGCATCGGCTCCGCGGAGTCGGCCGCCTGCTGGGCCCTGGCTAGGGCGTCGGGGATTTCGAGTTCGACGGTGGGTGCGGGCATGAGTTGCGGAGCGGAGGATTGGCGCGGGTGCAAAGCAGCCGCAAGGTGGTTTTGCGGATTTCAGGCGATGCGCTGGGTCTTCTTCAGAGCGGCAGCGCGCTGCTTTGCCGGCTTGCTGTGTTTGCGGGCCAGCGCAAAAACGAGCGCGAGCGCCACCACGGCAACCACTGCGAGCGTGATGACGAGCCCGCGGTGCGACTTCGGCAGCGGCGTGCTGAAGGTCGTCTCGAAGATCTGCACTCCAGGCCGTCCATCCGCGCCGAGCGCACGCACGCGCACCGTGTATCGACGCCCCGGCTTGAGCTGCTGGATCGTGCCGCGGATGAGCTGCCCCTTCCGCTCGACCGCGAATGCCGGCAGCTTCTGCCATCGCTTCGCGAGCTGGGCGCCTTGAAAGACCAGCTCGCGCTGTTCGGCGAGGAATGCCGGCGCGAGGCTCAGCTCGGCGTGCCATTCGAGCGCGCATCGCTCCGGCTCGACGACCACGATGCGCACGATCTGTTTCGCGTCGGCCCTGCCCGGCTCGAAGTCGTGAGCGCTCGCCGGCATCGGCGTGGCGGAAGCCGAAGAAACCGCGTCCGGCCCGGGGTCCATCGGCGCCCGTGCAATGCGCGGCGGCGCGGAGCCGGGCGACATGACGACCACGCGGGCGGGCACGGCGAAGCTCCCGAGCGCAGTGCGAACGTGAAGCGACTGGGCGACGGTGCCCGTGCTCGATGCATCTATATATACCGTCACCGAAACCGTCGCGCCCGCCCCGATCTCCACGCGCTGAGCCGCGACGCGGAAAGGTGGGGTCGCCGAGAGCACAGCCCAGCCCTCGACACCGCCGACATTGCGCAGGCGCACCTCGCCCACGCCGATCGTCCCGCCCGAGACGAAGCCCAGATCGAGCGCGCGCTCAACCGGGCGGATGACAGCCGGCAGCGCAGCCGCGCTCACCGCGATTTCGGCGCGATGGCTGCCGGCCTCGAGCATCACGGTCGAGTTCAACGCGGCCGCGTCCTCCGCGATCGTGCGCACCAGCACCTGCACGGTCTGGCCTGCTGCGAGCCGCAGCTCGGGCTCGCACCCGAGACGGGCGTCCGCGCGGACGCGGACCAGTTGCTCGGTGCCCGTGTTATTCGTCACCTCAAAGACTCCCGCGCGCGAGAGCGTGCTCATCTCGGCGGCGAGCCGCAGCGACGCCGGCTTCACCGCGAGCGCATCCCGCGCGATGCCGCGCAGCACGACCGAGCGTTCCGGTTGCGAGGTGAATCTCAGTTCGCCGATGAATTCGCCCGTGGTCTGCGGCACGAAGGCGACCTTCACGAAGAGCCGCCCGCCGGGCTCGATGCGATACTTCGCACGGCTCTCAAGACGCCACGGCTCCGCGACGGAGCACTCGCCCTCGGCGCTCGTGCCGCCGCGATTGATGATCTCGATCGTCTGCGTCTCGCTCGTGCTGGTGAGCTGCGGCGGGAACATCGCCTCCGCCGGTCCCGCGAGATCCGACGGACGGTCGATGATTTCGATCCGCACCGTCACGGCAGCGGACACTCCCTCGGTGCTCTTCACCGCGTATTCGAAGACATCGCTCCGCACGTTGCGGTCATCGCTCGAACGGTAGCGGATGCTCGCGGCGTCGTAGTCGGTGTTCTTCAATCCGCTGAGAACCCCGGTGCGCGGCGGCTTGCGAATGAGAAAAGTCAGGGGCTGGTTGCGCCGTCCGTAGATACGCAGCGGGATGACGATCTCCTGCCCGCGCTCGGCCTTGATCTCCTGCGGAACGGGCTGCGGCGGGGGAATCGCCACGTCCTTGCGCTCACGTTTATCCGCGGCGTGCGTGCCGTCGGCCATCATGCCGACGACGAGCAGGGCGGCGCAGAGCCAGCGATGAAATGCGGAAGGCGGCAGCGACAAGACCGCGGCCATTACCCCACGCACCGGACTTTGACAAACCTCCACCGCTGCTCATCTCGGCGCTTGCCCGCAGCAGCGCCCCCCGCTAGACAGCGCGCGACCTTCCCGTTCCGACGCATGACCACCCACCGATCTCCGACCGCACTGAGTCTCGCCGCGCTCCTCCTCATTTTCGCCGTGCCGGGAGCATCGGGGGGATTGTTCAGCCCCAAGCCGGTCAAGAAAAGCCCGGGCACGCTCCTCAGGAAGCAGGCACCGCCGAAGATCGACAAGTCGATTGAGGGGCAGATCAACCCGGATAATTCGACCGTGCTCATCTCGATCTCCAAGCAGCGCGCGTATTTGAAGATCCGCGGCACCGACGACGTATATATCGAAACGCCGATCTCCTCAGGCCGCGCGCGCAATCCGACGCCGGCGGGCAACTTCACCGTGCTTCAAAAGAATGCGGACCATCGCTCGAGCATCTACGGCGACTTCGTGGACAAGAAAGGCCGCGTCGTGCGCAGCGGCATCAGTTCGCGGATCGACTCCGCTCCCGCCGGAACGCGCTACCTCGGTGCGCCGATGAAGTTTTTCAGCCGGCTGACGTGGAGCGGAGTCGGCATGCACGTGGGCATCCTGCCGGGCTATCCCGCCTCGCATGGCTGCATCCGCCTGCCCGCCGACATCGCGCCGCTCATTTACCAAAAGGTGAAACTGGGCACGCCGGTGACGGTCGTGCAGTAAGCACTCGCGCGGCCCGGCGCACCGCTTTCCCCTCGCATGAAAACACTCGCCTCCCTCGCCCTCGCAACCGCCGTCTTCCTCGCTGGCTGCGGCGACGCTACGTCGCCCGCCGGCAAGCTCACGATCGCATTTCTCCCCAAGAGCAAAGGCAACCAATACTTCGTCACCTGCGAGAAAGGCGCGCGCGCCGCGGCGAACGAACTCGGCGTTGAATTGCTCTTCGACGGCCCGACCAACACCGACCCCGCCAAGCAAAACGAGATCGTCGAGAACTGGATCACTCTCGGTGTCGATGCCATCGCGGCCGCTTGCGAAAACAAGGAAGGCATCTCGACCGCTCTGCAAAAGGCGCAGGCCAGGGGCATCAAAGTCATCACCTACGACTCGGACGCGAACGCCGACGCGCGCTCGTTCTTCGTGAACCAGGCGACCGCGCAGGGCCTCGGCGAGACGCTCATGGACACCGCCGCCCAGCTCTGCGGCGGCGAGGGCGAGTTCGCGATCATCACCGCCACGCTCACCGCCGCAAATATGGGCGAATGGCGCAAGCACATCGAAGCGCGCCTTGCCGCCGCGCATCCGAAGATGAAGCTCGTGGACACAAAACCGTGCGACGACCAGAAAGACAAAGCGCAGCAGGAAGCGACCAATCTGCTCAGCGCATATCCGAATCTAAAATGCATCATGGCCATCTGCTCGCCCGCCGTGCCCGGCACCGCCGAGGCCGTGAAGCAGGCGGGCAAAGCCGGCACGGTCAAGGTGCTCGGCCTCGGACTCCCTAGCGAGAACCGGCAGTATGTGAAGGACGGCGTCACGCAGGCCGTCATCCTTTGGAAAGTCGAAGACCTCGGATACCTCACGATCCAGGCCGCGCACGCGCTCGCGAAGGGAACGCTCAAGCCCGGCGACAAATCGCTGATCGCCGGCCGGCTCGGCGCGATGCCGATCGAAGGCGACGCGATCGTGCTCGGCAAACCGTTCATCTTCACCAAGGACAACATCGACCAGTTCGACTTTTGAGCCTCGACACCGATCCGCACTACCTCCGCCTCCATCCCGACGACAACGTGCTCACCGTCATCGTTGCCGGCGGAGAAGTCCCGCTCGGGCACAAGATCGCCGCGCGCGAGATCTCGGCGGGAGAGAAGATCATCAAATACGGCGCGCCGATCGGCTCCGCCATTTGCGCGATCACGAGCGGCGCACACGTCCACACGCACAACGTGAAGAGCGACTACCTCCCGACCTTCAAGCGCGGCGAAGGCCCGCGCCACGCGGCATGACCGGCTACCTGCGCGCCGACGGAAGCAAGGGCATCCGCAACGTCATCGTCGTCGCGTATCTCGTGGAATGCGCGCACCACGTCGCGCGCGAGATCGTGTATCCGATGCGCGAGCGCGGCGTGCATCTGCTCGGCTTTCCAG
>JBEBGD010000169.1:0-7057 GCA_040081625.1 Chthoniobacteraceae bacterium
CAATCCGCTCGCAAGGTCCGAAAGATCGATGCTCGCCGCTGCGCCAGTCGTCGTCGCGCTCGTCAAGGTCGTCAGGTCGATCTCGATCGTCCCGCTCGCGCCGATCCCTGTCGCCCCGCTCAAGCTCGCGCTCCCGGCGGTGATGTCCGATCCCCCATCAGCGCCCGACTCCTCGATCGAGCCCGCCGAGGTGATCGTGATCACGTCGCTGGCGGCTGTCACATTTCCCACCAGCACGTTCCCGCTCGTCGTCGTCGTCGCCGCGATGTTCCGCCCGGTTCCGCCCGCCGTTACAGTCGTAAGGGTCAGGTCGCCTCCGGTCGCGTTGAGCGTGATCGCGCCGTCCGTCGTCGTCGCGCTCGTCACGCTCAACCCGCCGGCCACGTCCGAAAGGTCGATGTTCGCCGCAGCCCCAGTCGTCGTCGCGCTCGTCAAGGTCGTCACGTCGGTCTCGATCGTCCCGCTTGCCCCGATCCCAGTCGCCGCGCTCAAGCTCGCGCTCCCCGCCGTGATGTCCGCCCCCGCATCCGCGCCGCTTTCCTCGATCGATCCCGCAGAGGTAATCGTCACCACGTCGCTCGCGGCCGTCACGTCGCCCACCAGCACGTTGCCGCTGGTCGTCGTGGTCAGCGTGATGTTGCGCGCCGTTCCACCGGCAGTCGCGCTGGTCACCGTGAGGTTGCCGCCGACGGCGGTCAGCGAGATGGCGCCGTTGGTGGTGGTCGCGGAGGTCACGCCGAGTGCGCCGGTGTTTGAAATCGTGAGCGCGCCGCTGGTAACGCTGCTCGTTCCGAGTGTCGCGACCGCTGTCGCCATGGTCACTGCACCGCTCGCGTTGATCACGAGCGTCGCGCCGCTGGAGGTGACGTCAGGCCCGGTGCTGCCGGTGATTGCGCCGGTATTGAAGGTCACATTCCCGCCGGCTGCGTCGATGCCGCTGCCGCCAGTGAAGGTGACTGCGTTGGCGCCGGAGTTGATCGTGAAAGCGGTCGCGGCCGCGCGGCTGATCGAACTGCTGATGGTGAACGCGCCGGTATTCGAGTTGCCGATCACGAGCGTGCCGGCGCTGACGAGATCGAGTTCGGCATCGGTCAGGTTCAAGGTCGCGCCGACTCCGGTGGCCGAACCGAGGTTCACCGCGGTGCCGTTGGTATTTGGCCGCAGCGTGGCGGTGGTAGTGGTTTGGATCGCCGCGTTGGCGAGGGACATCGAGTTTGCGATGATGGTGATCGCGCCGGTGTGCGAACCGCCGCCGACGGTGATGTCCGTGGCGCCACTGCCGGTGATGAATCCGTGCGAACTCGTTCCGCCGGTGCCGGTGATCGTAATGTCTCCGCTGCCGCCGCCGAGCACGTCGGCATTGTCGAAGAGCGCGACGCCTTCACTCGCAGAACCGCTCGCGCTCGCGCTGCCGGTGCCGGTGATGGAAATCGTGCCGTTGCCGGTAGCCTCGACTTTTGAGTTGAGCTGGATTTTTACGCCGTAGGCGTTCGCGCCGGTCGCGCTGGTGGTGCCGGTGATCGTGATCGCACCCGTGGCGGTGGTGATGCTCGAGCCGCTGTAAATGCTGATGCCCTGCGTGAAGGCGTCGCTCACTGCGCCGCCAGTGCCGACGAGCGTGATGTTGCCGCTGGTTGTGGTGATTGATGCGCCGCTCGTAATGTCGATGCCGATACTCGCCCCGCCGCCGCTGACGGCATCGCCCTGGCCGCGAATGCTGATGTTTCCAGCGCCGGTGGTGATCGTCGCCTGCTCGATAAAGACGCCTTTGTCGGTCGGGCCGATCGCCGGCTGCGTGGAGGGCGAATTCTGGCCACCGACGGTGAGGTCACCACCGTTGGTGTCGATCGTGGCAGCGATGCTGTTGCCCGAGTCGTAGAGCATGAAGAAGCCGCCGTTGCTTGAGTCGTTGTCGTAATTGGTCGAGACGATGACGTTGAGTTTGTTGTTCGTCGAGATGAGCGCGGGCGCGTCGGTATCGCCGTCGTTGATGAACAACACGCTGCGGTGCGCGTTGAGCGTGAGGGTTGAATCCGCGCCGCTGCTCTTGGTGACCGTGTCCCAGATTTCGATGTCGCCGGCCTCGGTGTTGGCGCCGGCGGTCTTGGTGGTAATGACAACACTACCGCCGGAATCGAGCGCGGCATTGAGCGAAGCGACGGAGAGGAAGGCGCTGTCGCCGGCGCTGTCGAAGAAGCCCGCGCCGCTGGTGATATTGAAGTCGCCGCCCGCGCCGATGCGGATGTTGTTCGGATCGATCAGCCACGTTCCATTCGCGCCGCGCGGCGCGCTGACATCCACCCGGCCGATCACCGTGAGCACGGACGAGGAGGTCTCGACGAAGCCGCCGTCGCCACCGAGGCGTCCACCTCGCGCGCTGATTTTACCGGCGAAATATTCAGCATCGTCGGCCCACACGATCACCTTTCCGCCGTCGCCGCGAAGCGTTGCGTTTGCGTTGATCGTTACGTCGGGGCCGACGAAAACCTGCTTCGCGTTTTCAATCGCGGGGTTCAGCCCCTGATAGTCGCCGCCGATGAGCACCGTCCCGCCGCCGCGCTTGGCAGCGACGCCGATTTTCGCATCCCCTTCCAGCGACAGCTTTGTGCCGGTGATGAGGATGTCGCCACCGAAGCCACCGCGTCCGGCGAAGAGTTCGCCCTCGACCAAGACGACGCCGCCCCGGATGGAAAGTTGGTCGCCCGCGCGCACAACGCCAGTCCCGCCCACTTTTACTTCGCCAGTGCCGGTGATGCTAAAGTCGTCGGCTACGCGCACCTTCCCGGCGATGGTGAAGTCATCCCCCCCGGCATCGATGGAAAGGTCGAGAATCTTTCCCGCATGCGACCACACGACTTGATGCGCGCTGTCGGTGACGATGAGTTTTCCGCCGACATTGCCGAGCACGAAGTCGTCGCCGCTGCCGATGTCGAAAACATGCACTCCGCCGCTCATACCCGTGAGGGTGAGCGTGGCCGGCGCGACGCGGTGCTCGAGCACCTCGACGAGCGGCTGCTCGCGGTGACTGCAGCCGGCGTGACTGCCCGACAGAATGCTTCGCAAAATATCGCCGAGACTCCGGCGTGCGGTGGATGAAGATTTACGTGCGATCATTTCGTGGTTCGTGGAAAGCGGTGGAGTGAGAGGGGAAACCAAATTGCGGATCAGGATGCGCGATTCGTGCGTCAGGTCCAAACCACGCGGCCCAGACTGCACGCACCGTGCCCGCGGAGGCGCGAAATGAGGGGAAGCGGGCAGGCGGGTCGGGACATGAAACTGGGAGGGATAATAAAGACCGCTACCAATGGCCGAGAATGTCCCGGCGACAAGGGTAATCTCCGACGCGGACGTTCACGCTCAATCGCGCTCGCCGCGGGAACGAATCGCTCATCGAACCCGTGTGTCGGGCAGCCACAGCACCCGCCCTTTTTTCAGCGGCTTGGGGGAGAAGTTATTCCGCCGCGCCCACGCGATCAGCGGAGCCTCTTCGTCGGCTTCTTCCACGCCGGTGAGCACCGCCGCGGGCGGCCGGGCGCGGAGAAATTCGTCGAGGTCGTCCGGCGCGATCATATGGAGCTGGCGGCGCCGTTCCGCGGGGACGAAGCGCGCGCTCCGCCACGCGAATGCGCCGGTGGCGAACTCGCGGTAAATGCTCAGCCCACCGGCGAGTGGCAGGGCCGGCGCGAGGGTGAGGATTTGTCCGCCGGGGGCGTGCGCCCGGATCTCGGAACCAGCGCGAGCGAGACGACTGGTAAACCATTCCTGCGGCTGGGCCAGATTCTCGATCACGACATATTCGGCCCATCCTCTGACGATCGAAATCAACGCGAGTCCGCCGATCAATAAGTTCGTAAGTATCTTGTGTCTAACGTATTGAGACATAAGAATAGCCAACACTGTCACCATCAGCAACGGGACGAACACGAAGAAATGCTGCTTCTGATACCGCGCCGGCGAGAAGCAACCCGCCAGCACGAACGGGAAGAGCACGAGGGAAAGCCCGGCGGCCGCCTGGTCGAAACGGCGCGTGCGCAGCCATTGCCAGCCCGGCCGGATCGCGAACGCCAGCCACGGGAGAAAGACCGGCCAACTCGGAAGCATGATCTCCTTGAAGAAGAACCGGAGTTTGCGCCACAGCGAAACAGTCTTTTGCACGCGCGTATCCGTCGGGTCCGTCAGCCGCAACCGCGGGAACTCAAGGTTCCCGAAGATGAACGCCTCAGTCTGCGTCGCCAAAAAGTAAAGCGACGGCCCGAGCGCGATCGTCGCCGCAATCGTTAGCACGCCCGCGTGCATGAATCGGCGCCGCCACGGCACCGGAAACAGCAGCACGAATACGAATAGACCGATGAGCATCGGGGCGAAAGTCAGGCGGCATCCGGTCGCGAGCCCCGCCAGCACGCCGGCGCACGCGGTCTGCCAAAGCCGGTCCCGACCCGAGGCGAGGACGAGCGAGGCGCCGGCGGCGATCAATAGCGCGGTCGGAACTTCGTGATTCCAAGTCTTCCCCGCCGTGAATAGAAACAGCGGATCACCGAGCAGCACCAGGACAGCGGCGCCTCCGATCAGGACGCCGCGCCGCGGGTCGCCCCGCATCGCGAGCCAGACAACTAAGCAAATCACAAACGCTGTCGCGGCGAAGGACACCAGCTTCGCGCCGAACACCAGATCGCCCGTGAGCCGGTCCGCGGCGGCATATGCCAGGATTAGATTCGGGAGGTGGAAGAGCTGGTAGTCGCGCCAGGGCTCCAGCCCCTCCCGCGCGAGCAACGCCGCCGGCGCTAGGAACTGATGCTCGTCGTGATTCAGGCTGCGATCCATCGTCCGGGCGAAGACGAGCACGCACGCCGCGAGCGCGATCACCCACCCGGCGACGCTCCAGACCCAATCCCGCCATGGACGCGCGCCCGGTTCGTTCACGCGGTCAGGACCGGTTTCTCCAGCACGATCGAAAGGATCGCGACATCCGCCGGCGTCACGCCACTGATCCGCGACGCCTGACCCAGCGTCTCAGGCCGCACCGCCTCGAGCTTCTGCCGCGTCTCGACGCGCAGCCCGCGGATCGCGCCGTAGTCCAGCCCGACCGGGATCCGCCGATCCTCCTGCGACTTCAGCCGCTCGATCGCCGCGTGCTGCCGGGTGATGTAGCCGCTGTATTTCAGATCGATCTCGAAGTGCTCCCAAAGTTCCACGGGGAACATCGCCCGCATCTCCGCCGGCAATTTCCCGACCGTATTCTCCGGCCGCTTCAGCCACTGGCTCACCCGCACGCCCTCCAGATTGCTCGACCCGGCGAGCGCCTCGATCTCCGCGAGCTGCCGCCGCTTCGTCTGCACCTTCTCCCATCGCCCCGCATCCGCCAGCCCGTGCTGGTGGGCGAGCGGCGTCAGCCGCAGGTCCGCGTTGTCGTGCCGCAGCAGCAGCCGATGCTCCGCCCGGCTCGTGAACATCCGATACGGCTCGGGCGTGCCTTTCGTCACGAGGTCGTCGATGAGCACGCCGATATATGCATCCGACCGCGAGAGCGTGAACGGCTCCCTCCCGAGCGTCTTGAGCGCCGCATTCGCCCCGGCCACGAGACCCTGCGCCGCCGCCTCCTCATACCCGCTCGTCCCATTGATCTGCCCCGCGAAATACAGCCCCGGCACCCGCCGCGTCTCGAGCGTGTGAAAGAGCTGCTGCGCCGGGCAGTGATCGTATTCCACCGCATACCCCGGCCGCATGATCTCCGCCGCCTCCAGCCCCGGGATCGTGCGGATGAACTCAAACTGCACCTCCATCGGCAGCGAGGTCGAGACCCCGTTCACGTAATACTCCTCCGTATGCCGCCCCTCCGGTTCGAGATAGATCTGATGCGACTCCTTCTCCGCGAACCGCACTACCTTGTCCTCGACCGACGGACAATACCGCGGCCCGACCCCCTGGATGATCCCGGCATACAGCGGCGACTTGTCGAGATTCCGGCGGATGAAGTCGTGCGTCGCAGGCGTCGTCTGCGTCATCCAGCAGGGGAGCTGTTCCACATGGAACGCCCCGTCCTCCCACCAGTTCAGCGAGAAGGTCTCACGCTCTCGCCGCACCAGCCGCTCCGGCACATACGAGAAAGGCAGCGCCCGCTCGTCGCCGGGCTGCACCTCGCACTTGGTGAAGTCGATGCTCCTCCCGTTCAGCCGGCACGGCGTCCCGGTCTTGAACCGCTCCGTCACAAACCCAAGCTCCCGCAGCGAATCGCTCAGCGTCGAGACCGAGTCCGCCATCCGCCCCCCGGCCTTGTTTTGCAGCCCCACATGCAGCAGCCCCCGCATGAAGGTCCCCGTCGTCACCACCACCGACCTCGCATTCACCTGCAAGCCGAGGTCCGTCTGGATCCCGCTGCACGCCCCGTCCGCGCCGGTCAGAAACCGCACCGCATTCCCCTGCTTGATGTCCAGGTTCTCGGTCGCCTCCAGCTCCGCCTTCGCGCGAAACTGATACGCCTTCTTATCGCACTGCGCCCGCGGCGACCGCACGCTCGGCCCCTTCCCGGCGTTGAGCATCCGGAACTGAATACACGTCGCGTCCGTATTCAGAGCCATGAACCCGCCCAGCGCATCGATCTCCCGCACGATCTGCCCTTTCGCCTGACCGCCGATCGCCGGGTTGCACGACATCTGTCCGACTGAATCCAGGTTCTGCGTCAGCATCAGCGTCCGGCACCCGAGCCGGGCCGCCGCGCGCGCAGCCTCGATCCCGGCGTGCCCGGCCCCGATCACCACCACATCGTAGGTCGTCGGATAAATAAACATCGTTCTACGTGGAACGCTAAGTCCCCAAAATCCCCTCGCTCGCCCGCGGCAGCAGCTCGCTCAGCCGCGCAGAAAATCGCTCCCCGCTCAAGTTCACGCTGTGCACCTCCATCTCCGCGCCGAACTCCGCCAGCACCTGCCGGCACGCCCCGCACGGACTCACCGGCGTCTTCGAGTCCGCCACGATCACCACCGCCCGGAACCTCCGCTCCCCAGCCGCCACCGCCGCCGCCACCGCGTTCCGCTCCGCGCAGATCGTCAGCCCGAACGAC
>JBEBGD010000084.1:0-24455 GCA_040081625.1 Chthoniobacteraceae bacterium
CTATTGTTGGTTGATGCTCTGGCACATGAGAAGAATGTACCTAAAGGTGTGATTTTTAACGCCTTGGAGTTTGCGCTCGCCTCCGCAACGAAGAGCATCCACCGAATCGCCACCGATCTGCGTCACGAATTCGCCGACGAGGCCTCGCCGCCGCTGCTCGACGAGCAGCGTTCCGCGGTCCTCGCTGCCGCCCGGGTGGCCGCCGGTCCATCGAGTTGGTGGCAGCGCGGGCCGGCCATCGCTGCGGCGGCGGCGTGCGCGGTTGTCGCGCTCGGGACGGCGATCTATTTGCAGACACAGCATGTGCGCGGCTTGCGTCCCATGGCCGGCGACCCCGGCCCGGGCTACAACGTGACGACGCGCCTGTTCGAGAACGCATCGATCCCTGCACCCGATAGCGTGCTGGCGCCAAAGCCCGGCACAGTCACTGCCGGACCTGTGAATCCAAATCCTACGATCGCGCCGGCGCGCATCACGTCCGACTTCGCCGTGCCGGGTGCGCCCGGCGAACGCCCGCGCACGATCGTCGCAGCCAGCCCGGCGCCGAGCGTCGATCCGGGCACCTTGCCCCCGGCGATTACGAAGCGCGACGAGGCAGCAGACCTGCGCCTCGGCAGCCGGAAGCCGCCGAAGCGCTGAGGCTGCGGGTGCTTGCGGGACGGCGTGCGGCGGCGCACTCTCGCGACCGTGATTTCGTCCAAGTCCATCGTCCACCTCACCCGCACCCTGCTTCGCGACACGCGGGCGAGGCGCACGCTGATGTTCTACATCGCGCTGGCGGCGGTGCTCATGGTCTTCATCGGATCGGTGCTGCTCGTTGCGCCGCTGCGCGCTCATCCGCTGCTCTTCATCGGCTACTGGGCCGTGTGCGCGTGGTTCACCGTCGCGGCGATGTTGTTGGCCGTTTTCGATTTGCTCGTCGTGCGCTCGGCCGGACGCGCCGCGCGCCGCGCACTCGAGCGCGATACTCACCCGCCCGACGATGATTCGCACGCGGGCTGAACTCGAGGCGCTCGAAGACGCGCGGCTCGCACCTTACGCGCAAATGACCAGCGCGAGCACGGGGCGCGAGCACCCCGAGCCGCCGCATCCGCAACGGCTCGAATACGAGCGTGACCGCGCGCGGATCGTCCACAGCCAGGCGTTCCGACGGCTCGAGTATAAGACGCAGGTCTTTCTCAACGGCACGGGCGATCACTTCCGCACGCGGCTCACGCACACGATGGAAGTGGCGTCGATCAGCCGCACGATCGCGCGCGGACTCGGCTTGAACGAAGACCTCACCGAGGCCATCGCGCTCGCGCACGATCTCGGTCATCCGCCCTTCGGCCACAGCGGCGAGGAGCAGCTCGACCGGCTGATGCGGAAGCACGGCGGCTTCGATCACAACGCGCAGAGCCTGCGCATCGTCGAGCAGATCGAGCACAAGTATCCGCGCTTCGCCGGGCTGAACCTCACGTGGGAAGTGCGCGAGGGATTGCACAAGCACGTGCGCTTTCACCAAGCCGCGAAAGGTGGCGCGAAGAATCGCTCCCCGAGCCTCGAGGCGCAAATCGCGAACCTCGCCGACGAGATCACCTACTACAGCCACGATCTCGACGACGGCCTCGACGCTGGCCTGCTCGGCATGGAGCAGCTCGCGGAGCTCGATGCGTGGACCGAAAGCGCCGCGCACGTGCGGCAGCATTTTCCGAAGCTCAAGGGCAAGGAACTCGCCAGCTACATCATCCGCTGCCTCATCGATCGGCAGGTGCAGGACGTGATCACCGCGAGCGCCGGCGCGATCGCGAAGGCGGGAGTCAGGAGCGTCGAAGCCGTGCGCCGCCAGCCGCGCCCGCTCATCCGCTACAGCGACGCGCTGCGGCGTGCGAATGCGAAGCTGCGAAAATTTCTCTACGCGAATCTCTACTTCCACGAAGCCGTGGCGGGGGTGAACCAGCGCGCGTGCGCGATGCTTGCGCGGGTCTTCGGCGCGTATCTCGACGACCCGCGCCAGCTCGGCCGCTCGACGACAAAGCGGCTCGAGCGCGACGGCCTGCACCGGACCGTGTGCGACTTCATCGCCGGGATGACCGACCGCTACCTCATGCGCGAGCACGAGCGGCTCTTCGGAGTCGCCGACTAGGGCAACTCGTCGCCGAGGTGCTTGATGAGCGTGCGGAGACGGTCGGCGACACGCTGGGTCTCGAGCACTTTTTGCCGGCGCGCGGCGTCGCGCACGAAGGTGTGCGCGACGATGTCGCAGAGCACGGACGGGTCGTCCACTTGGGCGAGTTGCTCGTCGAGCTTTTCGGAAATCTGCGCGCCTTGCGCCTGGAAGTGCGCGCAGAACTCGAGCACCTGCGCGCTGAGCACTTCGCCCTCCTCGGCACCGGCGGGTTCGCTCGGCACTTCGCGCAGTTGCGCGACGCGAAACGGCCTTTCCTGCGCGAATCCGGTGAACTCGACGCGCGCAAATCCCTGCAGCACGAGGTGCGAAGTGCCGTCATCATGGGTCGCACATGCGCGCACGACGCCGATGCCGGCGAGATGGTGAAAGTCCTCGACGCTGCGCGCCTCCTCGATGCCGGGCTTCATCAGTGCGAGGCAAAACACACGCTCGTGCTCGAGCGCCCACGCGAGCATCTCGCGGTTGCGCGGCTCGAAGATGAACAGCGGCATCAACGCATGGGGAAAGAGCGTCGTGTTCGGCAGCACCATGATGGGTGCTTGCTTTGGCATGCTGAATGGAGTGCTGCGGATTTTCACGAGTGGTTCGAGTTGCCCGTGTGGACAACGAATCGTGCCTGACCGTCCAGCAGGCTGCAAGCCGCGAGCAACGCTACTCGCATTTGCAGTTGCCATCGCGACGCGGAGCGCGCTCCGTTGCCGGCCCTGCCCATGCCCAAGCAATCACCGTCCGACCCGAATCCAATCACTCGCGCCCTTCCCTGGCTGATCGGGGCCGCCGCGATCGTCGCGGGCACGGTTTATCTTTTCCAATCCGGCGCATCAAAACCAGCGGCGAGCGAAGGCGTCGGTCCATTCGGGCCGACGATCGCGAACACCGCGCCCGCACCCGGCGCCGCGCCCGAGGGCATGGTCTGGATTCCCGGCGGCGAATATTCCATGGGCAGCGAAGACCCGACGACGTGTGGCTGCGAAGGCGCCGGGCACGACCCGATGCCCGATGCGCGCCCGATCCATCGCGTGCAGGTGGACGGGTATTTCATCGACGCGACGGAGGTGACCAATGAGCAGTATGCGAAGTTCGCGGAGGCGACGGGCTACATCACCATCGCCGAGCGCGTGCCGCGCGCGGAGGATTTCCCCGGCGCGCCGCCGGAGAATCTGGTCGCGGGTTCGACGGTGTTCACCGCGACGGCTGCGCCGGTGCCGCTCGATTCGCACTACCGCTGGTGGCGGTATCAGCCGGGCGCGAACTGGCGTCATCCCGACGGGCCGTCATCCGACTGGCAGACGCGAAAGAATCACCCCGTCGTTCACATCGGCTACGAGGACGCGGAGGCTTACTGCAAATGGGCCGGCAAGCGGATGCCGACCGAGGCGGAGTGGGAATTCGCGGCGCGCGGCGGGAAGGCAGGGCAGCGCTTCGCGTGGGGCGAGAACCTGCGGCTCGACGGCAAATACATGGCGAACACGTTTCAGGGGAAATTCCCCGTCACCGACAGCGCCGCTGATGGTTTCGCGGGCATCGCGCCCGTCGCCCAGTTTTCCCCGAACCCCTACGGCCTCTACGACATCGCGGGCAATGTGTGGGAGTGGTGCAGCGACTGGTATCGAGAGGACACTTACGCGCGCGATGCCGCACAAGGCCTCGTGCGCAATCCGCAAGGGCCCGCGGATTCCTTCGATCCGGCTGAGCCGCAGGAAAAGAAGCGTGTGCATCGCAGCGGCTCCTTCCTGTGCACGGAGGAATACTGCTCGCGCTACATCACCGGCACGCGCGGCAAGGGCGAGATCAGCACGGGGAGCAATCACACCGGCTTCCGCTGCGTGATGACCCCCGAACAATATCGGCAGCGAAAGACCGCGGGACGCTGAGCCGTGCCCGCCGCTCACACCCATCATCGCCTCGCCACAGGCGCGCGTTTCGCGCTGCTCGGCATCGTGGTGAATTGCGTGCTCGCAGCGGTGAAGATCACCGCCGGCGTGCTCGGCCACGCCTACGCGCTCATCGCCGACGGCATCGAGTCGTTGCTCGATATCTTCGGTTCGCTGGCGATCTGGTGGGGATTGAAGGTCGCCGCTGAGCCGCCGGACGCGGATCATCCCTACGGCCACGGGAAGGCCGAACCACTCGCGGCACTGATCGTTTCATTCGTGGTGCTCGGCACGGCGCTCGCGCTCGCGGTGCAGAGTGTGCGCGAGATCTTGATCCCCCACCACACGCCGAAGCAATTCACTCTCTACGTGCTGCTCGGCGTCGTGGTGGTGAAGGAACTCCTCCACCGCAAGGTGCTGAGCGCCGGACACGCGCTCGACAGCAGCGCGGTGAAGACGGACGCGTGGCATCATCGCGCGGATGCGATCACCTCGACGGCGGCGTTCATCGGGATCAGCATCGCGCTCTTCACCGGTTGGGCGCCGGCGGACGACTGGGCCGCGCTCTTCGCGTGCGGATTCATCGCGTGGAACGGCAGCCAACTGCTGCGCTCGGCTCTGCGCGACACGATGGACACCGCCTCGCCCGAGCTGGAGGAAAGCGTGCGCGCGGTCGCCACTTCGGTGCCGGGCGTGGCGGCGCTAGACATCTGCCTGATCCGAAAGAGCGGGCTGGAGTATTTCGTGGACCTGCACGTCGGCGTGAATCCCGATCTGAGCGTGCGCGAGAGCCACCGGATCGCTCACGCGGTGCGCGATGCAATCCGCGGCGCGCTTCCGTCGGTGAGCGAGGTGCTCGTCCACATCGAGCCGGAGGACGAGCTCGAGGACTAGCCGCGCACTTTCCACTCGCCACTCGCGCGGCACTCGCTAAAAGGGCGCAACGTCTCGTGTCGCTCAGCGGCCGGGACGTTTTCACGTCTCTACATCCATACCAACATGTCCAACACCATCCTCGTCGGCGCCCAATGGGGTGACGAAGGCAAAGGCAAGATCATCGATTTCCTCACCGAGAGCGCCGACCTGGTCGTGCGCTCGCAAGGCGGCAATAACGCGGGCCACACCGTGCTCGTCGGCGGCGAGAAATACGTGCTGCATCTCATCCCCAGCGGCATCCTGCGCGCGGGGAAGATGTGCGTGATCGGCAATGGCGTGGTGATCGATCCCATCGCGGTGGCGAAGGAAATCGACGGGCTGCTCAAGCGGAAGATCAAGGTGACGCCGAGGAACCTGATGATCTCCGACTGCGCGCACGTGGTCTTCCCCTACCACCGCGCGCTCGACGAGCAGCGCGAAGCCGCGAAGGGCAAACGCAAGATCGGCACGACCAAGCGCGGCATCGGCCCGGCGTATGGCGACAAAGCCGCGCGCGTCGGCGTGCGGATGGGAGATCTCGTGGAACCGGCGGTCTTCGAGGCGAAGCTCAAGCAGCGGATCAAGGAGAACAACGCGGTGCTCAAGGCGCTCGGCGCGAAGCCGCTCAACTACGCGACGGTGCTCGCCGATTATCGCAAGGCGGCGAAGCAGCTCGCGCCATTCGTGGCGAACACGGTGGTGTATCTGCACGAGGCGCTGAAGGCCGGGAAGCGCATCCTCTTCGAGGGCGCGCAGGGCACCTTCCTCGACATCGACCACGGCACGTATCCGTATGTGACTTCCTCGAACACGACCGCTGGCGGCGCCTGCACCGGCTCGGGCGTGCCGCCGCACCGCATGGATACGGTGCTCGGCGTGATGAAGGCCTACACGACGCGCGTCGGCGAGGGCCCCTTCCCGACCGAGAACGAGCAGATCGGCGACATGCTGCACGGGCTCGGGCGCGAGTTCGGCGCGACGACCGGACGCGCGCGGCGCTGCGGCTGGTTCGACGCGGTCGCGACGCGATTCGCGGGAATGGTGAACGGCATCGACGAGATCGCGGTGACGAATCTCGACGGCCTCGACACGCTGCCGACGATCAAGGTGTGCGTGGCCTACAAGCTCGGGAAGAAGCGGCTCGAGGTGCCGCCGAGCGACAGCGCGCAGCTCGCGGCGTGCGTGCCCATTTACGAAGAGCACCCGGGCTGGATGACTCCGACCGATCGCTGCAAGAAATGGGGCGACCTGCCGGCGAAAGCGCGCGCTTACCTCAAACGCATCGCGGAGCTGAGCGGCGGAAAGCTGACCATCGCGTCGGTCGGACCGAACCGCGACCAGACCATCCTGCTCTAAATGGGAACCACCAAGACACCAAGGCACCAACGGAGACTGCTGTTCCCTCTTGGTGCCTTGGTGTCTTGGTGGTGAACAAAACCATGAACCCTCCCCGCCACATCGCCGTCATCATGGATGGCAACGGCCGATGGGCGAAGGAGCGCGGACTTGCCCGCATCGCCGGGCACGAGAAGGGCGCGGACTCGCTGCGCGCGGTGGTCGAAGGCTGCGCGGAACTCGGCGTCGAGTTCCTGACCGTGTATGCCTTTTCGACGGAGAACTGGTCGCGACCAAAGGACGAAGTAAACGCGCTGATGAAGCTGCTCGAGCTTTTCATCGAGAAGGAAACCGCGGAGCTGATCGAGAAAGGCATCCGCCTCCAGGCCATCGGTCGGCTGACCGATCTTCCCGCGAGCTGCCAGCAGGCGCTTCACAAGGCGATCGAGGCGACCGTTGACGGGAAGCGCCTCACGCTCGTGCTCGCGCTCAGCTACAGCGGCCGCACGGAGATCACCGACGCGGTGAAGTCGATCGTGCGCGAGGTGCAGGCGGGGCACATCGATTCGGCGATGATCGATCCCGAGCTGATCTCGCGGCATTTATATACCCGCGTGTATCCCGACCCCGACCTGCTCATCCGCACATCGGGCGAGATGCGGCTGTCGAACTTCCTGCTCTGGCAGCTCAGCTACACGGAGATCGTCGTGACCGAGAAGCTCTGGCCGGACTTTGGCAAAGAGGAACTGAACGCCGCGATCGCGGAGTTCCACCGGCGGGACCGACGTTTCGGCGGAGTCTGAATGCGTGAAGTGGCAAAAGATCGCCACTTCGCCCTTTCGCCGACCGGCGAATTCTTGTAACACGCGGACCAATCCGAAATGGAGAAGCCACAAGTCATCCTCGTCATCGATCCCGACACCGATTTTCTGGACTGGATCAATCGCCAGCTCGCCACCGCGGGCACGCGGGTGATCACGGCCACGACTTCCGACGAAGGTTTCAAGCGATGGACGCGCGAGGACCCCGACGTGGTCATCTGCGAGACACATCTCTCCCCGTTCAGCGGCATGGAGCTGCTCGTGAAGATGCGCCAGCGCAACCCGAACGCGACCGTCGTGCTCATCAGTCAGTTCGGCACCACTCAGTCGGTCATCGAGTCGATGAAGCTGGGCGCCTTCGATTTCATCCGGAAGGAAGCGCTGCCCTTCAACCTCAAGGGCGTCGTGGATGCCGCGCTCAAGGCGCAGATCGAGATGAAGGCGGCGACGGAGATGAAGGCCACGCTCACCGTCGAGGAGCATCAGGATTCCATCGTCGGCAAATCGCCCGCGATGCAGCAGGTCTTCAAGATGGTCGGTCGCGTCTCTCACAGCGATGCGCCGGCGATGATCACTGGCGAGAGCGGCACGGGCAAGGAACTGGTCGCGCGCGCCATCCATCACTACAGCCCGCGCAATCCGAAGACGTTCGTCGCGATCAACTGCGCGGCGATCCCGGAACATCTGCTCGAGAGCGAGCTCTTCGGCCATGAGAAGGGCTCCTTCACCGGCGCGACAGGGCAGCGCATCGGGCGATTTGAGCAGTGCAATGGCGGCACGCTCTTCCTCGATGAGATCGGCGACATGCCCGCGGCCTTGCAGAGTAAAATCCTGCGCGTGCTCCAAGGCGGCGAGTTCTCCCGGGTCGGCGGCAACGACGTGCTCAAGAGCGACGTGCGAATCATCTGCGCGACGAACAAGAACCTCGAGCAGGAGGTCGGCGAGAAGCGCTTCCGCGAAGATCTGTTTTACCGGCTCAACGTCGTCCGCATCCAGCTCCCGCCGCTGCGTCAGCGCGTCGAGGACATCCAGCCGCTGGCCGAATACTTCCTGCAAAAGGTCGCGGCCATGAAACGGCTGCCACGTCTGCGGCTTAGCGAAGAAGCCGTGCGCGTGCTCGAAGGCTACCCGTGGCCGGGCAACGTGCGCGAGCTGGAGAACACCATCCAGCGCGCCGTCGTGCTCGCCGGCAGCGACCTTTTGCTGCCCAAGGACATCCCACTCGGAGCGCCCGCGACCGATGGTGGGCCGGTCGCCGAGCCAGGTGCGATCACGACCGGGAAGGCGATCGAAGTGCTGCTCAAAGTCGCGCAAGCGGATCCGAGCGTGCAACTGCTGCCGTGGCTGGAGCGCGAGTTTACCATGCACGCCATGACCGTCACAAAAGGCAACCAAGTCCGTGCGGCCAAGCTATTAGGCATCACTCGCGCGACGCTGCGAAAGCGCCTGGAGCGATTCAACATCACCAAGGAGCTGACCATCTCGTGAACGCGTGGCGCTGGACCGGCGCCGCCTTCGAGCCGGCGGAAAGCGTGCCGCTGACCGATCGTGGATTTCGCTACGGGATGAGCGTGTTCGAGAGCATCCGCATCGCGGGCGGCGAGCCGGAGTTTTGGGAAGGCCACGCCGCCCGGCTGCTCGCCGCGTGCGGTGATCGCGAGCTGTTGCTCGACGAAGCCGCGCTCCCCGCCGCACGCGGAATCCTCAGCGGCACCGACGGTTTCGCCCGCCTCTACGTCACCGCCGGCGACGGCCCGCTCACCGGTCCCGCCACACACCCGCGCATCTTCGTCTTCATCGAAGAGCGCCTACCCACCACGGACGAGAGCTACGAAGTCACGCTCAGCGAGGAGACCTACCGCGCACCGTTCGGCGGACTGAAGACGGCGAACTATTGGTTCAACGCCGACGTGCTCTCGCGGGCGCGCCACCGTGGCTTCGACGAAGCGCTGCTCTTCAACGACCGTGCCGAACTCGTCTCCGCGTGCTGCGCGAATGTTTTCGTCCTCCGCGACGATCGCCTCGCCACCCCGCCCCGCTCCAGCGGCGCGCGCACCGGCGTGATCCGCGAGTGGGTAATCCGCCGCCGCAAAGTCGAGGAACGCCGCCTGCGCCGCGAGGATGTGGTCAACGCCGACGAGATTTTCCTGACGAACTCCTGGCTCGGCGTGATGCCGGTCGCGACCGTCGAAGGCCGGCCGCTCGGCCATCGCATGATCGCCCCGCGCCTCGCCGCCGAGTTGGAAAACCGGCGCGTGTAGCCGCGTCGCTCTGCGACGCGCTCGGCGCAGAGCGCCGCGGCTACAACTTCGGCGCCGCCGGTTTCACCGGCGCTCCCCAACTCGGCGCTCCGGCGACCTTCATCTTCCGCTTGAAGACCTTGTCGCCGCACGTCGCGTAGAGTGTGTCGAACTTCGGCCCGCCGAAGCAAAGGTTGCTCACCTTCCCGTTCGGCGTCGGCAGGATGCAGTTCACGCGGCCCGCTTGATCGCACACCTGAATGCCCATCTTCGTCGCCACATACACCCGCCCGTCGCGATCGACCTCGATCCCGTCCGCGCCGCTGTCGTCGGCGGTGTCGGGCTCGTGCAGCCAGAAATACTTCTGCTTGTTCTTCAGCGAGCCGTCGGGCTGCACCGAGTAGCTATAGACCCACTTCGTGCGCGAGTCGGCGACGTAGAGCAGCGACTGGTCGGGGCTGAGCGCGATGCCGTTCGAGAAGCGCAGGCCTTTGTCCACGACGCGTGCGGGGCCCTCCTTCGGCAGCAGCCAGATCTGGCTCGGGCTCTTGCCGTCCCAGCCCGGCTCGGTCACCCACGCAGTGCCGTCGGCGCGCACAGTCAGATCGTTGCCGCGGAAGCCCTCGGCGATCTTCGTCCCCTTCCCCGCGGCGTCGTAAGCGATGATCTGCTCCGGCTTTCCCGCGATGGAAATCAAGCGCCCATCAGCTCCGAAGCTCTGCCCGCCGCCGGCCTGATTGTCGTCGATGAAGACGCTCACCTTTCCATCGAGCCCGATCTTCCACGTCTTCGACACGTCGCCGCCCTCGATGAAAAACACCTCGCCTTTCGCATTCGCCGCGGGGCCTTCGGTGCCCTTGTGGCCTTCGCTCACGAGCTCCCATTCGCTCGCGGGATCGACGATCTCGCCGAGCATCCGGTTCTGCGATCCGCGATTCACCGGCGCCTTCGGCCAGTCCTTCCACAGCCAGCGCATCACCTCGGGGAAAATCGCGGTGCCGTGCTTCGCATTGTGCCCGCCTTCGCCCCACGCGTGGTTGACCTCGTAGCCGGCCCAAGTGAGCGCGCGCTCCATCGTCTGGTTCATCATCCACCAATCGCCCGCGTAGATGTTGTTGTCGTTCGAGCCGTCCTGCAGGAAGACGCGAATCGGCTTCGGCTCGAACTTCCGGATCAGCGTCGGGTAGCCGTCGCCGCCGCGCAGGCCGACGTAAGTGCCGACCGTCGTGAACACGCGACTGAACGCATCCGGCGTCTCCCACGCCGCCGTGAACGCCGCGATGCCGCCGCTAGACGAACCGCAGATCCCGCGATCCGTCGCCGCCTTCGAGATGCGGATCGGCCGCCCATCCGCCGTCGTCTTCGCCTCCACATCCGGCAGCAGTTCATCGACGAGGAAGCGCGCGTAGTTGTCGCCGAGCCCGTCGTATTCGTAGCTGCGGTTGAAGCGCTCGAGCGCGCGCTCCGGGTCGAGCGCCTTCACCTTTCCATGCATCACGAAGACGCCGATGATCACCGGCAGCTCCTTCCTCGCGATGAGATTGTCGAGCACCGTAGGCGCCTCGTAGTTCTTCCCGCTCCCATCCTGGAAGACCATGAGACACGCGGGCTTCGCGGGGTCGTATTGCTTCGGGACGTAAACGGAGTAATCGCGGGATGTGCCCGGAAAAATCTTCGACTTCTCAAACGTGAACTTGAGCAACTCTCCCTTCGGCACGCCGTCTTGCGGTTTGGAATCGGCAGTCAGCGGGAACTCGGGTTCAGCGGCGAGCACACTCGCGGCGGCGAGCAGCGACAATGGAAAGAATGGCTTCATCGAGCCCACCCTGCCGCGCGCCGCGCGCACGCCGCAATCCCAAACACCGCGCATGAAAATCCTCACCACCCTCTGCCTCCTCGCCGCCGCGCTGCTGCTCAGCGGCTGCCTCTTCGACGACCACCGCCGCCCCTCGCGCAGCACCAGCTACCACGGCCACCGCGGTTATTACGACCCCCACTACCGCTACCATTCCGGCTACGACTCCCGCTACAGGTCCGGCTACTACCGTCAGCCACGCAGCTCCACGAGCGTCACCATCAGCCGGCACGGCTCGCACTCGCACGGCTCGTCGCGCGGGTCGCTTTTCTTCCGCCGCCGCTGAACGCCACGCGATCGGCGCCAAGGCGCGACGCGTTCGCAGGTTGATGCCTCCGATGCATCGCCTCGCCCTCATCTCCGCCGCCACCTACGGACGCAACACCCCGCGCACGCGCGGCTCCAATCACGGCACCGCCTTCGCGACCACCTTCAACGGCTGGGACGAAGCGAAAGCGAAAGCCTTCGGCGGCACCTTCGTCCGCGCCGGTCGCCGGCTCGAAGACGCCCGCGTCGTCAAGGTCTGGGACCCCGACCAGGAATCCGCGCGCGCCCTCGCCGACGCGTGCGGCATCGAAACCGTCGCCGCCACCGCCGAGGAATGCAGCACCGGAGTCGATGCCGTCCTCCTCATCGACGACGGCAGCGGCGCCCAGTGGAAATACGCCGGGCACCCGCTCCGCAAAAACATCCCCGTCTTCTGCGACAAGCCGCTCGCCATGACCGCGCGCGAAGCGCAGGCCATCGCGAAGCTCTCCCGCGAAACGAAGACGCCGTTCATGTCGTGCAGCTCGCTGCGCTTCGTCCCGGACATCGTGAAGCTGCGCGCCGAACTCCCGCAGCTCGGCAACGTCCACCTCGCCACCGCCGCGTGCGGAAACGAGCTGGTCTATTACGGCATCCACGCGCTCTCGATGATCTACGCCGTGCTCGGTCGCGGATGCGTCTCCGCCATCAATGTCGGCCAGCCCGGCGCGAACCTCGTCCGCCTCCGCTTCGAGAACCACCGCGACGTGATGCTCATCGTCGGCGAGAAGGAATGGATGCGCGGCGGCTACCAGATCAACCTCTACGGCCAGAAAGGCTGGCGCAGCGTGACGCCCGACTTGAAGGACCTCTACTCGTATCTGCTCGAAGCCTTCCTCGACCTCCTCGAGACCGGCAAGGAGAGCGTGCCGATCGAGGAGGAAGTCGAGCTCATCGCCGCACTCGAAGCCGGCACGCGCTCGCTCAAGCTCGGCCGCGAAGTGACGATCGCCGAAGTGCTCGCCGGCTAAGGCGAGTTGGAGAGTGACACCGGGCGCGAGGACGCTTTCCCGCGAACAACCAACTCCATGATTGCCGACGCCGGACGCTCTGGCTACTGTCGCCACATGATCGCGATCCAAAAGAAAATCGTCGTCGATGAGCACGGCGAACCGCAGGAAGTCATCATCCCGTGGGCACAGTTTTGCGAACTGACCGAGGCGCTCGGCCTTGATTTCGACGGCGCCGCGCAGGCGCAGTTGCGCGAAGCGCTCGACGACTCCCGCGCCCGCCGGCGTGAGGCGTTCACTGCGCTCGACGAACTGTGAGGCGCATCGCGCTCCACCGTCACGCCAGGAACTACTTTCAACGGAGGCCCCGCGATCGGCAGACGCAGGTGCGGGCCGCTTTGCAGGCTGTGGCCGCGCTTCCCGATCCCGCCAGTTCGCCCAACGTGCGCCCGATGAGCGGCGAGTGGGTCGAGTGTCTCCGCCTCCGCGTCGGCTCGTATCGAGTCGTCCTCCGCGTGATTCCGCCCGAGTTGCCCGATGCCCCAGACGGCACGCTGGAAGTCCTCGTCATCGGCCCGCGCGGCGACGTTTACAAATAGGCGCAGGAATTGGCTTCTGCGCGGCTGAGCGCGCTACTCGAACTGCTTCCGAAACGTCTCCAGCTCCGCGCGCAGGCGCTGCATCTCCGCCTCCAGCGCAGCCACGCGCTCCGCGAGCGGCAGCGCTGGGATCGCCGGCTCCATCGAGTCGCCCGCCGGCTCCGCAAGCACCGACGCGGACGAGAGCCGCTGGACGTAGCGCCGTTCCTTCTGCCCCGGACGCGCTGGCATCATGCTCACCAACCCGCGATCATCGCTCGCCAGCGCATCGAGCGAGTTCTGCACGTCTTCGATCGTCGCGAAGGGATACATCCGCTCGCACCGCTGGCGCAACTCCCCTGGCGTCTGCTCGCCGCGCAGCAGCAGCACGCACAGCAGCGCGCTCTCCGGCGGCGGTAGATCGTAGTGCTCCGGGAGGCGGTGCCGGTATTTCACCACGCGCATCCCCGCGCCGGAGACCATCGTGACGAGCTTCTTTTCCCGCAGCCCATCGAGCCCCGCCTGCACCGTGCTCTCGTCGTAGGCGGTCACCGGGTCGCGGTTGGTGCTTTGGTTGGAAGCCATCGCCACCGCGTTGAGCGAGAGCGGATAATTCTCCGGCGTGAGCCGCTCCTTTTCGAGCAGGCATCCGAGCACACGCGTTTCGACGGCATTGAGTTCAAAGGGCATGCCGCGTCTTCTCCACGTCCCGCGCCCATGTGCAACCAACTACTGCTTCGGCGGCGACTTGAACGGCCAGTTGCTCGCCGGCGTCGCGGCTCCCTTCGGCCCGGCCTTCGCCTTCGCCTCGGCGATCAGCGCATTCCACTGCTCGGCATTCTTGTAGCCCGAACTGCTCGCCAGCGCCTTGCCGCGCGCATCGGTCACCACCACAAACGGCAGCGTGTTCCCCCACTTCTCCTTGCCGTATTTTTTCAGGAAGTCGTCGCTCGTCTTCGCGTCGTCCACGTTCAGGTCCGCCATCACGAACTCCGCCGCCGTCACGCCGATCCTGCCTTCGCTGACCATCTTCTTGGTCGCATTGCAGTTCCCGCACGACGGCCGCCCGAGCAGGATGAAACCCATCTTGTTCTCCTTCGTCGCCGCGCTGATCGTCTTGCGAAGATCGGTCTGCAACGGCGGCGCCTCCGCGAGCAGTGAAGTGGTGGCGAGGGCGAGGAGAGCGAGGGTGAGTTTCATGGAAGTGATCGAATGGTGCGCTGTGCTACGAACTGCCCGCCATCGTGTCGAGCCTCGAATTTCGCCCCGCCCCGCGCCCGCGACGAGCATCGTTGCCTTGCGCTCGCGCCGACGTTCCACGATTCTCCCCCCGCCATGAGCCTCGCCGAGATCAAAGCCGAAATCGCCAAGCTGACGCCCGATGAAGTCGCCGAGCTGAAGCGCGAACTGGCGCGCGACCCGCTGGACGACCCGCAATACGTGGCTGAGATGGCGTGGCGTGTTCGTGAAATGGAGGCAGGACGCCACGTGGTAACGCGGGACGAAGTGCTCAATCGCGCCCGCGAGCTGGGCATTGATCTCTGATTAGAGCGTCCCGTGCCCTACAGCCTCTTCGATCGAGCCTTCTACGGCTGGCTTGCGTCCAGCGATCGTGAGATGCGCCTCCTCCTGGCCGCCTTCGAACAGATCGGAGAGAATCCGGTCGGCTGCGCGCACGGCGCCGGACGCAATCGATCCGGGATGATGCTTCACGTTCACGATGTTGGCCGTTTCCGGATTCACTATCGCATTCCGCGCGAGGGGCCGGTGCAGATCATCGATGTCTTGCACCGGCGAGAAGACTGCCGTTGATCGCATACCCATCCATGCCCACCCGCTCCTCCACCCTCTTCGCCGAAGCCAAACGCCTCATCCCCGGCGGCGTAAACTCGCCGGTCCGCGCCTTCCGCGGCGTCGGCGGCGAACCCTTCTTCGTCGAGCGCGCGAACGGCTCGCACCTCTGGGACGCCGACGGCCGCGAGCTGATCGACTACGTCCTCACCTGGGGCCCCGCCATCCTCGGCCACGCCCCGCGCGTCGTCCTCGATGCCATCGCCGCCACCGCCGCGCGAGGCGTCAGCTTCGGCATCCCGAACCCGCTCGAGGTCGAAATGGCCAGGCTCATCACCAAGTGGGTGCCATCCATCGAGAAGGTCCGCATGGTCAACTCCGGCACCGAGGCCACCATGTCCTGCATCCGGCTCGCCCGCGGATTCACCGGCCGCTCGAAGCTCGTCAAGTTCGAGGGTTGCTATCACGGCCACGTCGATTCCCTCCTCGTGAAGGCCGGCAGCGGCGCGCTCACCCACGGCACGCCCGACAGCGCCGGCGTCCCGCAGGAACTCGCCGACCTCACCATCACCCTCCCCTACAACGATCCCGACGCCATCCGCGCCGTCTTCGCCCGCGAGGGGAAATCGATCGCTGCCGTCATCGTCGAGAGCGTCCCCGCAAATGCCGGCCTCTACCTCCCCCGCCCCGGCTACGTCGAGCTCCTGCGCGACCTCTGCACCCAGCACGACTCCCTCTTCATCTTCGACGAAGTGATGACCGGCTTCCGGCTCGCGCGCGGTGGCTATCAGCAGATCTGCGGCGTGAAGCCCGACCTCACCGCGCTCGGCAAAGTCATCGGCGGCGGTCTCCCCGTCGGCGCCTTCGGCGGGCGCCGCGAGATCATGGACCAGCTATCCCCCGACGGCCCTGTCTATCAAGCCGGCACCCTCAGCGGCAATCCCCTCGCCATGGCCGCCGGCCTCGCGCAGCTCCGCGAACTCGACCGCGTCGATGGCTGGGCCAGGCTCGAGGAACTCGGCGCCGCCTTCGAGGACGGCACCCGCAGCGCCCTCAAGCGCGCCGGGCGCGACTACGTCTTCCAGCGCATCGGCTCCATGTTCTGCCTCTACTTCATGAGCGGCGAAGTGTGGAACCTCGCCGACGCCTATCACTCCGACAAAGCCGCCTTCGGCCGCTACTTCCACGCCTGCCTCGAAGCCGGCGTCTATTTCGCCCCCAGCCAGTTCGAAGCCGGCTTCCTCTCCCTCGCCCACACTCCCGACGACCTCGCGAAGACCGCCGACATCGTCGCGAGCGCGCTTGCCCGCTGACCGGCGCGCGCCTACAAGCTCCGCCCCATGCCTGCGGCAAAATCCAGTTCCCTCGTCGATACCCGCGTCGTCTATTGCGGCGACAATCTCGACCAACTCGCGAAGCTGCCCGCGCAGTGCGTCGATCTAATCTACATCGACCCGCCCTTCAACTCGAACCGCAACTACGAAGTCTTCTGGGGCGAGACCAAGGAGAAGCGCGCCTTCGAGGACCGGCACGAGAGCACCAAGGCCTACATCGACTACATGCGCCCGCGCTGCGTCGAGCTCGCCCGCGTGCTCAAAAAGACCGGCTCCTTCTACTACCACTGCGACTGGCACGCGACGCCCCACGACAACAGGCAGCTCGTGATGTAGGGACAGGCAACCTCAACCGCTTTTGTTTTCGCATGCCTCATAATCTTGCTGGCTTCGACTTAGAAACACCCGCAGGGCAGTTGGCTGTCATGGTCATCAAGGCTTTGGATCATTTGGGAGGAGCGGCGACCCGATCGGGAGCAACGGACTTCATCGGGAATAGCGGGTGGTTTCAGCGGAATGCGGAGGACTTACTGATGTATCCAGCTGATGCTCGGCGACACGCGTTCGATCTACCGAGATGGCGAGTATTGGTCGCCTTTGGAAGATGGCATGCAGTCGAGAAAGGCTATGTAGACAGAAGTGAGCGGAATAACTGGCAACTTGAACACAACGCTCGGCCTGCATTACGGGAGATCGAGCGTGGGTTCGCCAACGGCACTGCGAAATCGACGGTTTGTTTCCTTTGGACACCGCAATTCAAAGCCCAGATGGACAAAAGCTACGTCGGGGGCAGCGATTCGCCACGTCCGGAAATCTACCGCGACATGGCTGGTTTCATGGCAGGGCGCGTTCCTCGTCGGGTTTTGCGAGAGGTATTAATGATGCTGGACGACTGATGCAAGTCTCGACGCCTTCTGCGGCTGCCGCACCGCGCTGGTCGCCGCGCAGAAGCTCAAGCGGCAGTGGATCGGCATCGACATCTAGCCCACCGCCTGCCGCGTGATGGCCAAGCGCCTGCGCGACGTGTGCGCGCTCAAGGAGAGCGAGCCGCTCTGGAAGATCGGGCGCGGCTTCGTGGTGCGCGATCTGCCGTGGACCGAGGCGAAGCTGCGCGTGCTGCCGCCCTTCGAGTTCGAGAACTGGGCCGTGATCGCGCTCGGCGGCATCCCGAACAAAACGCAGGTCGGCGACATGGGCATCGATGGCCGCATCTTCCCCGTCTCCGCGCTGGAGAACCGCCGCAAGGCCAAGGCCGACGAACTGCAACTGGAGGAGAAGTTTTACCCATCCAGGTGAAGCAGAAGGACAAGGTGGGCCGCCCGGACATCGACTCCTTCGAGGCGATGATGGCGCGCGAGGAATGCGCGAAGGGGTTGCCCCACCTACCGCCCGCGGCTGTCTCGCTTTCGGCTCGGCTCTTCATCTCCTTCGACTACGGGGACGGCGCACTGACCGAGATCAGCCGCTTCTTCAAACAAACCGGCCGCGTAATCGTGCCGCTGACCGTGCGCGAGATTGCCCCGCCTTCGCCCGCGGCCGTCTCGCTTCGCTCGGCTCTCGACGAACAAATCGCGCACAAGCTGGCGTAAGAGGAGGAGGCGCGCAGCGATCGGGTTGCGAGATCCAGCGGCGGCGGGTAGCGCTTGGCGCGGGGTGTTTGTAGCCACGCCGCTCTGCGGCGTCCGGCGGGGCGGCGCTCCGGGCTTGCGGCGCTCGCGAATCGCAAGCGCGGGACTCCTTCCGCGGCTTCCCCACCCCGCAGCGTAGCCGCACTCGACGCTCGCCCGCGCGCTCGCGTCTGCTAGCCTTTCGCCGATGACCCAAGACCAGCAGCGCGAGATCGTGAAGCGAATGCTCGAAGGCTACAAATTCCTCGAGCAGGAACGCCGCGAGCGCGTGCGACAGACGGATACGGCGCGCGAGCTTTCCGCGTTCGATGGGATGGCGCTCGCCGCGCTTACCCGCTTTCCGCCCGAGCCGACCTCCGGTTTGATCGAGCAGCAGCGGCTCTTTCGCCGGATGCGCGCGATGAGCACGCCGTCGGTGAACGAGCGATGATCGAACTCGTCCGGGCCGCGGCGGAGTTGCAGGAGTTTTGCGAAGCCCGGCGCTGGCGCTTCTGCTTCATCGGCGGACTCGCAGTGCAGATGTGGTCGGAGTTGCGCACGACGATGGACGTGGACATGACGCTGCTCACCGGCTTCGGCGAAGAGCGCCCATTCATCGATGCGCTGCTCGCGGCTTACGAAGCACGTATTCCAAACGCAGCGGACCATGCCGAGATGAGCCGCGTCCTGCTGCTCAAGACGCGCGAGGGTCTCGGCATCGACATCGCGCTCGGCGGATTGGCGTTTGAGGAGCGTGTGATCGAGCGCTCGCAAAAGGTGGAGATGATGCCCGGCTATTCCATCCGCGTCTGCACGGCGGAAGACTTGATCGTCTTCAAGGTCTTCGCAGCGCGAATGAAGGATTGGAACGACGTGGAGAAAACCATCGTGCGGCAGGGCGATGAAAAACTCGACTGGCACTACATCCACGAGCAACTCGCACCGCTGCTCGAACTGAAGGCACAGCCCGGCCTGCTCGACGAACTCGCGACGCTGCGACGCCGGTTGCGCGAAGCTTGATTCAGTCCGTGCTCGCGGGCGGGAGCATCCGCGCGCGGCGGTCGCGCAACGGGAGGCGGATGGTGAAGGTGAGACCTTTGCCTTCGTCGGAGACGAGGTCGATCTCGCCGCCGTGCTCGCGCACGATGCGGCGGACGATGAGCAGACCGAGGCCGGTGCCGCTCGCCTTGGTGGTGAAGTAGGGCTCGAAGATCTTGCTCATCTGGTCGGCGGAGATGCCGCCGCCGCTGTCGCTGAAGGAGATGGTGAGCCACTCGTCCTCGAGGTCGGTGTGGATGCGCAGGAGGCCGTCCTGCTGCATGGCCTGGAAGGCGTTCTTGATGACGTTGTAGAAGGCTTGCTTGAGCTGGCCGCGATCGACTTCGAGCAGCGGGAGATCGCTGCGAAGCTCCTGCTCGACGAGCACGTTGCGGTCGCGGATTTCGTTCTCGAGGAAGGCGACGCTCTCGGCGACGAGCTGGTTGATGTTTTGCGGCGCGAGGTCCAGGCGCGCGGGGCGGATGGCGCCGAGGAATTGCTGGATGATGGCGTCGAGCCGCTCGATTTCCTCGCGGGCGACATCGAGCGATTTGCCGAGGTCCTTGCGCAGCGCCTCGGGGGCCTTGCGCAGTTTGCGCTCCATGAGCTGGAGATGGATGTGGAGGGAGTTGAGGGGATTGCCGATCTCGTGCGCGACGCCGGCGGCGAGGAGCGTGAGGGCGGTGAGTTTTTCGGACTGGATGGTCTCGTCGGCTTCGCGGCGCGACTCGGTGATGTCGCGCAGGATGACCGCGTAGCCGACGTGCTCCTGCGTCTGCTTGCTGCGCTGGCCGGGCACATCGAGGGCGAGCGGGACGACGTAGAAATTGAGGTAGCGATGCTGGGGGTAGAAGACCTCCATGTCGCGGGAGATGACCTTGTCGCTCTCGACGAGTTTTTCCCACTCGATCCCGCGAAGCCGCTCGGTGAGCGGCCGGCCCATGCACTCCTCGCGCTCGAGGGCGAAGAGTTCGCACGCGGCGCGGTTGAGGTAGTTGATGCGCCCGGCGGGGTCGGTGACGATGACGCCTTCGTGGATGGCGTTGAAGATGGTCTCGAGGAAGCCCTTCTCGTCGGAGAGCCGCAGCAGGTAGCCCTGCACTTCTTCGGGGCGCACGCGGCCGATGCGTTCGATGAGCTTGTCGAGGAAGCCGGAGTTCATATTGGAAGGGCGGAAGTCTTACTCATACTCCTACTCCTACTCTTACTCCGTATCGGGTGCGCCATGGCAAGGAGAGTAAGCGTAGGAGTAGGAGTAGGAACTCCGCCTCACCTCAGCGGGAACACGCGGATGCCCGGGTGGAGGTAGATGACGGTGCCGCGTTCGCGCTCGAAGACGGCGTCGTATTCCTCGAAGAGCCGCGTGTAGAATTCGCGCCGCCGCTCGAATGCCGCGCGCTCGGATTCCTGCGGACGCAGCCCCGTGAGGAAGAATTTGCCGTAGTCGCTCTCGCTCACGGCGACGTGCGTGACGCCCATGGCGAGCAGCTCCTCGATCGTGCCGAGGTCGGCCACGAAGTCGCTCTTCACTCCCACGCTCCGCGGGGTGACGATCTTTTGCGGCACGACGCCGAGGCGCGCCGCGTGTTTCTTGCGCGCGGGATCGGGCAGCGGCACGCGGTTGTCCTTGGCGATCACGGCTTCGGGCGGCAGCTCGAGCTTGATCCATGCGATCAGTTCCCGCGTGTCGTCGCGCTGGAAGGCGTCGTCATAGACCAGCCAGCCGGGTCGCGAGTCGGTCCACGACGGAAACTGCGCGAGGATGAGCACTGCGGAGACGATGCCGAGCACGACGCGGCGCGGCCAGCGCGCGGAGAGCCACGTGGCGACGTCGCCGGCTCCGATCACCGCGAGCACGGAGAGAAATGCGGTGGCTGGGAGGAAGTAGCGGTCGTTCGACTTCGGCGAGCACGAGAGCGCGAGCGCGAACACGAACGGGAAGAAGCTGACGATCTTCTCGATGGTCGTGAGGTCGCGCCGATGCCGCCAGCGCGCGACGATGAAGACGGCGAGCAGCGCCCACATGACCGGCGTGGAGTTGTCCAGGAAGATGCTCCAATACTGCGCGTGCGGCACGCCGCGGGTCATGCCGCCCTGCCCTTTCACGACCAGCTCGGTCTCCCGCGCGAAGCTCTCGCTGAACACGGAAGGCGACGCGAGCATCTGCCAGTTCACGGCGAGCAGGACGCCGGCGAGGCACAGGCCCCAGGTGAGCCACGCCCGCGGCGGCGGGCGCGTGGCGAGCACGGGGATCGCGAAGACGAGGCTGACGACGCCGAGATACTTCCCGGAGATCGCGAGCGCGCACGCGGCGCCGAGCACCGCCGCGCGGGTGAGCTTCGGCTTCTCCGAATATCGCCAGGCCGCGAAGGCCGCGAAGCCGAGCCCGAAGAGCAGCGCGGCGTCTTCCTTGAAGTAATGCGAGAGCTCGTAGAGCTGGTGATGGGTCGCCAGCACGAGCCCCGCGACCACGCCCGCCCCGCGCCCGCGCCACCGCCACGCGAGCAGGCTCAGCGCGACCACCGCCAGCGACATGAACGCAGCCGTCGCATCGCGGCCCACTTCGACGACGCCCTGCTCGTCGTGAGTGTCTCCCGCCAGCGCCAGCGCCACTTTCACCGTCCCGAGCATGAGAATCGGGTGATGGAAATTCCACCGCCCCTCGCGCACCTGCTCGACCTTGCCGGGCTCGTCGGGGTGGTAATACCACGGGAAGTCGTTGTGCCGCGTGTTGAGCACGAAGCAGAGCGTGAAGAGCACGCTGCCCCACGCGGCAAGGAAGAGGCGGCGATTGATCGTGTGACTCATGCCTTCCGCCGCAGCGCCGCGCGCACGATCAGATCCAGCGGCACGCACAGCGCGAGTGCGACGACGCCCCACACCGCGCCGAAGTAGCGCGGATTGTGACCACCGACGAGAAACGTCCCGAACAGATAGCTCACGGCCACGAGGACCGGGATGCCCAGCGGACGAAAGAACACCGGCACGAGCGCGAGCGCGGACCCGAGCAGCGCCCACCACGCGAGAGGCGTCGGCTTCGCGGCGACCATCCGCGCCGCCGAGTGATAACGCTCCGCGTAGCCGTGGAGCCACTTCGCAGCCGCGGAGTCGGGATGCGGCGCGATCTTCCGCTGAAACTGCGCGTAGTCGGGCAACTCGCCGCGCAGCGCGAAGAGCCGCCGCACGCGCGTGGGCTTGTCCTTCACGTCGCGCTCATACTGGCGCTCGTATTTCTCCACCGTGTAGGCGGGCAGGAAGCGATCGGCGCCAAATTCGCCGGGGTTTGCCGAGGCGACGATCTTCCCGCACGCCAGCCCGAGGAAGCCGAGCGGGTCGCCGAGGATCGCTTCGCGCGCGAGGTCGCGGTAGATGCGATCGCGCTTCCCATCGTCCTTCGCGAGCGCCTTCCACAGCGGCCGCTTGTCCTGCCGGTCGGGATACTTCACCAGGTCCTCGGCTTCATTGCGCTCCGCGCTGTCCACGCGACGCGACGCGGGCACGAGGTCGGCGATCTCGGCTTTGTATTCCGCGTGCAGCGGCGTGCCGGTCCGCGTGATGGGAAAGGCGCTCGCATAGAGCAGCCACGCGCCTTGCGAATCCTGCCCGATCGTGAGGCTCAGGCCGACGACTGCGGCGAGCGAGGCCCAGTGCTTCGGGCGCAGCACCCGCCACGCGGCCATCGACACCAGGCCGAGCGCGATCGCCGGCAGGAAGAACCGCCCCGCCGGCTTCGTGAGCAGCACCACGGCGAGTCCGGCGAAGAACCACCAGAAATTCCGCGGCACCGCCTCACCCCGCGCGGGCGCGAACGCCATCCAGCCCGCGACCATCCACACGACGCCGTGGAAAAAGACGCACTCGGCCAGAAGCTCGTGCTCATACCAGAGCAGGATCGGCAGGCCCGCGTAGAGCACCGTCACCGGCACGACCCACGCCTTCCAGCCCGCGAACGCCTTGCGCACGCAATACGCGAGCGGCACGAGCGTGAGCAGCCCCATCCCATGCTGGATCCACGCGAGCCACTTCAGCGGCGAGCCCGGCAGCAGCGACACGGGCAGCATCCCGATGAGGTAGAGGTAGCGGCGCTTGTCGTAGAGCGAGATCTTCCCCGTATCGAGGAGCTGCTCGGTGAAGCCGTAATACGACCGCGAATCGCTGCCCCAATACGCATACGGCAGATAGCTCAGCAGCAGCCAGCGCAGCACCGCGCCAAAGACGATCGCAGGCACGGCCCACAGCAACGCGTCGCGGACGAGTGGATGACGATGGAGGAAGGCGCGGAGCCGGGCGGACATGCGCGCGCCTTCTACGCAGCGGGCGCGGCGCTGTCACGGCGAAGCGAAATTTTCCACGCCGGTGGTTGCCTCCCGCGAAGATCGTGTTTAATCACGATACATGCCTTTCACCGCCACCTGCGAACTTACCCCGGCCCAGCGGCGCGTCGCCAGCGCCATCGCAAAACTCCACGCGGACGGGCGCCCCGGCTTCGTGCCCGAACTGATCGAGGAACTCGGCCTCGCCGCCGAGAGCAGCCTCTCGCCGACGCTCCGCATCATGGAGCGCAACGGCTTCGTCGAAGTCCACGGCGGCGGCGCCGGGCGCGCGCATCGCGTCGTGCGGCTCACGGCGAAAGGCGCGCTCGCCATCGGCGCGGGCGGTCTCCCGGTGCTCGGCACCATCCCCGCCGGCCCGCTCGCCGAGGCCTTCTCCCGCGCTGAAGACATCGTCGAGCCCGGCGGCCTGCTCAAAACCCGCGCCGGCGATTTTCTGCTGCGCGTCCGCGGCGAGTCGATGATCGGCGACGGCATCCACGACGGCGACCTCGTGCTGCTGCGGCCCGACATCGGCCTGCAAGCCGGCGAGATCGCCGCCGTGCACGCGGGCGAGAGCTACGAGAGCACGCTCAAGCACGTCCACTTCGAGCAAGGCCAGGTGCGGCTGCGCGCGAGCAATCCCGACTTCGAGGACATCATCGTGCGCGCCTCCGACTGGCGCGGGATCGCAGGCGTTTACCGGGGGCTCGTGCGTCATGTCGGTCGCTGAGCTGCGCGAGCTGCTCGCGCGGAAATTCCCCGCCTCCGAGTCGAAGCCCGCGGGTGTCCTGCCGACCGGGCTGCAGTGCATCGAGGAGCTGCGTCGCGGCGCGGTGACCGAACTCACCGGCCCATCGAGCGCGAGCGCGCTCTTCATCGAGGCGATGCTCGCGGTGCTTCGGCGCGAACGCTCGTTCGGCGCGCTCGTCGATGCGGCGAACACCTTCGACCCGCAAGGCACCGAGTCCGCGCGGCTGCTGTGGGTGCGCTGCGCAAACGCGATGCAGGCGGTAAAAGCCGCCGACCTGCTCGTGCGCGATGGCAACCTGCCGCTCGTCCTTCTCGACCTGCAAGCGAGCCCCGCGCGCGAGCTGCGCCGCATCCCCGCGAGCACGTGGCATCGCTTCCAGCGGCTCGTCGAGCCGACGGGCACCGTCTTCGTCGTGCTCAGCGCGCAGCCGATGGTCGAAGGCGCGAAGGTGCGCATCGCCGTGCGCCAGCGCTGGACGCTCGCCGCGATGCGCGAGCGACGCAGCGACCTGCTCGCGCGACTCGACGCGCAGGTCTTCGCTCGGCGCGAGTTTTCCGCGCTGCCGCCTCTCGAGCGG
>JBEBGD010000085.1:0-24443 GCA_040081625.1 Chthoniobacteraceae bacterium
GAGGAATACGCGGAGACCTTTACCAAGTGGGCGGGAGGCTGGCAGAAGGCGTGCGTGGCGGGCGGCGTGCCGGCGACCTTGATCGGTGCTGATGCGGAGGATGCGCGCGCGCGGTTGCGAAAGGCGATCGAGAGCGAAACGAAAGACGGTGAGCCGCTGTGGCTCGTGCTGCTTGGGCATGGGACGTTTGATGGACGCGTGGGGAAGTTCAACCTTCGTGGCGACGACTTGAGCGCGGACGAACTCGCCGGGTGGCTCAAGCCCTTCGAGCGCACGGTCGTGATCGTCGCGGGATTCTCCACGAGCGGTGTGTGGCTCAAGCCGCTCGCTGCACCGGGCCGCGTGGTCGTGACGGCGACCAAGAGCGGATCGGAGAACAACTATGCGCGCTTCGGCGGCTATCTGGCTGGCGCGATCGCGAGCGGCGCGGATCTCGACAAGGACGGACGGACCTCGCTCCTCGAGGCCTGGCTCGCCGCGGCGCGGGAGACGGCCGACTTCTACAAGGGCGAAGGCCGGCTCGCGACCGAGCACTCGCTGCTCGACGACAACGCCGACGCGCTCGGCACGCCGCCCGACTTCTTCCGCGGCACGCGCGCGGTGAAGAAGCCACAGGGCAAGGCGGCAGCCGATGGCCTGCGCGCGTCGCAGCTCGTGCTCGTGCCGAATGCAGATGAGCGCGCGCTTTCCCCGCAGCAGCGCGAGCAGCGCGACGCCCTCGAACGCGAACTCGCCGCGCTACGGGAACGCAAGGCGGAGATGAAGGAGGACGAATACTTCGCCGAGATCGAGGCGGTGCTGCTCAAGCTCGCGCGGCTCTATCACGAGCGCGGGAGCTGAGCTGCGGGCACCGACAGACTCTTCGCCCCGAGGTGCGCGGGTTTTCCGCCATACTGTGAGTTGACCCGCATGGTGGTCGCGCGGTTTGATGGCGGGATGATCCCCCGCCTACTCGTCTGCACCGTTCTGCTGCTCACGTCCGCGCTCGCCGCCGACGCACCGTCGAAGTGGGAGAAGGACATCGCGGTGTTCGAGGCGAAGGACCGGGAGAGCCCGCCGGAGAAGGGCGGGATCGTCTTCATCGGCAGCTCGAGCATCCGGATGTGGACGACGCTGGTGGAGGATTTCCCACGGCATCGCGTGCTCAATCGCGGCTTCGGCGGGTCGCAGATCGCGGACAGCGTGGAGTTCGCGAACCGGATCGTGGTGCCGTATGCGCCGCGGATGGTGGTGATGTATGCAGGGGGGAATGACATCAATGCCGGGAAGGCGCCGGAGAAGGTGTTCGTGGATTTCCTGGCCTTCGTGGCGAAGGTGCGCGCGCATCTGCCAAAGACGGAAATCGCCTTCATCTCGGTGGCGGGAAATCCGAAGCGGTGGGCGCAGGTGGACAAGGTGCGGACGCTCAACACGCTGGTGGCGGAGTATTGCGCGAAGACGCCGGGGATGAAGTTCATCGATGTCTTTCCCGCGATGCTCGGGTCGGACGGGCTGCCGCTGCCGCAGATTTTCCGGACTGACAAGCTGCACATGAACGAGCAGGGCTATCGCATCTGGACGGACGTCGTGGGCAGGGCGCTGCCGGCGGCGGACCGGTGAGTTGGAGGTTGAGCCGCGCGGATTGCTGACCATGATGAGCGCCCCGCTTTCCATGCCCGCGAAATCCATCAAGCCCGAGTCTGAGATCACTTTCGAGTCCGCTGTCGAGCGGCTGGAGGCGCTCGTCGAGGCGATGGAGTCCGACAAGCTGCCGCTCTCCGACCTGCTCGTGCGCTACGAGGAGGGGACGCGGCTGGTGAAGTTCTGCCAGGAGCAGCTCGCGAGCGCGGAGAAGCGGATCGAGATCATCACGCGCAATGCGAAGGGCGAGCCGCAGGTCGCGGCGTTCGAGCCCGAGAAGGCTGTGGCGCCCGCGGCGAAATCCAAACCGGACGACGACGTGTCGCTGTTCTAAAACCGTATTTTCTTACTCAATCTCGTTTTCCTTCTCTTACGCCGCGCTGGGCGGCGGAGAGTAAGATGAAGAGTATGAGTAAGAGTAAGAACCTCCACCTTTCCGAAATGACCCAACCCATCCTGCCGAAGATCAATTCCCCCGCCGATGTGAAGACGCTCGCCGAGAGCGAACTGCCGCAGCTTGCGCAGGAGGTGCGCGCGGAATTGATCCGCGTGCTCTCCGACGACAATCCGAAATCGGTGGGCGGGCACCTCGGGCCGAATCTCGGCGTGGTGGAACTGACGATCGCGATGCACCGGGTGTTCGAGACACCGACGGACAAGTTCGTCCTCGACGTGTCGCATCAGGGCTACGTTCACAAGTTGCTGACGGGGCGGCGCGGGAAGTTCGACACGATGCGGCAATACGAGGGGCTCAATGGCTTCCTGCTGCGGACCGAGAGCGAGCACGACTGCTACGGCGCGGGCCACGCGGGCACGGCGATGAGCGCGGCGCTTGGGATGGCGGTGGGGCGCGACCGGCGCGGCTCGGATGAGCACGTGGTCGTGGTCGCGGGCGATGCGGCGTTCACCTGCGGGGCGACGTTCGAGGCGCTCAACAATGTCGCCGAGCAGACGCGCCGCTTCATCGTGGTGCTCAACGACAACGAGTGGTCGATCGCGAAGAATGTGGGCGCGATCGCGAGCTACTTCTCGAAGATCGCCACGCATCCGACCTACGCGCACTTGCACGAGAAGGCGGCGCAGTTTGTGGAGATGCTCGGCGGGAAGTTTGCGAAGGACTTCGCGCACAAGATCGAGGCGGGCGTGAAGAATCTCTTCGCGCCGTCGGTGCTTTTCGAGGAGCTCGGCTTCCGCTACTACGGGCCGATCGACGGGCACGACATCCCGCTGCTCATCCGGACGTTCGAGTTCCTCAAGACGCAAAACGAACCGGTGCTGCTGCACATCCAGACGACGAAGGGCAAGGGCTACGCGCCGGCGCTCGAGCAGCCGGACAAATTTCACGGGCTCGGGAAGTTCGAGCCGAAGACGGGCAAGACCGTGGCGGCGACCGCGCCGACCTTCTCGGAGATTTTCGGGAAGACGCTGGCGAAGTTTGCGGAGCACAACAACAAGCTCGTCGCGATCACCGGCGCGATGCCGACGGGCACGGGGCTGATCCATTTCGCGAAGGCGCATCCGGACAAATATTTCGACGTGGGTATTGCGGAGGGACACGCGGCGCTTTTCGCGGCGGGGCTGGCGACGCAAGGATTCAAGCCGTTCCTCGCGATATACTCGACGTTCATGCAGCGCGCCTACGACATGATCATCCACGACATCGCGCTGCAAAACCTGAACGTGTGCCTGTGCATGGATCGCGGCGGGTTGAGCGGCGACGACGGGCCGACGCACCACGGACTTTTCGACATCGCTTACCTGCGCGGTGTGCCGGGGATCGTTCACATGCAGCCGAAGGATGAGGACGAGTTTGTGGACATGCTGTGGACGATGACGAATTACCACGAGGGACCGATCGCGATCCGCTACCCGCGCGGCGCTGGCACGGGCGCGCAACCAAAGGCGCAGCCGAAACTTCTCGAGATCGGAAAGGCGGAAGTGATCCGACATGGCGGCAAGGGACCCGCGCGCGTGGCGCTCGTCGGCCTCGGCGGGATGTGCGAGCTGGCGGGGCGCGCCGCGGACTTGCTGGAAGAGCAGGGGATCAGCGCGGCGGTGATCAACCCGCGCTGGATCAAGCCGCTCGACACCGCGACGCTGGAGTTTTTCTCGCGCTCGGTGGAGGTGGTCTGCACGCTCGAAGACCACGTGCTGCACAATGGGTTTGGCTGCGCGGTGATCGAGCATCTCAACGATGCGGGCATCAAGACGCCGGTGGTGCGCGTGGGCTGGCCGGATCAATTTGTCGAGCACGGCGCAGTGGACATCCTGCGCAAGAAACACGGTCTGACGCCGGAAGCGGCGGTGGAGAAGATCCTCGCGCAGCTTGCCGCGAAGGCGGCGAAGTCTGCGCAGCCGAAAAGCGCGGCTTAGGAAATCAGGCGCACTCGCACACGATGCGAAAACCGACGTCGTTGCTGGCGTAGCTCGGATTATTGAAGGCGCGTGCGGTGGCGCGCAGGCTCGAGGCGCGGCTTTTCCAACCGCCGCCGCGATAGATGCGTCGATCGGTCTTGCGCGTGCTGCGCGGATTCTGGATGTCCCTGCCTTTGTAGGGCTCGAAATAGTCGAGGCACCACTCGAAGACATTGCCGGCGAGGTCTTCGATCCCGAACGGGCTCGCACCTTTCGGATACGCGCCGACGGGTGAGCTTTGCGCCCAGCCGTCGTCGATGCGCGGATCGCGCCACGGCAGGGTGCAGCAGGCATCGGCGAAGTTCGCGTAGTGGCCGGCGTCGAGATTGTCGCCCCACGGGTAGGAGCGGCCATCGAGACCTCGCGCTGCGTATTCCCACTCGGCCTCGGTCGGCAGGCGATACCGCCGGCTTTCGAGGCGGCTGAGCCATTCGCAAAATCGTTCCGCTTCGAGTGCGGTGACGTGGATGACCGGATGCCGGTCGTTGGCCCACGGCGCACGTTTCGCAGCGTGGCTCGGGTCGAAGCGCTCGTATTGCGCATTGGTGACCGGGTGCCGCGCCATGAAGTAGCAACTCACCGCGACGGTCGTCACGGGCTGTTCATTGGGCTGCGCATCGCTCGCCCGGCTGCCCATGGCGAAGACGCCGCTCGCGACGAGAAAGAGGTCCGCGCCGATGAGGTTGGTGAAGTTTGGATATTTCTCCCTTTCCTGCGCGCGGACGAGCGGCGTGCTGACGGGAAATTCTTTCCGCGCCGGTATCGGCGCGGCGGGATGCGCGGGCTTGGGCGACGCCACGATATTCGGGCGCTGCGTGGCGGGTGACGGCGCCGTCGTGGGCGGGCGCGCAGCGCGTGGAGCGGCGGCGGGCTTGAGCGGGGCGGTGGGCATCGCCGCGACTTGCTCGAGGTATTCGTCGATCACGTCCTCGGACTGGCCACCGGTGAGACCGAGACTTTCGCCGAGGTTGCACATGGCGTCGCGCTGATCGTCGGTCATGTCCTCGCCTTCGAGGCAGAGCCGCGACATCTGGAGAATCCGCCGGAACTCGCTGAACGGATCGCCCGCGACGGTGTCGCCTCGCGCCGCGACCGATGGAGCCGGAGGTGGTTCCGGCGGTTTCTCCGGCTCGGGTTGGACGCGGACGGAGCCGGTGCGGGTCAGCTCAGACTCGACGACCGCGACGGCTTCATCGCGGCTGAGGCCGAGGGAGATGCCGGCGGCGATCAACCGTTCCTCGTCTCCGGGACGAAGCGCTTTGTCGGTAATCGTGAAGCCGATCAGCTTCTTGAACTCGTCGCCGGCGGCATCGACGGCGGCGGCACGCAGAGTGAGGTCGTGCTGCCTCCGCACCTCCGGATCGAGCAGATAGGTGCGTGCCTCGACGAGGAAGATGGGCGCTTCATCCAGTCCGGCGCGAAGGATCTGGCTGAGCGGATTGCTGGGCTGGTTCTTGAGGGGGAGTTTTTTCTGCCACCAGACGAGGAGCTGCCGGCAGTTCTCCTCGATTTGTTGGTTGCTCGCGTTGGAGTCGAACGAGAGGCAGAGCCGGTCGTAATAGTTGGGCGAGTTGTAGAGCTTCCAGCCATCCCATCTCAGGGGATTGTCGGGAAGCGGGTTCGGGAGCGAAAGGGCCACGGATGAGTGGGCGTGACCCGGCTAGACTACTTTGATCTGGGAGAGGTCGGCCGTCGCCGTCGCGATTTCGCTGTCGCTCAAGCCCGTGTTGCGCGCGATGGAGACACGGTTTTGCCGGCCGTAAGCTTCGACGACGACTTCGAGCACCTGGTTTTCGTCGTAGGTGTAGGTCAGCTCGACGGGGCTGCCCTTCGGAAGGAAGGGCGGCAACTCGATGTCGCAGATGCCGAGCGGCGTGCATTCGGTGGGCACGGTGCTCTCGCCTTCGACGATGCGGATGATCGCATTTTTCATGTTCGCCTTGGCGGTGCCGAAGCTGTTCTTCACGTGCGTCGGCACGGGTGTCATTTTCTTGATCATCGGGAAGACGTATTCCTCGACCTTCGCGTCGTCCCACAGGACGACTCCGAGCGTGTGGGTCGTGATGTTGGTGACCTTGATGAGCGAGCCGTCGTGCGCGCTGAACTGCGAGCGGATCTCCTGGGATAAATGCCGCTCGCCGAGCTTGTCTTCCTCGTGGAGCAGCGAGAGCACGGCTTGCGCGGCAGCGCCGAGGGAGACGGCTTCGTCGGGGCTAACGTCGTCGGCGACGGGCCGGCCCGAGAGATCGCAGACCATCTGGCGGACGCTCGGCATGCGGGTCATTCCGCCGGTGAGCAGGCTGCGGTCGATCTGCCCCCATTGCATCTGCGCCTCTTGCATGACGATTTCGCAGATGGCTTTGGTCTTCTCGAGGAGGTGCCGGCACTTGAGCTCGAACTCCTCGCGGGTCAGCTCGAGCTTGATGGACTTGCCATTGTAGCTGTGGACGATCGTGGTGCGCGTGCGGCTGGAGAGCTGGATCTTTGCGGTGAGCGCGCGGTTGTAGAGGTCCTGGTAGCTCTGCAAGTCGAGCAGTGGATTGTCGCCGTGCGCCTTGTCGAATTCGTCGGCGATCCAGTTGACGATCACGTCGTCCCAATCCTTGCCGCCGAGCCGGTGATCTCCGTTGCTGGCGAGCATCCGGATGTGGTGCGCCTCGATCCGCATGATCGTCACGTCGAACGTGCCGCCGCCGAGGTCGAAGACGAAAACGGTCTGGTCCTGATCGAGCTTGTCGAGACCATAGGCGAGTGCCGCGGCGGTCGGCTCGTTGATGATCTGCTGGACGTTGAGGCCGGCGAGCTGGCCGGCGTGCAGCGTGGCCGTGCGCTCGGCGTCGTTAAAATAGGCAGGCACCGTGATCACGGCGTCGGTCACAGGTTCGCCGAGATATTTTTCGGCGTCGTTCTTGAGCTTCTTGATGATCAGCGCGCTGAGTTCCTCGGCGCTATAGACCCTGCCAGCAAACTCGCGGTGAAATTGTCCCTTCGACTTGCCGATCTCGCGCTTCACGAAATCGACGATCTTTTCCGGCTCCGCGACGGCGTTCTGCTTGGCGAGCGAACCGACGATGGCGTTCTGGCCATCGAAGAGGATCACCGATGGCGTGATCCGCTCGCTTTCCGAGTTCGGAATGATCTGCGGTTTGCCGTAGGCATCGATATGGGCGATCGCGCTGAAGGTCGTGCCCAAGTCGATGCCGACTGCTTTACGGGAGCTTTGCGGGTCGGAGTCGCTCATTCGAGATTCGAGGGTTTGCCAAGGTTGGGTTGAGATTGAAACTTATGTGCTTTCATGGTGTCGGACGCAGCTTATTTCTGATCGGTCGGCGTGCGTGCGACGAGGAATCCTTCCTTCCATCGCTTGATGACGACTTCCTCGGCCCGGAACAAACGATCTTTCCAAAGGAAGCCGCGTTTGACGGCACGCACGACGAGCGATTCATCGTCGGGATCTTCGGCGGGCTCGACGGCAACGGCCCGCTGCGTTTGTTTGTCGAGCTTGCCGGTGTGGGGCGGCATCAGCGCGACTTCAAAGCGGTTAAGCACCTCGGTGATGAAGCCGAGATGATGGTCGAGGTTGACCTCGATGGTGCGCAGCTTCGCGATCATTTCAACGCTGGCGGGGCAGAGTTGAGTGTCGGCGTCGGTCGCCAGCGCCGTGGCCAACTGCCGCTGGATGCCGGCGACATCGTCGTAAAGTGAGATGAGGTCGCGGATGATCGGCCGATGCACCGAGTCGAGAAGGAAGCGGTCCTTATAGCCCTTCAGTTCCTCGTGGAGCGCCGCAAACATGCCCTGACTGACGAGATTCCGCGCGTCGAGCATGGCACGAAGGTCATGCACCACGGCGGGCAATTCCTTTTGCGCCTGGCCGGCTTCGGCTGCCCCGGATTCGATCCTCTTGAGCGATGCGGAGTTTTCACCCGTCGCGCGGCTCACCGATTCGAGTCCGAGCGCAAGGGGTTTGAGCAGGTCCGTCAGCGAGAGCTGGGTCGCTTGGGGCGGGAGCGGCTCGGGCGGCGCCTGGACCGGTTCCGGTTCGCCGGGCTTGCCCGCGGAAAGTGGCTCGGGGGTGGGCGCCGATTTCGCCGTGGGTGGTGCGGCGGCATCACGGGACTCCATTGCCTTTTCAGCTTGGGCAAATAGACCACGCAGTTGCGCGTCGAATTCGGCGTCTAGAATCGAGTCTGGCTCAGGCATTTTTCTCGCATGAGCAATAGCGGGTTGCTTGCCAGCAGCGCAAAGAAACTGAGCTTGTTTCAATTGCGTTCAAGCCGCCACCGTCCCTCCCGTTGCGGGCGAACCCGCCTAGCTGGCAGCCGTCAGCAGCGGATCGACGTGGATCATCCGGCGCGGCTTGTGAAACCGGACGTTTCCCTCGATGAGCGCAAAGAGCGTGAAGTCGCGGCCCATCCCCACGCCCTTGCCGGCGTGCCAGCGCGTGCCGCGCTGCCGGACGATGATGTTGCCGGGAATGACGTGCTCGCTCCCAAATTTTTTAACGCCAAGCCGCTTGCTGTGGCTGTCGCGACCGTTCTTGACTGAACCCTGACCTTTTTTATGTGCCATTTGAGGTGTGGAAAGTTGAGAGCCTTAAGCGGCGGGCTGCGCGTCGATCGACTTGATGAAGAGCTTGGTCAGCCGCCGGCGATAGCCGACCTTCCGGTGATAGCCCTTCCGCCGCTTGTATTTGTAGGAGATGCATTTTGGCGCCTTCCACTGCTCGATCACCTCGGCGGTGACTGTCGCGCCGCGGACCGCGGCGCCGACTTTCACACCGTCGCCTTCGCCGACGAGAAGCACCTCGGAGAAAGTCATTACGGTGCCAGGTTCAGCCTCAAGCTTCTCGACGTCGATGACGTCGGAAACTGAGACCCGGTATTGTTTTGCGCCTGTCTGAAAAACTGCGTAAGCCATGATATTTGCGGTTGGAAAAAGGGCGCGCACGATGCGGTGCCACCCTAGGGTTGGCAAGGGGTTTTTCTAGCCCTCGCAAATGAATCCGCGAGGCTGCCCGCCGAGAGCGCTTTTGATTACGGCTTGCGGACGCGTTCGCCGATCGCCGGCAACTCTGGTGCACCACCTGCGGTGCGGGTCTCTGGCGCGACCGCGGGAGATTGTGGGCGCGGCGAATAATAGTGCGTCACGCGCGGCGCGATCCCGGCCACGGTCTGCACTGAGGCCGCGGTAATCTGATACTGCTGGTTCTCAAAAGTGGTCAGGCCGGAGCGGTTGAGCTTCGAGTCCCACTGCACGAAGCGATACGTGACCATGTAGCCTTTGCCGAAGTAACGCATCGTCGGCTTGTATGAGATTTTGGCTTTCGGTGCGGGGTTGCGCGCACCCGGCGTGTAGTCGTAGCGCGGGCCGTAACCGGGGTCGCTGTCGAATGCGAAGGCGGCGGTGGTGGTGAGACCGATGAGGGCGGTGATGAGGGAGGTTTTGTTCATGGCGGTGTGGTTATTTGAGTCGATAACGGAAATTTGAGCCTAGTGTCGAGAGATTTTTTAAGGGATTCGTCACCCTCCCAAGTAGCACTCCCGGACCTCGGGATTGTCCCTGAGCGCCGCTGCGGAGTCGCTCAAGATAATCCGGCCTGTCTCGAGCACGTAGCCGCGATTTGAAATCTCGAGCGCGAGATTCGCGTTCTGTTCGACGAGCAGGATCGTGAGGCCGAGCTCGCGATTGATCTCGACGATCTTTTCAAAAATCGTCCGCACCAGGATCGGCGCGATGCCGAGCGATGGTTCGTCGAGCATCAGGCACTTCGGTTTGCTCATCAGCGCGCGGCCTATGGCGAGCATCTGCTGCTCGCCGCCGCTGAGCGTGCCGGCGGTTTGCTTTGCGCGCTCCTTCAGCCGCGGAAAGATCGAGAATACGTAGTCGTAGTCCTTTGCGAAGTTCTCGCGGTCCGAGCGGCGGTAGGCGCCCATCTTCAGGTTCTCCATCACCGAAAGGTTGGCGAAGACCATGCGGCCTTCCGGCGCCTGTGCGAGGCCGCGGCGGACGATGAGATGCGGCGGGAGTCCGGCGATCTCTTCGCCCTCGAAATCGATTCGGCCCGAACGCGGTTTCACGAGGCCGGATATCGCGCGCAGCGTTGTGCTCTTGCCGGCGCCGTTTGCGCCGATGAGCGTCACGATCTCGCCCTGCTTCAAGTCGAGCGAGATGCCGTGCAGCGCGCTGATCGCGCCGTAGTTCACGTGAAGATCGCGAATCTCAAGCATCGCTCTCCTCCTTCCCGAGATACGCGGCGATCACCTTCGGGTTGCGTTGGATTTCAGCGGGCGTGCCCTCGGCGATCTTCTCCCCGTAATCGAGCACCGCGATCCGTTCGCACACGCCCATCACCACTTTCATGTCGTGCTCCACGAGCAGCACGGCGAGGCCGAACTTCTCCTGCGTGAAGCGGATCAGCTTCATCAGATCCTGTTTCTCGGTCGGATTCATCCCGGCGGCGGGTTCGTCGAGCAGCAGCAGCTTCGGGCGCGTCGCGAGTGCGCGCACGATTTCGAGCCGGCGCTGATCGCCGTAGGGCAGGCTTTTGCACGACACCTCCCGCTCGCTCGCGAGCCCGAAAATCTCGAGCAACTCAATCGCCTGCCGTTCGATCTCGTTTTCCTCGGCGGTAAATTTTCGTCCACGCACCAGCGCGTCGCCGATGCCCTGGCGCAGCGAGAGATTGAAGGCGCAGCGCACATTGTCGAAGACGCTCATCGAGCCGAAGAGCCGGATGTTCTGGAACGTCCGCGCGATGCCGTGCGACGTAATCTTATAGGGCTGCTTCCCCTGCACCTCGCGCCCCGCAAACTTGATGCGGCCGGCCGTCGGCGCATACACGCCGGTGATGAGATTGAAGACGGTCGTCTTGCCCGCGCCATTCGGCCCGATGAGGCCGACGAGTTCGCCCGTGTCGATGCTGAGGTCGAGATTGCCGACGGCCGTCAGCCCGCCGAACTGAATGGTGACCTGGTCGAGTTGCAGCAGCGCGCTCACGACTTGAGCCGTCCCTTCAACGGCCAGCGCAAACCGCCGAGCAGCCCCTGCGGGCGCAGGATCATCATGATGATCAGCAGCAGCGCGAAGACGATCATCCGGTATTTCTCCGCCGCGCGCAGAAACTCGTTGAGCACCGTCAACCCCGCGGCCGCGACGACCACGCCGGTGACATTGCCCATGCCGCCGAGGATCACCATCACGACGACATCGACCGACTTCATGAAGTTGAACCCCTCGGGCGTGATGTAGGTGATGTAGTGCGCGTAGAGGCCGCCGGCGATGCCGGCAAAAAATGCGCCGAGCACGAAGGCCAGCACCTTGTAGCGCGTCGTGTTGATGCCCATCGCCTCCGCCGCGATCTCGTCGTCGCGCACGGCGAGAAAGCCGCGCCCGTAGGTGCTATCGACGAGACTCGAGACGACGTAGATCGTCACCACCGCGAATCCGAACGTCCAAAAGAGAGTCGTGTAACCGGGGATTTGATTGAGTCCGCGCGGCCCGCCGACGGCCTCGGTGTTTTGCAAAAGCACGCGGATGATCTCGCCAAAACCGAGCGTGACGATCGCAAGATAATCCCCGCGCAGCCGCAGCGAAGGCACGCCGACGATCAGCCCGACGAGCGCCGATGCGACGCCGCCGAGCAGCAGCGCGAGCAGGAAGACCGCGTGATTCGCGAGCGCGCTCTCGCCGATCCGCGCGAGCAGCATCGGCCCGAGGTTCATCGTGCTGACCGCCGACGCGTAAGCGCCGACCGCCATGAACCCCGCGTGCCCGAGCGAGAACTGCCCGGTGTGCCCGTTCACGAGATTGAGGCTCGTCGCGAGAATGATGTTGATGCCCACGAGCACCATCACGTTGACGACGTAGTCGTCGATGCTCGACGAAAACGCGGACGCGACCGCGGCGGCGACGATCCCCGAGAGTAGAAGGAGGTGAGACCAGCGCATCGGCTAGACTTTCTCGCGCTCGGTCCGGCCGAGGAGGCCCGACGGCTTGAAGAGCAGGATGAGGATGAGAATCACGAACGCCACCGCATCCCGGTAGCCCGACGAGAAGCCGAACTCGGAGCTGTAGGCCACGACCATCGTCTCGATCACGCCGATGAGCAGCCCGCCGAGCGCCGCGCCGGGGATGTTGCCGATGCCGCCGAGCACCGCGGCGACGAATGCCTTCAGCCCGACCGTCACGCCCATGAACGGCTGCACCTGCGGATAGAGCATCGAGGAAAAAATGCCGCCCGCCGCTGCGAGCGCCGAGCCGAGGCCGAAGGTGAACGAGATCACCACGTTCGTGTTCACGCCCATGAGCGCGGCCGCGGTCGGGTTGAAGGAGAGCGCGCGCATGGCCATGCCGAGCTTCGTTTTCATCACGATGAAACGCAGCGCGACGAGCAGCACGACCGTCACCGCGAGCACGATGACCTGCGTGTTCTTCACCAGCACGCCGCCGAGCCCGCCGATCATTTTCGTCTCGATGAGGTCGGGAAACGGCTGGCGGTTCGGCCCGAAGATGAGCTGCGCCGCGTATTCGAGGAATAGCGATACACCGATCGCGGTGATGAGCACGATGAGTCGCGGCGCGCCGCGCAGCGGACGATACGCGAGCCATTCGATGACGATGCCCAGCGCCGCGCACATCGCCATCGCGCCCGTGAGGATGATGAGTGCGCCACCGTAGCCGGGGATGATCCCGAGCACCGGCGTGAACCAGCGATGAAGATAGAGCCCCGCGAACGCGCCGACCATGAACACGTCGCCGTGCGCGAAATTGATGAAGCGCAGGACGCCATAAACCATCGTGTAGCCCAGCGCGATGAGGGCGTAGATCGAGCCTTGCGAGAGCCCGTTGACGACCTGCTGGAGGAACCGGCCCCAATCGTCCATCCGCTACGGAGCGATCGTCTCCACGTAGCGAAACTTCCCGTCTTTGATCGTCAGCATCACCGCCGGTTTGTTTGCGTTGCGCTTCTCGTCCAGCGTGATCTTCCCGGTCACGCCGGGGAAGTCCTTCGTCGCTGCGATCGCGTCTCGCAGCTTCGCCGGCTCGGTCGTGCCCGCGCGTTTGATCGCGTCCGCGAGGATCATCGCCGAGTCGTAGCCGAGCGCCACCATCGCATCGGGATCCTCATTGTGCTTCGCGCGGTAGCGCTTGATGAAGTCCTGGATGATCGGCGCCTTGTCCTCGGTCGAGAAGTGGTTCGAGAAGAAGCTCCCCTCCATCGCCGCGCCCGCGACCTTCACCAGCGACGGCGAATCCCATCCGTCCCCGCCGAGCAACGGCGCATTGAGCCCGAGCTGCCGCGCCAGCTTCGCGATGAGCCCCGACTCCGTGTAGTAGCCGCTCGCCACGATCACGTCCGGCTCCGCGGCCTTGATCGTCGTGAGCTGCGCGTTGAAGTCCGTGTCGTCGGTCGAGTAGCTCTGCTCGATCACGATCGTTCCGCCGTTCTTCGTGAAGTGCTCCTTGAAGAACTGCGTGAGCCCCACGCTGTAATCCTGCTTCACGTCCGTCAGGATCGCCGCCTTCTTCCATCCGCGCGAGAGCGCGAACTTCGAGAGCACCGTCCCCTGGAACGGATCGATGAAGCAGATGCGGAAAACGTAGTCGCCCACCTCGGTCACGCGCGGATTGGTGGAAGCCGGCGAGATCATCGGGATCATCGCCTTCTGGCAGATCGGCGCCGCCTCGAGCGAGCGGCCCGACGCGACTTCACCGAGCACCGCGACGACCTTGTCCCGCGAGATCAGCTTGCGCACCACCGTCGCCGCCTCGCCCTGCTTGGATTGATCGTCCTCCGTCACCAGCCGCACCTTTTTCCCGAGCAATCCGCCCGCCGCATTGATCTCGTCGATGGCCATCTGCGTGCCGCGGTGCGAGCCCTGGCCGAAGGTCGCGGTCGCACCGGTGAGCGAGGCAAACTCGCCGATGGCGATCTCGTTGGAGGCAACTTTTTTGCACGCCGGAAGCGCGAGCCCGGCAGCGAGCAGGAGGAAAATGGAAAGTCGTCGGTTCATGGGGCGCGGAGGCTGGCGGTTCAGCGAGTCGATTTCAACTGCCAATCCATGCTGGAGTTTTCGCGCGACACGAAGCCGGCGCAAATCCCCCTTTGCATCCCCGCGCCGCGCTGCGTAGAGACTTTGCGCTCTCGCAAATTGAACGCACTCGCCCAACTCACCCGCTCATCGATCGGCAAGAAGTGGATCGTCGCCCTGACCGGTCTCGTCATGTTCCTCTTCGTCATCGGCCACCTCGCCGGCAACCTGCAGGTCTTCCTCGGGCCCGAGGCGATCAACCACTACGGCGCATTACTGCGGACCTCGCCCGAGCTGCTGTGGGTCGTCCGGTCCGTGTTGCTCGGCGCGCTCGTGTTGCACGTGGTTTTCGCCATGCTGCTGGTGATTGAGAACCGCCGGGCGCGCCCCATCGACTACGCAAAGAAGGCGAGCGTGCAGGCGAAGGCCTCGACCCGTTTCATGGCGATCACCGGGATGTTGATCCTCGCGTTCGTGATCTTTCATCTGCTGCATTTCACGACGCAGGATGTCGATCCGAGCTTCGCGGGCTTTCACGATGAGAAGGGCCGGCACGATGTGTTCCGCATGATCGTCACCGGCTTCTCGAACCCGCTCCACGCCGGCTTCTACGCGGTCGCGATGGTGATGCTCTGCTCGCACCTCAGCCACGGTGCGTGGAGCTGGCTGCAGACGGTCGGGCTTCGCACGAGGAAGGTCGCCGACGAGACGAACCGCGGCGCGCGCATCCTCGCGATCGTCCTCGCTGCGGGCTACCTCTCGATCCCGGCGGCGGTGCAGTTCACGAGCTTCGGCGATGGCTACGTGAATGAGCGCAAGCGCGCGGAGCAGGACGCAAAGCTCGACGCGCCGGCTCAGCCGCAGATCAAACCCGAGGCGAAGTAACCCATGATCGGCGAACTCAAGTCCAACATCCCTTCCGGCCCGCTCGAGAAGAAGTGGGAGAAGCACAAGTTCGAGTCGAAGCTCATCAATCCCGCGAACCGGCGGAAGTATGAGATCATCGTCGTCGGCAGCGGGCTCGCGGGTGGTGCGGCGGCGGCGACGCTCGGCGAGCTGGGCTACAAGGTGAAGTGCTTCTGCTACCAGGACTCGCCGCGGCGAGCGCACTCGATCGCAGCGCAGGGCGGCATCAACGCAGCGAAGAACTACCAAAACGACGGCGACAGCGTTCACCGGCTTTTCTACGACACGCTCAAGGGCGGCGACTTCCGGGCGCGCGAAGCGAACGTGCATCGGCTCGCGGAGGTGAGCGTGAACATCATCGACCAATGCGTCGCGCAGGGCGTGCCGTTCGCGCGCGAGTATGGCGGGATGCTCGATAACCGCAGCTTCGGCGGCGCGCAGGTCAGCCGCACCTTTTACGCGCGCGGCCAGACCGGGCAGCAACTCCTGCTCGGCGCCTACTCCGCGCTCTCGAAGCAGATCGCCGCGGGCAGTGTGCAGATGTTTCCGCGCACCGAGATGCTCGATCTCGTCGTGATCGATGGTCACGCGAAGGGCATCGTCGTGCGCGACATGGTCACGGGCGCGATCACTTCGCACGCCGCCGACGCCGTGCTGCTCGCCACCGGCGGCTACGGCAACGTCTTCTACCTCTCGACCAACGCGAAAGGCTGCAACGTGACCGCCGCGTATCGCGCGCACAAACGCGGCGCGCTTTTCGCGAACCCTTGCTACACGCAGATCCACCCGACGTGCATCCCGCAGGCGGGCGACTACCAGTCGAAGCTCACGCTCATGAGCGAGTCGCTGCGCAACGACGGCCGCGTGTGGGTGCCGAAAAAGAAAGGCGACAACCGTCGCCCGCACGAAATCCCCGAGGACGAGCGCGACTACTACCTCGAGCGGAAGTATCCGAGCTTCGGCAACCTCGCCCCGCGCGACATCTCCTCGCGCTCCGCGAAGGAAGCGTGCGACGACGGCCGCGGCGTCGGCCCCGGCGGGCTCGGCGTGTATCTCGACTTCGCGGATGCGATCCGGCGGCTCGGCGAGAAGACCGTGCGCGAGCGCTACGGGAACCTGTTCGAGATGTATGAGCAGATCACCGGCGAGGACGGCTACAAGGTGCCGATGCGCATCTTCCCCGCGGTGCACTACACGATGGGCGGCCTGTGGGTGGACTACAACCTCCAGTCGAACGTCCCCGGCCTCTTCGTGCTCGGCGAAGCGAACTTCTCCGACCACGGCGCAAACCGCCTCGGCGCGAGCGCGCTCATGCAGGGCCTCGCCGACGGCTACTTCGTGATCCCCGCGACGATCGGCAATTACCTCGCGCCGAATGTCGGCAAGCGGCCCTCGACGGATCACCCGGAATTCAAGCGCGTCGTCGATGAAGTGACCGCGCAAACAAAGCGGCTGCTCGGCATCAAGGGCCGGCGCAGCGTGGACAGCTTCCACCGCGAACTCGGCATGCTCATGTGGGATCTCTGCGGCATGGCGCGCACCGAGAAATCGCTCCAGCGCGCGCTCGCCCGCATCCCGACGCTGCGCGCTGAGTTTTGGGAAAACGTGAACGTCCCCGGTGAAAACGAATCCCTCAACGTCGCGCTCGAAAAGGCGGGCCGTGTCGCGGACTTCCTGGAGTTCGGCGAGCTGACGTGCCTCGATGCGCTCGAGCGCCGCGAGTCGTGCGGCGGACATTTCCGCGAGGAATTCCAATACCCCGACGGCGAAGCAAAACGCGACGACGAGAACTTCGCACACGTCGCCGCGTGGGAGTTCACCGGCGAGGGCAGCAAGCCGACACGCCACGTCGAGCCGCTTGTCTTCGAGGAAGTGAAGCCGTCCGTCCGCAGCTACAAGTGATGCATTGCCGCGCGCTTGCACACTGATACCATCCGAAGTTATGATCCTCGACCGCTTTCCCGAAATCAGAAACCTTCTGCCACAGGAGCGCAGCCAGTTGATCGATGAGCTATCCGAGTTGGTCCTCGTCGAGTGGGAAAGCAATCCCGACATTCTCGCCATTCTCGAGGAGCGCCACGCCGAGTATGTGAAAGATCCCGGCTCGGCGCGTCCGTGGTCCGAAGTGCGCGAGCGGCTGCGCCGAAAGTATCTCCAGCACGGAACCGGGCGTGAATGAAATCGCCCTGCTGCGCGGTGCCGAAACCGACTCGGCTGAAATCTACAGTCGTCTGGCCGACATCCATCTCCTCCGCGCGGAGGAGTTCGACGAAACTCTCGACGCCGGTTTGCTTCAGCTTGTCCAGCAGCCGCGCTCGGCACCGCCGTTTCTCGGGCTCTTCCACCGACTCGTGCTCCCGCGGCTGCCCTATGCAGTTTTCTACACCATCGAAAGCCGGCGCGTCGTGGTCCACGCCATCCTCGACACCCGGCAAGATCCGCGCGTCATCCGCCTTCGGCTCGGGTTCGGCGGTTGACCACTCCGCCCCAGCGTTCCCTTGATACCATGAACCTTAAGCTCAAAATCTGGCGCCAGAAGAACGCGAAAAGCAAAGGCGGCCTCGTCGATTACGAGGCGAAGAACATCCCGCCCGACGCGTCGTTCCTCGAGATGCTCGACATCGTGAATGAGGAATTGCTCACGAAAAACGAGGAGCCGATCGCGTTCGACCACGACTGCCGCGAAGGCATCTGCGGCACGTGCTCGCTGAGCATCAACGGCATCCCGCACGGCCCGAGCGAGACGACGACCTGCCAGCTCTACATGCGCAAGTTCAAGGACGGCGAAACGATCTACATCGAGCCGTTTCGCGCGAAGCCCTTCCCCGTCGTGCGCGATCTCATCGTCGATCGCTGCGCGTTCGATCGCATCCAGCAGGCGGGCGGATTCATCACCGCGCACGTCGGCGCTGCGCCGGATGGGAATGCAATGCTCATCGGCAAAAAGGAAGCCGACCTCGCGATGGAAGCGGCGGCGTGCATCGGCTGCGGCGCGTGCGCGGCGGCGTGCCCGAATGGCAGCGCGATGCTCTTCGTCGGCGCGAAGGTCACCCACTTCGCCCACCTGCCGCAGGGCCAGCCCGAGCGCACCGACCGCGTGCTGAAGATGGTGCGCACGATGGATGAGGAAGGCTTCGGCAACTGCTCGAACTACCTCGAGTGCGAAGCCGTCTGCCCCGCGAACATCCCCGCGAGCGTCATCAACACGCTCAACCGCGAGTTCGCCGTCGCGAGCGTGAAGGAAGCGGTAGTGTAGCGTCCGCGCCCTCAGCGCGACATGAACTGCCGCCACGACTCGACGTAAGCCGCGAAGTTCTGCATCTCCGCCTGCGTCACCGGATCGCTGAACGTGCCGGTGAAAGCCGGAAAACTCGCGGGATTCTTCGCCGTCGTCGCGACCGCATCGGTGAGTTGCTGCGCGCTCACCTCCCCCGGGACACCCTGCGCGCCCAGCGGGATGCCAAAGCTGAAGTGAACATTGCTCCCGTCGAAGCTCACGTTCACAAACGCCGCCTCGCCCGGATTGAGCGTGCTCACGCCATCCACGATCGCGCTGGCAAACGGCAGCCCTTGCGCCCCGTCGGCCCCAGTCGCGCCCGGCTGGCCTTGCGGGATGCCAAAGCTGAAGTGGACCGTGCTCCCGTCGAAGCTGCTGCTGACCGTCGCCGCTTCGCCGGGCCCGAGCGTGCTCGTGCCATCCACCACCGCGCTCGCAAACGGCAACCCTTGCGCCCCCGTCTCGCCGGGATCGCCCTTGTCGCCCTTCTCCCCCTGCGGCCCGGCGGGGATGTTATCGATCCGTTCGTTCGTCCCGGTGATCCGCTCGTCGAGGCCATTGAACTGCGCGCGCATTTCGTCCGCGTCGGCGATCTCGCCGTTGATGGGAAGGGTGGGGTCGTAGGGCATGGCGTGTTAGCTAGTCAAGGTTGCACCGCAAAGGTGAATTCACGGCAACCGGTTCTTGAAGTAGTCGGGATGGCGGCTCGAATGCCCGACGGCAATCACAAGCGCCTGCTGCTCGTCGGTGACGAATGCGATGTAATATGGAAACCCGGGGAGGTTCACGCGACGATAGCCCGCCGGACGCAGCCGCCAAAGTAATGGATGCTGCACAATCGCGGCACAGGCGCTCTCGACCTCGGAACGGAATCGGACTCCAAGGCCTGCCGAGCTAGCCTCATAATCGCCAGTGACGCACTCGACCTCCGCGGAAGCCTCCGGGAGAAACTCCAGCCTGAAACTCATCGGTCGGGCGCAATCTGCCGCAGTCGGGCAAAGACCTCTCCCGCCGGAATGGGTTTGGACTCGCCAGACTTAAAGCGCGCGATCCGCCGAGCGATTTCCGCCTCCCACGCCGCCTCGGCACCGGGTTCCGGTTCGAGTTCGACGCTCTCGAGAAGTTGACGCGCCAACGCAAGGCGCTGGTCGGGCGGCAAAATCAGAGCATCGTGGGCGACGGCATCGAGCGTGGCAGGCATGGCGGCACGGTAAAACGGTGGACTAAGGCTGTCGAGTCGGGAAAAGAAGGCGCGCGAGCTGGCTGCGGGAAGGTATGCGGGCGATCCGCTCGTTCGTCCCGGTGATCCGCTCGTCGAGGCTATTGAACTGCGCGCGGATTTCGTCCGCGTCGGCGATCCCGCCGTTGATGGGGTGCGTGGGGTCGTAGGGCATGGATGGATGGCGCTTTACAAGTCTTCGGGCTTCAATCCCGTATTCTTCGCGACGCGCGCGAGCATCCGCGGGCCGATCTCCTCTCCGTCGTGAAAAGAAAACACGCAATCCGGCCATCCTTCCCGCGCGAGAACCCGGTGCGAACCGCCCGACTCCCGCTTGATGCGCCAGCCAATCCGCAGCAAGGCCGCCAGCACGCGCCTCGCCTTGGCGGCGCCCCACTGGCTCATACCCCGACCGAAAAGACTTGCCCGAGTTCCGGCGGCATTTCGCCGTGTTCGAGCCGGTCTGCCAGCACCCGCAAGGCGAGCGCCTCCGCTCGCGCCACGGCCTCCTGCCGGCTCGTCCCGTATGCGAGAGCACCGGGAATCTGCGGAATCTCCGCGATCCAGCGTCCGTCGGTTTCCTGTTCAGTTTCTACGGCGAGATTCATGCGGCGAGTATTCGCGCTGGCGCTCATTAAGACAAGCGTGAATCACGGCTCGCCCTGCGGCCCGGCGGGGATGCTATCGATGCGTTCGTTTGTCTCGGTGATCCGCTCGTCGAAACTATCGAACTGCGCGCGGATCTCGTCCGCGTCGGCGATCTCGCCGTTGATGGGGTGCGTGGGGTCGTAGGGCATGATCGTCCGCGCTTATTGTCTTGCCGAAGGGAGCTGCAATTCTGCTGCACATTCCTTAGCCAATCTAATAGGCCAATCCGGGTCCGAAAGGAATTCGGGTTTCTCAGTCTGATAACGCTTGTATCGGCTAAGAAATTCCTTGTTAAGTGGCGACTCCGCAATGCGAAGTTCTGGAAAAAGTTCGATAGCCCTCCGTTGTGCCAACTTTGGATCTGAACGGTATTTCGCCAACTCCTTCGCATGGCGTTCCATTTCTTCGCGTTCCGCCTTTGCAGCATCCTCGCGCTTGTTGCGCTCAATTATCGCTAGGAGGGCAGTTAGGTTTTGTCCTTCCATCGCTGATCGCACGAGCGACTCGGCACCCACGGTGTGAATGGCCGACTGAGCAGAGTCCGCCGTTGAGAGATTGTCGTTGGAAAGGAAGATCATCTTCGCTTCCTGCCCCGATGCATCAACGCGGACCATCCATGCGTATTCCTCCTTGGCATTTCCAGCCGTCCGTTCTGCCTGGGCAGCTAATATGTATTTTGCGTTTCGAGCGACCTTGAAAGAGAACTTCCCGTCGGCATCGGTCTTTGTCGTCATAAGCGGCGGCGGGAGATCAGAGAAGTAGTATTGCGCGCTGGTTCCATATCCAGCTCTGCCAAGAATGGTGCGCCACAACTCTCTCGCCGTGCTCGCCGCCGTCTTCGCTGCCTCATATTGATCCTTCTTTTTTTGGTTACGGATTTCATCGAGATACACCTTAAACGCAGCGTCCTCGACTTTTTTTGCTTCATCCACTAACGCTTTGGCTATTTGTGCCTTTTCAGTGAAATAGGTCATCGCCGGCAAAGCTTCCGTGCGCTTCCTTTGAAGATTCTCCGAAAGAACCACATCATCAAAAACGCCGATCGTCACTAAAGCTAACTTATACGAGCCGGCTCCTTTGGTCACGATGAACACCTGGCCGTCAACTTGTGTCACATCGTCTGCCGCCTTGGCGGTATGAGCGCTCAATATCCCCAAGATTGCCATGGCGAGGAGGACGCTCTCGCGCTTTCGGACGGTCGAAAGTAGCTTAACCATTTGGACTAATTGCATTTTTACGGGTTCGGCGGCGTCGGCGCCGGCTCCTCCCCCGGCCCGTGCCCCGCGTCCACGATTTCGCGCGTCTGTTTCCAGGCGGCGGCGAAGCGGTCGCCCAGTTCGGTGCCGGCGTATTGGAGGGCGATGTCGTCCATCGGCTCGATCTGCGTCATGCAGGCGCCGACGCGCGTGGTCAGCTCGCGCAGGAGGGCGGCGCGGTCGGCGATGCGCGTGCGCGGGGCGTTGATGAGCGTCTCGAAGTCGGTGATCGCCGCGGTCAGCGCGGTGATTTTCGCGGCGGTGATGCCGCGCTTGGCGGCGTCGGCGTGCGCGACGGCGATCTGCGCGCAGTCGCGGATGACTTTGGTCGTGTCCACGAGGTCGCGGTCGCGCAAGCCCTGCAGGGCGGACTTGCTGAAGTTGACCTTGGCGCAGTTCTCCATGTCGTGGGTCTTGCTGAAGTGGTTCACGCAGGCCCGCGCGAGCGGGTGCGCGCGGTCTTCGAGGATGGTCTCGGTGCCGTCCTTGGCCGTGGTGATGCCGGTGGTCGCGGCCTTGGCCAGGATGGCCGTCTCATTCGCGGCGGCGTAAAGGCCGCGCAGGATGTCGAGGTCGGCGGGCAGCTCGAGGGCGCTGCCGCTGAGCAGCGGCGCGAACTCCTCGCGGTCGGCGAGCTTGATGCACGCGTCGATCATGTTCAGGCGGTTTTGCAGGATGTCTTTCATGGCTTTGGGTCGGGTGGATTTAGGTGGCGGTGAAATCGGTGGAGGCGGGGCGGGCGTGCTGGCGGCCCATTTGAAATGCCCCCAGCGGGCCTGCCCCCAAATCGGCGGATCGAGCGGTTCGCTGGGCGGGTCGGAGGGTTCGGGCATGGGTTTTACAGAGTAGCGGGCGCGTTTGGACGCCTGACTGGTCGATTTGGGACAATGAAAAGTCGATTTGGGGACCTCGCGGGTTCATTTGGGGACCGTGTTTCTCGATTTGGATGCCTTCCCGATTCGTTTGGAGACCTGCCGCCGCGATTCGGGAAGCTGATTTCCCGGTTTGGCGGCCTGCCGATTCGGTTTGGGCGTCTGCCGATTCGGTTTGGCGGACGGGCGATTTGCTTTGGCGAGCGGCTGCCGGGTTTCGGCGAAGCACGACGACGATCCCGCGCGTCGCCTGCACGAGTGCGGGCGAATGATCCTCGCTTTGCATGGATGCTCCACGGTTCATCGAGTGCTCTGGGTCGCCCGCTGATGACGACCCGGCTCGAAAGGGTCAATGATTATTTTTCAAATGCGGGCAGTCGGCGTAGCGAAGGAGATCGCCCGTCCGTGATGACTCATCCGCCACTCGATCAACTCCGCCGTCCGCTGCACGACCTGCGCGTGTCGGTCACCGACCGCTGCAATTTCCGCTGCACGTATTGCATGCCGAAGGAGGTGTTCGGGCGCGACTATGCGTTCCTCCCGCGCGCGGAGATTTGGAATTGCCCGCATCCCGTGCTAACTGCCGATCGCCATGCGCCAGATTCGCCCGACCATCGATGAGCTCAAGAAGCGCTACTCGCGCGCCATGGCGCAGCGCAAGATGACCGAGCGTCGGCACGCGGCGCGGCCCAGCGGTGCGAAAGTCGTCAAGACTCCCGACAACTCCGAGCCGTGGATGCCGCACCCGCCGCAGAGCCTCGCGGATTGCATCTGGATTTCGGAGCAAGCGTCCCGCAGGGTCGAAGAATGGCAGCAGGCATTCATACCGACGACTTCGTCCGCGAGCTAGCGCGGCGTCATCGCGTCCTGATGCTTGGGGGCATGGCGATCATCGCTCACGGGTTCAGCCGCCCGACGAAGGACTCGGATGTCTGGCTGGAGCCGTTTGGCAGCGCCGAGGAATGGGCCTCGCGCCTCCGTGAGGTGATGAACACTTTTCGCGGCCTGCAGGTGTGGTCTCTGTCCCGGCGGTGCGTGCTGCCGCCGGAGGACATCGCGGCGGAGGCCGAGGATTTCGGGGTCGTGCGGGTGAATGGATTGAGCCTGCCCCTCGATGTGTTTCGCAAGCCGAACGAACTGGAAGTCGGATCCTTCGAAGACATCTGGTCCAACTCGCGGGCGCTCAAGGACGGCGTGCACCTGCCCGACGAGATCGACCTTTATCGGACCAAGATCAACACGGGGCGGGACCAGGATTGGAAAGATCAACTCTTTCTCGAATCGCTTGTGAAGAAACGATTTCGCGAGCGGCTGCCGGTGTGCGGCGCGGCGGAAGCACGCGGGTTGTTTGAGCGGTTTCTCGATCCCGAAGTCCTCGCCTTCGCCCTCGACAATCCCGATGCCGAAGTTCGTGCGCTGGCGCTCGTGCATCTCCGCGAGTTCGAGACGGAGGGCGATCCGTATTCGCGGGACATCCTCGCCGCATGGCGGACGAAAAATCCGGTGGCGTGACACTTCCGGCTCCGCTCGATCAACTCCGCCGTCCGCTGCACGACCTGCGCGTGTCGGTCACCGACCGCTGCAATTTCCGCTGCACGTATTGCATGCCGAAGGAGGTCTTCGGGCGCGATTACGAATTCCTGCCGCGCGCGGAGATCCTGAGCTTCGAGGAGATCGCGCGGGTGGTGCGGTGCTTCGTGGCGCTCGGGGTGGAGAAGGTGCGGCTCACCGGCGGCGAGCCGCTGCTGCGCAAGAATCTCGACCGGCTCATCGCGCAACTCGCGGGGATCGACGGGCTGCGCGACATCACGCTCACGACGAATGGCTCGGTGCTCGCGCCGCTCGCTGCGTCGCTGCGCGCGGCGGGACTGAAGCGGATCACCGTGAGCCTCGATGCGCTCGATGATGCGACCTTCCGCGCGATGAACGACGCGGACTTCCCCGTGTCGCGCGTGCTCGACGGGATCGACGCGGCGGTCGCGGCTGGCTTCGCGCCGATCAAGATCAACGCGGTGATCCGCCGCGGCGTGAATGAGAACGCGATCGCGGAACTCGCGGAGAGGTTTTCCGGGCCGGAGTTCATCGTGCGCTTCATCGAATACATGGATGTGGGAAACACGAACGGCTGGCGGCTCGACGATGTCGTGCCCGCCGCGGAGATCGTCGCGCGGCTGCAAGGTGGAAGCGGCGCCCCGC
>JBEBGD010000170.1:0-6989 GCA_040081625.1 Chthoniobacteraceae bacterium
CTCCTGGCATCGGCAAGACTCACCTGCTCGATCTGCTCGCGCTCGAGCTGACCGGCAGCAAGTTCGCCATCGAGCAAGTCAACGGCCAGAGCGTCTCCGTCGATCTCGTGCGCCAGTGGCGCGAGCGTGGCGGCTGCGGGAATCTGTTCGCCGACTGGACGGTCAAGCGCATCGACGAACTCGATCACACCGGCGGCAGCGCCGCTGCCGAGTTGCTCACGCTGCTCGACTATCTGCCGCCGCGCGTCGCCATCCTCGCGACCACGAACGACTACGGCAAACTCCGAGCCGCCAGCAAAGGCCGCCTCGAGACGCGCTTCAAAGTCTTCCGCGTCGATGCGCCGAGCATCGAGCAGGCCGTCGAGTTCCTGCGCGGTCGGTTCAAGCTCACCGCAAAAGTGGCCGATGCCATCGCACGCGGCGCCGTCCCGGACGGATGCCTGCCGAGCGAAGGCGTCAACATGCGGGCCTGCGTCGAAGACGCGCAGACCTACATCGCCGCCCGCAGCGTTGCCGGATCTACGACGCTCCGCGTCGTGAAGAAAGACGAGGTGCCCGCATGAAGGCCACATCTCAACAAATGGCAAAGGCGCTGACTGGCATCTTGCTCGCAGTGAGCGAGGCCATTCGCTCGCTCGGCGAGGTTCCGTCAGGGCACCTTTACGCGCGCGTGATGAAGTATCTGCCGCTCGAAGCTTATGAAGCCGTCATTGGCATCCTTGTCGGCTCGGGCGTTGTGGAGAAACGCGGCGATCTGCTCGTATGGAAGGGCGCGTCGTGCAAAGCGTGCGGCGCCGGCCCGTGCAATGACGCGAGTGGGCACGCCTGCGAGCGCGGAGGGCTTGCCCAATGACCTTCGCCGAACGCCTCACGATCGACGGCTACAACTGCGGCGAGGCCGCGAGCGCCATGCAAAAGTGCATCCGCCGCGGCCTCGAGCCGGACGCGCTCTTTTGGGCGACCGAACTCGACCGCAGCAACTTCGGCGAATACGTCTGGAAGCGGCTGCGCATCATCTCCAGCGAAGACGTCGGGCTCGCCGAACCGTCGGCAGTGCCGACAGTTCGCGCGCTCTACGACAACTGGCTGAGCCAAAAAAAGAAAGACGACACGACGCACGCGCCGGAGCGCCTGTTCCTAGTCCACGCGGTCATGCTGCTCTGCCGCGCCGCGAAGTCCCGCGCCGTCGATCACGCGCTCGTCGTCTTCTACGAAGGCCCGCGCCTCAAGCGTGAAGTCCCCGACTTCGCCCTGGACAAGCACACAGGCCGCGGTCGCGCGCGCAAGCGGGGCTGGAAACATTGGTGGGAAGACGGCTGCGTGCTCGCGCGCGGCGAGCCTCACGAATACGAGGCGGAGGCCCGCGCCATCCGCATCGACAAACAGCGAGAGTTGGAACTGTGAACGAAACCACCTCGCCACTCGATCTTCTCCGGCAAGCCCGCGTCCACAATCTTCTCAAGGATTGGGCGCGCGGGAAGCGCCTCAGCGCCGCCGCAGTCGCCGAGATCCGCGCGGTCCATCCCGACTTCGACCCTCAGCCGTCCGCGCCGCCGGCTGAGGGCGAACCGCAGATCTCCACGTCGCCACCGGCGATGGTGCAGGAGCCCGATGGCGAGGCGACCGCCGAGCAGATCGAGCGATGGGCGGCGATTTACGGCGTGAAGCGCCGGCAGCTTTTCCGTTACCTCGCCATCGGTCGCGCACACAGATATCCGGCGCCGCTCGATCATCCCGTCGAGTTCGCGAATCGCTGGTGGGCGAAGCCGCGAATGCACCAGCGATGCCCTCCCAACATCATGGAGGCGGCCCGGCGTTTCGCCGCTATGGCCCCGCCGCCGGCTGCTGTGGAGACGCCAGCCACTACTCCCCTCGCCGGATCTGCCAGCGCCGATCTCGACGAGGGCAGCTTCGACGACGGGGAGGAAGTCCGCATCGCCCGCCGGCTCGTGAAGAAGTATCGCGACAAGCTCGACGAGATGCTCGACGACCCGAACAAAGCCGGCGACGTGGCGCAGTGGGACTCGCGGTTGAAGGACGCGATGAAAACGCTCAAGGAAGCCAAGGCCAGCGACCGCGCGCAGAAAAAGGAAACCGGCTACTACCGCCCTGCGATCGAAGTCGATCAGCAGATTTTCGCGCTGCTCAAGCTGCTCGTCGCGATGCGCGCGAAGATGGTCGAGAACATCCGCACCGATCTTCGCAAAAAATTTCCCGATCTGCCGGAGGATCAGTGCGAGGCCCTCATCGCCATCGTCGTCGCTGAACGATCGCGCGAGGATGAAATCTTCCGCGACCTGAGCAAAGCGCCCGATGTTTTCGCCCTGGCTGCGTAGCCTCGCCGCGAAGGCATTCGCGCCGATCCCCGACGAGCCCGCGTGGATGTGGGCCGATCGCGAAGTGCGCTTTCGCAAACAGCACTCCGCCGAGCCCTGCTACCGCTCCGCAAAAACGCCGTGGGTGCGCTGGCTGCACGAGATCATGCAGGCGCCGTGGCGCATGAGAAAAGGTCGCCGCGTTCGCATCCGGCGCGTGCGGATCAAGAAATGCACGCAGAGCGGATTCACCGAAGCGATCCTCAACGGCTTCCGCCGCGCCGCGAAATTCGACCCCAAGAATTTCATCTACGCGATCAACTCGAAGGACGAAGCGGTGAATGTCCGCGAGCGGCTCGTCGATACGCTCGAAGCCCTCGGCGAGCACGTCTTCAAACCGGGCGAGGATGCCGACGAGCTGACGAAGCTCACGCTCCGGCTTCGCGAAATGACCGGCTGGTTCATCGGCAGCTTCAGCGAAGGCGCCTTCGCAAACAAACCCGCGCCGTGGGTCGTCGCCGACGAATACGACGATCACGCCACGTTCACGAACAACGCCACCACGCTCGATCTGCTCGAGGAGCGCGTGAAGAAATTCGACGACGAGAGTCTCAGCATCGCCCTCGGCAAGCCGCAGCTCGTCGGCGGCCCCATCGACAAGGAGCACGCGAAGGGCGATCAATTCGAGTGGATGGTCCCGTGTCCGCACTGCGGCTGCTGTCAGCTCCTCGAATGGGAGCGCGTCCGGTTCGGTCACTGCAAAGACCTGTTCGGCAAATGGGACCGCGAGCGCGTGCTCGCCGAGACCTTCTACGAATGCCTCTCCGGCTGCCACATCACCGAGGACCGCAAGGAATGGATGGAAGCGCAGGGCCGCTGGTATCTCACCGCGCTCGGCGATCCCGAGACCGTCTCGCTGCACATGAGCGATCTGCACGCGCTCGACAAAGGCTCGACGCTCGGACACCTCGCGCTCGAATTCATCGATGCCGCCGCCGCCGCGAAGAAAGGCGACTTCACCAAGCTGCAAGTTTTCAACAACGGCCGCCTCGGCTTGGGCTTCGAGCAGCGCGTCGAGAAGTTCGGCCTCATCGACGTGATGAACTGCCGCGCCGCGTATCGTCGCGGCACCATTCCGCAAGCCGGTCTGATTCTCTGCGACGGCATGGACGTCGGCCTCTACGTGAACACGAAATGGGTTGCCATCGCCATGCACCCGCAGACCGCGGAAGGCTGGATCATCGATTGGAACGTCGCGGGCCAGCCCTCCGATCTGCTCACCATCATCCGCGAGAAAAGCTACCGCTGCCCCACCGATGGCAGCGCGCTCGCCGCCCGCTTCGCCTTCATCGACGTGCGCTACAAGACCGACAAAGTCTATGCCGTCGCGCAGCAAATGCCCGGCCGCATCTTCCCCATGATGGGCCTGCCCGCGCAGACCATCGCACGCGGCATCTCGTGGGACACCGTGCCCGGAATGCCCGCCGACTTCGGAGTCATCAAGTTCAAAAAGGAAGGCGCCAATGACGATCTCCTGCTCGACCGCATCAAGGGCCGGCGCCCTCCGCTCATCCACTTCCCCGAGGATGCCGACGAGGAATTCATGCTCGAGTTCACGCACGAGCGACTCATCAAGGATCCCGTGACGGCGCGCCTGAGCTGGGCGCCCAAACCGAACGGCCCCAACCACTGGCAGGACGCCACCGAGATGGTCCTCACTGGCTTCGACTTCCTCATCGACGGCCCGCGCACCCGTGCCTCGCTGCCGATCGCCGCCGCCCCCGCACCCGCCGAGGTTTGACAGTCCCCCGCGGTCAATGACCGAAGCCGCCGCCCAACTTGTTGCCTTGCGCCATTACCGCACGCTCTGGTTCGGCGAGGAATGGGATGACATCGCCGTCGCGTGGCAGACGGAATACGATGCCGTCTCCGCCGGCACGTTCACGCCGCTGCGCATCACGCGGAACAGTGGCGACGGCTGGAGCGCCGAGGGCGCGCAAAACTTTGAGCAGCCTCTCCGTCTCGCCGCCCTTCAGCAGTTTCGCGCCGACCTCGATCCCGCTTATGCACTCGCAGTCTTCGTGCCGCCAAGCCGCGTCGCCGAGCCGCGCATGATGTTGCCCGACTACACCAACGCGCGGCCATGACGCTCTCGAGGTGAACGCCGGCCGCACCTCCCGCAAGCAGGTGGCGGCTTCGCGCTCCCCGCCCCGAAAGCCTTCTCCCCCTACACCGGAGGAGGCGGCTTCAACTACGGCTATTACGACGCCGTCACGGCCTCGACCCAGCGTAGCGCAAAGCCCTTTTTTGCGAGCGACTCGAAGATCACCCTTACGAGCTGGACCCGCCTGCGCGCACTGTCCCTGGCTCGCTGGGCTTACATCAACGTCCCCGTCGTGAAGGCCGCGACCGATCTGGTCGCCCGGCTCACTGTCGGCACCGGCTTCAGCCCATCGTCGCGATGCCGCGACAAAGGTCTCGCAAAGGCGTGGGATGCCTATTTCCTCACGAAGACCCGCAACATCGGATTCATGGGCGGCGAGTCGATGGATGAGCTGCTCCTTCACGACTGCCGCGCCGCGGATGTCGATGGCGACCTCGGCTACACGCTCACCTCGGATGAGAACGGCGCCGAGAAAATCCAGCTCATCGAGTCACACCGCATCAAGACCGGCGACGTGATCGACTCCCGCTGCTGCGATGGCGTCTGGATCGATGAATATGGCCGCCGCGCCGGCTACAATGTGCTGCTTCCAGGGGAGGGCGAAAAGACGATGCGCATCGAGGCCCGCGATTTCATCTACCTCGCCGAGCGCAACCGGCCCGACGAGCTGCGCTCGATGACCGCCTTCATCCACGCGCTCAATCCGCTCCAAGACCTTTACGAGATCATCGCCTTCGCGATGACCAGCGCCAAGCGCAACGCCGAGATCGCAGCCGTGCTCGAGACACCCACCCCGCACGACACCCCCTTCAACCCCCGTGGCTTCCTCGTGCAAGCGGCCCAGGACGCGAGTGGCGATCAGCCGGCCGTCCCCGCGCAATACGTCACCTATGATCAGATCGTCGCCGGTGGCGGCAAAATCCCCATCCTCAAGCCGGGCGAAAAACTTTCCAGCCACGTCCACAATCACGTCCCGCCGGAGATCCAGATGTGGAGCGAGTTCATCATCCGCGGCATCGCCGCCGGCTACGGCCTGCCGTTCGAGATCCTGTGGAATCCCGAGAAGATCGGTGGCGCGAACACGCGCATGATGACGGGCCTGCTCCGCGCCCGCCTACAGCAACGCCGCGCGAGCCTCATCTTTCCGAAGCTCAACCGCGTCCGCTACTGGCTGCTCTCCCGCGCGATCAAGGCCGGCATTTTCCCCTTTCACCCCGACCTCCCGCACGTCGATTGGAACCCGAACTTCATGGACATGACCGTCGATGCCGGCCGCGAAAGCCGCGAGCGTCGCGCGAATGTGCAGAGCGGCCTCGACACCTTCACCGGCTTCTACGCCGAGAATGGCGAGAACTACATCGAAGCCGAGCTGCCCAAGCGCCGCGAGGAAATCGACGCGCAGTGCGCGCAGGCCGAGGTGCTCTCGAAAAAATATCCGTGGCTCACTCCGGAAAAAGCCCTCGCCCGCATCGCCATCCTCAGCGCCGGCGGCGCCGAGCTGACCGTCAACAGCGGCACCGGTGCCGCTGACCCGCCTGCACCGTGATTCAGTGGCCGCTGACCCGAAATCCAACATGAATCTCCCGCTCCTCTCCCGCATCCTCGCCCAACCGTGGGCCGTCCGCCGCGAGCACCTCGCCACGCTCACTCAACTCGTCATCGGCACCGGCGCTCTCGCGCCTAAATCGGACACGTCGTGGAATGTCCGCCAGTGGGATTGGCAAAAAGATCAAGTCGTCACCGAGCCGATCAAGACGACTGCCGGCTACACCGTGTTAAACTACGAGGGCCTTTCCGCAGATCAGCGCGGCACGCTTCCGGAGGCGCCCGCGAACTGCACCGTTTTACTCGCGTGGGGGGTGCTCGGTCGTGCCTGGTCGGGCGGCGATCGCTGGTGGCTCGACGCGATCGATGTCGACGAGATCACCGCTGCCGTCGACGCTGCGCCTGATGGCTCGACCGTCGTGCTATGGTTTCGCTCACCCGGCGGCATCATCACCGGCATCCCCGAGACGGCCGAGGCGATGCGCAAGGCGTCGCGGAAAAAGCGCCTGCTCGCCTTCACTGACGATCTCTGCGCGTCGGCAGCCTACTGGCTCGCCAGCCAGTGCGAGAGTATCCATGCCACGCCCACGGCAGCGGTCGGCAGCATCGGCGTCTATATCGCGTTCTACGATTTCTGCGCCTACCTCGAAAAAGCCGGCATCAAGCTGGAGCTATTCAAGGCCGGCACGATGAAGGCGATGGGCTTGCCCGGCAAACCTCTCAGCGATGAGGAGGGCGCGCACCTCCAGTCCGCCGTCGATGGTGGCTATCGCCAGTTCACCAAGGATGTGCTGCGCAATCGCGACATCGCGAAGGAAACGATGCAGGGCCAGTGCCTCGATGGAGACAACGCGAAGACCGCGAATCTCGTCGATACGTTCTGGCCGTCGGCGGCCGCTTTTTTTGCCGCGCTCGGCAAGGGCAAGGTCTGAGCGGCTTTGACAGCAGTGGCGCTGCGTATGAAC
>JBEBGD010000086.1:0-24395 GCA_040081625.1 Chthoniobacteraceae bacterium
GAGGCTTCCGGTCTTTGGCGGCTCAAGCCCGAAGAGCGCGCGCCGCTGCGCGCACACACCTTCGGCACCGGCCAGCTCATCCGCGACGCCGCCGCGCGCGGCGCGAAGAAAATCCTCGTCGGCCTCGGCGGCAGCGCGACGACCGACGGCGGCGCCGGCATGGCCGCGGCGCTCGGCTTCTCCTTGATCACGAGCGACTGCGATGAACTCGGTCCTTATCCCGGCGATCTCATCGCCCTCGTGCGGATCGAGAACACGAACGCGATCGACCTGCCGGAGATCGTCGCCGCATGCGACGTGCAGAACCCGCTGCTCGGCGAGCGCGGCACAGCGCGCGTCTTCGCCCCGCAAAAAGGAGCCGACGAAAAGACCGTCGTGCATCTCGAAGCCTCGCTCACACAGCTCGCCGAGATCGTCGCCGAGTCGCTCGGCTGCGACTTTCGTGACGCGCCCGGCGCCGGCGCGGCGGGCGGGATCGGCTTTGGACTTATGAGCTTTTGCCGCGCGAAGATGTGCTCGGGCTTCGACCTCGTCGCCGCGACGATCGGGCTCGAGGAAAAGATCGCCGCCGCGGACATCGTCATCACCGGCGAGGGGCGGCTCGATGCGCAGACTCTCGAAGGCAAAGGCCCCGCGGGAGTCGCCGCGCTCGCGCGCAAACACGGCAAGCCGATCATCGCGTTCGGCGGAGGCATCGAACCGGCGGTGGAGAAACTTTTTGACGCCATCGTCCCCATCATCGACTCACCGCTCCCTCTCGATGAGGCGATGCGCCGTGGAGCCGAGTTGCTCCGCCGGGCCGCGCGCCGCGCCGGGCGGCTCATTTCGATCCGCAGCCAACCATGAGCAAACGCATCGCACTTCTTTTCGCCGGCCAGGGCGCCCAACAGGTCGGCATGGGCCGGGACCTCGCGGAGAAATATCCCGCCGCGCGTGAAGTCTTCGCCTCGGCGGACACGATCCTCGGCCGGCCGGTTTCCAAGCTCTGCTTCGAGGGCCCGGAGGAGGAACTCACGCCGACGAAGAACTGCCAGCCCGCACTCTTCGTTCACGGCCTCGCGTGCCTCGCGGCGCTGCGTGCGGAAGTTGGCGAGTTTCCCGTGCATGCCGCGGCCGGCCTTTCGCTCGGCGAGTTCACCGCGCACGCCGCGGCGGGCACGTTCGATTTCCAGACCGGCCTGCGCCTCGTCGCGCAGCGCGGCCACTACATGCAGGACGCCTGCGAAGCGAGCAGCGGCGGCATGGCTGCGATGATCGGCGGCGACGAGAGCGCCGTGCGCGCACTCGCGGCGGAGTGCGACGTGGACGTGGCGAATCTCAACAGCCCCGGACAGGTCGTGATCAGCGGCGAAACGTCGAAGGTCGCGCTCGCCGTCTCACTCGCGAAGGAACACGGCGTGCGCTTGGCGAAGATGCTCAACGTCGCCGGCGCCTACCATTCGCGCCTGATGAATTCCGCGTTCGAGAAACTCGGCGAGGCGCTCCAGCGCGTGGAGTTTTCCGCGCCGAAGTTCCCCGTCATTTGCAACGTCGATGCATGCCCGGTGAGCGAAGCCGACGAGATCCGGCAGAGCCTGCAGGATCAAGTCACCGGCACCGTCTGCTGGACCGAGACGCAGGAGCTCCTCGTCGATCAGGAGAAGATCGACCTTTTCATCGAACTCGGCCCCGGTGGCATCCTCGCGGGCCTTCTCAACCGCACACGCAAAGGCACGAAGTGTGTAAGCATCGACGATTGCGCGAGCCTCGAGGCCGCGCTGCCGGCGATCCGCGAATCGATCTAAACCATGGCCGCCGTCATCGCCCTCGAGGGAGAAATCGACCTGCACCACTCCGTATTCGTGCGGGAGAAGCTCGAGCCGCACATCGCCGCGAAGGAAGCGAAGGTCGTCGTCGATCTGAGCGGCGTGAGCTACCTCGACAGCTCCGGCCTTGCCGTCTTCATCGAGGCGATGCAGCGCGTGAGTAGCTACGGCGGCGTCTTCGCGCTGTGCGGACTGCGCGAGAGCGTGCGGCACATTTTCGCCATCGCGCGGCTCGACCAGGTGTTTCGGATTTTCCCGGATCAAGCCGCGGCGAGCGCGGAATAGGGAGTGTCCGCAATCGGTTGAGCGCGACCGTCGGGGGCTGAACCGCGCCTTGCCTGCGGCGCGGAGCGCGGGCATCGTGCCCGCATGACTGAACTGCTCGAAGTGCCTGCCATCCGCGCGCGGGCGATGAAGTTTTCCATCGAGGACTACCATCGCATCACCGAAGGCCAGCCAACGGAATTGCTGCACGGAACCATCATCCGAAAAATGTCCAAGTCGCCCACCCACAGTTCAACCGCGGAGAATGTTCAGGATGCGCTTGAGGGGCAGGTCAAACCGCCATTGCTCGTGCTCTATGAGCGACCGCTCGCACTCACCGACAGCGAGCCCGAACCTGATGTCTGTGTCGTGCGCGGCACGAAGGCAGACTTTGCCAGGAAACATCCCGCGACAGCCGAACTCGTGGTCGAGATCGCCGTCACGACGCTCGAGATCGATCGCGTGAAGGCGCTCATCTACGCCGCAGCGGGAGTGAAGGAATACTGGATCGTGTGCCCGGAGGAGAAGCGCGTGGAGGTCTTCCGCCAGCCGGGCGCGCAGGGCTACGCGGAGACGCTCGTCGTTTCCGCGCCCGCGGTGCTCGCGAGCACGGCGCTGCCGGGCGTGCAGATCGATCTCGCGGCGTTCTTCGCCTGAACGATTACGCTTTCTCCGCCTGCTCGAAGACCGAGCGCCAGTAGTCGAGCCGCTCCTTGATCCGCTTTTCCGCGCCCTGGTCGCCGGGCTCGTAGTAGCGGCGGCCTTCGGGAAGGTAGGCCTGCGGGACGTAGTGGCCTTCGCCGTCGTGCGCGTATTTGTAGCCGACGTGGCCGAGCGCCTTCGCGCCTTTCTTGTGGCCGGTGCTGCGAAGATGGCGCGGCACGGCAAGGGTGACGCCGGTCTTCACCTCGGCGAGCGCCCTGTCGAGGGCGACGTAGGCGGTGTTCGATTTCGGCGCGGTGGCGAGATAGACGGTCGCGTGCGCGAGGGGGATGCGCGCCTCGGGCAGGCCGATGAACTCGACGGCTTGCTGCGCGGCGACGGCGACGACGAGGCCCTGCGAGTCGGCGAGGCCGATGTCTTCGCTCGCGAGGATGACGATGCGGCGCGCGATGAAGCGGATGTCTTCGCCGGCGTGGAGCATCTTCGCGAGCCAGTAGAGCGCGGCGTCGGGGTCGGAACCGCGCACACTTTTGATGAACGCGCTGATCGTGTCGTAGTGCTGGTCGCCGTCGGCGTCATAGACGACCGCTTTCCGCTGGATCGATTCCTCGGCGATGGCACGCGTGATGTGGATAACGCCGCCTCGCGCCTCTCCTTCTGCTTCTGCTTCTTCATCTCCTTCTCTCCAGACAGAAGCAGATGAAGAAGCAGAAGCAGAAGGAGATGACGGCGGAGTGGTGACGACGGCAATCTCCAGCGCGCTCAAGCATTTTCGCGCGTCGCCATCGGCGGTGATGGCGAGGTGCTGGAGCGCGTCGTCGTCCACTTCGACTCGCGACTTCCCGAAGCCGCGCTCCTCATCGGCGAGCGCGCGCTTTTGCAGATCGACGAGGTTTTGCACCGAGAGCGGCTCGAGCTGGAAGACCTGCGAACGCGAGACGAGCGGGCTGTTGATGTAGAAGAACGGATTGTGCGTCGTCGCGCCGATGAGCCGCACGGTGCCGCGCTCGACATCCGGCAGCAGCACGTCCTGCTGCGCTTTGTTCCAGCGATGGATTTCGTCGATGAAGAGGATCGTCTTTTCCCCGCGCGTGGCGCGCAGCGCGGCGGCGGCGATGACGCGGCGCAGATCGGCGACACTGCTCTCGACCCCGCTCAGCCGCTCGAATCGCGACCGGGTCGCGCGCGCGATCACCTCCGCGAGCGTCGTCTTTCCCACGCCCGGCGGGCCGAAGAGGATGATCGACGAAAGCCGGTCCGCCTCGATCGCGCGCCGCAGCAGCTTGCCCGCGCCGAGCATGTGCTCCTGCCCGGCGTATTCGTCGAGCGTGCGCGGGCGCATCCGCGCGGCGAGCGGCGCGTTCGGGTCGATCGCCGGGATTTCCTCCGGCTCGGTCTGGGTGAAAAGATCGGACACGGCGCGAGCGTAGCCGCAAATGCGGATTGCGGAATGCGGAATGCGGAAGGAGACACGCACTCGTTCATGTTTCGTGTCCTCCTGTTCATCAGCCTCGCTGCGTCGCTCCACGCCGACGACGCGCTCCAGCGCTTCGCCTACGAGAAGGCGGAGATGGGCCTGCCCTTCCGCATCACGCTCTACGCGCCGGACGCTGCAGCGGCGAAGGCGGCGGCAGACGCGGCGTTCGAGCGCATCGCGCAGCTCAACGGAGTCTTCAGCGACTACGATTCCGACAGCGAACTGAGCCGCCTCTCGCGCACCTCGGGCACTGATCGCTTCGTCCCGGTCACGACCGACCTCTGGAACGTGCTCGAACGCGCGCAGGCGCTCGCGCTGCGGACCGACGGCGCCTTCGACATCACCATCGGCCCGCTCGTGAGCCTGTGGCGCCGCGCGCGGCAGAAGAAGGAACTGCCGGGCGCCGACATCATCGCCGAAATGAAGGAGCGCGTCGGCTGGCACAACCTGCTCCTCGATCCCGCGACCAAGTCCGCAAAGCTCCTCGTGCCCGACATGCGGCTCGACGTGGCGGCCATCGCCAAGGGCTACGCGATCGACGCCGCGGCGAAGCTGCTGCGCGAGCGCGGCGTCACGCGCTCGCTCGTCGCCGGCGGCGGCGACATGATGGCGGGCGACCCGCCGCCGGGGCAGCCCGGCTGGAAGATCGAAGTCGCCCCGCTCGACGCGCCCGATTCGCCCGCCGCCGAAGTCGTGCTCCTGCGCAACAGCGCCATCGCCACGAGCGGCGACATCTTCCAGCGCGTCGAGATCGGCGGCGTGCGCTACTCGCACATCGTCGATCAGCAGACCGGCCTCGGCCTCACCGACCACAGCCTCGTCACCATCCTCGCGCCCGATTGCACAACCGCCGACAGCCTCAGCACCGCCGTCAGCGCGCTGCGCCCCAGGCTCGGCCTCAAGCTCGTCGAAGAAACCCCCGGCATCGCCGCGCGCATCGTGCGCAAGCCCGCCGACCGCGTCGAAGTCCGCACCTCCGCGCGCTGGCCGGAGCAGGCGCGGTGACGCTGGAGTGAAGTTCTATTGTCTTCCCGTCGCGAAGGACTGAGCATCCGCCCGCTCATGGTCGATCTCGACACGCTGCCCGACAGAATCAAAGCCATCCGCCGCGAAATCCGCGCCGAGTATCTCCAGCCGCACGCACACCCGTGGATCATCGGCTTCTCCGGCGGGAAGGACTCGACGCTGCTCGCGCGCGAGCAGCGGGCGAGGGATGAAATTGAGGATCTGTTCCGGCAGATTGCGGCCTGAGGCATTTTTGAAATGAACGCGACTTCGCCGGAGGCGGTTCGGTGGCTCGCAAAGCTGAGCGCGCTCAACGTCGATGCAGCGAAAAAGACGCGGTCCGTCGGTGCCGCGCCGCACAAGCCGCTCCTGCTGCTCATCGTTTGCGACTTGCTGGAAGAAGGAGTCCTCGCTGGAGGACTGCTGCACCGCGATGGCGCGCTCGCGTTTCGTTTCGGCACGTATTGGCGCGTCGTGGCAGATCGCCGGCGCACGAAGCCCGATCTCCGGTTGCCCTTTTACCACATTCGCCGCGATGAATTCTGGCAGCCGCTCGAAGCCGACGGACGCCCGGCTGAAAGTCGCGAACGGGCGGTGCTCGCGCAGTTCGACATGTCGTTTCTTGTTTGCCTCCAAGACCCCGAGTTTCGCTCGCTCGCGCGGCGCACGTTGATCGCGGGCTACTTCGAGCCGACCGAGCGTGCTGAGCTTTACACCCTTTGTGGGCTTCCGGTTCCGCCGGACGACATCATCGCCGCTGATGCCACGCGCTTCCTGCCCTCGGACAGTGAAGAGAAGAAGCGCGACGTGAAATTCTCCATGCGCGTGCTGCCGGCCTACGACTTCACCTGCGCGCTCACCCGCTATCGCATGATCGCGATCGACGGGACGACATCCCTCGACGCGGCACACATCCACCAATTCAAGCGAGGAGGCACCAGCCATCCGACCAACGGCATCGCGCTCTCAAAAACCGCACATTGGCTTTTTGATCGCGGCTACTGGTCACTCGACGACGAGTGTCGAATCCTCGTCGCAGCGCACAAATTCGATGAGTCAGGGGAAGCGGCCCACCTGTTAAAGCCGCGAGCCAACACACCGATTCTCCTGCCGCCAAATCCGCTCTTTCATCCCGATCAAGCTTGTCTGCGCTGGCATCGGGAGCGCCACGGATTCGCAGCGTGACGGGCAAAGGATTGGCGGAGCTTTCCGGTCCAACCCAGAGCCAACGGCAAGGATCTCTCACGGGAAAGCGCAGGCGACAGGCCGGTGGACTTCGTGATCAACGGTCCAGCGGTGTCGCCGCACATCGCGCTCATGGGCCGCTCGCGCAGCGGCAAGACGACGACGGGGATGCAGATGGCGATCGACCTCGTGGAGAAAGCGCGCATCCCGCTGCTGATCATCGACCCGAAGGGCGAGTTCGTGGCCGATGGCGAGGTGCAGGGCAAACTGCGCGACTCGATCGAGAAGGTGAACCAAAGGGGTTGCCTTCGCCAAACTCCCCGGTCGCGAACCGGAACCGATTCGCTGCTGGCAACCGGAAACATGACCATGCCGGACACCGAACCAGCGATCTCGCAGGAAGAAGAACGCGTGAGCTTTGAAAACTGGGCGGACGACGGTTGCCACGGCTTCATCGGTCAAAAATACGTGCTGACGCTCGCGACACCCGTCGCTACGCGAAGCGCACGATCTCGTGGGGATTTCCCGTGCTGAAGCACGGGGCTATTCTCGCAACGTCGCTACGCGACGTGAGGCGGCTTGCCGAAGCGAACATCAAGAGGGCAAACTTTTCGCTTCTCATCGGTCCCGCGCGCTCCAACATCCCGGCGAACTTTTTAACACGAACATGGCCACGAAAACAGAGCCCCAGGAAACCACTCTCGCCGCTGCACGTAAGCGCGATCTCGATCTTATCCTCCAGACCATCGTCAAGGAATACGGCGACGGCGCGATCATGCGGCTGGGCGACTCGAAGCATATGGAGGTGGAATCCATCCCGACGGGGAACATCCTCATCGACCGGGCGCTCGGCGTCGGCGGGTTTCCGCGCGGGCGCATCGTGGAGGTTTTCGGGCCGGAAAGCTCGGGCAAGACGACGCTCACGCTCACGCTGATCGCGCAGGCGCAGAAGCGCGGCGGGCTGGCGGCGTTTGTGGATGTGGAGCACGCGCTCGATCCGCAATACGCGAAGAAGCTCGGCGTGAATCTCGACGACCTGCTCGTCTCGCAGCCCTCGAGCGGCGAGGAGGCGCTGCGCATCGTGGAGACGCTCGTGCGCTCGAATGCGCTCGATGTGATCGTGCTCGATTCCGTCGCCGCGCTCGTGACCAAGGGCGAGCTCGAAGGCGAGATCGGTGACGCGGTGGTGGGCGCGCAGGCGCGGCTCATGAGCGCGGCGATGCGCAAGCTCACGGCGCTCATTTCCAAGGCGCGGACGATCGTCGTTTTCACCAACCAGATCCGCGAAAAGATCGGCGTGATGTTCGGCAATCCCGAGACGACGCCGGGCGGCAAAGCGCTGAAGTTTTACGCCAGCGTGCGCGTGGATATCCGCCGCATCGGCGCGATCAAAAACACCGAGGGCGTGGTGACCGGCAACCGCACGAAGGTGAAGATCGTGAAAAACAAGGTCGCGCCGCCGTTCACCGAGGCGGAGTTCGACATCATGTATAACGAGGGCATCTCCTCGATCGGCGCGCTGCTCGATCTCGCGATCGAGAAAGGGATCATCGAGAAGCGCGGCTCGTGGCTCAGCTACAAGGGCGCGCAACTCGCGCAGGGACGCGACGCGGCGAAGGAAGCCCTGCGCGCGGACCAGCCGCTCTACGACGAGATGTTCGCAGCGGTCACCGCGAAGCTCGACGAGGACAAAAAGTAGCGTCACGTCGCTTGCGCTTTTTCGGGGGCGGCGCGAAGGGTCCGCGTCCCGATGGCCTCCCGCCTCCTCCACAGCCTTCACGACGGATTCCTCTTCCACATCATCCGCCTCTGCCGCATCCGGGCGGCGAGCGAGAAAGTGGCGCGTGGCTTCGCTCTCGGCATCGTGCCGCACTTTTTCCCGACGTTCGGATTCGGCGCGATCATCTCGGCGTTCTTCTCGCGGGTTTGCGGCGGAAACGGAATGGCGGGCTTCGCCAGCGGCGCGTTGTTCACGCCGTTCTGGCCGTTCTTTTTCTACCTGAACCTGCGCGTCGGCAGCTGGCTGCTGAGGGAGCGCGCGCCGGTCATGAATGCGAGCGAAGTGACCGCGCTCGAATCGGGAGCGCTGGCGGCGACGCGCGACTTTTCCATCGGCGGCATCGTCAATGCCGCGGTTTTTGCGCTGGCCGCGTATTTCGTCCTCCTCGCGATCTACGAGCGCGCGCGGCCAAAGCTGCTCGCCCACTTTCGCCGGCGCGCCCGCTGGCGACGGCGGACGCGGCGGCTCGTGCCGGCCTGAGCGCCGCACCCGGGGTTCCGCTCAGGGGTTTGGAAAGTTCCGGCTGAAGTAGGTGGTGCCGCCCTGGCTGATCACGATCTCCTGGCCGGCGACCGCGAAGTCGAGAAGCAGATGGCCGCTGCCCGGCGTGGTTTCAAACTCGAGTTGCCCGCGCGTCCGGCTCGCATCGGCGACGACGTTGATCGTCCCGCGAACGGTGCCGCCCACGGATAAATCGTAGGCACCTACGGCCACATCCTCGATACGCACCTCGAAGTTCTGCTGCCCGTCGAGGAACTGCTTGAGTTCGGCCTTCGCCCGCGCGTCGGGATCCACGCCGGCATTGAAGAGAGGCACTTCGGTTTCAAAAGGCGTCGCCGCATTCCCTCCGCCACCGCCGGCGGCAGAGCCGCTGCCGAGGAGGTGCGAGAAATAGACTCCCGCTGCGTCGGAGATCTCGATGAACTGGCCGCGCGGGTCGAAGTTCAGCGGGCGGTGGCCGGGCTCGACCTTGCTGTCGAACTCCAGCTCACCCTCGACACCAGACGCGGTTGCGACGGCCTTGATCGTGCCGCGCACGACGCCCGCCACAGTGAGTGTGTAATTGCCGGCGGCGACTTTCTCGATCTCGACGTCGAACTTGTGCCGGCCGCGATCGTCCACGCGATAGCGGGCCGCCGCCTTGGCATCGGCATCCAGGCCGGTCGATGTCAGCAGTTCCTCGAGGTCGGACGCCGGTTCGGGCCGCGGCGTGCCCGCGCCAGTGCCGAGCGAACCCTCGAACACCGACTCGAAGAAAACATCCGCGCCCTGTCGGATGCTAAGCGTCTTGCCGAGCGGATCGAAGGTCAGGGGCAGCTCATTCGGATCGTCATCGCCGCCGTTGAACTCGATCTCGCCCTCGGTCCCGCCCGTGACGGTGGCGACGGTGATCGTGCCGACATTCACGCCATCGACGAAGAGATCGTAAGCGCCCACCGGCATATCCTCGACCTCGACGGAGAAGTGCTTCCGCGCCCGCGTGTCGAGCCGCAGCTTCGCATTCGCATGGCCGCTACCCGCGAGAGCGGTCGCGGTGATCGCCGTCCCGGTGAAACGCGGCGTGGAGACATTCACCCCGCGGGCGAGCGCCTCGAGTTTGCCGCTGAAGACCACCTGCGCGTTGGAGATCACGTCGATCACTTCACCACGCGGATCAAAATCGAGCTGCAACACGCCGGGATCATCGCTGCCGATGGCGAACTTGATCCGCGCAGTCACGCCGCGGACGGTCAGGTCGCCGCGCTTCACGCCACCGACGAACAACTCGAATGGTCCCGCGCCTGCGCGCTCAAGATCCACGCGGAAGACGCGCTTGTCGTTTCTGCTCACGCGATATTCCGCCCTGGCCTTGCCGGCCACCCCGGCACCCGGCGTTAGATTTGCGCGCTCCGCGACGAGCGTGCCCTGCGGCTCGCCGGTGGCCGAGATTATCGCCTCGAGCACGCTCTGCCCGCCGATCGCGAGGCTGAGCGTCCTGCCTCGCGGGTCGAAGTCGAGCGGCTGCGCGCGGCCCGCGTTGGGCGCCTTGAACTTCACGCTCAACCGGCCATTCGCGCGCACGGTCGCCGTGGCCTCCACCACGCCGCCGACCACGACGTCCACGCTCGAGCCGGGCGTCAGCTTGGTGGCCGAGACGTGCAGCTCCGACGCCCGGAGCTTGAGTTGACCGATCACCGCGCCGCGGGCGTCGGGCAGCACGCCGGTGTTTGTGAGCGGCGTGCGAATGTTCGAGGAGTTCCCGGCTTGCAAGGGGACGATCGCGAGTAAGCCGAATGCGAGGAGGCGAAGGAAATGTTTGGTGGAGTTCATAAGCGGGGTTGTGCGGGATGTTCCGCCGAGCCCGCCAGATCCCAAGCCCGGGTTCGTAACGCCAGCGTTACCTTCCTGCGAGCGGCAGCCGCAGTCTGAACTCCGTCCAGTCGGCGGCCGACTCCGTCAGCTCCAAGTCGCCGCCGTGAGCGCGTGCCAGTTCCTGCGCGAGGCTCAGCCCGAGCCCCGTGCCAGGGATGCGCTCGTCGGACTGGCCGCGAAAGAAGCGCTCAAAGATGTGCGCCTGGCGTTCGCGCGGAATCGATTCGCCCGTATTGCCGACGGTCGCTTCCAGCCATGGCGGCGACACGTTCGCGCACACGCGCACTCGGCCGCCGTCGCGATTATACTTCACCGAGTTCTCGAGGAGATTCTGCAGGATGATCCCGACCCGTCCGCCATCGGCCTCGACCTCCACCTTCGGCGGGAGATCCACTTCGAGCACGATGCCGCGGGATTCCGCGTGCGTGCGGGCGTCGTCGAGGCAGTCATCGAAAGTGGGCCGCAAGTCGCAGCGCGCACGGCGCAACTCCAGCCGGCCAGCGTCGGCGCGTGCGAGCAATAGAAGATCCTCGGTGAGCGACGTGAGGCGGCGCACCTGGTCGAGCAGTTCGTTCACCGTGTCCTTCTCCGCGCTGTCGCAACGCGGCGAACGCAACAGCGCATCGAGGCCGACCCGCAGCAGCGTCAGCGGCGTCTTGAGCTGGTGCGACGCATCGGCGGAGAACCGCACCGCCTGCCCAAAGCTGCGCTCGAGACGCTCGAAGGTTCGATTGAGCGCGACGGCGAGCCGGTGCAACTCATCCCGGGCAGCCGGCAGCGGCAGCCGGCGATCAAGCCGCTCGGCGGTGATCTGCTCGGCGACCCGCGTGATCTCGACCATCGGCTGAAGCGCCCGCAACCCCACGATACGTCCGCCAAACGCGATCAGCCCCGCGACCACCGGCAGCGCTGCGAGAAACGCGATGGCGAGATCGCGCCCGAGCCGCTCCACATCGGAGAGCTCGGCGCCGACGTAGAGGATCAGCTCTCCGTGCTCGAAGACGCCCACGCGCACATTTCGCCCGTGCAACACCCTCGAGCTGAAGCCGGCAGGCGCATCGCTCAGCGCCTGCCCACCGAGATTTGGCGAGCGGTAGAGCGGCTCGCGAGCGGCTCCGAGCAGCTCGATGTAGCGGTCGCGCAACGCAAGCGGCACGAAACGCTCGGTGATTTGCGTGCGACGCTCGCGCGGCTCCCGGGTGAAGTTTTCCAGATCCCGGAAAAGCTCATCCGCGTCGGTCCGCACGCGACGGTCAAAAAAGCGCGTCTCCACGTAGCGCAGCAACACCCATGTCGTGGCGGCCCACGCCGCGAGCGCGACGATCGAGCTGATCGTCGCATAGAGAGCGATCCGGTTGCGCAGCGTCATGGCGGCGGCCCGATCGTGTAGCCCGCGTGGCGCACCGTGTGAATGAGCGGCGTCGCGAGTGGCTCATCGATCTTGCGCCGCAGACGCCCGATGAAGACCTCGACAAGTTTGGTGTCGTATTCGTGCTCGCGCTCCCACACCCGCTCGCAAAGCTCCGTGCGGCTGAAGACGCGCCCCGGCTCGCGCATGAGCAGCTTGAGCAGCGCAAACTCGCGCGCCGAAAGCTCGATGTGCCGTGACCCGCGCTGCGCCTCGCGTGTCTCCACGTCGAGCGAGAGATCGGCCACGTGCAGCACCTTCAGCGGCTCGACCGGGAAACGTCGCCCGACCGCCTCGACGCGAGCGAGCAGCTCCGCCATCGCGAACGGCTTGGCGAGATAATCGTCCGCGCCGAGCTGGAGCCCGCGCACGCGATCGTTCACTTCGCCCATCGCGGTAAGCATGATCACCCGCACCGCCCGGTGCGCGGCCCGGATCTCCTCGAGGACATCGAAGCCGTCGCGCCTTGGCAGGTTCACGTCGAGCAAGAGCAGATCGAAGTCCCCGCCGAGCGCCACGCTGAGCGCATCGTCGCCATCGTGAACAACCTGCGTCTGGTGGCCAGCGCCTTCGAGCGCAGTCGCGAGGTGCCGCGCGAGTTGAGGTTCGTCTTCGACGATCAGGACACGCATGAGTTCCAGAGTGCGTGGTCTGGCAGATCGCGAGGCTCGCGTCAGCAAGAAATACCCAATGTCGTCCCGCGGCCTTGACCGCGCCGCCATCCGCACGCTGCAATCCGATGACATGCCTCGCGCGGAATTTCTCCTCATCGACAACAGTAACTCGTTCACAAAATTCGCCCTCGCCTCGCGCGACGAGCTCGGCCCGATGCGCCGGCTCGCCACGCCGGAGGTCGATACGCGCTCACTTCATCGCGTGCTGCGCGGGTGGCGCTTCGATGGCGTCGTGATGTCCTCGGTCGTGCCGATCAAGGGCGCGCTGATCGCCCGCACGCTCGACGACTGGCCACTGCTGACCGTCGGCGCGAAGACCAAGCTCGGCGTTGGCATCGACTACCCGCAGCCGAAGCGCATCGGCGCCGACCGGCTCGCGAATGCAGCGGCCGCCGTTCCGTTCTACGGCACGCCCGTCGTCGTCGTGGACTTCGGCACCGCGGTGACCTTCGACATCGTGGACCGGCGGAAAAACTACGTCGGCGGCGTGATCGCGCCCGGGCTCGAGGCGATGACCGACTACCTGCACCAGCGCACCGCGCTGCTGCCGAAGATCACGCTGCTCGAGCCGCCGACCGCGATCGGCAAGTCCACGCGCCACGCAATGCTTGCCGGCGCGGTCTTCGGCTACCGCGGCCTCGTGCGCGAGATCCTCGCCGAGATCCGCGCCGAGCTGCGTGCGCGGAAACTGAAAGTCGTCGCGACCGGCGGCTACGCGGAACTGATCGCTTCCGGCGTCGCGGAGATCGAGGAGGTGCATCCGCACCTCACTCTCGAAGGTCTGCGGCTGATCGGCGAGCTGAACGCCTGATTAGCGCACGAACCGCTGCCACGGCGGCTTGTTCGCATAGACCCAGCGGTAGTAATCGCCGTGCGCGAGCCGCGAGGCGGCGGGCTCGTCGAGCAGCGCCTTCGCGACCGGGTGCATCTGCAGGATCGACGCGGGATTCATCGCGCTGATCGGCCCCTCGACGGCCTCCGCAATCGGGCGCGCCTTTTTTTCGCCGAAGGCGAGCAGCAGCACCTGGCGCGTCTCCATGATCGTGCCGACGCCCATCGTGATCACGTGCATCGGCACGTCCTCGGCTCGGCCGAAGTAGCGTGCGTTGTCGCGCCGAGTCTGGTCGGTGATCGTCTTGATGCGGGTGCGCGAGGCGAGCGAGGAACTGCGCTCGTTGAAGCCAATGTGGCCGTCGGTGCCGATGCCGAGCACCTGCAAGTCGATGCCGTCAGCCAAACGGATCGCGTCTTCGTAGCGCGCACACTCGGCGGGCACGTCGGCGGCCATGCCGTCGGGGATGTGGATGCGTTCGCGCGGCACGTTGATGAGGTCGAAAAGATTCGCGCGCATGAAGGCGTGGTAGCTCTGCGCGTGGTCCGGCCGCAGGCCGACGTATTCGTCGAGGTTGAAGGTCGTGACGCGAGAGAAATCGAGTCCCTCCTCGCGGTGCAGGCGCACTAGCTCGCGATACATCGGGAGCGGTGTGCCGCCGGTCGCGAGGCCGAGCACGCAGGCAGGTTTGTCGCGCACGAGGTTCGCGATGATGTGCGCGGCGATCAGGCTCGCGGCTTCGGGCGTGGGTTGGATGACGATTTCCATTTCAGCCGATTCGTTTGCGCAGCTTCGCGACGACATCGTCTTTGAAGCGGTCGATGAAGGCGGTGACGTAGGCGACGAGGTCGAGAGCGTCGTCCTGCACGAGCGGCGTGAGGTCCATCGCGAAGGCGAGCGCGTCGCTCGCATCGACGCCGTGGCTTTCGAAGAAGGTCGCGTTTGCGCGGCGGCGGCCGATCACGGCGAGGTCGTAGCGTTTGCCGCCGGCGATCTGGCTGTCGAAGATGCCGTTGAGCGCGGCGGCGAGATTGTCGTGGCCGCCAACGTCGTGGACGATTTTCTCGGCATCGGCCATCCAGTCGAGATTGCGCCACACTTCGCAGCCGTGGACGGCCTGCGGGCGCTGGTCGCGCGGCAGTTCGCGGATCGCCTGGATCAGGGCGACGACGACACCAATGTGCGTGTCGTGCTTGTCGGCGGGGTTGTGGGTATAGACGACGCGTGGCTTCGTCGCGGCGAGGATGGCGATGAGATCGCCCTTGAGCGTCGTGTCGGCGGAGTCCTTCACGATCTTGCTGGGATGATCGAGCTGCACCATCGCGCCGAAGCGCCCGACGATCGCGGCCTGCTCCTGTTCCTTGCGTCGCACCGCCATCATCTGCTCGTCGGTGAATTTCGCATAGGCGCCGGTGCGCGCGCTGCCGCTGCCGTTGGTGCAAGTCACGCCGCCGAACCAATCGGTCGCGCTGTGAAAGCACGCGACGATGCCGTGGAAGGCCATGAACTCGAGGTCGTCCTGATGCGCTCCGACGCCGAGATGCGTCACGCGCGCGAGCGCGCCGGCGGGTTCGATGCCGTCGGGGATGAAGACGAGGACGTTGGGTTGATGGAGTTTCATCGCAAGGCGGGCAGACTCGCGGCGGCGACGGCCTGGCCGAGGCGCTTGTCTTTTTCGTCGGGCATCCGCAGGCGGATGCGCGCGGCGAGATCGGGGAACTCGGCCGCGAGCACCTCACGCGCTTTCGCGAGGAGGAGTTCGCCGCCTTCGCCGCTCGTCACACGGCCGAGCACGAGCAGTTCGCGCATTTCGTAAAACTCCGCGTAGTGCGCCGTGGCGTAGCCGAAGCAGACGCCGATCGTCTCGTAAATGCGGCGCGCGCGTTCATCGCCAGCGGCCATGAGGTTTTGCACCTCGATGAGTTGCTCGGGGAACTTCATCCCGGCGGGCAGATCGATCCCGGCGATCGGCGCGAGGCGCGCGACGCCTTGCTGGCAGAAATACTGCGCCGCGCAGCCACGGTCGCCGCTCCACTCGTCGATCGGCGCGTCGTCGCGGTAGTCGATCGGCGCGAAGGCGAGTTCGTTCAGCCACGGCGTGATCGCTCCATCCGGCGTCACGTAGCCCGCGGCGACGCTCGTGCCCATCGCGATGCCGAGCACCGAGTTTTCGCCCGAGCTCATCGAGCCGGCGAGCGCGGTGACTTCGCCGTCGTTGGCGACCTCGAAGGGCACGCCACCCCACGCCGTCTGCAGCTCGAAGAAAATCCTGCACACGCGCTTCTCGAAATCCGCGGGCGACACGCCGCGGAAGAGCGAACCGGCGCGCACCTCGTTGTTCACATACACGCCCGCGGCGCTGCCGCCGATCGCATCGACGCGCGTCAGGTGCGCGGCGGCTCGGGCGATCGATTCGTTGATGCCGTCGAAGTGATATTGCGGGTCGCTTTGGAAATACGGATCCCACGGCACTTCCTCGGAGAAGACGCAGCGCCCATCGATCACGGCAGCGCATTTGCGATCCGAGCCGCCGAGGTCGAAGCCAATGCGGCAGCCGTCGAGATGCCGCCCGAGCGGCACGACGGCTTCACGCGCAGCGGGCACTTCATCGAGCGCGCACGCCTCGACCACGAAAGGCCGGCCATACACCTTCGCGCCGAGGAAATCGTGATCGAACCGCCGCGCGCCATCCGGCGAATAGCTCGCACCGAGCGCCGCTGCGATCTCCGGCGCGCCGCCCACGATCACGCGGCAGCCGCCGCGCGCCCAGAGCAGGAACTTCACGAGCCGCTCGACGTAGCGCTCATTGAGCGCGCGATGCTCCGGCGCGTCGGGAAGCACGCGCGTGTCGAAGCGTGAGACCGTCCCATCCGCGCGCACGAGAGCGAGCGCCAAGGGTCGCGCGACGGCGTCGCAGCGGCGGGTGTAGGCACGATTCCACAGCACGGCGGGCTGGTAGCCAGGATCGAGTGGTGGGACGAAGTGCGGGTGGTCCAGCATGGGGCGCGAATCGGTAGCGACATGGCCGGCATTTGCACAGGCAAAAGCGGTGTCGGTGGCGGATTGACTTCGAGCGCGCCGCTCGCACGCTGCACGCCACCCATGAGCAAACCAAACACAGCCATCGGCATCGACTTCGGCGGCACGAGCATCAAGGCCGCGATCGTGTGCGACGGCAAGATCGTGCAGCGAGGCGAAGTCATCGAAACTCTCGATCACGACGCGCAGTCGCTCACCGTCGCGCTTTTCGATCTCATCAAGACGCTGCGCGCCGCGAACCCGGAGATCGCCGGCGTCGGCGTCGGGATGCCCGGCTTCGTGGACAGCCTGCACGGCGTCGTGCATCACCTCACCAACGTCGAGGGATGGGACGACGTGCCGCTTGCGAAGTTGATCACGGACGCGACCGGGCTGCCGGCGATCGTGGAGAACGACGTAAAGGCGATGACTTACGGCGAGTGGAAATACGGCGCCGCGCGCGGCGTGCAGCACGCGGTCTGCGTGACGCTCGGCACGGGCGTCGGCGGCGGACTGATCATGAGCGGACGACTGCACCGCGGCGCGCAGTTCGCCGCGGGCGAGATCGGGCACGCGAGCATCGACTACCGCGGGAAGGACGGCCCATACGGCAACTACGGCGGGCTCGAGGAGTATGTCGGCAACCAGCAGATCGCCGAGCGCGCCGTGGCGCTCTATCGCGTCGCGGGCCGTCCGCGCACGCTCGAGCAATGTTCGCCGCGTGAACTGGACCGACTCGCGCACGAAGGCGATTCGATCGCGAACGGCTTGTGGGAAACGGTCGGCCTGGAGATCGGCGCGGCGCTGGCGAACGTCGTGTGGATCGTCAATCCGGAGGTCATCGTCATCGGCGGCGGCGTGGCGAAAGCGGGTGACTTGCTCTTCGAGCCGATCCGCCGCTCGATCGCCTCGCGCACCGTGAAGCTCTTCCACGAAAATCTGCGCATCGTCCCCGCCGCGCTCGGCAATGACGCGGGCATCGTCGGCAACGCCGCGCTCGTGCTCGACTCGCTGGGTTGACCGCAGCATCACCCACGGCTTCACTCCACGTCCTATGGGTCGTCAATGGCTCCTCGCGAAACGCGAGGTCAACTCCTCGAAGAAAGCTGCCGCCACGAGTAAGATCGTGAAGGAAATCGCCGTCGCCGCAAAGCTCGGCGGGGCGGATCCCGCCGGCAATGCGCGGCTCTTTGCCGCCTGCGAGAAGGCTCGCCGCGAGTCGGTCTCGCGCGATGTGATCCAGCGCGCGATCAACAAGGGCGCGGGCATCGGCGACGATAAGATGGTGATGGAGCACGTCGTCTTCGAAGGCTACGCGCCGCACAAGGTGCCGGTCATCGTCGAGGTGCTCACCGACAACCAGAACCGCACCGCGCCCGAGCTTCGCGTGATCTTCAAGGCGGGGCAGCTCGGCACGGCGGGCAGCAATAAGTTTCTCTTCGATCATGTCGGCCTCGTCGAGGCGCACACGGCGAAGGCGGGCGCGGACATCGAGGAGGCGGCGATCGAAGCCGGGGCGGATGAAGTCCTGCCGCTCACTCACGAGCAGAACGACGACATTCCCGCGGACGCGACCGGCGCGCGGTTCATTACCGATCGCGCGCAGACGGCGGCGGTGTCGAAATGGCTGGCGGCAAATGGGTGGGCGGTCGTGACGAGTGAGCTGGGCTACGTGCCCAAGCAGTGCCCGGCGCTGAGCGACGAGCACATGGCGGAGGTTGGCGAGTTTCTCCAGTCGCTCGAGGACCACGATGACGTGCATCGGGTCTGGGCGGCGGTGAAGTAGTCAGCTCTGGTCTGCGCGGAGCACGGATTCGATCCGGGCGCGTTCGCTTTCGAACCCGGCCTCGCCATCCGTGGCCGCGACGTTTTCCAAGGGCTGAAGCACAATCTCGACGCTCGAGAAAGGCTTCGGGATCATGAAGCCGTCCCAGCTTTTGAGCTGCCAGAAGCGCGAGTAGTGGACGCGGATGGGGCAGATGGCCGCGCCCGTTTTTTGGGCGAGGGTGATGACGCCGGGGTTGAGCGTGTAGCGCGGGCCGCGCGGGCCGTCGGGGGTGATGCCGATGTGGTAGCCGTCGCGCGCGAGGCGGATGAGTTCGATGAGCGCGGCAACGCCGCGGCGTGAGCTGGAGCCTCGCACGGCCTGGATGCGAAAGCGGGCGAGGAAGGCGGCGACGATTTCGCCGTCCTTGCTGGCGCTGGTGAGCGCGGCGCCGGGGCGTTCGCCGAGGGCGCGGCGGTAGAAGTCGGGGACGATGAAGAGGCGGTTGTGCCAGAAGATCCAGATGACTGGCGCAGCGTCGGGGGCGAGCACGCCGGCGCGGTCTTCGATCCGCACGCGGAGGGTGGCGATGACGGCGCGGACGACCCACTCGCCGAGGCGCGCGATGAGGGCGGCCTTGCGCGGGGTCACTCCGCCTGCTCCTGCCAGCGGAAGGCGTCGCGCACGGGCAGATCGAGCTGGTCGAGAATGCGCGCGACGACGGTGTCGGCGACGGCTTCGATCGTCTGCGGGCGGCTGTAAAAATGCGGGCTGGCGGGCAGCACAATCGCACCGGCCTCGAGCAGCGTGCACACGTTGCGCGCGTGGATGAGATTCCACGGTGTCTCGCGCGGGACGAGGATGAGCTTGCGACGTTCTTTTAGGAAAACGTCGGCGGCGCGCAGGATGGCGCTCTCGGCCGTGCCGGCGGCGATGCGGCCGAGCGTGCCCATCGTGCAGGGGACGACGACCATCGCATCAAAGCGCGTCGAGCCGCTGGCGAACGGGACGTTCATCGACTTGTCGCCGTGGACTTGCACCTCCTGCGGGATGAGCAGCTCGCCGCCGAGTTCCTCCGCGATGACCTGCCGCGCGAAGGCGCTCAAGACCAGATGCACCTCATGCGCGGTCGCATCGATCTGGTCGAGCAGACGCTGGAGGTAAATCGCGCCGCTGGCACCCGTGCCGGCGAGGACCAGTTTCACTACTTCTGCGTCGCGCCAGGCAGCGGCGGCGGCGGGACGGCGGCGTTGGCCTCGGCTTCCTCGGCGGCCTGTTTCTTGAGGTAGGTCTTTACCGCGGAATCCCAGCGGCCGAAGTCGTTGCCGAAGTCTTCATCGAGGAAAATCTCGAGGTCGGTCAGCGCTTCCTCGTGGTGGGGGTGGTTGGGGATCTTCGCGATCTCGAGCAGTGCGGGCAGCTTGGTGGAGTCGTCGCGGTTCATCAGGTCGGTGACGAATACGTCGAGCACTTCCTCGGGCAGGTTCGGGTTCTTCACGAGCGGGAGCACTTTGCTGTAGTTCTCGTCGAGGACGAGATTGGAGATGTGCTGCGCGGCTTCCTCCTGCCCCTCGGGCGGGAGCGTGGGCAGCATGTTGATGAGGATCTGCGCGGTCTGCGATTCGTCGGCGGCGGAGCGGAGCACTTCGTCGATCCGCAGTTCCCACTCGGCGAGCGGGCGCGGCGTGCCGGCGGGCTTGGGCGGCATCGGAGCGTTGGCGGTCTCGATTTTCTTCGGCGTCCCGGGAGCGATCGAAGGTGGGAGATTGACCTGCGGTCCGACGGGCACGTGGATGTCCGCGGGCGCCGTGCCGGTGTTGAGGTCGGGGACTTTGGTCGAATTCAAAAACCAAAGGGTGCCACCGGCGATCGCGAGGACGACAGCGGCGAGGACGAGGAGTGGGCGGTTGTTGTTCATGGGCCGTGTGAAGTGAATCTATAGATAGCCTGCCGCGTGCAATCGGCGAGTGAGATCGCCCTGCCGGGTGCGCGCCTGCGTGTAGATCTGCCGGTGGGCGGCGATCGGTTCGCAGCGGGTGTCGGCGTCGAGCTGCACGATGCGCGCGCACAGGTCGCGGAAGGTCGCCTGCTTGCCGTTCGCGACCAGGCACGCGTAGGCGCCCTGGATCGCGGCACCGAGCGCCGCGCCTTCGCTGCCTTCGAGGCAGACAGTCGGCACGCCGAAGATGTCCGCGCAGATTTGCCGCCACGCGGGGCTCTTGCTGCCGCCGCCGGTGAGCCGGATCTCGGTGGGTGCGATGCCGAGTTCGCGGAAGCGGTTCAGCCCATACGCGAGGCCGAGCGTCGCGCCTTCCATCACCGCACGGGCGACGGTGCCGGGCGCCATGTTTTCGGTCGTGAGCCCGTGGAAGGCGCCGGTGCCGTTGGGAAGATTCGGGGTCCGTTCGCCGTTGAGGTAGGGCAGGAAGACGAGCCCGCCCGCGCCGGCGGGAGCGGTGGCGACGTTTTTCTCGAGCTGCTCGAGCGTCCACCCGAACATCTTGCGCACCTGCTCGGTGGCGACGGTCACATTCATCGTGCAGACAAGCGGCAGCCAGCGATCGGTCGAGTCGCAGAAGGCGGCGATCTCGCCCTGCGGATCGATGACCGGCTCGGCGCTGAAGGCATACACGGTGCCGCTCGTGCCGAGGCTCACGGTGACCATGCCGGCCTGCACGTTGCCCGTGCCGATCGCGCCCATCATGTTGTCGCCGCCGCCAGCGCTCACGGTGATCTCGTTTTTGGTCAGCCCCCAGTCGCCGCGCAGGTTCTGCCGCAGCAGGCCAAATGCGCGCCGCGAATTCGCCAGCGGCGGCAGCGCCTCGGCGAGGCCGGGGTCGATGAAGTCGATCAGCGGCTTGCACCACGTCTTCTCGCGCACGTCGAGCAGGCCGGTGCCGCTCGCGTCGCCGAACTCCATGCCGCGTTCGCCGCTGAGGTGGAGATTGATGTAGTCGTGCGGCAGCAGCACGGTCTCGAGCGTCTTGAAGTGCTTGGGCTCATTTTGCTTGAGCCACAGGATCTTCGGCGCGGTGTAGCCGGGCATGATCGCATTGCCCGCCAGCTCGATGAGCCCCTCGGCGCCGCCGAACTCCGCCTCGAACTGCTTGCACTGATCGACCGTCGAGGTGTCGCACCAGAGCTTCGCGGGGCGGATCGGCTTGTTCTTTTTGTCGAGCGCCACAAAGCCATGCTGCTGCCCGCTCACGCCGATGGCTTTGATGTCCTCCTTGCGCTTGCCGAGCTTTTTCACCACCTCGCGCATCGTGGCATCCACGGCGTCGAGCCACACCTGCGGGTCCTGCTCGAGATGGCCGGGCGGCAGGCCCTCGATCAGCCCGTAGCTCTGCGAGGCCGAGGCGAGGATGGTGCCGCTCTCGACATCGAGGGCGATGGTCTTGGTAGATTGCGTGCCGCTATCGAGGCCGAGCGCGATCATCGAAAAGTGATTTGGGTTTTAGTGGGGTCTCGGGTAGAAACCGGGCGCGCAGGCTAGGTGGCCACGCCAAAAAGCAAAACCGAAATCTCAACCTCCCGAATGGTCCTCAAACTCCTGCACACCCGCTACCGCGTCGCCGACCTCGAGCGCACCGTCTCTTTCTATAAAGACGTGCTCGGCCTCGCGGAGACGCGCCGCTCGACTTCGCCGCGCGGTTCGACGCTGGTTTTCTTCAAGGCGCCCGGCAGCGAGGAGGAGATCGAGATCTGCCACTTCCCCGCCAGCGGCCCCGTCGTCGTCGGGCCGGACCTCACGCACCTCGCCTTCGAGGTCGAAGATATCGAGGCTTTTGCGAAGCACGCCGCCGCCAGGGGCTACCCGCTCAGCGACGGCCCCACGCCGACCGGCTCCGGCAGCGTGATCGCCTTCATCGACGCCCCCGAGGGCTACGAGGTGGAGCTGATCCAGAGAGGGATATGAGCTTCGGGTTTCAAGTTTCGAGTTTCGAGTGGGACAGCGCCGTCCGTAAGGACGGAGGCCACCCACTCGTGCCCGCGCTCGCGCGCTCCACCCGAAACCCGAAACCCGAAACCCGAAACCCGCATGGAATTTGACTGGCTCGACACACCCTTCGACCTGCACGCGGTGCCGCCCAAGGAGATCGAGGAATCCTTCGAGGATCCTTTCAGCCTCCGCCTGCTGCCCGAGGGCATCGAGGACGACAGCAAGGCGCGCTTTTTCAACCTCGGCAAGACCCTCGGCGACCGCGGCATCTTCTCGCTGTTTTGGACCGACGGAAAACGCTACCGCGTGATCCTCGCCCGCGACATGACGCCCGAGGAGCAGACCGTTTACGACCGCAACAACTCGGAGGCCTTTTGATGAAAGTCATCCTGCGCTGGACCGACATTCCGCACTTCGACTCGGAGGAAGACGAGGCCGCATTCTGGGCCGGCGCGCGCCTCGATGTGCGGTTGATGAACTCCTCCGTGCTCAAGGCCGACACACGCGATTCGACCACGATCACGCTCCGCTTCGACCCCCGAATGCTCGCCCGCATCAAGCGCCTCGCCCGAAGCCGGTTTCTAAACTACCAGAGCATGATCAAGCAATGGCTCAGTGAGCGGATGGAGAAGGAACTCGGCGACAGATAGCGCCCGGCCTTCGCACCCGGGAGATCGCAGCTCGGCCGGTCACCCGACGGGGAGTTCCCCCCGGTCCCCCCGCCAACCCTCCGGCCGAGCTGCTCCCCTATTTGGAGAGTTGCCCCCTTGTCCGAATTCGGACCGGCTGCGCTTTAGCAACGCCGGTGCCAGCACTGCCTGCGCGTCAGGCCGCGTTCCGTTTTACAGAGGAAAATCGCCTGAAAATACTCCAGAGCCACACATCCCCGTGCTCGTAACCGGGGCGATCAGTGGCGATATTTCGCCACGACTGGCCAAGGAACGCCGCCGCTCACGGGCCAATGCACGCCCGCACATTCCACCCCGCCGCTTCGAGCCTGCGCCGCGCTTCATCGTAGGGAATCTTCAACGCCTCCGCGACCATCCGCGCGCCGCGGTCGCGCAGCTTTTCATTGGAAATACCGACATTGATCATCCGGTTCCCGCGCACCCGCCCGAGCCGCACCATCGCCGCGGTCGAGAGCAGGTTGAGCACGACCTTCGTCGCCGTCCCCGCCTTCAGCCGCGTCGAGCCAGTCACGATCTCCGCGCCCGTCGGCAGGTCGATCTCCACATCCCAGCCCGTGCGCGCCCGCGCCGGATTGCACGTCAGCAGCAGCGTCCGCGCGCCGAGCTCCCGTGCCTTTTCCAGCGCGCCGAGCACGAACGGCGTCCGCCCGCTCGCCGCGATCCCGCACACCACGTCACCCGCGCGCACCCCGCGCTGGAGCAGTGCGAGCGCGCCGCCTTCCGGTTGATCCTCCGCACCCTCGACCGCCCGGTGCAGAGCCGTCGCACCCCCCGCCATGATCCCCTGCACCAGCTCCGGCGACACGCCAAAGGTCGGTGGGATCTCGCTCGCATCGAGCACCCCGAGCCGACCGCTCGATCCCGCGCCCACGTGGAAAAGCCGGCCACCCGCGCTCATCACCGCGCACACCAACTCGACCGCCGCTGTCAGCTCCGTGCGCCGCGCCTTCAGCGCCTCGCTCACGCACTCCTCCTCGCTCGCAAAAAGCTCCACCACCTCCGCCGCGCTCATCGAGTCGAGATTCGCCGAGCGCGGGTTCTCTTGTTCGGTGGCGAGTTCCGCGAGCCGGATCGCTCCCATGGGACTCATGGGACTCATGGGTCCCATCTCCGCCAGCCACGCCGCCCCGACCGCCCCACTCTCCCGGCACACCTGCACCCGCGCACCGCGCAGCAGCACGCTCAGCCGCATCTTGAAAATCGCCGCGTAGTCCTCGTGGTGCGCAAAGAGCCCGCCAAACAACCGCACCTCCGCCTCCGGCCACTCCAGCCGCTCCGCCACCGCGCGCACAAACTCCGCAAGCACGCCAGCGCCCGCCTCGATCACCCCGAGCATCTCCGGCTCGCCCAGCCGCGCCGCCTCGAAGACCGCCGGCGCCAGCCGCGCGACCGACATCTTGTCCGCATCCATAGCCCACGTCGAAAGATCGCGAAGCGAATTGAGCGACAGCTCCCGCAGGATGCGCCCGGCCAGCGGCGAGATGCGCTGGTCGAGATCGAACCGCGTGAGCACCTGCCGCAGCGCCTGCCTCGCG
>JBEBGD010000171.1:0-6955 GCA_040081625.1 Chthoniobacteraceae bacterium
ACACCAGGCCCAGGGTAGTGCTAGGCGCTCTTCGCCGCCCTCGGCTTCTTGACGCCGCCTGCGGCAGCCGACGCGGGCTTTTTCGCTGCCGCCGGCTTCTTGGCCGGGGCCTTCGCGGAGCCGCCACGCTTGTCCTCGACGGATCGGCGCAGAGCCTCCATGAGATCGAGGACCTCGCCGCCGCCTTCGGTCTCGCGGCGGCTGGCGAAGTGTTGCGCCGCATCGCCGGGTGAGGCGCTGTGCCGGGGGAACGCGTAAGCACCGGCGCAGTTTTCGGCTCGTCCGGATTATTCCCCGAGTCGCCAGAGCGTGCTGTCGGTGCGGACGAAAATGTGGCTGCCGCTGAGCGCGGGGGTGCAGAGGATGAGTTCCTTGGACTCCGCGTTCAGCGGGAGTTGAAGCTGACCCGCGAGCACGCCTTCGGGTCCGGCGAGATCCACGACCTGCACGAGTCCTTTTTCATTCACGGCGAGAAGGCGCTGGCCGGCGCCGACGGGTGAGCCGCTGAAGGGTCCGACCAGACGCAGCTTCCAACCCGGGTCGCCCGACTTGATGTCGGCGGTGGCGATGACGCCTGCGCCGTTGATGCTGAAGACGCTGCCGCCGAGCACGAGCGGGCTGATGGTCGAGGGACTGATCGCCTTCGATCGCCAGACCTGCGTGGGCGCGGCGCCGTCGCCTTTCGGCGTGAGTGCAGTGATGCCGTTCGACGGCGCGTAGATGACGCCCGCCGCGACGACGCTGGAACTCGAAGTCGATGCGCCCTCGGTGTATTCCCACAGCCGGCTGCCGCTGACCGGATCGACGCCGAGCAGACCCTTGGAGGATTGGAGCAAGGCGATCGGCGCGGCATTCGCGCTGGCGCGCCACGAGATCGGGCTGGTCCAGTTCGCGGCCTTCGGGCGCTCGAGCTTCCACAAGTTGCGGCCGGTCTTCACATCGAGCCCGAGCGTATAGCTCTCGCTATCATTCTCGATCATCGTCACCAGCGTCTCGCCGATGACGAGGGGCGAGGAGGCCATGCCGAGGCTGTTGCTCGCGTTCGGGTAATCGGTCGTGAGGCCGCGCACCCAGAGCAGATTCCCGTCGAGGTCGAACGCCGCCACGTCATTGCTGCTCCACAGCGCGAAGACGCTGCGCCCGTCGCTGCACGGCGTGCACGCGGCGATGGAGGTCTTCGGGTGCGACATCGTGCGGCCCGTCGCCTTGAGCTGGCGTTCCCACACTCGCGCGCCGCTCGCCGCATCGAAGCAGATGAGATGCAGCCGCTCCTGCTTCGGCCCGCTCGAGCAGGTCACGAAGACTTTCGCGCCGACGACGATCGGGCTGGCGAGGCCGCGCCCGGGCAGCTTCGCGCTCCAGTCGATCTTCGGCTGCGTCGGAATCTTCGCGTCGGCAGCGGTCGCGGAGCTGCCCGGGCCGCGGAACTGCGGCCAGTCGGAGGCGAGGACGGTGCTGGAAAGTGCGGCGAGGGCGAGGGCGTGGACGCGGATCATGTCGGGTGAAAGCGTGAGGGGTTACCTGGCGGCGAGCACGGCCACGGGGATCGCGGTGCCCGCGCTGTCGCAGACGCGGAGCTGGAATTCCCACTCGACGGTCCACTCCTCCTTCTGCTCGTTCTGGCAGGCTTTCACGAGCACCGTGTTCGCGCCCTTCCTGAGCCGGCACTTGAGCTTGTATTGGTCCATCTGCTGGCCGCGGTGATATTCATCGCGCCCGAAAAGCAGCTCGCCATTCAGCCACACCTTCCATGCGTTCTTGCAGCCGAGCCGCAGCTCGGCGTCGCGCTCGGTCGGCGAGTCGAAGGTCGTCGTCGCATACGCGGTGACTTCCTTGAGCATCCCGAGCGGCTTGTTGAAATCGACCTTCCCGTAGTCGTGCGCGCTCTGGAATGGCTGCCACTTCACCGGCCCGTCTCTGCCTTCGCAGGTCGCGTCGGGCTTGATCCCCTGTTCCGGCGCGAAGGCGGTGTCGAAGCCCTTGCGCCCGGCGTTCTCGAATGGGCCGATCACGTTCCATTTCATCAGGAAGCCGAAGTGCCGCGGCAGATCGACGGGCACGCCGAGTTTCTTGAGTTCGGCGGCGATCAAGTTCGTCTGGTCCTCGTCGCGCGCGGCGGCCAGCGCCTGGAGATACGTCGCTTTCGCGTCCTTCGTCTTCGCCGCATCGATGAGCCTCTGCACCGCTCCGCGCCGGAGCTCCTGCACCGGGTCGGCGATGAGCGAAGGCTCGAGCGCCTCGGCGCGCGGAGCGTCCGCCTGCCGCAGCACATCGAACGCGAGCTGTCGCGCGGACGCGGCGTGTCCGGTGTCCTTCAAGAACGACTCCACCTCCGAGAGCGGCAGCGGCTGCTTCGCGCGGAGCGCGGCGTCCACGATCGCGTCGGCGGCGAGGCGCAGCCAGTTGTCGGCGACCGGCGTGCCCGTGCCGACGGCCGCGAGCACCGTCGGCAGAGCAGGCGGCCCCGCCTTCACCACGACCTTCCACGCGGCGGTGGCGGATTCATTGCCGCGGCCTTCGTGCCCGACGGCTGCGAGCTTCTTCACGGAGTCATCGACCGCTCCGTGAAGGCGTGCGAGCGAAGCGAGGACGATGACGGCGATGAGCGGATTCATGTGGCGATATAAAGCCGAACGCGGGCACACTTCATTGAACAATAAATTTCCGGCACGTGTTCGATTGATCTTGGCACCATCCGGGAACGTCATTCAAGACTCCACTCCCTTGCGCTCCCTCCGCGACTTCGCCCTCGCCTTCGCCCTGCTCCTCATCGCCGCCTTCTTCACGCTGAAGGTGCCGGGCTTCGGCTTCATCAGCCCGCGCAACCTCTCGCTGTTGATGATCGACTTCGCGATCACCGCCACGCTCGCCGTCGGGATGCTGCTCGTGATTCTCCCCGGCCACATCGACCTCAGCGCGGGCAGCGGCGTCGGATTGATCGGCGGCATTTCCGCCGTGCTGATGACGAACCGCGGCTGGCACCCCGCGTCCGCGATGCTCGCGGGCGTCGGCGCCGCGCTGCTGCTGTGGTGGGCGATGGGAAATCTCATCGTCCGACAGCGCATCCCCGCCTTCATCATCACGCTCGGCGGGCTGCTCGTCTTCAAGGGCCTCTTCTGGCTCGTGATCGGCAGCCACACGATCCCGATCAGCGTCGGGGGAGCGCCGAATCTCTACTCGTCGCTTACGACCTACTACCTACCGCCGCTCGCGGGATGGGCGCTGGCGGCGCTCGTCGTCGCGGCGCTGGTTGCCGGCGCATGGCGCAGCCGCGTGCAGCGGATCGCGCACGGCTTTTCCGTCGATGACGGCGAGTCCACCTTCATCCGCATCTTCATCGCCGCGCAGCTCATCGCGTTGTTCGTGTTGATCACGAATCAGTTCCGCGGCGTGCCGCTGCCCGCAGTCATCCTCGGCGCGGTCGCCTTCATCGTGTGGCTGCTCACGCAGCACACGCCGTGGGGACGCCACCTCTACGCGATCGGCGGCAACGAGGAAGCCGCGCTCGTCTCCGGCGTGCCGGTCGAGCGCGTGACCGTCGGCGCCTTCACCCTCATGGGTGCGATCGTCGCGCTCACCGGGCTGATGCAGACGGCCTACGGCGGAGCGAGCACGACGACCGTCGGCGAGCTGATGGAACTCGACGCGGTCGCCGCATGCGTGATCGGCGGCACGTCGCTCAAGGGCGGACGCGGCAGCGTGCTCGGCGTGCTCTTCGGCGCGCTGATCATGGCCTGCCTCATCAACGGCCTCACGCTCATGGCCGTCCCGCCGGAGATCAAATTCATCGCCCGCGGCGGCGTCCTCATCGCGGCAGTGTGGATGGATGTGAAGCTGGCGCGCTGAGCAGAGCGGCGCCATCGGGTGTCTCGTGGCTGGTGAGTTCGCGCTCGACGCTCTCCGTATCGAGCGCGAGGCGGGTGCCGAAGTCCGACATCGCCGCGCGACACCGGGCGTCGCGCGGCCCGCCATTACGTGCCGCGGACGGGGATTTCGACGGTTTGGCTCTTCTGGCCGAAGGGCTGGTTTTGATAGCGATACTGCACCTGCACCTTCCAGATTTCCGCCTGCCCGGCGGCGGGGAGAGGGAGCGGGACTTCGAATTTTCGGGTGGTGGAGAAGCCGGTCTCGGTCATCGCCCCGGCGCCGCGGGCGACCCACACGGTGTAGCCTTGGAAGACCCCTTTCTTCACGATCAGGATCGGGCGTCCGCTGGCCGCCATTTCCCAATCCACCTCCGGCACGATGCCCATGTCGGGCGGCGGGATTTCGGCGCCCTCGATCTTCAGCAGGAGACCGTCGGGCACATCATAGGCGGCGTGATTCTTGATGGCCTGCACGAGGCGGGTGAGGAAGTCGAAGAAGCCCGGCTCGAACTGACAGGTCACCTCCGGGTCGTTGAAGACGGGCGCCGCGGGGAGCGTCGGCAGGCCCGGCAGCGGCTGGAGCGCATCGGCGGGGCCGTCGAACATACTCTGGTGCGTGTCGGTCATGCTCTGGCTGTATTGCTGGGCGGTTTCCTTCGCGTCGATGAACCAGCCATAGGCATAGCGCCCGTGCCGGAGGCGCAGGAGGTCCGGCGCGGTTACGCCATATTTGGTCGCGAGCGCGCCGGGCAGGTTCATATCGAGGGCGACGAGCACGGCGAGGACTCCGGCATCGTCGTTCGGGAGGTAGGGTTGTCGTTTCATGGTTTTTTTGCGTTTGGTTTGTCTGGGAATCGGGCCGACATAGCCCGGGTCGCCAGGTTCGAGGACGTATCCGGGATCCCCCCAATAGGCATTGGGATCATCCCATTTCGTCCCATCATCCCAGCGTAGGACTCTCATGGTCGTGAAAAGTGGAGTAAAACGAGTGCGGACGAGCCCATCCTTCGTGCGAATCTTCCGATGATCCGCGCGAATCTTCCGCTGATCGGTGCGAATCCTCCTGTCCTCCGCGCGAACTCTCCTGTGACCCGCGCGAATCTTCCTGTCCTCCGCGTGGAGGAGAGGAAGAAACAGATGAAGCAGAGGAAGCCCAGAGCATGGGTCGATCTGATCACGCCGGGGCGGCGGGCGGAATCGGGAGAGGCTCCGCAATTTCGCTCCGGCGAACCGCCGGAGGCCGCGGACGGGAGGGTCGGGAGCCGCCTCCCGATGCTGCCGTGAGCCGACGCCTCGACGGTAAAGCCCCGCGATTATCAGCTTTACTTTCCCCGCGCGTGCCGCTGCGCTCGCGGGCGGAATCAATTCAGGAGGATGAATAGCCATGAAACGAGTGCCCGCCCAGGACGTGCTCATCGTCGATGACGACCGGATGACACGGCAGCAACTTCACGCCCATTTGCAGCGCCACGCGCGGTGGCGCGTGTGCGGCGAAGCAGCGGACCTCGCGACCGCGGAACGGCTGGCGCGCACGACGCCCCCGGCCTTCGTCGTGCTCGAGCTGCCACTCGCCGGCACGAGCGACGCGGACGCGCTCGCCGCGCTGCACGCCTGCGCTCCGCGGGCGCAGTTCGTAGTCATCGGGGAAGACGACGGCTTTGCGTGGCAGCAGCGCGTCTTCGCCGCTGGCGCGCGGGGCGTGGTGCAGCGCAACGACGCGCCCGAGGCGGTGGTGCTCGCGCTCGCGCAAGTCGCGGAGGGCGCACTCTACGCCAGCCCGCACGCCGTGCAGCAGGTGCTCGCGCACCTGCACGCGCCCGCCCGCGCCGCGCACCTTATCGCCGACGCGAAGCTGAGCGCACGCGAGCGCGAAGTGCTCGCGCTGCTCGGCGAGGGTTTCCGGCGGCAGGCCATCGCGCAGCGGCTGGGCCGCTCGCCGAAGACGATCGAAACCCATCAGGAACACCTCAAGGAAAAGCTCCGCGTGGAGACCTTCGAGGAGCTGCTGCCCATCGCGCAGGCCTACGCGGCAGCGCTGGGCCGAAGAACGTAAGAGCGCGCGCGAGGGCAGCCGTAGCGGATTCCGGCGCTGCGACGGTCATGGAACTCGACGCCGTCGCCGGGTGCGTGATCGGCGGCACCTCGCGCAAGGGCGGGCGCGGCAGCGTGCCCGGCGTCCACTTCATCCTCTCGCTGATGGTCGTGAACGGCACGGGCGGATTCAGCGGCACCTTCACGCACAGCCCGGGCAAGAGCGTGGCCTACAAGGGCATCGTCCTGAACAAGGGCGCGAACAAAGGTGGCTTCGGCTACTTCCTCAGCCCGCCGCCGCGCAGCACCGTCGTCGGCGCCGAGGGCGGCAGCGTCACGCTCACGGCCAGGCCGTAACTCCTACTTCTCCACGAGCACGATGCGGAAGCCGTAGTTATCGCGGCTATCATTCGGCGGGGTGTGGACGCGGCAGCTCGATAGCAGGCTCAGGCGGACCGAGCCGTTATACCACGAGGCGCCGCGGGCGACCTTGTCCTTCTTCTCCTTGTTCCACCAGTCCTCGACCCATTGCCAGACGTTGCCGCCCATGTCGTAGAGGCCGAATTGATTCGGCGGGAAGCTCCCCACGGGCGATGTCCACGCGAAGCCGTCATCGTAGTTCTTGATGGCTGTCTCCGATTCGAGTTCCTGGCCGGCGTAATTACCCGCGCCCACCGGCGGCGGCCATTGCGTGCCCCACGGATAGACACCGGTCACACCCAGATCCCGTTGCTCGGGCGTCTCGCCCTGCTCGGGGCCGAGGCCGACAGCGAGGCTCCACTCGAGATCGGTCGGCAGGCGATAGTGCAGCGACTCGCCGAGCGCGCCGCTCTCCTGCTCGACTTGTGTGAGCCATTTGCAGAAGGCCGCGGCTTCCTCCCAGGTCACGTTGACCACCGGCTGATCCTGCCCTTGATCGAATCCCGGCTGCTGCCAGCGCGTCGAGCGCAGGTTGGTCGCCTTCGCGAAGGCCGCAAAGTCGCGCACGCGCGCGGGCCACACGCCCATGCGGATGTCCGAGCCGGGCAGCGGGACGAGCGGGATGCCGAGGCTGTTGG
>JBEBGD010000172.1:0-6915 GCA_040081625.1 Chthoniobacteraceae bacterium
GAACCGGTACTACAAGAGCAACGAGGAGTTCATGCTCGCCGTGGGCGACGCGATGCGCGAGGAATATCAGGCGATCATCGCAGCGGGCTTCTTCCTCAAGATCGGCGCGGATTTTTCGCGTGTGTGGCTTGCGGCGTGGCTGCTGACGGGGGCAACGGCGCTGGTTGCCGGGCGGTTCGTGCTCGCCGCTTGCGTGAGCGGGTCCTGCGTCGGCGCGGACCACGCCGTCAGGGAGCAGGCGAGGGCGAGAAATGCGGTGGCGAGTTTGGTCATGCGGCGCGGACATTAGGCGGGGTGCCGGGGCTGTCGAGGGCGACGGTATGTGCTGATGACACGGACGGCCGGGTTGCATCCTTGGTCCCGATGGGTATCGGAGTGCGATGCGTTTGTTTCCTCTGGCGCTCGCCTTGGTGCTCTCCCTCGCAGGCGTGCTCCGGGCCAGTGACCTCCCGACCCTGAAGGTGCCGCTGCCGGATATTTCTTCCGCGCAGGGCAGCCCGGTCGCGTCCATCGACCTGCGGACTCATTTCGAGGTCACGAGCATCATCGGACAGGTCGTGCAATTCCGCACGACGGTCGGCACCGTGAACCTGGAGATGCTGGCCGCGTCCGCGCCGGTCTCGGTCGCCAATTTCCTGAGCTACGCAAACGCGAGCCGATACGTGAGCACCATTGTCCATCGCTCGGACAAGTCGCTGGGCGTCATCCAGGGCGGGGGCTACGCGCTGCCGACGCTCGGGCGCATCGCGACCTTCGCGCCTATCGCGCTGGAGTATAATCTGCCGAACGCGCGCGGGACGATCGCGATGGCGCGCACGTCGGAGCTGAACAGCGCGACGAGCGAGTGGTTCATCAACACGAAGGACAACACGACGACGCTCGGGCAGTCGAATGGCGGCGGGTATGCGGTCTTCGGTCGCGTCACGGGGACGGGGATGGCGGTCGTGGATGCGATCGCGGCGCTGCCGACGTATGTGTTCGCGAGTCCGTTCGGCCAATTGCCGCTCGCGGGTTACTCGGGCAGCGGGAATGTGGCGGACTCCAATTTCATCAAGTTCAACGCCGTGGAAGCGGTGCCCGTTTTCCCGGCGCAGGCGGGGCAGAATGCAGTGGTGAACTTTTCCGTGACGAACTCGAACCCGGCGCTGGTGAGCGTCGCGGTGAGCGGCAGTTCGCTGAGCGCCTCGCCGGTTGGCGGGCAGTCGGGCTTTGCCGATGTGACGGTCACAGCGACCGACAGCAACGGGAACTCGGTGCAGGATACTTTCCGCCTGACGGTCGTGGCGGGCGTGCCGGAGATCGCGATCGAGCAGCCGGCGGGGACGAGTGTCGCCGACGGTGGAAGCCGCGCTTTCCCGCTCGTGCATGTGGGCAGCACGGCGGACCTCGTCTTCACGATCAGGAATCCCGGCAATGCCAGCCTCACGCTGTCGGGTTCGCCGCGCGTGGTGCTGGATGGGCCGGACGCGGGGCAGTTCAGCGTGTCGGCGGGACCGGGGTCGCCGTTGGCTGGCGGAAGTAGCACGGCGTTTTCGATCCGCTTCACGCCGACCAGCGGCGGGGCGAAGACTGCGGCGCTGCACATCGCAAATAACGACGCCGACGAGAATCCATACGACATCGATCTCTCGGGCACGGCCAACATGCGGCCGGTGCTTTCGCTGCCCGCTTCGCCGCTGATCGTCGAGGCGACCGGGCCGGCTGGCGCGGCGGTCGGCTTCAGCGTGTCGGCGAGCGATGCGGAAGATGGCGCGCTGACTCCGGTGGTCGGGCGCGTGAGCGGCAGCACTTTTTCCACCGGCGATACGACGGTGGGCGCGAGCGCGATCGACAGCGCCGGCGCGACGACGACGGGGAGCTTCGTCGTGCGCGTGCTCGATACGACCGCGCCGCAGATCGGCGGGACTTTCGCGCCGCTGACTGCGCTGACCGATCGAACCGGCAAGGCAGCACTTCCGGACTACACCGCGCAGGCGGTGACGAGCGATATCGTGGGCGTGACCGGCGTGACGCAGGTGCCAGCCGCCGGGACGCTGCTCGCAGCGGGAACGACGACGGTGACGCTGACTGCGCACGATGCCGCGGGGAACACGGCGACGGTGAGCTTCGACGTGACGATCGTGCCGGGAACCGCTGCGCTGGTGATGAAAAACAGCGCCGTGCCCGGCGCGGGCGTCGATCCGCGCATCCCGGCGGGTGCGAAGTTTGGAACCTTCGGCGTGCCGTCGATCACGATGAACGGTGGTGCGGAAGCGGGCTGGCTTTCGACGGTGACGTGGCTTCCCCTCGGCAGCTTCAGCGGCGTTTTCTCCGGGCCGCTCGATTCGCCAATGCTGCGCTTGCGCACAGGCGAGGCAGCGACCGATGCGGTCGGCGCCGCGATGACCGGCGTGACCTTTCAGAGCTTCCGCACGCCGGTTTTCGCGGGCGCGGACTTCGCCATGCCGGCGACGGTGCGCGGCACGCGGGTCGTGAGCCTCGTGAATGACACGGGCGTGTGGGTGAACGGTGGCGGGACGCTGCGTGGAATCGCGCGCGCAGGCTCCGCGGCGCCCGGCGCGGGCAACGCAAAATTCCTCGCATTCACTTCCGTCGCGATGCCGGCGCCGGGGACGGTTTTCTTCGTTGGAAAACTCGCCGCGGCTCTCACGAAGGATTCCGGCTTGTGGATGTGGACGAGCACAGGCGGGACACAACTGGTCTTACGAAAAGGAACGCCGATCGATGTGGGCGCGGGACCGCTGCCGCTGCTTTCATTCAACACGCTCAGCGGCGTCGCCGGTTCCGCCGGCCACGGACGCTACGACGGCAGCGTGCCCGCGATCGATGTGCGCCTCGTCTTCGCAAACAGCCTCACCGCGATCGCCACGATCACGTCCGACGGCAGCCTGCAGGTGACGCAACGCTCCGGTGTGACCGACGGCGCCGGTCGAATGCTGAAAAGCATCGGCGTCCCGTCGAGCCCCGGCACTGCCCTCGCCGCCACGGCGCTCGCGACCTTCGCGCCCGACGCGACGCTCGGGCTCACGCTCGCGAACAGTCGCGCGATCTTCGACTTCGAGAGCGAAGCGATCCTCGCGCAAACTGGAGTTGCGGCTCCCGGCGCGGGTGCGGCGAAGTTCTTCGCTTTTCAAAACCCGGTCGCCGGCTTCGGCGCGGGTGGCGAACGCGTGACGACCTTCGGCGCGACCTTGAGCGGGACGACGATCACGCGCGACACCGGCCTGTGGGCGCACACCGCGGCCGGCCTCGCGCTGCTCGCCCGCGAAGGCTCCGTGCCGCCCGGCGCGCCGGGGACGAAGTGGCTGGGCTTCACCTCACTCTCGGTGCTCGAAGGGCGCGGGCCGATGTTCACGGCGAAGCTGCTCCAGGCGCCGCCAGCGGTGACGCTCGCGAACGACACGGGCTTTTGGGCCACGGACTCGACGGGTGCGCTGCAACTGCTGCTGCGCACCGGCGACCGGGTCGGCGGCAAAAAGGTGCTCCGCTTCACGTTGCTCGGATCGGTCTCCGGTTCACCCGGCCAGCGCCGCGCGTGGACGAGTGGCGATGATTCGGCGCGCGTGATCTACCGGGTCTTTTTCACCGACGGCACGAGCGCGATCGCGAGCACTGTGGTGCCGTAGCGGCCGATTTTTCGGAGCCGCCCGCACATTCGGGCGTGAAAACTTCGCGCGGCTGCGCTCAGTCTGCCCGCGTGAAAGCCTACCTCGACCTGCTGCGCCACGTGCTCGACCACGGGCGGTTCAAATCCGACCGCACCGGCACCGGCACGTATTCGGTCTTCGGCGCGCAGGTGCGCTACGATCTCACCGCCGGCTTTCCGCTGCTCACCACGAAGAAGCTGCACACGCGCTCGATCTTCCACGAACTGCTCTGGTTCCTGCGCGGCGAGACGAACGTCGCCTACTTGCGCGAGAACGGCGTGACGATCTGGGACGAGTGGGCCGACGAGGACGGCAATCTCGGCCGCGTCTATGGCGCGCAGTGGCGCGACTGGCGCACGGCGGATGGGCGCAGCGTCGATCAGATCGCGGCGGTGATCGAGTCGCTGAAAAAGAATCCCGACTCGCGGCGGCACATCGTGAGCGCGTGGAATCCCGGCGAGATCGAAGGCATGGCGCTGCCGCCCTGCCACGCGCTGTTTCAGTTCTACGTCTGCGACGGGGAACTGAGCTGCCAGCTCTACCAGCGCAGCGCCGATCTTTTCCTCGGCGTGCCGTTCAACATCGCCAGCTACGCGCTGCTCACGCACATGGTCGCGCAAGTATGCGGCCTGCGCGCCGCGGAGTTTGTCCACACGTTCGGCGACCTGCACCTCTACACGAACCACCTCGACCAGGCCCGCGAGCAACTCACCCGCGAGCCGCGCCCGCTGCCGACGCTGCGCCTCAATCCCGACGTGAACGACATCGCGGGCTTCCACTTCGAAGACATTGCCATCGAAGGCTACGACCCGCACCCGGCGATCAAGGCGCCGATCGCCATTTAGGAAGTGAGAAGGAAGATTTAGGAAGTAGCTCCGCGCCGCGCCCTCCACTTCCTAAATCCTGAATCCTAGTTCCTGAATCCCGATGATCGCCGCCGTCGCCGCCATGTCCCTCAACCGCGTGATCGGCGCGGACGGCGCGATCCCGTGGCATCTGCCGGAGGACTTTCGTTGGTTCAAGAAACTCACGACCGGCCACTTCGTGCTGATGGGCCGCAAGACGTTCGACAGCATCGGCAAGCCGCTGCCGAACCGCACGAACATCATCGTCACGCGCCGCCCGCGGGCGCTGGCGAGCGACGAGCGATTCAAGCCCGCGTTCATCGGCAACTGGCGCCCGCGGCTCGCGCGATCGTATCAACTCGGCCTCACGCAGATGACCGAGCGCGACGTGTGGCTCGTGCGCGACGTGGACAAGCTCGTCGCCGCCTACGAGCACGTGCGCCCGCAGCGCGAGCTGTTCATTGTCGGTGGCGCGCAGATTTACCGGCGGCTGCTGCCGCGGTGCAGCGAGCTGTTTCTCACCGTCGTCTTCCGCGAAGTGGAAGGCGACGCGGTGTTTCCGGAGTTCGAGGGCGAGTTCGAGCAGATCGATGTGCCGCTGCGCACGGCGGAGTTCGAGGTGCGGCACTACCGCCGTATCACGACACCAGCGGCAGAATCCGCCCAAGCAGTTCGCTGATCTTCACGCGCTCCTGCGAACCGGCGTCGCGATGGCGCAGCGTCACGGTGTCTTTTAGTTCGTCGCCTTTTTCGCCGAGCGTTTCGAAGTCGATCGTCACGCCGAAGGGCGTGCCGGCTTCATCCTGCCGGGCGTAGCGGCGGCCGATGTTGCCCGTCTCGTCGTAGAAACAATTCATCTGCCGCTTGAGAAGGTCATAAACTTCGCGCGCCTTCGCCACGAGTTCGGGTTTGTTCTTGAGGAGCGGGAAGACGCCGACCTTCACCGGCGCGACGCGCGGATGAAAGCGCAGCACGGTGCGCTTCTCGATCTTGCCGTTCACGTCGGCCTTCTCCTCCTCGTGATACGCGGCGGCGATGATCGCGAGCGCGAGCCGATCGAGTCCGGCTGAGGGTTCTATGACGTGCGGCACGTATTGGCCCTTGAAGAGCTTGTCGCAAAACTCCGCGGCGGCGGTGCGCGCGGCGTCCTCGGGCTTGGCATTCTTCGCGGCACGCGCGGCCCATTCATCCTGCACTCCGGCGATAAAGGCGGCCTTCGCCGCGTCATCGAGTTTGCCCGCTGCGGCGCGCAGTTCTTCGTCGAAGATTTCCTGCGACTTGCCGCTGTGCTTCTGGTGCTGCGAGAGATCGAAGTCGCTGCGCGCGGCGATGCCTTCCAGCTCCTCGGTGCCGAAGGGGAACTTGAAAAGGATGTCCACGCAGGCGCGGGCGTAGTGCGCGAGTTCGTCCGGCTGCTGCCGGTGGTAATCGAGCAGGTCGGCGCCGAGGCCGATGCCGTCGTAGTAGGCCACGCGCTGCTTCTCCCAATAGTGATGCCACATCTCCCAGCCCCAGTTTGGCTGCGGCGCGGAGAGATCGGCGCCTTCGCTCCACTGCGCGACCGGGCCGTGCAGGATGCGGATCGCTTCATCCGGCGCGATGAAGAACTCGAGTTCCATCTGCTCGAACTCGCGCGAGCGGAAGGTGAAGTTGCGCGGCGTCACCTCGTTGCGAAACGCCTTGCCGATCTGGCAGATTCCGAACGGCACTTTCTGCCGCGATGAGTCCACGACATTCTTGAACTGCGCGAAGATCGCCTGCGCGGTCTCGGGCCGGAGATACGCCTTGTCCTCATCCGACGCCGTCGCGCCGACAAACGTGTGAAACATCAGGTTGAACGGCTTCGGCTCGGTGAGCTGCGCGCCGTTCTCGGGGTTGAAGGCGCGCGAGTTCTCGACCTTCGCGGTCATCTCGCCGAGGAGCGTCGGGTTCGTCAGGCCGCGCGTGGTGTAAAACTGCACGCCGACTTTGCGCGCGCTCTCGGGCGGCTTGCCCTGCGCGAGCAGCACGCTGAACGCGTGATCGCTCTCCGCGCCGGTTTCGCTCTTCGCGCCGGTCCATGAATACACGACACCCGACTGCGGCTCGACGTGATCGGCGCGGAAGCGCTTCTTCGTCACGAGGCAATCAGCCATCGGGTCGCTGAACGTATCGACGTGCCCCGACGCCTTCCAGATCGCCGGGTGCATGATGATCGTCGCGTCGAGGCCGACTACGTCTTCGCGGTCGCGGGTCATCGCGCGCCACCAGGTGTCGCGCAGGTTGCGCTTCAGCTCCGCGCCGAGCGGGCCGTAGTCCCAGAAACCATTGATGCCGCCGTAGATTTCGGAGCTTTGGAAGATGAAGCCCCGGCGCTTGCACAGCGACACGATCTTTTCCATCAGCGGGGTTTCTTTGGGAGTGGTCATAAAAAGGGCGGCGAA
>JBEBGD010000173.1:0-6911 GCA_040081625.1 Chthoniobacteraceae bacterium
CGCCGGGGGCGGATGGGCGCGAGCTGGTGGATATCAAGGCGACGGTGAGCGATGCGCTGCTCGATGCGCTGCGGGCGGGCGGCGCGGAGATCGTGGCGAGTGTGCCGCGCTTTGGGGCGGTGCGCGCGCGGGTGCGGTGGCAGGAGATCGAGCCGATCGCGGCGCGCGCGGATGTGCAGTTCGTGAAGCCGGCGGTGCGGGCGATGACGAACGTCGGTTCTCAGACGAGCGCGGGCGACCGGACGCACGCGGCGGATGCGGTGCGCGCGACTTCGCCGGCGACCGGGCGCGGCGTGAAGGTGGGCGTGCTCTCGGATAGCGTGGACTTTCTCCCGGACGTGCAGGCGAGCGGCGACCTCGGCCCGGTGACGGTGCTGCCGGGGCAGGACGGGCTGGGCAACACGGGCGAGGGGACGGCGATGCTGGAGGTCGTTCACGACCTGGCGCCGGAGGCTGAGCTGTTCTTTGCGTCGGCGTTCATCAGCGGGGCGCAGTTCGCGCAGAACATCCTCGATCTGCGCAAGGCGGGCTGCGACGTGATCGTGGACGACATCATTTACTTCGACGAGTCGCCCTTCATGGACGGGCCGATCGCGCGGGCGGTGAACTCGGTGGTGGCGGATGGGGCGATGTATTTCAGCTCGGCGGGCAATGAGGGGAACAAGAACGACGGGACCTCGGGAACATGGGAGGGCGACTTCGTGGACGGCGGCGCGGCGGGCGTGCCGATCAATTTCGGGCGGCTGCACAGTTTCGGCGCGAGCACGTTCAACACGGTGACCGGCGACGGTTTCGCGGTGACGCTGTTTTGGGCCGATCCGTATGGCGCGTCGGCGAATGACTACGATCTCTACGTGCTCAACTCGACCGGCACGACGGTGATCGATGCCTCGACGAATCTCCAGTCGGGCACGCAGGATCCATTTGAAATCGTGAATCCGCCGGCGGTCGGCAGCCGGCTCGTGATCGTGAAGAGCGACAACGCGCAGCCGCGTTACCTGCACATGAAGAACTTCCGCGGGCGGCTCGGGACGAGCACATCCGGCGCGTGCTTCGGTCATGCGGCGGCGGCGGGCGCGCTGGCGGTGGCGGCGGTGAACGCGTCGTCGTCGGACCCGAATCCGTTCACGGGCGGCGCGCTGAATCCGGTGGAGTCGTTCAGCAGTGACGGGCTGCGGCGCGTGTTTTTCCACCCGGACGGTTCGCCGATCACGCCGGGAGATTTCAGCGCGACGGGCGGCGCGGTGCGGCAGAAGCCGGACATCGCCGCGGCGGATGGGGTGGCGACGGCGACGCCGGGGTTCAATCCGTTTTTCGGCACGTCGGCGGCGGCGCCGCACGCGGCGGCGATCGCGGCGCTGGTGTGGAGCTACAATCGCGCGCTCACGCCGGAGCAGGTGCGCGTGGCGATGCTCGCGCCGGCGCTCGACATCGAGGCGGTGGGCGTGGATCGCGACTCGGGCGTGGGGATCGTGATGGCGCCGGCGGCGATCGTGGCGGTCGCGCCGGGGCCGGTGGTCGTGGCCAATGGGACGGCGATTATTTCGGAATCGTTCCTGCCCGCGAGCGGGGCGATCGATCCCGGCGAGACGGTGACGGTGGCGATCACGCTGCGAAATGTGGGCGGCGCGCCGGGGGCGATCACCGCGCGATTGCTCGCGCTCGGTGGAGTGAGCGCGCCGGGGGCGGCGCAGGATTACGGGACGCTCGCGGCGGGTGGCGGACAGGCGGCGCGCAACTTCAGCTTCACGGCGAACGGAGCGGTCGGCGGATTGTTCGAGGCGACGCTGGCGCTGAGCAGCGGGGCGGTGCAGCTCGGGAATATCACGGTGCCTTTCACCCTCGGCGGGACGACGAATGGCGCGGGCTCGGACCTGAATGTGGTGATCGATCCGCTGCCGACGCTCGGGGTCGGCGATGTGGTGACGGTGACTGTGACGGTCTTCAACAATGGCCCGGCGTCGGCGAACAACGTGACGCTCGACTCGGTGCTGCCGGGGCATCTCGTGCCGGTCGGCGGGTCGATCACGCAGGGCGGCGGCTCGTTTTTTTTCCAGAGCATCACGATCGACTTCGGCATCGTCCTGCCGGGCGGTTCGGCGGGGCTGTCGCTCGACTGCGAGGTGAAGGCGACGGGCACGCCGACGGTGACGTTTTTCAGCGGCCTGACCGGCACGGAGAACAACCCGGCGAACAACACGGGCAGCGCGGTGGTGACGATCGGGCAGCCGAATCTCACGCCGTCGCAGATCGTCGTCTCGACCGTCGCGGGGACGGGCTCGGATGCGGCGACGATTAGCGCGAATGATCCGGTGTTCGTGGATGTCGCGGTCGCGAATCCCGGCACCGGACCGGCGACTACAGCGTTCGCGAGCGAGCTGTATCTGGATGGCGTGCTGGTGCGGCGGATCGAGCAGCAGCTTCCCGTGGCGGCGGGCGGCGCGGCGCTTGCGCTCGATGTGCAGCTCGGCCCGCTCGCACCGGGACCGCACACGCTGCTCGTGCGCACGGATGCCGGCGGCGCGGTGGGCGAGTCGGACGAGGGCGACAACGAGTTCACGCGGACATTCACCGTGGATGGGCCGAACCTGGCGCCGGGCGCGATCGTGGTGTCGCGCACGAGCGGCACGGGCACGGACACGCCGGTCTTCCAGACGAGTGACACGGTCTTTATCGACTTCTCGACGATCAACGACGGGCAGGCTGCGACGGGCGTGGCGACGACGGCGGACGTGTTCGTCGATGGCGCGCTGGCCGCGCAGCCTGCGATCTTCGACATGCTCGGCGCGGGGATGAGCGCGAGCGTGCTCGACGTGAATGCGGGCTCGTTCGCGCCGGGCGTGCATACGGTCCGCGTGGTGCTCGACTCGGGCGGCGTGCTCGCGGAGCGGGACGAGGACGACAACGTGTTCACGCGGGACTTCACGGTGAATGCGCCGCCGACGATCAGCGACATCACTGACCGGGTGATGGACGAGGACCAGAACACGGGCGCGATCGCGTTCACGATCGGCGACGCGGAAACCGCGGTCGCGAGCCTCACGGTGAGCGCGACTTCGACGCGGCCGAGCTTTCTCGTGAGCGTCGGCGGGAGCGGCGCGAACCGGACGGTGACGGTGACGCCGATGGCGAATGCGAACGGCGTGGGGACGATCACGGTGACGGTGAGCGACGGAGTCGGTGGGACAGCGAGCGACTCGTTCGTGATGACGGTGAATGCGCTGAACGATCCGCCTTCATTCACGGCCGGGCAGAACGTGACGGTGCTCGAGGACGCGGGCCCGCAGACGTTCGGCGTGTGGGCGAAGTCGATCAGCGTCGGGCCGAACAACGAATCGGGGCAGGCGATGTCCTTCAGCGCGATGAGCAGCGATCCGTCGCTCTTTTCCGCCGGACCGGCGGTGAGCCTCGCGGGCACGCTCACCTTCACGCCGGCGCCGGATGCGAATGGGGTGGCGACGGTGTCGGTGACGGCGTCGGACAACGGCGGTGGCGCCGACACGAGCGCGGCGCAGGTGTTCACGATCACAGTGCTGGCGGTGAATGATCCGCCATCCTTCACGCCGGGCGGCGATGTGAGCGTGGCGGAGGATTCCGGGCCGGCGGGCGTGGCGAATTGGGCGACGGCGATCAGCGCGGGGCCGGCGAATGAAGGCGCGCAGATGGTGAGCTTCGCGGTGTCCAACGACCGCGCGGCGCTCTTCGCCGTGCAGCCGGCGGTGGCCGCGAATGGCACGCTCAGCTTCACCCCGGCGGGGAATGCGAACGGCTCGGCGACGGTGACGGTGATCGCGCACGACGACGCGGGCGGGCAGACGGCGCCGGTGATGTTCATGGTGAATGTCGGCGCGCTGGATGACCCGCCGTCGTTCACGCTCGGCACCTCGGTGTCGGTCGCGCAGGACGCGGGCGCGCAGAGCTTCGCGCGCTTCGCCTCGGACATCCGCGGCGGGCCGGACGACGAGCCGCAGGCGGTGACGTTCGCGGTCGTGGTGGATGATCCGGCGATGTTCGCCGTGCAGCCGGCGATCGCTGCGAATGGCGCGCTCACCTTCACCCCGGAGCCGACGGCGAGCGGCAGCACGATGGTGAGCGTGACGGCGACGGACTCCGGCGCAACGAGCAGCCTGGCGCAGATGTTCACGATCGCGGTCACGTCGTTCGCCGAGGAGACGGGTATTTATAATGGGCTCGCGGGTCCGCTGGATGCCGCGGGCAGCTCGGTCGCACAGGCGGGCTCGATCCGCGCAGTGGTGAGCACGACCGGGAAGGTGACCGGCAAGCTGCTGCTCGGCGGCGCGGGTTACGCGTTCAAGGGCTTCGTGCAAAACGACGGGCGCGTGCGCTTCGGCTCGGTGCCGAACACCGCGACGCTCGAGCTGCGGCGGCGCGGGCTCGCGAGCTTGCGGCTCACGCTCGTGCTCGATGTCGCCGGCGCGACGGGGCTCGCCGGCTCGGTCTCGGATGGCGCGACGCCTTTCGCCACCATCGCCGCGGACCGCGCGGCCTATGATCCGCGCACGAATCCCGCGCCGCTCGCCGGCCGCTACACCGCGCTCTTCCCGCATCGGACCGGCGTGAACAACGGCGCCGACCCGCTCGCGTATCCGCAGGGCGACGGGATCGGGACGATCAGCGTCGGCACGAATGGCGTGGTGAAGCTGCGCGGCACGCTCGCCGACGGCGGGAAGATCAGCGCGGCGAGTCCGCTCTCCGCGGGCGATCGCTGGCCGATCTTCGCGCGCACCGACCGGGGCAGGGGAGCGCTCGCGGGGTTCGTCGCCTTCGCCGCCGTGCCGGGGGTGAGCGATGCCGCGGGCGTGGGTTTGCTCTGGCACAAGCCCGCCAACGCCCGCTCCATGCGCTACCCCGACGGCTGGCCGGGTGGAGTGTTCGTGGAGTTCCTCGGCTCGAAGTTCGTGCGCACCGGCAGTGCGAGCGTGCTAACGGGGTTCGGTGCCACCGCGGAGTTTCGCGCGAATGACGGCGGCCTCATCGTGCCGCTGGTGAAGGCGCTGACCGTCGGTCCGCGCGACCGGTTTAGCGTGGTCGATGTTGCTGGGGATGGGTTGAGCCTCTCATTCAATTCCCGGTCAGGCCTGCTCTCCGGGCGGTTCGTGACCCCGACCCGGGGCCGGGTTCCGATCTCGGGGGTGGTGTTCCAGGCCCAGCAGCGCCTCGGCGGATTTTTCGCCGCGCCGAAGGAGAGCGGCGGGGTCAGCGTCTTGCCGGCGCCTTGATCCCGGATGACTCGCCGCCACGAAATCCCGCATAGCGCCTCGCCAAAAAATTGCTGGACCGCCTTTGGGCGCCAGCCTATACCGCGCGTCCGCTCCAGCACCATGACCTGGCTCCGTCCTTCCTACCTCGTTCTGTCCCTGCTTGCGGCTGGGCAGATGGCTGGCGCGCAGGTGACGCCTTACCGGAGCAGCGAGGAGTTCGCTAAATACGCGATGAAGCTGCGCGAAAGCGCGCTCTCGCAGATCGAGCCACGCATTTCCATCCCCACCACCGCGCGCACCAACAGCGCCGGCGGCGTTTACCAGTGGAAGCAGGACATCATCACCACCACGTTCTGGGTCGGCGAGAATTCTTCCGTCAACAACCCCGTCCACAATCGCGCCTCGAGCTGGGACCTAAATTGGGCCACCAACTACGGTGGTTACGACACGCCCGACGTGGACGGACGCCTCGCCGCCGGCCAGGACTACCGCCCGAAGGCCTTCATCCCGCGGCTGAATCCGTTCTACTACGCGCTGCCCTACAACGATGTGACCATGGGCACCACCAAGCCCGAGGCCCGCACGTGTATCCCGTGGTTTCGAAATGCCTTCGTCCGCCCGGGCCTGACCGTGCTCAAGGACCGATGGATCGCCGTGCGAAACCGCCGCAATGGCCGCATCTCCTACGCCCAGTGGGGCGATTGCGGTCCCTTCCGCACCGACCACTGGCAATACGTCTTCGGCAACGAGCGGCCCAAGGCCAATCTCAACGGCGGCGCCGGTCTCGACGTCTCGCCCTCGGTGCGCGACTACCTCGGCATTGCCCCGACCGACGTCGTTGACTGGCGCTTCGTCGAAGCCCGCGAAGTCCCGCCCGGCCCGTGGCGCAAATACGGCGAGAACAATCCCTTCGTGCAGCAGGCCCGGCAGGACAACATGGTCAAGAATGCGCCGTCCAACGAGAAGGCCGCCCCTCAAGCCGCGCCGCGGGTGATGATCCGCTAAACCGCCTCCGGCAGCTCCGCAGCCAGCGCCTGCCACAGCGCCTCCACCGCCTGCGCGAGTTGCTCCTCCGTGATGCAGTAGGGCGGCATCAGCACGAGCACATCGCCGATGCACCGCGTCAGCAGCCCGTGCTCCCGTGCCCGTTCGCTCACGCGGAAGCCCATGCGCCTTCCCATCGGGAAGCGCCGGCGCGACTCGAAATCCTCCACCAGTTCCACCGCGCAAATGAGCCCCTCGCAGCGCACGTCGCCCACATTCGCGTGCTCCCAAAAGCGCTGCGCCAGCCGATCGAGCAGCGCCGCCCGCGCCCGGATATGCTCCGGCGTGTGGACCTCCCGCAGCAGCGCCAGGCTCGCCCGCGCCGCCGCGCAGCCGAGCTGATTTCCGCTGTAACTGTGCCCGTGAAAGAACGTTTTCAATTCCTCGTAATCCCCGAGGAATGCCGCGTAAAGCTCTTCACTCGCTACGGTTGCGGCCAGCGGTAGATAGCCGCCTGTGATCCCTTTCCCCAGCGCCACCACGTCCGGCACCACCCCGTCCTCCTGCTGGTAGGCGAAGGTCGTCCCCGTCCTCCCGAACCCAGTCAGCACCTCGTCCAGCATCAGCCACACGCCCCGTTCCCGGCACAGCGCGGCCACCCGCGAGAGGTAGCCGTGCGGGTGCATCGTCATCGACCCCGCCCCC
>JBEBGD010000013.1:0-84389 GCA_040081625.1 Chthoniobacteraceae bacterium
GCTCGGTGCGAAATTCTACAACCCTCCGAACACGCAGCCAGCAACACCGACGCCCGCCGCCGAGACCCCGACACCCGAGCCGGCGCCAGCGCCAACGCCGCCGCCCGCGACGCCTCCGCCACCGCCGACATCAGTCCGCACCGTGCAAGCAAACGACCTCGGCGCACTCGCCGATAAAGGGCCGGTGAGCGAACCGCTGCTGCTGGTCGGAGCATTCCGCGTGAGCATCGCCACGCCGGCCGGGGCCGGCCGATCCGCCAGCGCGACGCTGCGGCCTGCCGACGCCACGTGGGCCGGACAGGTGCGCGTGCTCGTCTCGCTCGCGCCCGGCACCGACGCACCGCCGGAAGGCGAGACCGTCACAATCACGGCAGCGTCGCGTTACTTGATCCAGGATGTGCGCCGCGGAGAAGACGGCCAGCTCAACGTGACCATCCGCCAGAACCCATGACGCGCCTTCTCCTCCTCTCGCTCCCGACGCTCGTCTTCGCCGCGCCGAAGCCCGTCCCGCACGTGCAGGCGCTCCCGCAGCCGCACGCGCAAATCTCCTTCCAGCGCGAAGGCGTCGAGATCGCGCGCTATCACTACGGTGACGACGGAAACCGCCCGTTCGTCTTCCCGATCATCGGCCCGAGCGGGCGCCCGCTCACGCGGATGGGACATCCGCAGGATCCGCAGGGGCACAGCCATCACAACTCCGTCTGGCTCTCGCACCAGTTCGTGAATGGCGAGAACTTCTGGGGCGATACGCCCGCGCACGTCGTCCACCAGCGGATGCTGCGCATCGAGGACGGTGACGACTCCGCAGCGATCGAAACCGAGAACGCGTGGACCGACAAAGCCGGCGTGCAGCAGATGCACGAGCTTCGGCGCACGAAGGTGCAGCTCCTCGCCGATGGCGAATGGCTGCTCTTCATCGACGCGCAGTTCGAGGCGCGCAAAGCCCCGGTCGAACTCGCGCAGACCGCCTTCGGCATGATGGCCGTGCGCATGGCGAAGACCATCGGCGTCCGCGATGGCGGCGGCACGATCCGCAACTCCGAGGGCGGCGTGGATGAAGCCGGAGTCTTCCGCAAACCCGCGCGCTGGTGCGACTACTCCGGCCCGATCCTCAACGGCGTGGGCGAAGGCATCACGCTCATGGATCACCCCGCGAACCTCAACCATCCCGTGCCCTTCCACGTGCGCGACGACGGCTGGATGGGCGCGTCGCTCACCTTCGCCGGCCCGCACACGATCGAGATCGGGAAGCCGCTGCGGCTGCGCTACGCGCTCTACATACACCGCGGCATCGCCGCGCCGGAGAAGATCGAGGCGCAGTGGAAGAAGTTTGCCGCTGGCGAGTGGGAAGAGATCGGGAAGAAGCGGTGAGCCAGCCCGCTCAAGCTGGCTTCTGCGAGGCGTCGCGCAGCGCTTCCTGAATGCGCGCGACGGTCTTCGCGTCCTTGATTTTTCGGCCTTCCAGGTCGGTCACGTAGAAGCTGTCGATCGCCGCGCCCTTCTCGGTGGCGATGCGCGAGAGGGCGATCTGAGCGCCGGCGCTGCCGATGGCGCGCAGCAGCGTGTAGAGCAGGCCGAGGCGGTCCGGCGTCTGCACGTCGATGAGCGTGTAGGTCGGGTGCGCGTCGATATCGATCGAGATGCGGGTCGGGAAATCGAGCTCCTGCGAGAGGTGAAAGCTGCGACGTTTCAACTGCCGCTGCAGGTGCTGGGTGAAGTCGTAGTCGTCGCTCGCGAGCACGGTCGCGAGGCGCTTCTCGACGCCGCGCCAGTCGCGCTCATCGGTCACCGCTTCGTGCGCGGTCGTGCAGACGCGGAACAAGTCGAACACGAGCCCGTCGCCGCGCGTGTAGGCGTCGGCGCTGAGGATGTTCAGCCCGGCGCTGGATATGGAGCCGGCGATGCGGGCGAGAAGTTCGCGCCGGTCCCAGCCGCAGATCCACATCTCGGTATGTCCCTGGTTCGTGCGCGGGACCCATCGGGTCGCGGGGATCAGCGGGGAGGTGTCGCTGTTGGCGCAGCGGGCGAGGAATTCGCGGAAGAGCCGCATATGCTCGACGACGCTCGCGGCGACGTGCGTCTGGAAATAGCGGTCGGGCATGAACTCGAAGTGCGCGTCGATCTCGTCCGCGAAGTCGGCGGGCAGCGTTTTTTCCACGGCCTTTCGCAAGCCCTCGCGCTCGATGCTGCGCTGGCGGTAGTAGGCTTCGCCGTCGGCGAGATAGAGGCTCGTGCTGCGGTAGAGCTGCCAGACGAGCATCTCCTTCCAGTCGCTCCACGTCTCGTCGCCGGTGCCCTGCCCGTCGGCGAGCGTGAGCAGCATGAGCATGTCGAGGTTCGGCTGCGTCTTCACCACGGCGGCGAACTCCGAGATCGTCGCGGGGTCGTCGAGGTTGCGCCGCTGCGCGCTCATGGACATGACGATGTGGTTGTCCACGAGCAGCACGAGCGACTTGCGCTGCTCGGGGCCGAGCTGGAGCCGGCGGGCGACGCGCGCGGAGAAGACGGCGCTGGCCTCGGCATGCTGGCGGGCGTTGGAGGCCTTGCCCGTGTCGTGCAGCAGCAGCGCGAGGTAGAGGACATACGGGTCCTCGAGCTTGTGGAAGAGCTTCCGGTATTCCGCGAGCTTCGCGCTGGATTCGTCGAGGACGTGGTCGAGCTTTTCGATGCACACGAGCGTGTGCTCGTCGGCGGTGTAACGGTGAAAGAACTCATGCTGCACGAGGCAGGTGAGCTGGCCGAACTCGGGGATGTAGCGGCCGAGGAAATCGACCTCGTGCATCGCGCGCAGGATCCGCCCGACGCTGCCCTTCCGCGAGCAGATGGCGGCGAAGGTCTCGCGGATGTCCTTTGCGTAGCAGAAGGTTTTGTCCACGAGATGAAGCCGGCGCCGGACGAGGTGCTGGAGCTCCGCGCTCATGCGCAGGTCGCGCTGCTGGAGATGCTGGAAGAGCCGCATGAGCCGCGCGTGGTCCTGCGTGAAGATCTCGCGCGTCTCGTGAAACATGAGGCCCTCGCTCGAGTAGAAGCCGTCGAAGCGCTCGATCTGCGGCCGGCTGCGCCGGAGGAGCCCGAGCAGGCCGCGCTTCGCATTCGGGTCCGGCGTCTGCAGGGCCATGCGCTCGCTCATCACACTCGTGAAGTGATAGATATTGCGCGCGTGCTGATAGTAGTCGCGCATGAAGGCCTCGCTGCGGCGGAGGATGTTTTTCTGCGGATAGCCGAGCCGCGTGGCCACGGGCAACTGCTGGCTGAGCACGATCACGTCGGCGGCGCGGCCATTGAGATAGTGCAGCTCGGTGCGCGTGCGCAGGAGGAAGTCGTAGGCTTTCTCGAGCTGGCGGCGCTCGGGCTCGTTGCAGAACTTCTTTTCCACGAGCCCCGCGGTGCCCTGCACGCGGAACTTGAAGAACGCCATCCAGAGCAGGTTCTGGTAGTCGCGAAGGCCACCGCAGCCGCTCTTCACGTTCGGCTCCTGCATGTAAATCGAGCGTCCGTTCTTCTCGTGGCGCTCGGCCTGGTTGGCGACGCGCGCGGCGATGTAGGCATCCACGTGCGGCTCCACGCAGAGGCGCAGGTAGCGCTCGCGGAACTGGTCGAAGATCGTCGCGTCGCCCGCGACCAGCCGCGCCTCGAGCATCGTCGTCTTGTTCACCATGTCCGCGTTGGCCTGCTTGATGGCCTCGTTCACGGTGCGCGTGCTGTGGTCGCCGACCTTCAGACCGCTATCGAGCAGGATGTAATAGATGCGCTGGATCGCGTCGTTGAGGACCTTCGGGAGATTGCGGCTCGAGTCGGCGACGAGGAACATGATGTCCACGTCGCTGCACGGATTGAGTTCCGCGCGCCCGTAGCCGCCGAGCGCGACGATGGCGAGGGGCGGCGTTTTATTCTGCCCGGCCTCGGGCAGCGCGAGCCGCAGGAGATGCCGCAGCACGATGTCGATGAGGCTCGCGCGCAGGCCGCAAATCTGCCGGCCGCCGCCGCCGCTCTTGTGCTGAAGCTGGACGCGATGCTCCTCGATCTTGAGGAACTTCTTGTAGAGCGTGATGAGCTCCGGCGTATCGAGCCGACCCTGCGCCTCGAGCTGTTGCTCGGCACTGGCGAGGACTTTTTCGCGATGGCGGAGGAGTTGGGCGGACAAGGGTGCGGCAGAATCGGCGGGCGCGCGCGGAAGGCAAGGACGCCTACCCCGCGGCGAACCGGTCCTCCGCGGCGCTCGCACCGTGCGTCGCTTTCGCCGCGCCATTCGCCGCGAGGTGCGTGAGGGCGTGGAAGACGGCCTCCGCGTCGTCGGCGATCTTCGCCGCGACTTCGGCGGCGGTTTGCGGAGTTGCGCTGAGTGCGGCGCGGACCTTCTGCTGGAGCGCGAGCACGGTCGCCGCGGCCTTCTTGCCGGCTTCGACGCCGGGCTGGTGATACGCGTTGATGTTCACCAGCGACGCGTAGAAGCCGACGGCACGTTCGTAGAGCGCGATGAGCGCGCCGACCTGGAAGGCGTTCACCTCCGGGATGCTCACGGTGATCGACCCGCGCCCGCCGTCGTAGAGCGCGGCGCGCGTGCCACGGAGGAAGCCCTGCAAAAAGTCCGCGCTCGTGATGCCGGGCTCGACTTCGATCGACTCGCCGCGCCGGCCTTCGCGCACCTCGATGAAGGTCGCGAAGAAATTGTGAACGCCGTCGCGGAGCTGCTGCACGTAGGCGTGCTGGTCGGTCGAGCCCTTGTTGCCATAGACGGCGATGCCCTGGTTCACGACCTTGCCGTCGAGATCGTGCTGCTTGCCGAGGCTCTCCATCACGAGCTGCTGGAGGTATTTCGAGAAAAGGCAGAGCCGGTCCTTGTAGGGCAGCACGACCATGTCCTTCTCGCCGCGGCCATTCCCGGCGCAGTGCCACATCAGCGCGAGGAGCATCGCGGGGTTTTTCAGCGTCGCCGTCTCGCGCGTCCACACGTCCATCGCGGCGGCGCCGGCGAGCAGGCGGTCCATGTCGCAGCCTTGCAGCCACAGCGGCACGAGCCCGACGGCGCTCATCACCGAGGTGCGCCCGCCGACCCAGTCCCACATCGGGAATCGCGCGACCCAGTTCTCGCGCTCGGCGAGTTTGTCGAGCTGCGAGCCGACGCCCGTCACCGCGACGGCGTGGTCGGCGAAATTGAACCCGGCTTTCTTGAATGCTGCCTGCGCTTCGAGCATTCCATTACGCGTCTCGGGCGTGCCGCCGGATTTTGAAATGACGACGACGCACGTGTGATCGAGCCGGTGCGCGAGCGTGGTCAGCACGCGGTCGATGCCTTCGGGGTCGGTGTTGTCGAAGAAGTGCAGGCGCAGCTTGTCGTCGTCGGTGCCGAGCGCATCGCTGATGAACTGCGGCCCGAGCGCCGAGCCGCCGATGCCGATGACGAGCACTTCGGAAAACCGCCCGCCCGAGTGGACCGCGCCGACGAACTCCTTGATGACCGCATTGGTCTGCTCGATCTCGCCGCGCAGTTCCGGCGTGGGCGCGAGTTGTGGCGCGCGCAGCCAGTAGTGGCCGACCATGCGATTCTCGTCGGGATTGGCGACCGCGCCTTTCTCGAGTCGCTGCATGTCGGCGATCGCAGCCTGCGCGAGCGGCTCCATCTTCGAAAAGAAGTCGTCGCCGAAGCGCATCCGCGAGATGTCGATCGAGATGCCGAGCTGCGAATGGCGGAGGAAGTATTGCGAGAAACGGTTCCAGAGATTGCTCATGGCGAGGTTGTGCAGGAATCGCGCGGCAATTGGGAGGAAAATTGCAGCGCCCAGGATTAAATCGGGGATTGGTGGTGCGAAGCGGGATGATGGCGTTCGATCGCGGATCCGGCCAGTCCGCGTGGCCGATCCGAATTCGGCCATAAGGGGAGGTCCTTGCGCGCTACGTCATACCGCTTGCGCAACCCGCTTCGATAAACTCTTTTGCCCCGCATCATGAACCGCACTGCTTTTGCCCTCGTCCTGCTCGTCGCGCTGGTGGCGCGTGCCGAGGATATCCAGGGACTCGTCGTGCCCTTCAAGCAAGTCAGCGTCGCCTCGCCGGTGCTCCAGGAGGTCGTCGATAGCGTGCTGGTCGAGGAGGGCGACACGGTCACGGAGGGGCAGGTGATCGTGCAATTGCGGGCCGAGCGCGAGGGGTTGCAGGTCGAGCAGGACAAGAAGCTGGTCGAGCAGCGGGAGTTTAGCGCCAAGGGCGCGGCGGCGCTGCTCAAGGAGAAGATGATGAGCCGCGAGGCGGTGCTCGAGAAGGAGACGGAGATGGAGATGGCGAAGATCAAGTTGCGCGCTTCGGAGTATTCGTTCCGGGAAAAGACCATCCGCAGCCCGCTCAACGGCATCGTGGTGAAGAAATACAAGGAGGCCGGCGAGAGTGTGGACCGGGTCGAGAAGCTCGTGGATATCGTGAGCATCGATCAGGTGTTCGTGCAGTTTTACCTCGACCCGAAGCTGCTCACCTCGGTGAAGGTGGAGCAGGTCGTGCCGGTGCGGTTTCCGGTCATCGGCGAGCAGAAGTTCGACGCGAAGATTTCCTTCGTCGATCCGCGGATCGACGCGGGTTCGGGGCTTTTTCGTGTGAAGCTGCTCGTGGAGAATCCAGGGCACGTGATCAAGCCGGGCATGCGCGGAGTGGCGGATTTCTCGCGGCTGACGGTGGCGCGCTGATCGATGTCCGCGGCTGCCGTGGCCCATCCCGAGCCGATCGAGGCGCCGAAGCCGCCGCCGCAGGAGAATGTCGTCCTGCCGGGATTGCGCGCGGATTTGCTGGTGAGCCAGCAGATGTTCGAGGGGCGGAGCTACTACGTCGTCAAGGATCCCATCTCGCTGCAATACTTCCGCATGACGGCCGAGGATTACTTCCTCGCGACGCTCTTCGACGGGCGGCGCACGTTCGGCGCGATACGGGAGATCTACGGCGAGCGCTTTCCGCATGTGCGGCTCGACTACACGCCCGAGGAGCTCAATGAGCGAGTGCTGCGCTTTGCGAACGACCTCGCGCTTCTGCAGTTCCTGAGCGTGCAGGGCCAGCGCATGAAGGCGCGGTGGGAGGCGGCGAAGGTGGCGAAGAAGAAGAAGAGCGGTCTCTACAACCTCGCCAACCAACTCTTCTTTTTCCGCAAGTCGGTTTTCGATCCCGACCTGTTCTTCGGCTATCTTGAGAAGCGGTTTTCGTGGATCTACACGCGGACGGTGCTGTGGGTCTCGACCGTCCTGATCGTGCTGGGGGCGATCGTGTTTTTCCAGCACACCGACCGGATCGGCGGCGCGATCGCGAATCTCTTCTCGCTCCAGAATGTCGCGCTGATGTGGGTGACGATGTTCATCATCAAAAGCATCCACGAACTCGGCCACGGCGTGACGTGCAAGCATTTCGGCGGCGAGGTCCACGAGGTCGGCGTGATGATGCTCGTCTTTCAGCCCTACTTCTTCGTGAACGTGTCGGATTCGTGGACGATGCCGAACCGGATGCACCGCGTGCTGGTGAGCTTTGCGGGCATTTACGTCGAGTTGATCTTCGCCGCCGTCGCGACGTTTTTCTGGGCCGTCGTGCAGCCGGGCGCACTGCGCGACTTCCTGTTCAACTTCATCTTCCTCGCCAGCGTCTCGACCATCATCTTCAACGCGAATCCGCTGATGCGATTCGATGGCTACTACATCATGATGGATCTGCTCGAGGTGCCGAACCTCCAGACCAAGAGCCGCGCGCTGATCACCCACCACATCAAGCGCCTGCTCTTCGGCGTGCAAGGCGCGGACCCGGCGCTTCAGCGGATGCCGTTGCCCAAAAAACGTTTCTGGCTCTTCTACACCTACGCCATCCTCTCGTGGCTCTACGGCTACTGGATCATCATCAGCCTCGTCGTCTTTATGAAACCACACCTCGAACCCCTCGGCCTCGGCGGATTGGCCGATTGGTTTTCCGTCCTCGCGCTCACTTCGTGGGTCGTGGTGCCGTTCATCGGATTTTTCAAGAGCCTCAACCTCAAGCGCGACGACTGGAACCCCGGCGGACGTCTGCGCCGCCTCGGCAACATCGTCGCGGTCGCGCTCGGGATCTTCGCGGTGATGTGCTTCGTGCCGTGGAATCTGTCGATCAAGCGCGCGGGCACCGTCGAACTCGCCGAGCCCGGGCAGGTGCGACCGGAGGTGACCGGCTTTGTGCAGCAGGTGCTCGTGAAGGAAGGCGAGCGCGTGAAACCGGGCATGACGCTCGCACGGCTGATGAACCGCGACGCGCAGCAGGTCCGCACCGATGCCGACACGCGGCTGAAGATCGCCGAGGCCACGGTGCAGCGCGCGCTGGGTGAAGGGAAACCGGCCGAGTTCAAGCAGGCCGAAAGCATGCGCGCGGCAGCCGAGACGAGGTTCAAGGAAGCCGATCGCGACGTGCGCAATCTCACGCTCGTCTCGCACGTCGAAGGTGCCGTGCTCACGCGCGGCCTCGATCAGCTCAAGGGGCGGCTCATCAAGAGCGGCGAGATCTTCTGCGAGATCGCGCCGCTCGACCCGCTGCGGATCAAGATCGCGCTGAGCGAAAAGCAGGTGCGCTACATCGACAAGGACCAGCGCGTCGTGCTCAAGGCCCACGCATTCCCCGACCGCGAGTTTCACGGCGTGATCGCCGAGAAGCCGGTGATGTTTTTCGGCACGGCGATCCCGCGCGGCTTCTCGAAAAAATATGGCGGCGACGTGCTCACCTACACCGACCACGAGGGTCGCGAGATCCCCGTCGAGCGCACGTTCGAGGCCGTCGTCGTCGTCGAAAACAAGGAGGGCCTGCTGCGTCCGGGCATGACCGTGCGCGGCAAAGTCCACGCCGGGCGGCATCCGTGGGGCAAGCTCGTTTTGCAGAGTCTGCTCGACCTGCTAAGTCTCGATTACCGATTCATTTTCTCCTGATGCCTTCCTTCCCTTGGCGCGCCGGCGCCTGCCTTCTCAGTTTGGTTTTCGTCCTGCGCGCCGCGGAGTTGCCGCGCGGTCTCGATTTCGGCGGAGCCGAAGTCCAGCCCCTCACGCTCAACGACGCGGTCGGGATGATGCTGCGCAACAACCTTGAGGTGCAATTCAACCGCGTGGACATCAAGATCGAGCAGGCGCGCACCCGGTTTGCAGTCGGCGTTTTCGACCCGGTCTTCCGCATCGACCTCTCTCGCGAATCGCTCCAGCGGCCGGACATCACCACCAACATCAGCAACGCCGAGTCGCTGCTCCAGCTCGCGCAGATCCAGGCCATCGAGGCAAATACCCGCGCCATCCAGGTCGCCACCGGCCAGACCCCCTCGCCCGCCACCGACCTCAATCTCGGTCGCGTCGCCATCTTCGACCAGGACGCCGATCGCTGGGATACGAGCCTCGCCTTCCGCACCCCGCTGGGCATGCAGCTCGCCGTCACCGCGCGACAGGCGAAAATCCGCACCACCTTCGACGGCGACTCGCGCACCGTCCGCCCATTCTATACCGCATTCGGAGGATTCGAAGTTCGCCAGCCGCTGCTCAAGGACTTCGGACCCGGCGCGAATCTCGCCGACGTGCGCACCGGGCGGATCAACCAGCGCGTGGCGGAACTCACGTGGCAGAAGACGCTCGCCGAAGGGCTCGCCGGCGTGCTCTCAAACTATTTCGACATGCTCTTTGCGCAGGCGGACCTGCGCGTGAAACAGGACGCCATCGCCGCCGATGAAAAGCTCGTGCAGCAAAACCAGCGGCGGTCTGATCTCGGCTTCATGTCGCCGATCGACGTGCAGCAGGCGCGCGCACAGGTCTCGCTCGACCAGGAGCAGCTCATCTTCTCGAAGAACCTTTTCATGGAGCGCCAGTTCGCGCTGCGCCGGCTCATCACCGCCGAGAGCGGCACGGGACCGGCACGCATCTTCGTGCCCGTGCAGACGCCGCACCTCGTCGCGCCCGCGGGCAGCCGCGAAGAGCATCTGCAGACCGCCTTTCGACGTCGGCCCGACTACATCGCCGCCGTCACCGACGCGGAAAAGCAGGACATCCGGCTGCGCTTCGCGAAGAACCAGATGTGGCCGAATCTCGATCTCGTCGGCACCTTCGGCTACAACGGCCTCGGCGACGACTGGCAGGGCGCGCGCGACCTGGCGGTGCACAGCCAGGCGCCGCAGTGGAGCTTTGGCGTGCAATTCTCGATGCCGCTCGGCCGCGTGCAGTCGCGCTCGCAGATCGCGGCGATCAGGGGCTTCAAGGAACAGTCCGTCGTCAAGATCAAGCAGAGCGAGCTGACGGTGACGGTCGATGTCGATACCGCTCTCAGCCGCATCGAGACCAGCCGCCAGCGCCTCGCCACCGCGCGGCAGACCCGCGAGCTGATCGATGAAAGTGTGCGCATCGCCTATCGCCGCCTCGACGAGGGACAAATCTCGAGCTTCGACCTCATCGAGACTCAGCGGAAACTCTACGACGCAAAAAGCCGCGAACTCGCCGCGCAGGCCGACCTGAACAAGTCGATCGTCACCCTCTGGCAGGCCACCGGCACCATCTTCGATTTCACCGGTGTCTCGATCGTCATCGGGAAACGCGGTCGCGATCTGCCGGACACCGCGCACGAGAAGACGCGCACCATCACCGGGCGGCGGTAGCGCGCGCCTACACCCCGCGCGCGATCAGCCACGCCCAGTTCGCCACCAGCGCGATCGCGATCGCGATGCGCGTCGTCCACCCGAGCCACGCCGGCCACTTCCCCGGTCGCAACCGCGGCAGCCGCAAAAGCAGCACCGCCGCCGCGTAGAGATCGTAGATCACGACGCCCGCGAGCGCGGTGAAGGTCAGCGGATTCATCGCGAACGCCGCTCCCCACGCGCCCTGCACGAGCAGGCGCACGCAGCGCGTCGAGCCGCACCCGATGCACGGCACGCCCGTGAGCTCATGCCACACGCACGGCGGCATCGGCATCCCGAAGCGCAGCCACAGCAGCGCCACGAGCGCCGTGCCGACACTCACGATCAGCCACAGCAGTTCGTGATCGAGCTCGCCCGGGTGCAGCCGGCGCCACTTCATCGGCCGCGCTAGCTATTCACCGCGGCTGCCGCACCGATCAGCACGGCGATCAACGCGAAGCCGCCGCAACACACGAGCGGCGGCAACAGCAATGCGGCGGCGGCGCGCCCGCGTGTGATCTCCTGCGTGGCGGCGAGCGACACGATCGCCATGTAGAGATACCAGATCATGATCGGCAGCGTGAGCCCGCCGAGCAGCAGCCCAAACATCCCGACGCCAGTCGCTGATGGCACGCCACCCGTCGTCATCCCAAGCGTGCCGAATCCGACCGCAACCGCGATGATCAACTGCGCCGGCGCCATCGCTCCATAGAGGTAGCACAGCGTGCGAAACGTCGTCTCGAAGGGCTGGTTCGCCGCCTTCAAAAGCATGAGGCAGCCATGCACCATCCCCGCGCCGACGAATGCTCCGATGCACACCTGGAGCGGTGCCGCGATGATCCCGAAGATCAGCCCGCCGACCCCGGCGCCGATCGCGACTCCCGCGCCCGGCGCATTGCCCATGGTCGAGGCCATCGTGCCGAACTGCAGGATGCTCATGATGATCTGGCTCAGGATTCCAGCCGCCGAGCCGAGGATGAGATAATAGACCATCGGCGTCTGGAGCCCGCCCTCGCGCTTCATGGTCGTGAACGTGTGCGTCGGCGCGGTGATCACCGCCTTCGTCGTATCGATCAAGGCCTTCATCATCCCGAGCTGTTCGCGATGCTCCCACGCCGGGCCTTCGCGTCCGCTCTCGTTGCCCGGCAGCACGGCGCCCGTCTGCATCGCCGCCACCACCTGCGGCTTCGCGGCTGCGCAATACGGCTTGCCCTCGATGTAGATGATCTCCGACGGCGGGAAATAGCGGCCCGTCACCGTGCAGCGCACCCATCCCGGCTGCGGCACGTCACTGCCCGCGGCGTCCGATGCCTGCTGCGTCGCCGGCGTGCCGGGTCGCGTCACTTCCCAGCCTGCGGCATCCTCGTTCGCGCCGGCGGCGGGTGGTGGCGCGGAAGGTCGCGCGGTGCGCAGCGGCGTCCAGCCGGCCATGCCTTCGCGCCACACGAGTGTGTCGGGGTTGATCGTGCCGGCGGCGAGCAGGCGGTCGAGTTCGCTTTCGGCCACGGGGCCCTGCTGCTGTCCGGCGGATTCGTAATACCAATTCATGTTTGTTTCTTGTGAGCGTTGGTTGTGTCGATAAAAAGTCCGCCGCGCTCAGCGCAAGGGCTGCGGCCCGGCGGCGGCGCAGTGAATGACAAACCATACGCGGCACACAAACCAATTTCGATGACCGCGACACTCTCATGTCCGCGCTGCCATCTCGCGCTCGACCCCGCGGCGGCGTCCGGCGGCGCGGAAGTCGCCTGCGCCGCGTGCCGCGCCGTGCTCACCGTCCGGCTGTTCCCGGCCTTCGAGACTCCGCCCGAAGCCGTCTCCGCGGCCAGCGGCGAGCGCGCGCTCGAGGGCGAAGCCGTCTGCTTTTTCCACGCGGACAAACGCGCCGCAGCCACGTGCGAGCGCTGCGGGCGCTTTCTCTGCGCGCTATGCGACGTGCCATTTGCAGGAAAGCATCTCTGCCCGTCGTGCCTCGACGCCTCGAAGCTGCCGGACCTCATCAATCGCCGCGTCGTATGGGGCCAGGTCGCCGCGCTGTTCGGCATGCTGCCCCTGGCGCTGTGCTTTCTCTGGCCGTTCTATTTCATCACCGGCCCGTGCGCGATCTTCCTCGCGCTGTGGAAATGGAAGGAGCCCGGCAGCCTCGTCCACGGCCCGCGCCACGGCCTCGCGATCCTCGGTGTGATCGGCGGCGTGTTGCAAGTTGCCACCATGATCGGTTTGGTGTGGGGCCTGATTTTCTCGATCCGCAATGGCTGAACCCACGTCGAATTTCCAGCGCCTCACTCGCAACCGCTTCGGCCTCGCCGGCACCGGTGCGCTGTGGCTCGGGCCCGATCATCTGCTGCTCGTCAGCAATTCCGGCGGCGTCGAGCGCTACCGCCGCTGGTTTTTCAAGGACATCCAATTGCTCGTCGCACGCCGCACCGCGCGGCGGCTCATCCTGAATCTGATCGGCGGAAGCTTCGGCGCGCTGCTCGCCCTCGGCGCGCTCGCGAGCTTCGCCTCCGCGAAGACCGATCCTGCCGATTCACCGGTGTTCTACGTCGGGATCGTCCTCGCGAGCTTCGCGGGCGTCTGCCTCGGCCTGTGCATCGCCAATTCGATCTTCGGTCCCGGCTGCATCGTCCACGTCCTCACGCCCATGGGCGCCGAGCCGCTGGCCGCCCCGCGCCGGCTCAATGTCTTCAACCGCATCGCGGCGCGCATCGGCCCGCTGATCGAAGCCGCGCAGCGCAAAGCCGGATGAGCGACCGCCTCGCCCTTCAGCGCTGTTGGAATCACGCTTCGCGCGAAGCCATCGCGCGCTGTCCGGAGTGCAGCCGCTTCTTCTGCCGCGAATGCACCATCGAGCACGCGGACCGCATCATTTGCAGCGGCTGCCTCGCGCGTTTGCAGAGCGCGGCCACGAAGCCGGGCCAGCGCCGCAGCTTCGCCCCGGTGCTGCGCTGCGCCGCGGCGCTCGCGGGACTCGTCTTCGCGTGGATCCTTTTCTTCAGCATCGGCCGGATGCTGCTCGCCATCCCGGACAGTTTTCACGGCGACACGCTTTGGAAGAGCTCGTTCCTCGACGACTTCAACGAAGGAGCAAACCGATGAGCGCCGCGCCGAAACGCCGCCGCTCAAACCTCTCCGCGCTCGATTTCATCGAAGAAGCCGTCGCGCTGCTGCGTCGTGCGCCCGCCACCGCGCACCTCGCATATTATCTCGGCGCAATCCCGTTCTGGCTCGGCCTGCTCTACTTCATCGCCGACATGGGCCGCGACGCCTACGCCGCGTTCCATCTCGCCGACTGGTCGCTCGGCGTCGCGCTGCTCTACGTGTGGAAAAAAACGTGGCAGGCCGTCTCCGCTGCAAAGCTCCGCGCCACGCTCACCGGGCAACCCGATGCGCCGTGGACCGCGCATCGCGTGCTCCGCACCATCGCCGCGCAAGCCGGCGTCCAGCCGTGGGGGTTGCTGCTGCGGCCGGTCGCCGCTGTCCTCACGCTGCCGTTTGTGTGGGTGTCCGGCTTCTTCCAAAACGTCACCGCCCTCGGCGACGGCACGCCGCACGCGGAGAGCATCACCGCGCGCGCGGTCGCGCAGGCGAAGCTGTGGCCCTGGCAGGCGCACGCGATCGTGTCTGTGGTTTTCGTCTTCACGTTTTTCGTGTGGCTGAACGTCTGCATCGCGCTCGGCGCCGTGCCGTTTGTGCTCAAGACCTTCTTCGGCATTGAGACCCTCTACTCGCGCGACTTCGGCGCCTACCTAAACACTACCTTCTTCGCCGCGACCGTCGCCCTTACGTCGCTCGCCGTCGATCCGCTGCGCAAGGCGCTCGTCGTTCTGCGCTGCTTCCGCGGCGAGGCGATCCACTCCGGCGAAGACCTCGTCGCCGAATTGCGCACCTTCTCCCGCGCGACGCTCGCCGCGGTGCTGCTCGCCTTCTGTGCGATCCAGCCGGCGCAGGCAGCGGACACGCCGCCGAAGCAGGCCGAAGCCGCCGAACTCGATCGCCGCATCGGCGAGGTGCTCGAGCGCAGGGAATACGCGTGGCGCGCGCCGCGCGAAAAAGTGCCGCCAGCCGCCGGGAGCCAGGGCTGGCTCCAGTCGTGGATCGACGACTCCGGCAAGACGATCCAGCGCTGGCTCTCGTCCGGCTTCCGCCAGCTCGGACGCTTCTTTCGATGGATGCGGAATCTCGTGAACCCGCCCAAGGTTTCCACTCCGAACGGGCCGGACATCGACTGGGTGGGCCTGAGCAAAGCCGTGCTCGTGCTGCTCGGCAGCGCGCTCGTCGGCGTGCTCATCTGGCTGCTCGTGCGCACGCTGCGCCGCCGCCGCAAGATCGTCATCGCGACCGCCGTCGCGCCCGCTCCGCCGGATTTGCGCAGTGAAGATGTGATGGCCGATCAACTGCCCGAGGATGGCTGGCTCGCGCTCGCCCGCGAACACGCCGCGCGCGGCGAACTCGCCCTCGCGCTGCGCGCCGCGTGGCTTGCGTGTCTCGCGCATCTCGGCGTGCGCGAACTCATCCGCATCGCGCGCCACAAATCCAACCGCGACTACGAGCGCGAGCTGCGCCGCCGCGTGCGCGACCGCCAGCCGCTGCTCGATGCCTTCGACGACAACCGGCTAGCCTTCGAGCGCTCGTGGTATGGCCGGCACGCGGTCACCGCGGACGGCTTCGCGGTCTTTCAGGAAAACCTCGAGCGCATCCGCCAGGCATGAGCCGCCGCGTCGCTCTCGGCATCGGAACCGTGGCGCTGCTCGCCTTGCTGCTCGCCGGCGTCTTCCGGCTCTTCGAGCTGCGCTATGTGCGCGGCGACGTGTATCCGCCTTACTCGACGCTCCGCGCCGATCCGCTCGGCGCGAAGGTTCTCTTCGATGCGTTCGGCGCGATGACCGGCTTCGAGCCGCAGCGCAACTTCCGCCCACTCATCCGGCTCAAGCCGGGGAAGCCCGTCGCGCTCGTTTATATCGGCGTGGATTTCCGCGCGCGCTGGAGCGACGACGAACTGCGCGAGTTCGAATCGCTCGTCACCGCGGGCACGCGCGCGGTGTTCAGCTTCCGGCGTGAATTCAAGAGCACCGGCACGCAGCGACTCACGACAGCGAAGACAAAGGCCGGCACACCCGCGCCCGGCGGGAACCCGCCTCCGAAAAAAATCGCCGCGGATGAAGAACCACCCGGCGTCGTCTTCGGCGACGTGGCCAATCGTTGGGGCTTCTCGTTCGACATCGCGCAGGATGAAGAACGCGATGCCCTGCGCGGCACCGCGCTTCGTGCCGACGATGCCGGGGAACTCGACCCGTCCGTGCCGTGGCACAGCGCTCTCTATTTCAAGGGCCTCAGCCCGCAATGGCGCGTGCTTTACCGCACCAACGGCGTGCCGGTCATCGCCGAGCGCGACTTCGGCACGGGCAGCATCGTCATCGCGAGCGACAGCTATTTTCTCAGCAACGAAGCGCTGCGTGGCGCGCGCGCGCCGAAGCTAATCGCGCGCGTGATCGGTCCGCCGCGCACCGTCGTTTTCGACGAGGAGCACCACGGCGTCACCGAGGAGATGAACGTCGTCGGCCTCGCGCGGAAGCACGGGCTTGAGGGAGCGATGCTCGCGATCCTTTTCGTCGTCGCGCTTTTCGTGTGGAAGAACGCCGTGCCCTTTCTCCCCGCGCGCGCCGACTCGCGGATCGACGACGCCGATGTGACCGGCGCCAATGCCGCCGAGGGCTTCGTGAACCTGCTGCGCCGCAGCCTCTCTCCGGGCCGTCTTCTCGCCACGTGCGCCGCGGAGTGGCGTCGCGCTCGCGGCCGGCGCCTGCGGCCGGAGGAAGCCTCGCACGTCGAGACCGTGATGCGTGCCCACGAGGCGCGCGGACTTTCCGGCCGCGACGCTGCCGCCGCCTATCGCACGATCGCCGAAGGGCTGCGCCGCCGCTAAACACCCGAACTTTTTCCCATGACCACCGACACCATCAAAGACCTCCTCCAGCGCGCGCGCACCGAAGTGCGCAAAGTCATCATCGGCCAGCAAGCCGTGATCGATCAGTCGCTCATCGCCATCTTCACCGGCAGCCACGCGCTCGTCGAAGGCGTGCCGGGCGTCGCCAAGACGCTGCTCGTGCGCACGCTCGCGCGCGTGCTCGGCTGCGAATACAACCGCATCCAGTTCACACCCGATCTGATGCCGGCAGACATCACCGGCACGACGATCTACGACATGCAGCGCGGCGAGTTCACGCTCGTGCGCGGGCCGATCTTTACGACGTTTTTGCTCGCCGATGAAATCAATCGCGCCCCCGCGAAGACACAGTCCGCCTTGCTCCAGGCTATGCAGGAACGCCGCGTGACGATCGACCGCGACACGCACGCGTTGAGCCCGAGCTTCACCGTCTTCGCGACGCAAAACCCCGTGGAATACGAGGGCACCTATCCGCTGCCCGAGGCGCAGAAAGACCGCTTCATGCTTCGGATCGCGATGGGCGTGCCCGATCGCGATGAGGAACTCGAACTCGCGCGACGAATGCTCGGCAATGATTCGCCCGAAGCCGCGCTCGCTCGCGGCTCGGTGCAGCAAGTCATCACCGATGCCGATCTCGCCGCGGCCCGCAGCGCGCTCGCGACGATCACGGTCCGCGATGAACTCATCGCCTACATCGTCGAGATCGTGCGCGCGACACGGGCGAGCGACTTCGTGCTCGTCGGCGCCGGCCCGCGCGCGACGCAGGCGCTGCTGCTCGCGAGCCGTGCTTCCGCCGCGATCGCCGGGCGCGACTTCGTGACTCCCGACGACGTGAAGTCGCTCACGGAACCGGTGATCGGTCATCGCCTCGTGCTCCGCCCCGAATACGAACTCGAAGGCGTGACGATTACGGAGGTCGTCACGAAGGTGCTGGAACAAGTCGCGGTGCCAAGGTGATCATCCCCACGACACGCCTCATCCTTTTTGCCGCGGTAATTCTTCCGCCGTTCGCGGCGCTCGCGGCGATGTGGCCGCCGGCGGCGATGATCGCAGCGCTGCTTGCGAGTGGACTGGCTGTGGTCGCGCTCCTGGACGCGCTGCGTGCGCCTGCGGTGTTGCGCGCGCTGCGCGTCGAGGCGCCGCCGTTCGCGCGGCTGCACAAGGGCCGCGAGGGGTCGTTCGAGCTGAGGTTCGTGCGCGATGCCGGCGGGCCGCGCAGCCTGCGCGTGGGCTGCGCCTTGCCGGCGGCGTTCGATTCGCGCGAGGAGGTCCGCGACGTGCGACTTCCCGCCGGTGCGGACGTAGCGACTGTCGCGTGGCCGTGCCTGCCTCGTGAGCGGGGGCTGTTTCATCCCGAGGCACTCGTGCTCGAGACGACATCGCCGCTCGGCTTGTGGGCGTGGCGCGAACGCCGGGAGATCGCCATGGAACTGCGCGTGCATCCCGATCTCCTCGCGGAGCGCCAGCGCGTGGCGGCGCTTTTCCTCCGGCGTGGAATGCTCGGCGCGCACACCCAGCGGCGCGCGGGGCAGGGTCGCGAGTTCGAGAAGCTGCGCGACTATCTGCCCGGCGACAGCCTCGGCGATGTCCACTGGAAGGCATCGGCCAAGCGCAGTCATCTCGTCACGAAGATCCACCAGATCGAGCGCACGCATGAAGTGTATGTGGTCATCGACGCATCGCGGCTTTCGGCGCGTGTCGTCGAAGCCGACGAGCGGGTGCCCGCGCTCGAGCGCTACGTGACGGCGGCGCTCATCCTCGGCGCGGCGGCGGAGCGGCAGGGCGATCAATTCGGGCTGATCACGTTCAGCGATCGCGTGCTCACCTTCCTCCGCGCGCGCAATGGACAAGGCCACTTCGACACGTGCCGCGACAAGCTCTACACGCTCCAGCCGCAGCCCGTGACGCCGGATTTCGACGATCTTTGCGCCTTCCTCCGCACCCGGCTGAACAAGCGCGCGCTCGTCATCTTTCTCACGGCGCTCGACGATCCCTTTCTCGCCGAGAGCTTCGTGAATGCGACGCAGCTCATCGCACGGCAGCACCTCATCCTCGTGAACATGATGCGCCCACCCGGCGTTCGCCCGGTGTTTGAAAACGCGGACGTGAAGCGGCTCGACGATCTCTACCGCGAACTCGGCGGCCACTTGCAGTGGGAAAAGTTGCGCGAACTCGAACGCGTGCTGCGCCGACGCGGCATTCGTTTCTCACTGCTCGATCCGCTGATGATCGCCGCCCAACTCGTGAAGCAGCACGCCGAGGTGCGGCAGCGCGAACTGGTCTAGCCGCCGCTGCCGGGCGGCGTGGTGAGATAGCGGAGGCGGCGCGAGAAGATCAGCCACGCACCCGCGCCGAGAAATCCGGCAATGCCCAGGCCGACGAGGCGCACCGCCGGTGTTCCGGCGCGCTCGGGATCATTGAGCGCCATCAGCATGCGGAAGCCGAAATATCCGGCGAGCAGCACGAGCAGAATGACGAGGACGTAGCGCGCCCAGTCCTGGCGGTTCCAGATCGCGCCGAGCAGCAGCGCACTGGAGATCGCTCCGCCAAAGAGCACGCCGACGACCGGGCGGCCGTCGGGCTCGCTCATGGAGAGGAAAAAGAGGAGCGCGAAGTTTGCGCAGAGCAGCAGGATCACGGACGCGAGTTGGAAGCGCGCGCGCGCCTTGCGGTTCACGTGACGGCGATGCGAATCGGACGGGGCTGTGGAGGTGCTGTCGCTCATGTCGCGCGAGATTACGGAGCGGCGGGCGAGAGTTCAATGATTCGTCCCGGCAACCAGCCGAGTTTTTCGCGGAAGTTTGTGGGCCGCGTGTATTCGAGGATCAGCGCGCGCCCGGGGCCGGCGCGGACGATGTCGAGTGGCCGGCCGAGCGGCGCGAGCATGGTGGTGATGCGCGCGGTCCACGCTCCGTCGCGCTGCTGCATCGCCGCCGAGAGCACGTCAAAGCCGACGTCCTCAGGCGACGCGGGCGGGCCGAGCAGATTGCCGAAGCGCGTGATGAGGAAAGTGCGGCGCAGCGGCGCGGGCCAGTCGTCGCCGCACCAGATGAGGCCACCGGGGCTCGAGTGCGGGTCGAAGGTCGCGAGCGGCTTGTCTTCCGCGCCGCCGGCGGCGGGGCCGAAATTTCGCACCGGCGGCGTGAACTCGATGCCCGGCGGCGGCGCGGGCGTGTGCGGGTAGGGCGAGCCGGGCTTCACGGGCCAGTCGGCGAACTGAAACGGAAAGCCGTAGTGTTCGCCGCGCTCGATGCAGTCCATCTCTTCGGCGGGGTTCTCGTTCGGGCCGTTGCTCACGCCGAAGAGGCGGCCATCGCCGTCGAAGGCGAGGCCCCACGCGTTGCGAATGCCGCGTGCGAAGACCTCGATCTGCGGCTGGTCCGCGCGCGGGTCGAGCCTCCACACGCACGCGGTTACGTCCGTTTCGCCGCCATTGAAATAACGCGGATCGTTCCCAGCCTCGCCGCCGTCGGTGCGTGATCCGCTGTTGATGTAGAGCATTCCATCCGGGCCAAACGCCATCCCGCTGACGCCATGATTGAATGGCCCGACGCCCCACGGATAACGCGTCCTGAACCACGCCTGCGGCTTCGCCGGCTCTGCACTGGTGCGCCAGATCGTGACTTCGTTTTGCACGAGTTCGACGCCTTCGGTGATGCGCTCGTTCGTGACGAAGTAGAGGCGGCCATCGACGGATTGCGCCATGCCGACCGCGGTGAGATCGCGCGGCGTGTCGCCGAGATAATCGCCCGCGCGGATGAGCAGTTGCGGCGTGCCGCTGGCGCGATCGAGTGAATAGACGCTGCCCTTGAGCGCGAGCACATACACCGTCGCACCGTCGCCGCGCGTGGCGAGGCGCGTGCAGAGCTCGGGGAGAGGCGCGACTTCGCGCACCGCCCAGCCCGCGGGCGGCTGCGGCAGCGGTTGGAAGGCGGATGCTTTTACGAGGGCCTCGAAGGTCTTGAACTTCGTGCGCTGGCGCGCGGCGCGCACTTCGTCGGCAGTGAAGACCGGCGCGGAGTTGCCCCACGAGTTCGTCGCGAAGGTGAGCACGTCGGCGACCTGCCCGTCGTCGAGGATCTGCGCGGGCATCACATTCGAATAGGCCTGGCCGTTGACGACGATCGGGCCGTCGAGGCCTTCGCACAGCGACTTGATCGCGCGCACGCGCTGCGCGAGCAGCCAGTCGCTCCGTGCGAGCGGCGGATAGACGGGCGGCACGCCGGCGCCATTGAGCTGATGGCAGATCACGCACTTCGCCGTGTAGAGTTCCGCGCCCCGCCGCATTTGCGCGGCGTCTGGCGCAGCGAGTGCCAGTGCGGGGAGGAGAATGAGAGCGCGAAAGGCGGACACGCCGCGTGTTCTAGTGCCGTCCGATGAACTTCTCCAGCGCGCCGCCGAGCAAGTCGTGAACGTCGCGCTCAATCTCCGCGCGGGTCGGCTCCCAGCCGGTCGCGGCGAGGTCGTCGTATTTGTCGGCGAGCGCGTTGCCGATGATCGCGCGGCTGTGCTTCCACTTATAAACAAGCTGATCGAGCACGCGGCAGTCGCTGTGCTGCGGCGTCATCGAAGTGCCGATGAGTTCGAGGCGCATCCGCGTCGTCTCGTCGATGAGCTGCGGGATGTTCATGAACCACCAGCAGCCGAAGACGTGGAGGTTGCGGAATTTGCGCGCGGAGACGCAGAGCGCGTGCTGGTTCTCCCGCGCGAGCATGGTGCAGAGGAATCTGTTTTGCGGAAACGCCGCGCAGAGCCGCTCGACGGCGCCAACATCCGCCGGGCCGACGCTGTCGCCGGCGAGCCGCAACGCGGGGTTCGCCGCGCGGGTTACGCCGATCATCAGCGCGAAGGCCTGATCGTGGTCGCGCCCGTGCGGCATGATCGCGTGCTCGATGATCTGCGCGGCTGGACCGTTGTCGGGGAAGGCGAACTCCGGCGGGAGCGAGACCATGCAATACTGCGAGTCGATTCGCTTCGTCCAATCGCCGAGGAAGCGCCGGATGCCGTCGAAGGTTTTCGCGTTCAGCTCGGGCGTCACGTCGTAGCCCCACGCGCGCAGCTTCGGCACCGTGTTCGGCCAATCGACGAGCAGGGGATCGATGCGAAGCGCCGCGACGAAGCGCGGGTCGCGCTCGAAGCCGCGCTCCCACACGGGCCGCTCGAGATCGTCGAAGGGCGAGTTGGTCATGCAAATCTTGCGCACGCTCGCCGCCTCGCAGCAGCGCGCGATGAACGCGTCCGGCTGCCACTGCGCGTATTGGCGGCGCAGCGCCGCGAGGTCGCGCTTCTTTACGTCGAAGCCGAGCGCGTTCAGGCAGGTGAGCACGCCACGACACGCTTCGCTGATGGGCGAGTGCCGGATGAAGAGCGCGTCCCACACGACTTCGGCCTGCTGCGCCTTTGGAAGGGCGAAGAATTTCCCCTCCGGCAGATCGTGCCAGCGAAACGCCTCGGCGACGAGGTAGTGGTAGATGAGCAGTTCATCGAGCCCCCACAGCAGCAGCTCGCCGAACGCCGCGTCATAGAGGTGCGTGTGGATGTCGAAGACGGGCGTCTCGTCCACGATCGTGCGGACGAGCGCGCCGAGGGAATGCGAGCGCTCATGAGTCATGCCTGAGTAAGACTCCGCAGCCCGCGTGGCGAAAGGCTGGTGATGGTGGCGGCGTAAACTGGCGCGGGAATCCGGCTGGCTAGTTCGCCTCCGGTTTCACCGGCTCCGCGCGGCGCACCGGTGTGCCGTCCTCGGTTTTCTCTTCCATCGGCTTCGAGGCTTCCTCCTCCTTCTTCTTCGCTTTCTTCACCTTCTTCTCGATGGGGTAGAGCTGCTTGAGGACCTGGCCGATCATCGGCGCGGCCTGGGTGCCTCCGTGGACGTCGTCGTTGTTGGCGTCGCCTTCGTAGAGGGCGGCGAAGGCGTAGCGCGGTTTGTCGGCGGGGACGAAGCCGACGAACCACGCGGCGGTGCGTTCGTTGTTCTTCGGGCCCCATTGCGCGGTGCCGGTCTTGCCGGCGACGACGACGTGATCGAGCGACGCGCGGCCGGCGGTGCCACTGCCGCTGTTGACGACATTGATGAGGCCTTTGCGCAGCGCGGAGGCGACTTGTTTATCCATCTCGACCACGCCGCGGGCACGCGCGTCGTAGGCGGTGACGATGGCGCTGTCGAGGCTCTGCACCTGCTGGACGAGCCGCATCTGGAGCAGCGTGCCCCCGTTACCGATCGCGGCGATCGCCTGCGCCATCTGGAGCGGCGAGATGAGTGTGTCGCCCTGGCCGATGGAGAGGTTGGCGATGTCGCCGGGCATGAATTTGCGCTTATAGACCTTGAGCATGTAGTCGTCGGTCGGGATGCGACCGCCGGTCTCCGAGGCGAGCGGGATGCCGGTGCGCACGCCGAGACCGAGGCGCTGCGCGGTCTCGTAGATGGGCCGCGCGCCGACGCGGAGGCCCATCTGGTAGAAGTAGGTGTTGCAGCTCTGCGTGAGCGCTTCGACGAAGTTGAGTTCGCCCGCGCCTTCCTTCTTCCAGTTGCGAAAGGTGAGGTTGCCGATCTCCATCGCATTGGGGCAGTTGAAGGTGTCGTCGGGTGCGATCTTGCCGCCCTGCATCGCGGCGAGGCCGACGAAGACCTTGAACGTCGAGCCCGGCGGATACGCGGAGCGATAGGCGCGCGGGATGAGCGGGTTCTCCGGGTTGTTGCGCAGCGCGTCGAAGTCGGCCTGCGAGATGGTCGGCACAAACCAATTCGGGTTGATCGGCGGCCACGAGGCGAGCGCGAGCACGTCGCCTTGATTCGCATCGATGAAGACGATCGCGCCGCGCTTGCAATTGCGGGCGAGCGACTCCTCGCACATGCGTTGAAGGCCGAGGTCGAGGGTGGTGACGACGTTGTAGCCGGGCGATGGCGGCAGCAGGACTTGCTCGCTGGCTTTGCGGCCGGTCGGGTCGAAGGAGAGGTTGAGCTGGCCGACCTTGCCCTTGAGCTGGTCGTCGAACATTTGCTCGAGCCCGTCGCGCCCCTCGCTGTCGGGCCACAGCAGATCGTTGTTCTCGATGATCTTGTCGGGCATCTTCCCCGCGCGTCCCGCGTAGCCGATCACGTGTCCGGCGAGATCGCCCTGCGGATACCAGCGCAGATAGACGGGCTGAAGCACGAGCGCGTCGGACTTCTGCTCCCTGATTTTCCCGACCTCAAACTCCTTGAGATCCTGCGCGATGATCAGCGGCAGCACGCCGCGGTTTTTGTAGTGCTTGAGCAGCGCCTCTTCGCCGATGGAGATGGGCCGGCCGGTGAGCGATCGCGCGAGGATGATCTGCTGCTCGGTGAAGCGCTTCAGCGCCGTGTCGTCGAACGCGAGCGGCGTCGGGAAGGCGATGCCGAGATTGTAGCTCACGCGCGTCTGCGCGAGCGGCGCGCCGTTGCGGTCGGTGATCTGTCCGCGCGGCGCGGGGATGCCGAGCAGGTAAGTGCGCGCGCCCTTCTGCGTCTCCCACGTCGGCTGAAAAGTGTTCGCGCCGGGCGTCGCCACCGGCTTCGCCGCAGGCGGGCCGGGCAGCACGAGGTCGGGCTTGTTGACGGCGAGCGGACGCACCGTCGTCACGGGATTCTGCCCGTGAGCAGAGACGCAGATGAAGGCGAGAAAAAGGATGCGGCGCATCGGGAAAAGCGGCGCGCAGTATGGATGCTCGCGCCTTTGCGCGCCAGCGCGCGCTTCGGGGCCGATTAGTTGGCGGCCTTCGGCTTCGCGCCGACGTTGGGGCGGAAGGTTTTTTGCGCGCCGGTGAACGGATCGAGTTGGACGGTCGCGTAGTTGACGTCCTTGATGTCCTTCTTCTGCTCGATGTCCGAGAGGTTCATCACGGTCACATACCATGTGTCGCTCTTGTCCTCGGCAGCGGCACCGTCAGTGCCTTTCTTGGCCTTGGCCGGCAGATTCGTCGAGCCATCGGGCAGGAAGCGGATGGTGAGCCACTGGTAGTTCTTCGCGACCTTTCGGCCATTGATCTCGACCGGAATCTCCGGCGCCGTCGGCTCCTGCGTGGCGTCGATGAAGGGGCCGCGCAGTTCTTCATCGAGCAGCGTCGAGTAGCGTCGATCCTCCTGGGTCGCCTCGTCCGAGGGGCTCAGCGCCGTCATGCGCGGCAGGCGATGAAACGGCCCGGCGGGAACGGCAGCGCCGTTTTCGATGAGCTCAAAAACCTGAACCCCGCGCCACTGGCCCTTCGCGGGCATGTCGATGACTTCGCCCGGCGTCTCCGGATCGCCGAAGCGGTAGAAGCGAAAATCAACCGTCCGATTGCGGCTCAGCGCGAGCTGGCGCGCAAAGCCCAGCTGGTCGGCGACAAGTTGCGAGGCTTGCGTGAGCTGCGAGCCTCGGATGATCTGGTTCGCCGCAGGCACCACGAAGACCATGATGACGGCGATGACCGCGATGACCGCGAGCAACTCGACGAGCGTAAATCCGGGGCGGCGGGCGGCGGGATGAAAGGTCCGGTTCATGGGGATGATTTACTTTGTGCCAACAATGCGAGGAATGTGGAAATCGTCCAGCGGGAGTTTGCCCTCACGCCGGCACGAAGACACTCTTCGCCGACTGCCAGCTCGCCGTCATCTCCAGCGCCTCATTCGCGCGCTCGAGCGGGAAGCGGTGCGTGACCATCTCGTGAAACGGAAAGCGCTCGCGATTCACGCGCAGGAACTCGATCGCCTGCCGCAAGTGCCGCGGCTCGCTCGACCACGATCCGAAGACCTGGAGCTGCTTGCGCGTGATCACGTGCGGGTTCCACGTCACGGGCCCGGCGTCGCAGTAGTGGCCGAGCACGAGATATTTTCCGCCATCGCGGCAAAGCTCCATGCCCTCGACGACCGCCTGCGGCATGCCGACGCACTCGAGGACCACGTCCGCGCCGTTGCCGCCGGTCAGCTCGCGCACGAGCGCGAGACGCGCCGCCGGCTCGCGCACCACGTCGATGTCGATGACGTGATCCGCGCCGAATCGCCGCGCAAGCTCCAGCCGCGCCTTCGGTCCGCCGATGACGATGACCTGCGAAGCACCCGCGCTCTTCGCCACCGCGAGCGCGGCGATGCCGACCGGCCCCGCACCTTGCACGACCACGCTGTCGCGCCACGCGATGCCGGTGCGCTCGACGCCGTGGATCGCCGTGATGAGCGCGCAGCCCGCACCGATGACCGACTCGGTCGGCAGATCGTCCGGCAGCTTGAAGATCGTCGTGCGCGGCCGCAGGTAGTGGAAGTCCGCGTAGCCACCGAGCAAGTGCGGCGGCTCGTCGCAGCGGTAGCCGATGCCGTAGGCGCGCCGGTGCGGGCAGCGCGTCGGCTGCTTTTTCTCCGCGCAGTAATAACACGCGCCGCACGACACCGCGGAGTTCCACGTTACGCGATCGCCGACCGCGAGCGGCTGGCCGGTCCAGTCGCGCTCCACGCCCGCACCGAGGCGCTCGATGCGGCCGACCGTCTCGTGCCCCATGATGAGCGGCAGCGCGATCGGGAGCTGGCCGTGCCAGAGGTGAATGTCGGTGCCGCAGATGCCGGCCATCTCGGTGCGCACGAGCACGGCGCCCGGCTCGAGCGACTCGGGCAGCGGCAGTTCGCGAAGTTCGAGCGGAGCGTGAAAGGCGGTGAGGACGGCGGCGCGGGATTTCATCTGGAGCGAGAAAAAGCGCTTCCCCGAGGAACTGGCAACGCCACACTCGTGCGCACTTCCCCATGATCCGCCTCCTCGCGCTGCTCACCGCGTTCACTTTCGCCGCGTCGGCGAAACCGAACATCATCATCATCTTCGCCGACGATCTCGGCTACGGTGACCTCGGCAGCTACGGGCACCCGACCATCCGCACGCCGAACCTCGACCGCATGGCCAGCGAAGGAATGCGCTTCACCGATTTCTACTCCGCCGCCGAGGTCTGCACGCCGAGCCGCACGGCTCTGCTCACGGGTCGATACCCCATCCGCAGCGGGATGTGCCACGACCGTTTCCGCGTGCTGCGCAACGTCTCCACCGGGCACTTGCCCGAAGCCGAAGTGACGCTCGCCGAGCTGCTCAAGGCGCAGGGTTACTCGACCGGTTGCGTCGGCAAGTGGCACCTCGGCGTGTGGACGAACAACCCCGCCGGCCATCCGAAAAATCACGGCTTCGATTACTTCTACGGCCTGCCGCACTCGAACGACATGGACCCGATCGGCCCGCGCCCAAAGGACGAGGACAACAAGGACAACCCGGACCCGAAGTGGTGGAAGGCGCCGCTCTTTGAGGATGAAAAACTCATCGAGCAACCGGCCGACCAGACCACACTCACTCGCCGCTACACCGAGCAGGCGGTGCGATTCATCGCGGAGAAAAAGGGCGGCCCATTCTTCCTCTACCTCCCGCACACGTTCCCGCACACGCCGCTGTTCGCGTCGGACAAATTCCGCGACAAGAGCCCGCGCGGCCGCTACGGCGACGTGGTCGAGGAGCTCGACTGGAACGTCGGCCTGGTGCTCGACGCGGTGCGCGCCGCGGGCATCGAGAAAAACACGTTCGTCTTTTTCACGAGCGACAACGGCCCGTGGCTGATCCGCGGCCTCGCCGGCGGCAGCGCGGGCCTGCTGCGCGACGGCAAGGGCTCAACCTACGAAGGCGGGATGCGCGTGCCGGGGATCGCGTGGATGCCGGGCCGCGTGCCCGCCGGCAGCGTGTGCCGCGAGATCGCGAGCACGATGGACCTCTTCACCACCTGCGCCACGTGGGCCGGCGCGAAAGTGCCCGCCGACCGCGCGATCGATGGCCTCGACATCACGCCGCTTCTCACCGCGAGCGGCACGCTGAAACGCGACGCGTATCTATATTACCGCGGCACGCAGCTCTTCGCCGCGCGGCTCGGGAAGTGGAAGGCGCACTACCTCACGCAGCCCGGTTACTTCCAGCCCAAGCCCGACCCTCACGACCCGCCGCTGCTCTACGACCTCCAGGCCGACCCCGGCGAGAGCTTCGACGTCGCCGCGCAACACCCCGACGTGCTCGCGCAGATCGCCGCCGCAGTCGAACGCCACCGCGCGAGCGTGAAGCCCGTGCCGACTCAGTTCGAAGCGGCCGTGGCGCAGGCGGGCCGCTGAGCTAAGGCACCTCGGTCACGACGATCGCCGTCGTTTTGTCGGTGAAGGTCGCGAGCCACACGACCTGCTGCGCGGCGTTGTAGCCGCGCGTCACGCCCATGCTGCCCTTGGTCGCGTTGAGCAGCGTGAAGCTCTTGAGCGTCTTGCCGAGGAGGATTTCATCCGGCAAGCCGGTGCGGAAGAGCAGACGCGGCGCGCCGTTGAAGTCGCACGCCCACACGCCGCTCGCGCTCTTCGCGGTCACGTTGGTTCGATTCGGCACGAGCGTGGCGGTGAAGATCGGTCCGCGATTCGTCGCGATGGCGAGCGACGGAAATGTCTTCCACTTCGCGCCGGGCAGGTCGGCGGCGTCGGCGCCGCCTTGCGCGATCAGCATCGGTGCGCCCCCGGACGGCTGCCACCACAGCGTCGTCGCCGCGGTGCCTTTGGCGGTGATCGTCGCGGGGAAGGTGAGGCCGCCGTCGTCGGAGAGGATCGGATCCTTGAGCAGCTTAAAATTCGCGCCGGTCGCACCCGCGGGCTGGCCGACCCGCGCGATCGTGGCGAAGTCGCCGCCCATGGAATTCATGAAGATGCCGCTCGCGTTCGCCTTCGTCACGGTCGGGCCGATGGCGAGTTTCGCGAGGAATGCGACGTCGTCGATCGCGTTGGCGGTCGGCAGGCCGAAGCTCGCGAACATTTCGCCCGCCGCGTTGGTGTCGTTGTTGAGCTTGCCGACACCGTTGCCGGCCTGGAGCACGATGGGCGTCCTGTCGGTGTAGGTCGCGAGCGCGAGCATCCAGCTCACGTTGGATTGGCGCACCCATCCACGGCCCGCGCCGGGCGAGCCGTTGCCGGTCTTGAACGCGACGAGTGTCTTGATCGGGACCGTGAGCGGGTCCGAGCCTTCGCGAAGCGCGAGGTCGAGCGGCTGCGCGCCGTCCTTGAGCCACAAGCCGGTGTCAGTCGCGACGGTCACTTTCGGCGAGCCGCCGGTGATCTGCGCGAGGAAGCCGACCGCGTCTCCCGCGACGCCGACGCTGCTGAAGCTCTTGAACTTCGCATCGTCCGCATTCGGCGCGGTTGTGCCGCTCTGCGCGAGCACCGTCATCGGCCCGGTCGCAGGACCGAAGATGACGACCGTGCCTTTCACCGCGCCGGTGATCGTCGCGATGCACGCGACGTTGCCCGCGCTGATGACAGGATCGTTGAAACTCTTGAACGTCGCACCGGTGATGCCCGGCACATCGCGGCCGACGAGCGCGAGCGCGGCGAGATCGGTGAAAAGTCCGGCGCCTTTGCCGCTCGTCGCGCTGTTCCATTTCGCGGTGAACGCGAGGTGCCCGTCGTCGTCGATCGCCGGCACGCCGAAGCTCGCGAGCAGTGCATCGCCAGGCGGGCCGTCGGGCGCGCCAGCGTCCGGCGCGGGGTTATCCTTCGCGAAGATCGTGGTGTGAACCGGAGCAGCGAGAGGCGCGCGATTGATCGTCACCGAGTAGGTCATCGTCGCCACGCCGTCCTCCGCGGTCACCTTCACCTGCACTTGGTTTGCGCCGACATTGAGCGCCACTGGATTGCCCGGAGCCTGAAGAATGCTCGCTGCTGCATCGGCCGCCGCGACCGATACCGTCGCGCTCGCGGTCGCATGATTCACCGCAGTCGTGTAGGTGATCACCGCCGCGTCGAAGTCCGGCGAGAGCGTCGCACCCGCCACGCTTAGCGCGCTCAAGCGCGCATCGTTCGATCCGCCTCCGGGCACTGTCTCCATTGGTGTGACGACAAACTGCGCCTGCGCCATCTGGCCCGCGTAGCCGGCTTCGATCGTCGCATTCCCCACCGCCTTGAGGCTCACGATGCCGCTAGGCGAAACGTCCGCCGTGGCCGGAGTCAGCGAACTGAACGACACCGTCGTCGCTTCGGGAAAGACGAGGAGGCGCGAGCCATCGGAATAGTTCGCCCACAAGTGCAGCACGAGGCTCGTGCCTGCGGGAAGAGTGGCCGCTACCGGGTCCAGTTCGATCCCTGTGAGCGTCGCGGAGGGCGGTGCGATCGAAACGACTTTGACCGCAGTGGCGAAGGCGATTCCGCCATCCGCCAGCGCGTAGTGGGCCGAGAGAAGCACGTCGCCCACCACTCCGGCGTCCACGGTCACGGTCACCTTGCGCGAGTCCTGCGAATCGACGGCGAGGCTTACGCCGTCTTGCGTCACGCCATCCTGGCCGAAGACATCCACGTTCCAAACCACCATGCCTTCCACCGGGTAGTCCGCCGGCGGATTGAGCATGAAGGCATACGTGCTCGCGGAAGGGGCCGCGGCTTGCGCCTGATGCGGAAGAAACATTTCCCGTGCGATCACATTCCCAACGAAAAGTGTCAGAGCCGCTGCGGCTTCGACGGCATTCCTTTCGCTCGTCGGGAGCAAAGGCGGAACCCGGAAAGAGCCGAAAGATGTAGCCGCACCCTTCAGCACCGTGCTCACCAAGCCGGCCACTTCGCTAGAACTCACATCGTCTGAACTTGCCCCAAACAAGCTTAGTGGCTGAGCGTGCGCGATGTTACTCGTGCCGGGCAGCGTGAGAACCTTGCCGGCGGGATTCCCTTGCGCCTGCAAATCTACGATCCCATCGGATCCTTGCGGAAACACAACCGGACCGCGAGTCGAGTTGAGCCCGAGAATGCGGTCGCTGAGATTGTTCCTGGACGACGTGGGCGCCTGCCCATCGTTCACTGTCGTCCGCACAAGAAGGAATTTCGCCGCAATGTCCGGGGTCCAGCGTCCGCCCGGCGCGTTGAGGTCAGAAATCTGGTCACCCCACGGATCAAATTTTGGTTGGAGTAGGCCAGACAGCACGAGGAACTGCGGAACTGCCGAATAGATATTAGCATCCTGCGCGAGGCGTTGCGCGTAACGCACCACTCGAGTGCCATTGTGCGGGGAGCCAATCGTCACCGCGCGCCGGAAGCGGCCGCGATTCGCGTTGGCCGCGTTGCGAAAGGAGGGGACCGATCCTCCATTCACGGAGCTGAGCATCCGCAGGAGAACCCCGCCCTGGCTGTGGCCCACAGTATCGTATCGGAGGAAGGCCCATTTTGCGCGGAGCGGCGACCCTTGGGATTCGATCTGCGATTCAAGTTGCTGGTCCAGCAGGCGCGCGCAGGTGGAAAGCGACCCGTAGGTGTTCTGCGTCGCGAACTGCACCCCTAAGATCGTCGTTACGCCATACTGGATCACCGTCACGAAACCAGGGGGCCGGTCCACCTCGAGCGCGCCAGTGAAATTCGCGCCCCATCCACCGGTCGTATTATACCCGTGGACCAGCACCACCGGCGGCCGGCAGATCTTAAAACTCTCGGTGGTTGGGACGCCGATCCCATCAGCGGGCTCCACGGTGAGTTCCACCGTCACCTCAGGACCGTCGTCCGGCGACTGGATAAAGCTCGCGTCGAGTCCCTCCACATAGGCGAACGCCACCGGCGGATCGTCCTCCGGCGAAAAGGTGACGGTATCCTGACCGGCGGCGTAGGGCACCCACGCGGAACCATCGAAGAGACGCAGCTTCGCCTCGATCTCGCTGGGCAGGTGGTTTCCCGACACGCTTTCCACGCGGATGCGATAGGGCTTGGGTGCGGGCGGAGCTTCGGGCAGTCGGATCTGGAGCAGCAGCGGACTGACCCCATCGGCCACGAGGCCCTCGGTCACCTCGGCTTGTTCCAGCAGGCATTCGCGCTTCAGAACAGGCACCAGCGCCGTATCGATCCCCACTCCATCCTCCGAGTTGGAAAAATTATCCGGCGCCACTTGGTGAAAGGTCAGCTTCGGCGCCTGCTGCGACACCCGGTAGAAAATCTGGTTGAGCCCGTTGCGATTGTCCTGCCAGACGAAAGCGATGGAGGTCGCGCGGATGCCGATGGCGTGATTGAAAGCCGAGCCCGTGCTCTGGGAGATATTCGTCTGGGGATAGCCATTGGCCGAGCGCACATAAATATCTGCCGTGGCCTCGCGAAAATCGCCCCACCCAAAGAAAATGTCGCCATACCCCGCGGCGATGTTCGGGCGCTGCGCGACAGCACCTGGCTTTGAAATAACGAAGTCGTCGAGCTCAGTCACGCCATCGTGGTTCGTCTCCTGCCAGATGACCGAGCCGCCCGTTGTGGACCAGGTGATTTCGACAAGCCCCAACTCCCCCCGTGCGATTTCGGGGCCGCCCAGATCGTAAACATCCCGCGTATTCGCGATCTCGCTCCAAAAGTCGTCGCCGATTCTGCCATAGCCGATGCTTGCGCCGGTCCACGCCGGGTCGGTGGCATACCATACGGCATGCGCCGTCCCACTCGAATCGAAGGACAGGTCGGGGTGTTGCGCGCGATAGGTCGGAGAGGACGCATTCCGCAAAAAATATAAGCTGACGCGAGAGTCCCGGTTCGGGTTCCCTGACCCATCCAGTTCGATGTAGGACAGCTCCTCATCGTAGCGAGTGACATTGATCGATCCGATCGGCACGACGTAGGAATTGCGCACCTCCGCCACCACCGCGGGCAAGCCGGTGATGGGGTTGACATCGATGCTGGGAAAACTGTCGCTCTCCGACGCGAAGAAACCGATCGGAAACATCGTGAATGCCTTGAGGGCCACGCGCACTCCGTTGGAAACCTTCAAATAAATCAGGATCGAATTGACCCCGAGGCTGCTGGTGATGATGTGGGCATCGCCGGTCGCATCCACGGCCACGCGTGGAATGGCGGTCGTGGCGAAATCGTAAACTCGCGTCGCAGGGATGGACACGTTGTTTTCCGCATCCACTTGCGCGTAGTAGACGAAAAAGTCCGGCCCCCTCCAGACCACGTGAGAGCGCCCTGCCGAGTCTATGGCAATGTCCGGCAGCGAACCGCCATCCGGACTCAACAGCAACGGGTCGTCCATTGCCCCCGGCGGCGTTCCGATCGGAGTGCCGGGATCCACCGCCGAATCGAGATTCCCCAACGCAGAATCCATCGGCGACGCGAGGAGGGCGAGCGCGACGAGAAATTTGAAAAGTCGGTTCATGGTGGAGTGTGGACCCGAGAGGCCGACGAACCGCGGGGCCGCGCCAGCCCGTCTGACGAATTGCAGCGCGAGAGAACAACCGCGTCGGCGTGCGGTCAAGCGGCGTCGCGGACGGTTTGTGTTTCGTATTTGTAGGGCAAGCGCATCGCTTGCCGGAGCGGGCGGCGAATTCGTTAGAGGGGTCTTGGATTCGCGGGCGCGATCTCGGATTCGGCGAACCAATAAGGCCACGCATCGGGATCGGTGACGAGGCCGGCGCGAACGGGGTTTTGCCAAATGTATTCCCACTTCTGCTGCGCGGATTCATCGGCGCGCAGCAGGCGGTCGAAGCTGCCGGGTTGCCACTCCCACCGCTCGCGAAACGGCTCACGGGTCCAGCGTTTCAGCGCACCCGAAAGATTGCCGACCGGCTGCTCGCGCTCGCGCAGCGGACGCGCGAGGACGTGGATGTGATCGGGCATGAGCACCGCGGCGGCGGCCTGCCAGTCACGCAGGCGCTCGATCGCCGCGCGAAAAGCTGTCCACACCTCGGGACACGCGAGCACAGGCCGGCGCGGCTGGACGCAGAAGGTGAGGAACCATGTCACGCGGTGGTCGAGCGGCAGCAGGACCGGGATGCGCGGCGGGTGAGCCATGCCTCGCGGCGTAGTCGGATCGACGTGCGCGAGCACGCCGATTTTGTTTCTGTAGGGCAAGCGCTCCGCTTGCCAGGGCGGCGGCAGGAATGCGGCAAGCGGGGCGCTTGACCTACAGGGATCTGGCAAGATCGAGCGCCTCATCCGGCGAGAGCTTGCGGCCTTCCGTCCAGCTCTCGTCGAAACTCGCAGGCGCAAGCGCCGCGCGCATCTGCGCGATGGCACCGTCATAGGCTGGCAGTTCGCCGGGGCCGGGCGTGAGGCCGAGTCGCTCGCGCATCACCGACGCGGCACCGTAGAGGCGCGCGGCACGGGCGGGATCGCTCTCGCCGACGGCGATGTTGCCGAATCCTTCGAGCACATACGGCACGGACCATTCGTTGCCGAGTTCCTCGCCGATCGCGGCGGCCTCCACGAGCAGCTCGCGCGCGGCGGCGAAGTCGCCCTGCGGGATCACGACTCGCGTGAGGCTCAGCGTCATCAATCCGATGACCCACTTGTCGCCGGTCTGCTGGTAAGTCGCGATGCTCTCCTCCTTGAGCGCGCGTGCCTTTGCGTGGTCGCCCTCGGTGTTGAAGATCGTGCCGAGGCCGCTGAGCGAGAGCGCGAGCAGCGGCCGGTCGCCGGTCTGTCGCGCAAATGCAGCGGTCGCCTCGAGGTGCTCGCGCGAGGCGGCGAGCCGGCCGTCGGACCATTCGAGGAAGCCGAGCAGCGCGCGGGTGTGCGCGGCTTCGCGTTCGAGGCCGAGTTCGCGGTAAAGAGCGATCGCCTGCGTGTAGAGTTCGCGCGCGGTTGCGTCGTCGTCCTGGCAGAAGACGATCCGCCCCGCGCTGGCGAGTGCCTTTGCGCGCACCTCGGGCCGCACGTCGGCGGCGTGCGAGAGCAGCGTGGTGAAGTGGTCGCGTCCCTCGGTGAGATAGTTGCGCACTTCCAGATAACGCTCGATCGCACTCGCGAGCCGCAGCCCCAACTCGGCGTGCGACGACTCGCTGCTCCACTCGAGCGCGAGCCGCAGGTTGCCGTGCTCGGCGGCGAGTTTTTCGATCCACTCCGCCTGCTCCGGGCCGTGCAGCTTCGGCTCCGCCTCCTCGGCGACGCGCACGAAGTATTCGAGATGCCGCGTGCAGACCTGCTCGGTCTCGCCGGCCGCGGCGAGCTTGCCGCGCGCGTAATCCCACACCGACTCGAGCAGGAAATAGCGGGCGCTGCCGCTGTCGGTGTGCTCGGCGCTGACGAGCGATTTGTCGATGAGCTGCTGGAGCAGATCGAGGATCTCCCAGCGCTCGACGCCGTCTCCGGAGCAGACTTCCTCGACCGCGCGCAACGTGCGGCCGCGCCCGAAGACCGCGAGCCGGCGCAGCAGCGCGCGCTCCTTTTCCGAGAGCAGATCGTAGCTCCAGTCGATGAGCGCGGTGAGTGTCTGCTGGCGCGGCAGCACGCTGCGCCCGCCGCCAGTGAGGAGGTGAAAGCGGTCGTCGAGGCGGCGGAGGATCTGATCCGGCGCGAGCATCTTCACGCGCGCGGCGGCGAGTTCGATCGCAAGCGGGATGCCGTCGAGCCGGAAGCAAATCTTCGCGATCGTCGCCGCGTTTTCGTCGGTGAGCGCAAATGCCGGCTGCACCACCGCCGCGCGCTCGACGAAAAGACGCACCGCCTCGAATTCGCCGGCCGTGCTCGCGAGGATCGGGTTCGCGCTCCGCGTTGAAAAAAGATCCGGCAGCGAAAGCGTCGGCACCGCGTAGGTCGTCTCGCCGGAGATCGCGAGTGCTTCGCGACTGGACGCGAGGATGCGCAGCCCCGGCCCGCCGCGGAGCAGGCGCCCGGCGAGTTGCGCGCACGCGGCGACGAGGTGCTCGCAGTTGTCGAGCAGCAGCAGCAGTTTCTTCGTGCGGAGGAAATCGATCAGCGATTCCTCGATCGCGCGCTCCGGGTCTTCGCGCACACCGAGCGCGGCTGCGGTGGTGACGGCGACGAGCGCGGGATCGGCGATCGTCGCCAGTTCGACCAGCCAGACGCCGTCGGCGAAGGTCGCGAGCAAGCCCGCGGCGACTTCGAGCGAGAGCCGCGTCTTGCCCGTGCCGCCGGGGCCGGTGAGCGTCACGAGACGCGAGCTTTCCACGAGCCGCTTCACGTCCGCCAGTTCGCGCTCGCGTCCCACGAACGTCGTGAGTTGGAGCGGGAGATTGTTCGGCAGCACTTCGAGCGAACGCAGTGGCGGAAACTCGTCCGGCAGCCCCGGCGCGATGAGCTGGAAGATGCGCTCCGGCCGCGAGAGATCGCGCAGCCGGCGCTCGCCGAGGTCGCGCAGCGTGATGCCTTGCGGCAGCGCGAGGTCCTCCCGCGCCGCGCGCGAAAGCAGCGTCTGCCCGCCGTGGCCCGCCGAGAGCAGGCGCGAAGTGCGGTTGAGCGTCGGGCCGAAGTAGTCGTCGTTGCGCTGCTCGGCCGGTCCGCGGTGGAGCGCCATGCGCACGCGCAAAGGCCGCGACGTTTCCCAATCCTCCGCCGCGAGTGCGCGCTGCGCCTGGATCGCACCGTGGAGGGCGGGCGCCGAGTCGTCGAACGCGACGAGCACGGAATCGCCCATCGTCTTAAACACATCACCGCCGAGCGTGGAAAAAATGTCGTGCAGCAGCGTGTCGTGCCGCGCGAGCGCCTGCGCCATCAGCTCCGGGCTCTCCTCCCAAAGGCGCGAACTGCCTTCGATATCGGTGAAGACGAAAGTGAAGTTCGGATGATCGCTCATCGGCGGGCGTGAGCGCCCTACAATCCCAGCAGCAACCGCGCAGGGTTCTCGATGCAGTCCTTCACGCGCACGAGGAAGGTGACGGCTTCCTTTCCATCGACCACTCGGTGGTCGTAGCTGAGCGCGAGATACATCATCGGGCGGATGACGACCGCGCCCTTCTCCGCGATGGGGCGCTCCTGGATCTTGTGCATGCCGAGGATGCCGGACTGCGGGGGGTTGAGGATTGGCGTGCTGAGCAGCGAGCCGTAGATGCCGCCGTTGCTGATCGTGAAGACGCCTCCCTGCAAATCCTCGATCTTGATTTTGCCTTCGCGCGCTTTGACCGCGTAGTCGGCGAGTGCACGCTCGATGTCGGGGAAGCTCAGCTTGTCCGCGTCGCGGACGACCGGCACGACGAGTCCGCGCTCGGTGCCGACGGCGACGCCGATGTCGTGGAAATGGTTTTGCACGAGATCGTCGCCATCCATGCGGCTGTTGATCGCGGGAACGGCTTGCAGTGCGCTCACCGCGGCTTTGATGAAGAAGCTCATGAAGCCGAGCTTGATGCCGTGCTCCTTGGTGAAGGCTTCCTGCATCTCGCCGCGCAGTCGCATGACGGCGCTCATGTCGGCTTCGTTGAAGGTGGTGAGGATCGCGGCGGTGTGCTGCGCCATGACGAGTTGCTGCGCGATCTTGCGGCGAAGCGGCGACATCTTTTTCCGCGTGCTGCGGCCTTCGCGCGGCGGCTCGGCGGCGATCACAGGGCGCGCGGGTTCCTCGGCGGGCGGCTCGGGCTCGCGCACCGGGGCGGCGGCGGGCTCTGCTTTCGGCGCGGCCTTCGCCGACTTTGCGGGAGCCTTCGCGGGCGCGGCCGCGCCTGCCTCGATCGTGCCGACGACTTCGCCGATCTTCACGTCGGCGCCGGCCTGCACCTTGATGCGCAGCACGCCGCCCGTGTCCGCGGTGATCTCGGAGGAAACCTTGTCGGTCTCGAGCGTGCAGAGCGCTTCGCCGGCGGCCACGGTGTCGCCGTCGTTCTTGTGCCAGACGGAGAGCAGGCCGCTGGTGATGGATTCGCCGACGGATGGGATTTTGATTTCGACTGGCATGGCGCGGACGCGCACCAGACAAGAGGACGCCGCCGATGGCAAGCCACGCGCGTCGTTTGCGGGCTTGAATGATCGGCTTCGGCTGCGAGTCTCGTTGTCCGTTTTGAATACCTTGTGGTGGATCGTCGCCGCCCTTGTCATCGTCATCGCCGTCCTCGCGGTCGTTTTCCGTCGCACTTACCGGCGGCAGCAGGAGCGCATCGGCGCGGGGGATGAGCAACTCGCGCGCGTCGAGGCCGAGGAGCGGCGCGTATTCGATTTCCTGCATGTCATCGGCGAGGCGCTCTCGGCCGACATGCATGCCGATGACCTGCACCGGATGATCGTCGAGGGCGCGATCGGCACGAGCGAGGCGCACGGCGGCGCGATCTACCTGCTCGACCGGAAAGGCACCACGCTGCGGCGCGGCTTCGGGACGCCGGAGGGATCGATCGTTTTTCCGCTGCCGCCGGAGACGGCGCAGTCGAAGGATTTGCTGCAAACCTTCCTGCGCTGGCACGCGGTGAAGCAGGGGGACGACGTGATCGGCGCGGTGTGGCGCGACCGCGAGGCGCAGCTCGTGCCGGGCGACGATCCCCGGTTGCCGGCGGGGGCGTGCGGTTCGCTGATGATCGCGCCGCTGATTTTCAGCGAGCAGTTGCTCGGCGTGTTCTTCGTCACGCGGCGCGCGGGCACGGAGCCATTCCCCGGCGGGACGTTCACCGTGTTTTGCTCGCTCGCGGAGCAGGCGGCGTTCGCGCTGTATTCGTCGTCGGTTTTCCACGAGGCGGCGGAGAAGCGCCGGATCGACGAAGACCTCGCCGTCGCACACGAGATCCAGCGCATCCTGCTGCCGATGAGCGCGCCCGATGTCGAGGGCTACGAAATCGCGGGCATCAATGTGCCGGCGCGGCAGGTGAGCGGAGACTACTACGATTACATCGCCGTGGACGAGAACCACTGCGGGGTCGCGATCGCGGATGTCTCCGGCAAGGGCGTGGCGGCGTCGCTGATCATGGCGATGTGCCGGAGCGTGCTGCGCGCGCAAGCGGGCGGGCAACTCTCGCCGGGCGCGGCGCTGCGGGCGGTCAACGCGCAACTCTATCCGGACATCCGCGAGGACATGTTCATCAGCATGGCCTACGCGATCCTCGACCGGCAGAGCGCGACGGTGACGCTGTGCCGCGCAGGCCACGATGCGCCGCTGCTCTACCGCGCGAGCGAGCAGACCGTCTCGCGCATCAACCCGCCCGGCATGGCGCTCGGCATCGACATCGGCGGCGTGTTCGATCGTGTCACCGGCGACTTCACGATCGAGCTCGAGCCGGGCGATTGCCTGCTGCTTTACACCGACGGGATCACCGAGGCTGTGGACGCACAGGGCGACGAGTTCGGGCTGCAACGGGTCATCGACACGATCATCGCCACCGCGAACGAAGGTGCGGCGGAAATGATCGCGAGGTTGACCGATGACGTGCGCGCGTTCATCGGTCCCCACCCGCAACCCGACGACATCACGATCATCGCCATCCGAAAAAAATGAGTTCCGATCCCACGCAAGCACCCGCCGACGAAGGCAACGACGACGAAACCAGCGAGCAAACGCTGCTCGACCAGCTCCGTGCCGACCTCGACCGGTTCCGGGATCTCGCGATGCGCAGCACGGCGGACCTGGAGAACTATCGCAAGCGCGCGTCGCGCGAAAAGGAGGATGCGGTGAAATATGCAAACGCGGCCTTTCTCGAGCGGCTCGTGCCGATCCTCGACAACTTCGAGCTCGGCATGAACGCGGCGAAAAATGAAACCGGCGCGGCGGCGATCGTGGCCGGGCTGGAGATGGTCGCGCGGCAGCTTCAGGATTTCCTGACCGCGTGCGGCGTCGAGCCCGTCGATGCGGAGCCGGGCACGGTCTTCGACCCGAACCTGCACGAAGCGATCGGCCAGCAGGAGCATGCGGAGATCGCCGACGGCGCGATCGTCCAGCAGATGCGCAAGGGCTTCAAGCTGCGCGACCGGCTGCTGCGCCCGGCGACGGTGCTCGTGTCGAAGGGGAAGGCGGGCTGATGTCTGCCAAGCGCGACTACTACGAAATCCTCGGCGTTCCGAAGAACACGAGCGCGGAGGACTTGAAGAAGGCCTACCGCAAGCTCGCGGTGAAATATCACCCGGACAAAAATCCGGGCGACAAGACCGCGGAGGATAAATTCAAGGAACTCGGCGAGGCGTATGATGTCGTGAGCGACCCGGACAAGCGCGCGGCCTACGATCGCTTTGGCCATCAGGCGTTCGCGGGGCCCGGCGGTGCGGGACCGCGCGGCGGCCCGCCCGGCGGCGGTGGATTCCACGACCCATTCGATATTTTTCGCGAGGTCTTCGGCAGCTCCGGCGGTGCTGGCGGCGGTGGTGCGGGCGCGGGTGGGATCTTCGAGCAGTTCTTCGGCGGCGCTGCGGGCGGCGGCGGGCGCGCCGATCGCGAAGGCCGGCAGCGCGGGTCCGACCTGCGCTACGATTTGCAGATCACGCTCGATGAAGCGGCGCGCGGCGTGGAAAAGGAAATCGAAGTCTCCAAGCTCGATGGGTGTTCGACGTGCAACGGCTCCGGCGCGGAGGCGGGATCGAAAGCGGTGACGTGTCCGCAGTGCAGCGGGCGCGGGCAGGTCGTCAGCGCGCGCGGATTCTTCCAGGTCTCGCAGACGTGCCCGCGGTGCCGGGGCACGGGGCAGGTCGTCGAGCGGCCATGCCGCAAGTGCGGCGGCGAAGGCCGCACCGAGCAAAGCTCGCGCATCAAGCTGCGCATCCCGCCGGGCATCGAGGACGGTTCGCGCCTGCGCAGCGTGCGCAACGGCGAAGCCGGCATCCGCGGGGGTTCGCCGGGCGATCTCTACGTCGTCATCCACGTGAAGGAGCATCCCATCTTCGAGCGCGACGGCGAGGCGCTCTTCTGCGAGGTGCCGCTCGGGTTCACGGTGGCGGCGCTCGGAGGCGAGATGGAAGTGCCCACGCTCGGCGGGAAGGCGAACGTAAAAATCCCCGCCGGAACGCAGAGCGGCACGGTCTTCAAGCTGCGCGCCAAGGGCATGCCGGTGCTGAACTCGAGCCATCACGGCGACCTGATGGTGCGCGTGGTCGTCGAGGTGCCGACGAAGCTCAACGCCGAGCAGCGGGGCAAGCTCGAGGAACTCGCCGCGATCATGGGCGAGGAAAATCGCCCGCTGCACCGGAGCTTTTTCGAGAAGGCGAAAGGCTTCTTTAGTTGATGGGTGCGCCGCGATTTTACATCGAGCCCGCAAGCTGGAACCTCGACCGACTCGCGCTCGACGCCGACGACGCGCACCACTGCCTCGACGTGCTGCGGATGAAGGCCGGCGAGCGAGCGACGGTCTTCGACGGGCGCGGGCACGAGGCGACCGTCGAGATCTCGACGACGGCGAAGGATCGCGTCGAGTTGAGAGTGCTCCAGCACGCGAAGACGCCACCGATCGGCGCGCAGATCGTCCTCGGCCAGGCGGTGCCGAAAGGAAAGAACATGGACCTCATCATCGAGAAGGTGACCGAGCTTGGAGCGGCGGAGATCGTGCCCTTGCTCAGCGAGCGGACCGTGGTGCGGCTCGATGCGGCCGATGCGAAGGACAAGCGCGGGAAGTGGCAGCGCGTGGCGATCGAAGCGTGCAAGCAATGCGGACAAAACTGGCTCCCCGAAGTCGCGGCTCCGCTCACGCCAAAAGCATTCTTCGATTCGCGGCCGAAGTTCGACCTGATGCTCATCGCTTCGCTTCAGCCCGACGCGCGGCACCTCAAGGATGTGCTCGCGGAGATCACCGGCGGCGGCGTGCTCGCGAAGACGAAACGACCCCGTCGCGTGCTCGTGCTCGTGGGACCGGAGGGCGACTTCACGCCGGCTGAGATATCGCTCGCGCGCAGCGCCGGCTGCCAGCCGATCACGCTCGGTCCGGTCATCCTGCGCACCGAGACCGCGGCGATCTATTGCGTGAGCGTTCTCTCGCACGAACTGCACGCGCCGTGAAGTTTCACGGAAAACCCAGTTGACACTCCGGGCGCTGCTCCTAGCTTCGCCACCCTTTTTCCGAGCCATGCCCAGGCACACCGACTTCAAACCCACCTTCTCCGCCAAAGCCCACGAAATGCCCGCCCAGCGGCGTTGGTATATCATCGATGCCGCCGACCAAGTGCTCGGTAAAGTCGCCGTCAAGGCGGCGAATCTCCTCCGGGGCAAAGACAAGGCGATCTTCACACCGCACTGCGACACGGGCGATTTCGTGATCGTCGTGAATGCGGGGAAAGTCGTGCTGACCGGCAAGAAGGAGACGCAGAAGACTTACATGAGCTTCTCCGGATACGTCGGTGGCCACAAGAGCGAGACGGTGCGCGACCGCCGCAAACGCCGGCCCACGCTGCTCGTCGAGCACGCGGTCAAGGGCATGATCCCGCACAACAGGCTCGGACGCCGGATGATCGTCAAGCTCAAGGTGTATGCGGGTGCGGAGCATCCGCACGCCGGGCAGAATCCGACGCCAGTTTCCGCCGCGGCGCACGTCTAAACTTTTCGAACATGTCCCAAGAACTCATGGCCACTGGCCGTCGCAAAACCTCCGTAGCTTCCGTGTGGATGGTCGCGGGCACCGGGCAAATCGTCGTCAATAAACGGCCCTTCGAGGAATACTTCCGCACCGTCGTTCTCCAGAGCCACGCGATCCGGCCGCTGGAAGTGGCGAATGTGATGAAGACTTTCGATATCAAAGTCCGGACCCGTGGCGGCGGCAGCAGCGGCCAGGCCGGAGCGCTGCGCCTCGCACTCGCGCGTGCGCTGCTGGAGATGAATCCCGAGCTTCGGGTTGCGCTCAAGGCGGAGTCGCTCCTGACGCGCGATCCGCGCAAGAAAGAGCGCAAGAAGCCCGGCCAGCCCGGCGCCCGCAAGCGCTTCCAGTTCAGCAAACGCTAAACCCTTTTCCGAAGTCGGAACGGCTTCCCACTAGAGCCCGCGCTGCACGGCCCCCGCAATCGTGCAGCGCGGGTTTTCTATTTCTCGTCATCAAGGAAAGCTGCGGTTGCGGAGCGCAGAGCAACCCCGATAGTCCGCGCCCCAAAAAATGCCGCAGTCCCGGACCCGAAATTTCTGCATCATCGCCCACATCGACCACGGCAAGACGACCTTGTCGGATCGCTTGCTTGAGAAGACGGCCACCATCCAGAAGCGCGAGCAGCAGGACCAGATGCTCGACTCCATGGACCTCGAGCGCGAGCGCGGCATCACCATCAAGGCGCACCCGATCGCGATGCGTTACACCGCGAAGGACGGAATCGAATACCGGCTCAACCTCATGGACACGCCGGGGCACGTCGATTTCAGCTACGAAGTCTCGCGCTCACTCGCCGCGTGCGAGGGCGCGCTGCTCATCGTCGATGCCGCGCAGGGCGTCGAGGCGCAGACGGTCGCGAACGTCCACCTCGCTCACAAGCAACAGCTCACGATCGTGCCGGTGATCAACAAGATCGACCTGCCCAACGCCGACCTGCCGACCGTCCACAAGCAGCTCGAGGACATCCTCTCCATCCCGCACGAAGAAGCGATCCCCGCGAGTGCGAAGGCGGGCATCGGGATCGTGGACATCCTCGAAGCCATCGTGAATCGCATCCCGCCGCCGAGTGGAAATGTGAACGGGCCGCTGCGCGCGCTCGTCTTCGACTCGGCCTTCGACACCTATCGCGGCGTGGTCGTCTATGTGCGTGTGGTCGATGGCAGCGTGAAGGCTGGCGATGTCGTGCGGCTCATGGCGACCGATCGCGCCTACGAGGTGAAGGAGGTCGGCATCTTCCGGCCGCAAGCGCCGAAGTTCCTTCAGCAGGACAAGCTTTCGACGGGCGACGTGGGCTACGTCATCGCGAATATGAAGACCGTGAGCGAGGTCAAGGTCGGCGACACGCTCACCAGCTCGCGCACGCCGGCAGCTGAGCCGCTGGCGGGTTTTCATGAAGTCCACCCGATGGTCTTCGCCGGCATTTATCCGATCAACACCGCGGACTTCGAGCACCTCAAGGGCGCCGTCGGCAAGCTCCAGCTCAACGACTCCGCGTTTCAGTTCATGGCCGAGTCCAGCGTCGCGCTCGGCTTCGGATTCCGCTGCGGCTTCCTCGGCCTGCTGCACATGGAGATCGTCATCGAGCGGCTCCGGCGCGAGTTCGACATGGACATCATCTCGACCTACCCGTCGGTCGTCTATGAGGTCTTGAAATCCAACGGCGAGATCCTGCACATCGACAACCCCGCCTTCCTGCCGGACATGAGCGTCATCCAGGAAATCCGCGAGCCGATCGTGAAGGCCGCCATCATGGTGCCCAACGAATACATCTCGCCGCTCATGCAGCTCATCATGGACAAGCGCGGCATCGTCGATCACACGGACTCGATCGACACCCGCCGCGTGATGCTCACCTGCATCCTGCCGCTGAATGAAATCCTCGTCGATTTCATGGACAAGATTAAGTCGATGACGCGCGGCTACGGCAGCCTCGACTACGAGCACACCGGCTACCGCGCCGAGAAGCTCGTGAAGCTCGACATGCTCGTCGCCGGCGAACCCGTCGATGCCTTCTCCTCCATCGTCCATCGCGACAAGGCGGAGGGCCGCGGTCGTGCGCTCGCGGCGAAGCTCAAGGAAGTCATCCCCTCGCAGCTTTTCCAGGTCGCCATCCAGGCCGCCGTCGGCGGAAAGATCGTCGCCCGCGAGACCGTGAGCGCGCAGCGCAAGGACGTGACCGCGAAGTGCTACGGCGGCGACATCAGCCGCAAACGCAAGCTGCTCGAGAAGCAGAAGGAAGGTAAGAAGCGGATGAAGTCGATCGGCAGCGTGAACATTCCGCAGGAAGCGTTTATTGAGGTCTTGAAGACCAGCTGAGCCGGCGAGCCGGCGTTTTCGGACCGGGTGTGCGGCTCGCAAGCATTTTCGAGAAAGCAGCCTTGACGCCATCGTTATGGTATTTCTAATACCGATCGCTGTCTTAAACGCAGCCCGCATCATGAGCTATCGCATTCTCCTCCTCATCCTCTGCGCCGCGGCGAGCATTGCTCCCAAGGCGCTCGCCCAAGAACTCCTGCCCGATCTCGTCCCGATCGCCGATCAATCCTCGGCTTATCTCCACGGATGGACGCTCGATACCTCCTCGCAGCCGGGGCGCACGCTGTTGCGGCTCACGACCACCATCGGCAACCGCGGCCCCGGGCCGCTCGAGATTTGGGGCGGCGCAGTCGATGAAGACGCACTCACGCAGATCGTGAACCAGCGCATTTACAGCGTCGGCGGCGCAGTGCGCGACCGCCTTGCGGGGCACTTCGAGTATCACTCGGCGCACGGGCACATCCACTTCGAGGGCTTCGCGACTTACAATCTCCGGCGCGTTGCGACCGGCAACGGCGTCGGGACGATCATCGCTTCGGGCGGGAAGACGAGTTTCTGCATCCTCAATGGCCGCAACTACTGGCCGGACCTCTACAACGCAGCACCGATCCGCAACGGTCGCGGCGGCGGCGGATGCGGCACGATCCAGGGGCTCAGCGTCGGCTATGCGGACATCTACGATTCCGCCCTGCCGGGGCAATGGATCGACGTGTCGGGCGTGCCGAGCGGTTCGTATTGGCTGGAAGTCATCGCCGACCCGGACAACCACCTCTCCGAGACCGACGAGACAAATAACACCGCGCGCATCCTCGTCAGCTACACAAACCCGCAGCCACTCGCGCCGAACCGCACGCCGGTGGTCACGAATCCCGGCAATCGCAGCAGCGGCCGTGGCACCTCAGTAGGCGTGCCGATCGTCGCGAGCGATCCGGATAACAATCCGCTGACCTACGCGGCGACTGGACTGCCCGACGGACTCGGGATCGACGAAGCGACGGGCTTCATCTCCGGCACCGTGTCGCCCGCGGCGGCGCCGAGCTACGCGGTAAATGTGATCGTGAGCGACAGCCTGCTCTCGAGCAGCGTGTCCTTCACATGGACGACGACGGTGCCGGCAAACGGCACGGGACTGCGCGGCGAATACTTCAACGGCACGGGCTTCAACACGCCGGTGCTCACGCGCACGGATGCGACGGTGAACTTCAGTTGGAACAGCAACTCGCCCGCGTCCGGCGTGGGCGCGGACAACTTCTCCGTGCGCTGGAGCGGGCAGGTGCTGCCGCAGTATTCGCAGACCTACACCTTCAGCGTCCTCTCCGACGATGGTGCGCGGCTGTGGGTCAATGGGCAGCAGATCATCAATCGCTGGAGCACGGGCAGCTCGACTTCGTCGGGCACCATCGCGCTCACCGCGGGGCAGCCGGTCGCGATCGTGCTCGAATACTTCGAGTCCACTAGCAAGGCGCGGGCGCAGCTCTCGTGGCGGAGCGCGAGCCGGTCGAGCCAGGTCATCCCGCAGAACCGACTTTTCCCCGCCGGGATCAACCGTGCGCCGGTCGTCTTCAGCCCAGGCGAGCAGACCGGCGTCGTCGGCGAAAGCGCGGCGCTCAATCTCAACGCGAGCGATCCCGATGGGAACACGCTCACCTATTCCGCGAGCGGCTTGCCGACGGGTCTCGCGATCAATGCGGCGACCGGCGCGATCACCGGCACGTTCGCGGCGGCGGGCGATTTCAACGTCAGCGTCAGCGCGAGCGATAGCCAGCTCTCGGCGAGCGCGGCGTTCCTGTGGCGCGTGAGCGCGGCGACGGCGGGGAGCGGGCTTTTCGGCGGATACTTCAATGGCGCCGGGCTCGATGCGCCGGTGTTTCAGCGCGTCGATGGAAGCATCGATTTCAACTGGGGCGCCGGCTCGCCCGATCCGCGCATCGGGGCGGATAACTTCTCCGCCCGGTGGAATGGCGACATCCTCCCGCAGTTCAGCGAGACCTACACGTTCAAGATCGTCGCGGACAACGGCGTGCGCTTCTGGGTGAACACGGACCTGCTGATCTACCGATGGGACCCGGTCAGCGGCGCGCCGCCCGCAGGCACGTGGACGGGCAGCGTGCAGCTTGTCGCCGGCGTGCGTGTGCCGATCCGGCTCGAGTATTTCGACGCGACCGGCACGGCAAACGTGCGGCTGCTCTGGAGCAGCCCGAGCCAGCCGGAGCAGGTCGTTCCGATCTCGCGACTCTTCCCGGTCGCCGATCAGTTTCACGACGATTTCGACGACGACACACGCGACCCGCTGCGCTGGAATGTCGGCACGCTGCTCGGGCAATTCGGCTCGCCTGCCGGGCAGGATGCGCTCGTCGGCGTCGCGGAAAGTGGCGGGCGCCTGGTTGTGACGCCGCGCAACGGCCAGGGCGGCGACCGCTACAATGGATTCGTCGCGGCGACGCCGTGGAATTTCTCCGGCCTCGGCGTGAGCGTAGAAGTCGTGCAGGCCGCGGCATCCGGGGCGGACACGATCTTCGCGGTGTGCAAGGACTCGCGCACGTTCGTGGCGATGATCGTCGAGTCGGGCCGGCTCTATTTCGACCAGAGTGTGAACGGCACTCGCGATGTGACCTCGATCCCCTACAGCCCGGCACAGCATCGGTTCTGGCGAATCCGGCACATCGACGACCATGATCACCCGCAGGTCGTCTTCGAGACGAGCACCGACGGCGCGACGTGGGCGGTGCAGCGCAACGATGTTCCGCGGTTTCTCCTCAGCGCCGTGAGGCCCGAGTTGAGCGGGGGCACCGCCTTCGCGGCGCAAGGAACGACGCCGGCCGTGTTCGATAACTTCCGCTACTTCACCACGGCCGCGACTCCGCCGCCCGTGAATCAGCCGCCCGTCGCCAATCCCGGCGGCCCGTATGCGGGCACGGTCGGCCAGGCGATTTCATTCAATGGCACGTCGTCCGGCGATCCCGACGGCAGCGTCGTCGCGTATGCGTGGACCTTTGGCGACGGCGGCGCCGCGACCGGCGCGACACCCACGCGCACTTACGCCGCACCGGGTAGCTACACCGTCACGCTCACCGTCACCGACAACGAAGGCGCGACCGCGACCACCACGACGACCGCGACCATCTCCGCCGTGGCCAATCAGCCGCCCGTCGCGCGGCCCGGCGGTCCGTATGCCGGCGGAGTCGGCCAGGCGATCGCGTTCAGCGGCCTCGCGTCGAGCGATCCAGATGGCAGCATCGCCGCGTATGCGTGGAATTTCGGCGACGGAACCACCGCGACCGGCGCGACTCCCTCGCGCGCCTACGCCGCCGCGGGCAGCTACACCGTCACGCTCACCGTGACCGACAACCAGAACGCGACTGCGAGCGCCACGACCACCTCCACGGTGACCGGTGCTCCCGCCGTCGCGCTCACCGACGACTTCAACGACAACGTCCGCGACCCTGCGAAGTGGAACATCGGCACCCTCATCGGCCAGTTCGTCAGCGCAGCGGGATTCGATCCGGCGGTCCCGGTGCAGGAAACCGGCGGTCGCCTGCAGATCACGCCGCGCACCGGCGTCGGCGGCGACCACTACTCGGGCTACCTCAGTGCGGCGGCGTTCAACTTCACCGGCCTCGCCGCGAAGGTCGAAGTGCCGCAGGCGACCACGAATGGCGCGGACACGATCTTCGCCATCGCGCAGGACTCGCGCAATTTCGTCTTCATCGTCGTCGAAGCCGGGACGCTCTACTTCGACCGCTGCGTCGCTGGCGTGCGGCAGGTTTCCGGCATTCCTTACAATGCTGCGACGCACCGGTGGTGGCGGCTTCGCCACGACCCGGCAGGCAACCGCGTGCACTTCGAGACGAGCGCCGATGGTGCGTCGTGGACCTCCCACCGCAACGACACGCCTGGCTTCGCGCTCACGGGAGTTCGCGTCGAGTTGAGCGCCGGCACGTTCGGTTCAATCGCGAACACGCTCACGGCGACCTTCGATAACTTCACCCTCTCAGCGCCCTAGCCTGCGGGCCGCCGCGCCGAACTCGGTCTGGGTCGCGGTTCCGTCGGGATCATCCGGGTGCTCCGTCGTCCATTCATCTGGGACGAGCGAGGCGTTTGCAACGGTGTCGCAAACATGCGGGGCTCGACAGACTCGCACCGAGCGGCTGTGCTCTTGCGCGATCAACGCACCATGAATTCTGACAGCAGCTTTATTGAACTCGTCCGCAGCCTCGTGGTGCAGCTCCCAGTCGTCCTGGTCTGCATCGCCGGCCTCGTGGTGGCCGTCGTGAAGTGGCGCGAAAGTGGGGGCGCGGCGAAGTGGGCGCTCCTGGGGTTTGGGGCAGTGCTGTTCCTGAGTTTCGCGATGCCGGTCGTGTATTCGATGATCAATCAATCGAAGATCGCGGGAACTGACATAGCGCAGATCCGTGCATTTCACATGAGGCTGAACGTGCTGTGGTCTGTCCTCCGGGCAGTGAGCTACGGGCTGCTGCTGGTCGCGATCTTTGCCGGGCGCCGGACTGGTGCGCCGCCCTCATTGCCGAAGCCGTGAATCACCACCCGAGGTGACGACGCTCGCCGACTTGCTCAAGGAACAGCTCGATCAACGCGAGTTCATCCTGCCCGCGGCGTTCGATCTCACGGCGACGTTTTTCTTCGCGATCACTGGCGCGCTCGCGGCGATGCGCCGGCATCACGATTACGTCGGATTGTTTGCGCTCGCTTTCGTCGCGGGCGTGGGTGGCGGGCTGATGCGCGACGGGATCTTCATCCAGACGGGACCGCCCGCGGCGGTGAGCGACGGGCGTTACATCCTCGCGGTGCTCGGCGCGTGCGTCGTGGGATCGATCATCGGGCATCGCATCGAGCGCTTTCGCAGGGCGATCGCGGTGCTCGATGCGGTGGGGCTCGGCGCGTATGCGGTGGTCGGCGTGCAGAAATCGCTAAGCGCGGGACTGAGCATCCCGGCGGCGATTCTTGTGGGGATCATCAATGCGGCGGGCGGCGGCATCCTGCGCGATCTGCTCGTGCGCGAGGAGCCGTTGGTGTTCAAGCCGGGGCAGTTTTACGTGGTCGCGGCGGTGATCGGCTGCGTGCTCTTCGTTGCGTTGACGGTGCTCGCCGGCTGGAGTGCGCCGCTCGCCGCGCTGGTGGCGATCGCGGTGACGTTTCTTTGCCGCATCTTTTCGATCGTCTTCAAATGGGAGACGAGCGCGGTGCGACCGTGGTTCACGAAGCCGCCCCCGGAAGGCTAGGCGGCGTCCTGCTGCCGGGCCTCGCGCTTGAAGTGAAGCTTGCCCACCCGGCGACCGTCGGTGTCGGTGATGGTGACGACGTAGTTTTCGATGCGCGTCTGTTCGCCGAGCTTCGGAAGGTGGCCGATCTGCGCGGTGACGTAGCCACCGATGGTGCTCACGTCTTCGCTCTCGAGCTCGAGGCCGACGAGGTCCTTCAGCTCGTAGAGCCCGAGCGAGCCTTCCACGTCGAACTCGTCCTCGTTGACCTTGCGCAGCTCGGGTGCTTCGCGGTCGAACTCGTCCTGGATGTCGCCGACGAGTTCCTCGAGCACGTTGTCGAGCGTGACCATGCCGGTGGTGCCGCCGAATTCATCGACGACGAGGGCGACGTGCGCGTGCTTGGCGAGGAAGTAGGTGAGCAGCTTTTCGAGCGGCATCATCTCGGGCACGGGATGCAGCTCGCGCTTGATGCTTTGCAAGGCGGGCGCGGGTTCGCGGGTGAGGCGCAGCAGGTCCTTGATGTGGACGAGGCCGATGGCGTTGTCGAGGTGGCCTTCGCAAAGTGGGAAGCGGGTGTGCTTGCTGTCGATCGCGACGCGCAGGTTTTCCTCGAAGGTGTCCTCGGTGTTGAGGAAGACGACTTCGCCACGCGGCGTGGTGATGTCGCGCACGACGCGCTCGCGCATGTCGAGTGCGTTGATGAGGATTTCCCTGCCGAGCGCGGTGACTTCCTGCTGCGCGGCGCTTTGGGAGAGGATGACGCGCAGCTCTTCCTCGCTGTGGGTGAGGTCGTGCTCGCTGACCGGGCGGATCTTAAAAACGTGCCGGAGGATGCGGTTGGCGGTGCCGTTGAGGAACCAGATGGCCGGCTTGAAGATCACGTAGAACCAGTCGAGCGGGCGGCTGATCCAGAGGGTGACGGGCAGGGCCTTGGAAATGGCGATGGACTTGGGCGCGAGCTCGCCGAGGACGATGTGGAGAAAGGTGATGGTGCCGAAAGCGATCGCGCCGGAGCCGAGGCGGATCGTGGATTCATCGACGACGCCGAACCGGAAGAAGAAAGGCTGGAGGACGCCGGAGAGGAAGGGTTCGCCGACCCAGCCGAGCCCGAGGCTGGCGAGGGTGATGCCGAGCTGCGTGGCGGAGAGGTAGGCGTCGAGGTGCTTGACGACGTGGCGCGCCCTGCGCGCGCTGCCGCTGCCTTCGCCTTCGAGCGCATCGAGCTGGCTGCTGCGCACCTTGACGATGGCAAACTCGCTGGCGACGAAGAAGCCGTTGAGCAGGACGAGGAAAATGACGATGGCGATCTGCCACACGATCGTGCCGCCGCTTTCCCATTCATGGGCCAGGGCCTCTTGGGCGCCGGAAGCGAGGATTGCGATCATCGGGCAGTCGGAAAAATTGGGAGGGCCGAAAACAGAACGAGCCGCAGACCCGGGGGCCTGCGACTCGTCGAAAGTCGGTCTTCGGTCCGGGTTACCAGCTCGACTTGGTGACCCCCGGAATCATGCCGTTGGAGGCCAGTTCGCGGAATGCGATACGCGAGACCTTGAAGCGGCCGATGAAGGCGCGCTTGCGGCCGGTGATCGAGCAGCGGCGGCTTAGGCGCACCGGGCTGGCATTCCTCGGGAGCTGCTGGAGCGCGAGGTAATCGCCCTTCTTCTTGAGCTCCGCACGCAGCGCGGCATACTTCGCCACACAGGCGCCTTTTTTCTTTTCGCGTTCGAGCCAGCAGGTTTTTGCCATGATTATGTCGGGTTTTTTGAGGGCGCGGAAACTAGGGGGGAAAGGAGGGCGCGCAACTGATTTTTAGCGCTGCACCCGGCCGCCATCCGCCCCGCCTGCCAGCGCCTCGACCTCGGCGAGCGAGAAAAGTGGGAGGTCGCCCGGGATCGTGTGGGCGAGCACCCCGGCGGCGACTGCGAAGTCGATCGCCACGTGTGGCGCGTCGCCGCGCAGCAGCGAGAAGATCAGCCCGCCGGTGAATGCATCGCCCGTGCCCACGCGATCGACGACCGTGATCTCGTGCCGGCGGCTTGCGTAAGTGTCCTCGCCCGCTCGCAGGAGCGCACCGAAGCGCGCGTGGCTCGCACTCGACGATTGTCGCTGCGGGATCGCCACGGTGCCGAATCCAAACCGCTCCGCGAGCGCCGCAGCCACCGCTTCGTCGCCGTCCGCCTCGATATCGAAGACGGACACGGCTTCGCTGATGCCGCAAACGCAGATGTCCACGTGCTCCATCAGCGGGGTGAGGACCATGCTGGCGCGAGCTGGCGACCAGAGCTTCGCGCGGTAGTTCATGTCGAAGCTCACCGTCAGTCCGAGCGACTTCGCACAGGCCGTCGCCGCCGCGAGCGTTTTCGCGCAGCCCGGTGAGAGCGCTGCCGTGATTCCCGACCAGTGGAACCAATCCGCACCGTCGAAAATCGCCGGCCAATTGAACTCCGCCAGGTCCGCCTCGGCGATGGCGCTGCCTGCGCGGTCGTAGATCACCTTTCCCGGACGCTGACTGGCACCTTGCTCGAGGAAATAGACGCCGAGACGCTCGCCGCCGCGGATCACGTGCGCGGTATAGACGCCGCAGCGCTGGAGCTCATCGATCGCGCGCTGGCCGAGTTCGTGATCCGGCAGCTTCGTGATGAAGGACGCTGTCCCGCCGAGCTGCGCGATGGCGACAGCCACGTTCGCCTCCGCGCCGCCGAAGGTAACGTCCAGCGATGTCGCTTGCGCAAAGCGCTCGTAGCCCGGCGTGGTAAGCCGGAGCATGATCTCGCCGAAGGTGACGACGTGGGGCATAGTGGTGGCTTAGCGGAAAGCAGTGTGGGGCGGGAAGCTGGAAATCAACGGGAGCGTCAGCTTTCCCGTTTGTTCCCACAGTCGCTTCTGGAGCTGCGCGAGTCGCGCGCGTCGCCGGTGTCGAGCTGGGACGACACGTCGTAACCGTCGATTGCGCGCGAGGCGGCTGCCCTGCACGGGGTCGCCGGGCGGCGGTGACGCTCAGCGCAAATAGACCGGAGCCATGTCGCGCGAGACTTTCACTTCGCGCAGCACGCGGCCATTGCGGTCGGTCACGATCCAGCGGTCGCCGATCTCTCCATTGGCGGTGTAGGTGCTCCCGGGATCGAGTTGGGCCTTCCACTGCCAGGAAGCCCATCGGTCGAGTTCATACACGTAGATGGCGCGCCCGTAGCCATTCTGGAATCGCAGCGGCGTGCCGCGGGCGACCTGCGCCGGAGGGTTGTAGGTGCGGCCGGCGACGAGGAAATTGAATACGCCGCCGTCCTCCTTGCGCCCGGTCAGCTTGTTTCCATTGGGTCCGATGTATTCGACGACGAGATAATTCGGGCGACCGGGATTCGGGTCGATGCCGAAGCTGGCGACGTGAACGCGGAAGGAATACGCGCCCGCATCGACCTTGGCCTGCACGAGTTTGCGCACATCCACGGTCCGCCCCGGCTTTGGCAGTCCGTAATGGGCGCTGATGATCTTGACCTGCGCCTGCGCGCTGGTGGCGGCGATGCAGGCGAGGGTGAGGGCGAGTAGGAGACGTGTCTTCATGGTAAGTGGCGGGATTGTTGTGAGCGGGTCCGACGGGTTACTTCACGCGCACATTCATGCGCATAAAAGCGGGCACGTCGAGGTCCTGGCCATCGACGATCGTCGGCTCGCTCTTCTCGAAGCGCCCGCGGTTTACCGGTTCGAAAGTCATCTGCTCCTGCTTTTCCTCCCGCGCGGTCTTCGGCTTCGGCGCGGCCTTGGGTGGACGTGCCGGGCGCGCCTCGGCGGCGGGCGCGAGTGGCTCGGCGTCTGCCGCGATGAGAGGCGCAGGCGCAGGAACGGGTGCCTCGACCGGCGCGGGCGGCGCGACGATCGCCGTGTGTTCGGGCATCGGTGCCATCACCGGCGGAGGCAGCACCATGGCCGGCCGGGCCTGTGCTTCGACCACCCGCTCCAGCCCGCCCAGCGCACCCATGATCGACACGGACATCTTCCCGCCAAGCCGCGGATCTACGGCGGTGCTGAAGAGCAATCGCGTCGTGTCGTTGATGTGCCGGTTCAATTCCTCCATCAGCATGGTCACCTCGTTCAGCGTCATCGTCGGCCCGCCGGCGACGTGGACGAGGATGCTCTGCACGTCGGAGAGCAGCCGGCCGCGATCCATGAGCGGGCTGCGCAGCGCGCGCTCGATCGCCACGTGGGCGCGGTTGTCGCCGTCGGCTTCGCCATAGCCGAAGAGGCTGCGCGGATTTTGCGCGCGCAGCGCCGCGGCGATCTCGGCGAAGCCCGCGTGGATCAAACCGCGCCGCTGGAGGATCGAAGCAATCGCCCGGACGCTCTGGCTGATGACCTGATCGGCGGCCGCGAACGGTTCCTCGATTCCCGCGCGCGGACTCGCGCCGTCGGCCATCCGGTCGTTCTCGAAACAGATGACGACGTCGGCCTGCTGCCGGAGCGACGCGAGCGCTTCCTCCGCCTGCGCCATGCGGCGCTGCCGCTCGAAGGCGAAGGGGAGCGTGACAAAGGCGATGACCAGCGCGTGTTCCTGGCGCGCGAAGTTCGCGATGAGCGGCGCCGCGCCCGAAGCCGTGCCGCCTCCAAGCCCGGCGCACAGGAAGACGAGATCCGCGCCGTCGAGTGCGGCCTTGATTTCATCCGCCGCCTCCTCCGCCGCGGCGTAGCCCAGCTCCGGATCGCCGCCCGTGCCGAGGCCGCGCGTCGTCTCGATCCCGAGCTGCACTTTCAGCGGAGCGACGTTTGCGACGAGCGAGCGCGCGTCGGTGTTCATCGCGATGAGCTCGGCGGTGTCGAAGCCGTCGAGCCGGATGCGGTCCAGCGCGTTTGCGCCGCCGTTGCCGAGGCCGATGACTTTGATGGTCAGCTCAGGAGTCGAGGGTTGGGTGCGTGGCAGTGCGATCATGGTGGGTTTGGAGCTAGAGCAGGTTGTTGAGGAAGGGAATGCGGCGGGCGATCCGGCGGAACAGGTTGGGCCGCCGCAGGCCCACGGTCATGGCGTGCGCGTATTTCACGACGCCGATCGCGCAGGAATACTGCGGGTTTTCAAATGCGCTGGTCGGGCCGGACATCGCGCCCTTCACACACGTCACATGGACGGGTTGGCCGAAGACGTCCTCGGCCAGCTCATTGATGCCCTTGAGCATCGAACTGCCGCCGGTGAGCTGCACGCCCGCTCCGAGGAAATCCAGCCGCGCGCCGCTCGCGTCGAGCTGCTTCTTCACGAGCTCGAAGGTCTCGCGCACCCGGCAGTGAATGATCGTGTTGAGCATCTCGCGCTCGATCTCCTTGCCCGCAAAGCCCGTCTCGTCCTTGAGCAGGATGCGCTCGCCCGGCGTCGAATGGCCGAGCCGCACGCTGCCCTCGTCGATCTTGAGCCGCTCCGCGCGCGCCATCGGGATGCGCAGGCCGAGCGAGAGATCGTTGGTGACGTGGTCGCCGCCGAGGTCCAGGCAGCCGCTGTGCTTCACGCCGCCGTCCGCATACATCACGTAGCCGGTCGTGCCCGCGCCGATGTCGATGACGAGCGCGCCCTGGTTTTTCTGGTCCGAATCGAGCACGACTTGCGCGCTGGCCAGCGGGCCGAAGACGACGTCCTCGACATCGATGTCGAGTTCCTTCACGCACCGGATGCTGTTTTTGATCCGGTTGCCGACTCCGTGGACGATGTGAAAATCGGCCTCGAGCTTGCGGCCCATCATGCCGATCGGGTTGAGCACACCGTCCTGCCCATCGACATAATAGTGCTGGAGGATCGAGTGCAGGAATTGATTCGGCGCGGGGATGCTCACCTCGCGCGCGGCGGTCTGCACTTCCACGAAATCCTCGTCGCAAATCTCGTCGCGATCCTCGGGGATGATGATCATGCCTCGGTTGTTGAAGCTCTCGATGTGGCCGCCGGTGACCGCGAGGTAAACACTCCCGATCATCACATCGCTTTTCTCCTCCGCATCGGCGAGCGCTTCGCGCACGCATTTGCCCGCGGTTTCAAAATCCACGATGCCGCTCTTGCGCACACCGCGTGATGGCGCCTGGCCGACGCCGTTGATTTTGATGGTGCCATCGGGCCGCCCCTCGGCGACGACGGCGCACACTTTTGAAGTGCCAATTTCGAGACCGACGATGAAATCTTCGGAGGACATTATGAGCGGAATGGTTTGCGGACTGTGGGTGTGGATTTGGTGCGGGAATTGGAGCGGCTGTCACTCTTCGTTTTCGTCGCGGCGGGCGTCGGTGTCGGCACCGCCACGGCGCGTGGAGCCACCGCGACGGCGACCTTCACCGGCATCGGCGTGGACTTCGCCTTTGGCTTGTCCTGAGCGGGCGGAGACGGCGGCGCCGGTGTGGGGGCAGGATCGTCTTCCTCAGGCTTGTGAAAGGTCACCGGCGTATTCTTTCGCACGAGCAGGTTCACGGTCAGGAGTTCCTTTTTTTCGGCATCGGCACGATCGAGGTATCGGAACAGCCGGTCGAGTTGCTGTTCGATCCCGTCGAGGCCGAACGTGACCTTCGCGTGGTTCTGGTCCGTCACGATCAGGCAGTAGCCCTTGGAGAGATCGATGTTCCGCGCCTGCCAGCGCGTGTTCGCCGCGTCGAGTCTCACGAGCTCGAGCGCCGACTGCATCTCTACGGTCGCGACGCGCTGGCCGGACACAAAATCGCCGACCGGCACCCCGCTGATGTGCGGAAGGTGGTAGTATTCCTCGATCATCCTCTTGGTTCTCATCACCACGCCTCGCGCATCGATCAGCCACGACTTCCCGCTCGCCGTCGGGATTTCATCCGCGCGCTCGGTGACCCACGCGATCGGGCGCCGCTCCGTGACGACGATGTCGAGCCGGTTCGGGCGGATGATCTGAATCTCAGCGCGCTCGACTTGCGGCAGCTTGTCTATGCCTTCGCGAATCGGCTCGGTCTTCACCCGGAAAATGTTCACGCCAGCGCGCACGCCGCCCGCGAGGATGATCTGGTCGCGCTGGAGTGCGCCGTCGGTCGAGACGCGAATGTCGGTCAGCGCATACTCGGGATTCTCGAGGAGAAAGCGCCGCAGCAACTCATTCCCGCCGAGCCACACGCCGGTCGCAATCCCCGCGTAAAACAGAGTCTTGCACACGCACATCGCGATGAAGCGATTGCGCATCGTGCGCGCCTTGTCGGCGCGGGCGCTGACTTCGAGAAGGTGCTGATGCTTGCGCACTTTGCGGGTGGAGAGGCGTTGGTTGCGGACTTTGCTCATGGTCGTGGTGCGGATCGGGCGAGTGAGAGGTCAAGGATGCGGCGGCAAAGCTCGGGATACGAAATGCCCGCAGCCTTCGCGGCCTCGGGCAGCAGACTCACCGGCGTCATGCCGGGGATCGTGTTGATCTCGATCACCAGCGGCGCGCCATCCGCGGTGAGCAGCACATCGACACGGGAATAGACCTCGAGATCCAGCGCGCGATGCGCCGCAAGCGCGACGGCCTGCACGCGCTGTGTCAGCTCATGGGAAAGCGGCGCGGGGCAGAAGTGATCGGCCCCCGCGGCCTGCGGGGAGAGAAAGCTGTATTTGTTCGCGAAGTCGTAGAACTCGCCCGCGTTCTTCGGCCGGATCTCGATCACCGGCAGCGCTTCGCCGCCGACGATGCCGACCGTCAGCTCGCGTCCCTCGACGAATTCCTCGACGAGCAACTCCACTCCAAATTTCGCCGCGCCCGCGAGTGACGCATCGAGCTTCGCCGGGTCGCGCACGATGAAAACGCCTACGCTCGATCCTTCGCACGGAGCCTTGATCACCAGCGGCACCGGCATCGTCGGGCGCGCGCCCGAGGCGATCACCTCGAAGGCCGGCGTCGGCACGCCACGCTCGATGAACCGGCGCTTGCTCGCGATCTTGTCGATCGCCAGCTCGCTGCCCGCGACGCCTTCCCCCGTGTAATAAATCCCGCGCGATTCCAGCACACGCTGGAGTTTTCCGTCTTCGCCAAACGTGCCGTGAATCGTGTTGAACGCAATCGCGGTGCCCGGTGGCAGCGCGAAGTTTTCGTCGTCCACGACTACCGGCACCGCGTCCGCGCCGAGCGAACGCAATGCATCGACGACGCCTTCGCCGGACTTGAGTGAAACGGCGCGTTCCGAGCCGGGTCCGCCCATGAGGACGGCGACTGATTTGCCAGTGAGATCGAGAGCCATGTGGGTGTCAGGTATTTTCATCGCCCTGGATACGAGCGACGCGACGCGATCTTTCACTAAAAGTGCGCGGCGGTCACTCATGCAGTCCTCTTTCCTCGCCGATAATTTGCACTTCGGTCTCGAGCCGGATGCCGCGCTGCGCGAGCGCCGTGGCCTTGATGCGATCGATCAGCGCGAGCACATCCGCGGCGGTCCCGTGCTGGTCGTTCACGATGAAATTTCCGTGAACCTCGCTGACTTTCACGCCGCCCACGCGCGTGCCCTTGAGAGCGAGCTCGTCGATGAGCCTGCCCGCCGGGCAAGCCTCCGGGTTTTTGAAAATGCAGCCCGCGCTCGACTCCCTCGGCTGAGATGTGCGGCGCTTTTGCATCGATTCCGCGAGCTTGCGCTCGATCTCCTCCGCCGTGCCCGGCGTGCCGGCGAACGTCGCCGAGATCGCGTAGGTTTCCTCCAGCGTGCCGCAGTGCCGGTAGCGCACATCCATCTCCGTCGGCGTCTTCATGTGAAAATCACCGTGCGCGTCGATGAAGCGCACGCTCACGACCTGCCGGAATGTTTCGCCGCCCATCGCGCCGGCATTCATCCGCAGCGCACCACCGACATCGCCGGGGATTCCCTCGAACCACTCGAAGCCACCGAGCTGCGCGTCGCGCGCCGCGTAGGCGAGTTCCTTTTGCTTCACTCCCGCGCCGGCGGTGATGTGTCCGTCGCGCACCTCGATTTTTTTGAATTCACCGCGAGCCAGATGCACGACCACGCCGCGAATGCCGCCGTCGCGCACGAGCAGGTTCGACCCCCGGCCGATGATGAAAAGCGGAATGCCACGCAAGTTGGTGAACTTCACGAGCCGCGCGAAACCTTCCTCCGTCTCCGGCTCCGCCCAAAACTGCGCCGGGCCGCCGACTCGCATCGTCGTGTGCTTCGCGAGCGGTTCGTAGAGCTTCACGACGCCGGAGCCCATCGCGGACTGTAGTTCATCGAGCAGCGTCGCGTCAGTCGCGAGCGCGGTGCCCGCTTCGTGGATGTTGCCGGCGCCGAGGCTGATCACGCAATCACCCGGCTCAAGCCGCCGCCCGAGATCGAGCGCGATCTTTTTCCGGTCGGGCTGAAAGCTGATGTCCTCGTGGCCTTCGCGCACGGCTTCATCGACGATCGTCTGCCCGCTCACTCCGGGAATTGGCGGTTCGCTCGCTGGATAGACGTCGGCCACGACAACAATGTCCGCGTCGTGGAAGGCGCGACCGAACTCCTCCTTCAGCTTCAGCGTGCGCGTGTAGCGGTGCGGCTGGAACATGCAGAGCACGCGACGGCGGCCGGTGTTTTTTGCCGTGGCAAGCGTCGCGCGGATTTCGCTCGGATGATGGGCGTAGTCGTCCACGAACATGAATCGCTCGCTGCGGTATTTGATCTCGAAGCGCCGCCGTGCGCCGCGGAATGACTCGAGCGCCCCGGCGATTTTTGCAAACTCCACGCCGAGCTCGGTCGCGAGCGCCACGACGGCGAGCGCGTTGCTCACGTTGTGGCGACCCGGAACATTCAGCGTGATCGCGCCAAGCGGCTCGCCGTCGCGCAGCACGCGAAAGCTCGACTGAAAATCCTTCGCGTGCAGATCGTCGAAGCGATACCGCGCCGCGTGGCTTTCGCCGTAGCCGATCGCGCCGGGATGCGAGGCACATACGCGCACCGCACCTTCGTCGTCGGCGCAATAGATGACCATGCCGCGCGTCTGCGAGCAGAGCTGGCGATAGACCGCGTCGATCGCGTCGAGGTTCTCGTAGTAGTCGAGATGCTCCTCTTCGATGTTCAAGACGATCGCATGCTCGGGGCGATACAGCGCCAGCGTCCCATCGCTCTCATCGCCCTCAGCCACGAGGTATTCGCCCTCGGGATCCCACAGCGCGTTCGTCCCGAGGATCGGAATCTCTGCGCCGACATAGTGCGACGGATGCAGTCCGCCCGCGCGGAGCACGTGTGCGCTCATCGCGGAGGTTGTCGTCTTCCCGTGCATCCCGCAGACCACGATGCCCTTCTTCGCAGCCATCACCGCCGCGAGCGCGTCGGCGCGGCGCGCGAGGCTGCGCCCGGTGCGCAGCGCCTCGTCGTATTCCACGTTCCCAGGCCGGATCGCCGACGAAAAGATGACGAGGCCCGCGTCGGCCACGTTTTCGGCGTCGTGCCCGTGGTGAAATCGCAATCCGAGTGATTGGAGCCGCGCGGTCTCGACCGTGCCCACCCGGTCCGAGCCGCTGACCTGGTGCCCGAGCGCGAGCAACATCCCGGCGATCCCGCTCATACCCGAGCCGGCGACGCCGATGAGGTGAATCTTTTGTTCACCTGCCACCAGGATGTCCGCGAGGATTTGTCCGGTGTCCTTCATGGGTCGGCGCGGGAAAGGATGACCTCGGCCACGCGCTCCGCCGCATCACGCGGCGCAAGCGCTGCTGCGCGCGCGGACATCTCCGCCAGTCGTGACGGATCATCGAGCAACGAGCGGATTCTCTGCGCGAGCGTATCGGCGGATGTCTCCCTCTCGGGCAGCATCACCGCCGCGGCAGCCCGCTCGAAGATTCGCGCGTTAGCCGTCTGGTGATCCTCCGCCGCAAACGGATACGGGATGAGGATCGATGGCAGTGCGTAGTGCGAAAGCTCCGTGAGACTCGCCGCGCCGCTGCGCGCGATTGCAAAATCCGCGACGCTGTAAGCGCGCTCCATCTCGCGAAAGAATGCCGCGACGAATGCGGGGATGCCGGCAGTTGCGTAGGCGTCGCGCATCATCGCTTCGTCCCGCTGCCCGGCGAGGTGGATCACTTGCAGGTTTGCCCCGCGGAGCGCCGGCAGCGCGCCGGCCAGCGCGACATTGATCCCGTGCGCACCCTGGCTTCCACCCATCACGAGCAGCGTCTTCCGCGCAGGATCGAAGCCGAATGAGGCACACGCCTCGCCGCGATCGATGCGCCGGAGTGAACCGCGCACCGGCGTGCCCGTGGCGATCGAGTCCGCTCCCGCAAAGTGTTGCGCGCACTCCGCGAAGCCGAGCAGCACCGCGCTGCAAAAACGAGCGTTGAGCTTGTTCGACTTGCCGGGAATCGCGTTCGACTCGTGGACGAAGGTCGGCACCTTGCGCTTCCGCCCCGCGAGGATCGGCGCGAGCGATGTGAAGCCGCCCATGCCGAGCACCGCACGCGGATTGAATGCTGCGAAGAGGGCGCGGCACTGCCGGAGGCCGGCGTAGAATTTCAGCGCGAACTTCAGCAGAGCCACGGGCGACTTCCCCTGCAGACCCACGCCCGCCACCCTCTCGACGCGAAACTCCGCGCGCCCTTGCGTCGCGATCGAATCGATTTCCTTTTCCGAGACGATGAGCATGACGTCGTGACCGCGCGCCCGCAGCACCTCACCCACGGCAAGGCCGGGAAACAAGTGTCCGCCAGTTCCTCCAGCTGCGATCGCGAAGTTCATCGTGCTCTCAGATTCGCACCCCGGGGCGCCTGGCGCCTGTGCGCGCGGCGAGCACGGTCTTGCGCGCGACCTCCTTCACGGTCAGGCCCTGGCGGTAGATGTTGATGAGGATGCCGATGGAAAGCAGGCAGAAGGCGAGGTTCGATCCGCCATAGCTCACGAACGGCAGCGGCAGGCCCTTGTTCGGAAGCAGCGCGGTGTTCACGCCGATGTTCACAGCGGCTTGCAGCGCGATCACCATCACCAGGCCGAAGCCGAGCAACATCCCGAACCGGTCGCGCGAGTTCATCGCGATGAGCACGCCGCAGAGGATCATCACGAGATAGCACGCGACGATGAGCAGCGTGAAGCGCACTCCGAGTTCCTCGCCGATGATTGAGAAGATGAAATCGGTGTGCGCCTCGGGGAGATAGGCGAGCTTCTGCCGGCTGTTGCCGAGACCCAGCCCATCGATGCCGCCGGAACCGAACGCGATGAGCGCCTGATACTGCTGCAAGCCGACGCCGAGCTTGTATTTCTCGAGATCGAGAAAGGCGAGCAGCCGCCACAGCCGCTGCTGCATGTGCGTCGCGGCGTAGTAGCCGGCGGCGAGGCTTGCGATGATGACCGGCGCAATGATCGACATGCGCACCCCGGCGAGGAACATGATCGCGAGCACGGTCGCGCCGATAAGCGCCGTCGCACCCATGTCCACTTCGGGCAGGATCAACATCAGCGGCAGCGCCGCGATCCCAGCCGGCATGACGAAGCCGCGCATGAAGCTCGTCGCCTCCACATCCTTGCGCGAATACCACGCGGCCAGCGCGCAGATCGTCGCGACCTTTGCAAATTCGCTCGGCTGAAACGACGACACGCCGAGATCCAGCCAGCGACTCGATCCATTGATGCGCAGCCCGATGCCCGGCGCGAAGCACAACGCCAGCAGCACGAGCGAGGCGCCGAACCACCACTTCCATCGCTTGCCCCAGAAATGGTAATCAACATTGGTCGCAACGATCAGCCCAGCGAGGCCGATGGCGAGCCAGACGAATTGCCGCTTGATGAAATAGTTCGGATCGCCGCGGTGATCGAGTGCGAAGGCGCTCGTGGAAAACAGCATTACGCATCCGATCACGATCAGCAGGCCGACCGCGGCCAGGAGGAAATAGACGCTCTTGCGGTGCATCGCTTCGGGGCCGGGTTATCGCTTCGTGGGGATTTTCAGCGTCTGTCCGATCTGAAGCTTATCGGGAGTCTTGAGCCGGTTGAGCGCGACGATGTCCTCCGGCGTGACTCCGAATTTCTTCGCGATGAAGATCAAGCGATCGCCGCTCTTCACGGTGTAGGAGCGCGGGGCGGGCCTTGTTTCGGCTGGCTCGACAGGCTTGGCCGGTGCGACGGCCGGGGCCTCCGCGGCGGGTGCCGTTGCCGCCGGCAGGTTGAGAGACTGCCCGGTGCGGATCGCGTCGCCGCTCATCGCGTTCGCAGCTTTCAACTCGGCGACCGTGACGCTGGCGCTCTTCGCGATGGAGATCAGCGTGTCACCCGCTTTCACATTGTGAATGCGCGACTTCTGCGCCGGAGCGACCTGCGCGGCAGGCGCCGCGATCGCGGTCTTCTCGACTTTCGGCGGCGCGGCCGGAGTGATCGCGGCGGGTTTTCCGGTGGCGGTTTTCGTTTTGGCCGGTTCCGCAGGAACGGGCGCGCCGTCTCCGCGCGACGCCTTGATCTGGTTGAACGCGTAGATGCCACCGACGAGGACGACGTGCATGATCAGCACGACGATGAAGGCGCTCGTCAGCTTAGTCTGCGGTTCCTCATCCGGGTAATTGTCTGCGGTGGCTGTGTTCGATGCGCGAAGGCGCGCCTCGAGTTTCTGCGGCGTCTCCTTGCGGATGCGCGGCATTTTGAATTTCGGGAACTTGGGAATGCGGGGCAGTTTCATGGTTGGTTTGGACTCAGTGCTTGCACGAGGGCGCGGAATTGGTTGCCGCGCTCAGCGTAGTTTTTGAACATGTCGAACGAAGAGGTGCCGGGGCTGAAGAGAACGATGTCGCCGGGCTGCGCGTGCTCGCGCGCGAGTTCGACGGCGCGAGCGAGCGAGCGGGCGGCATTATGCACCGGAAGCCGGTCGCGCCAAAGCGCCTCGATGCGATCCGCCATCTCGCCGAGTGTGACCACGCACCGACACCGCTGCGCGACGACGTCGGTGAGCAGCGAATACTCGAAGCCCTTGTCCTTGCCGCCGGCGATGAGCACGACGGGGCGCGTTTCACCGAGCAGCGCTTTCTCGACGGAGTCAGGGTTCGTTCCTTTCGAGTCGTTCACCCACTCGACGCCATCGAGCACGCGGATCGGCTCGCAGCGATGCGGCAGCGGCTTGTAGGCGCAGATCGGCGCGCACATCGCCGCAAACTCAAGGCCCCACGCGCGCCCGACACCGAGCGAGGCCATCACATTCTCCGCATTGTGCGCGCCGCGAAGCTGTGTGTCGCGCATCGCGAGCACCGGGACATCGTGGTGATGGACCACGCCATCGCGCAGGTCGAAGTCGCCGCCGCGCGCGAACGCGCTGAAGGTGATTCTCTTCGCGCGCAGCTCGGGAAGCTTGTCGCGGAAATTTACCACGGCCCAGTCGTCCGCCGTTTGGTTTTCGAAGATGCGGATCTTCGCGGCGTAGTATTCGTCCATCGAGTGGTAGCGGTCGAGATGGTCGGCCGCGAAGCCGAGCCAAACCGCGATGTTCGCGCGGAACTGGCGGATCGCCTCGAGCTGGAATGAGCTGATCTCGAGCGTCATCACGTCGAGTGCCGAACTCTCGCGCACGCGCGCGGAAAACGCCGGCCCGATGTTGCCGGCGGCGGCGGTCTTCACTCCGCAACCGAGCAGCACCTGCTCGACGAGCTGAGTCGTGGTGGTCTTTCCGTTTGTGCCGGTGATGCCGATGATCGGGCAGTGGCACATCTCGTAGGCGAGCTCGAGTTCGCCGATCATGTCGATGCGGCGCTTGATGAAGTGCTGCACGAGTGGCACGGCGGGATCGATGCCGGGACTCAGGATTGCGCGATCGAAGTGCTCGTGCTCCGCCGCGTGCTCCGCGGCGAGTCCGGCGATGACGCGGATGCCGTCCGCGCCGAGGGCGTCGATCTTTTTGCGCAGCTTTTCGATTTCGGCAGTGTCGAGGACGGTGATCATGGCTCCGGTTTGGACGAGTAATCTGGCTGCAGCTTCACCGCTTTCTCCCGCTCCGAGCACGGCGATGGATGGTCTTTTGTTCGGCACATTCAGCGAAGTTTCAGGGTGGCGAGCCCGAGGAGGGCAAACATGACCGACAGGATCCAGAAGCGCACGATGACGGTGTTTTCCTTCCAGCCCTTGAGCTCGAAATGATGATGGATCGGCGACATGAGAAACACACGCCGGCCTTCGCCATGGATGCGCCGCGTGATCTTGAACCATGTGCGCTGGATCATCACCGACATGGCTTCGACGACGAAGACCCCGCCGACGACGATGAGCAGCAGCTCCTGCTTGCAGCAAATCGCGACGACGCCGAGAAAGCCACCAATCGCAAGACTTCCGGTGTCGCCCATGAAGACCTTGGCAGGGTGGCAATTCCACCACAGGAAGCCGAACGCAGCGCCGGTCACCGCCATGCAGATGACGGTGAGTTCGCCAACGAACGGATAATACGGAATCTGCAAATATTCGGCGATGCGGATATGGCCGGCGACGTAGCAGAGCACCGCGTAGGCAAAGGCGCTCGTGACCGTGCAGCCTGCGGCGAGGCCGTCGAGACCGTCGGTGAGATTCACCGCGTTCGATGCGCCCATGATGACGACAGCGAAAAAGATGGTCGTGAAACCTCCGAGATTCCAAATCAACGGCTGCTTGTAGAACGGCACGAACAACTGGCGCGCCTGCACTTCGATCGACGGATTCGTGAGGAAGAATGCGGCGATGATTCCGGCGAGGATGAGCTGGCCGACCAGTTTCGTCCGCTCGCTGATGCCTACCGAATTCTTCTTCGAGACCTTGAGGTAATCGTCCCAGAATCCGAGCGCGCCGCTGTAAACGAGCGTGAAGAGCAGCAGCCACACGACGGGGTTGTCGGGGCGAGCCCAGAGCAGCGAGGAAATGATCACAGCACCAAGGATGAGCACTCCGCCCATCGTCGGCGTGCCGGCTTTCTGACCGTGCAGCTCGTAGAGCTTGTGGACCTCTTCCTTCGTGCGGATCGGCTGCCCGAGCTTGAGCGAGATGAGCCGGCGGATGACCCAGTTCCCGAAGATCAGCGAAAGAAGGAAGGAGGTCGCAGCCGCGGCGACAGCGCGAAACGTGATGTATTGAAAGACGTTCAGCGCCTTGAAGAAATCGTTCGTCGCGCCGTCGGCGAGGTTGTGCAGATACCACATCATGCCGCGGCGAGCCCTTCCACGATGCGCTCCATCCTCGCGGAGCGGCTGCCCTTGATGAGCACGAGGTCGCCCGCGTGGACGAATTCGCGCAGCTCCCGCACGGCTTCATCGACGTCGGCGGCCTTCACGACTTTCGCCACGCCACCGCGCCAGGCTTCATCGGCGATGAGCGTGGCTTCCTCGCCGATGCTCATGACGAAATCGAGCCCGAGGTCCGACGCCGTCTGGCCGACCGCGCGATGGCCGCGCTCACTCTCCACGCCGAGCTCGCCCATGCGGCCGAGCACGGCAATGCGACGTCCGTTCGTGCTCATCTGCGCGAGCGTGAGCAGCGCGGCCTTCACCGAGTCCGGGTTTGCATTGTAGCTGTCGTCGATGACCTGGATGCCGCGCACGACCTTCATCTCGAGCCGGCCCTTGGTGAGCTGGAGGTTTGGCAGGCCGAGCGCGCACTCCTCGAGCGTCATGCCGAAGACGTGGCCGGCACCGACCGCCAGCGTGGCATTGCTGACCATGTGAACGCCCGGCACGGGGATCTGCGCGTCCACGGAGCGACCAAATGCGTGCAGGCGAAATTTCATCCCGGCGAAATCCTGCCGGAGGTCCGTCGCGCGAATGTCGGCGTCTTCGCCGAGGCCGCAGCGGAGCACGTCGGCGCGGGTTCGCGCGACGATTCCCGGCGTGAACTCATCATCCGCGTTGATGATCAGTGTGCCGCCGGGCTGGAGCGCCTCGGCGAGCATTCCCTTTTCCTTCGCGATTCCCTCGCGGCTGCCGAGGTGCTCGATGTGGGCGACGCCGATGTTGGTGATGATGGCGATGTCCGGCTGAGCGAGCGCGGAGAGCGTGGCGATCTCGCCGTGATGGTTCGTGCCGATCTCGAATACCCCGACGCGATCCGCCGCGCGCAGGCGCAGCATCGTCAGCGGAAGCCCGACGTGGTTGTTGAAGTTGCCTTCTGTTTTCGTGACTTGGAATCGCTCACGAAGCACGACCGCGGCGAGATCCTTCGTGCTCGTCTTGCCGTTGCTGCCTGTCACGCAAATGATCTGCGCGGGCATCGAGCGCCGATACCCGGCGGCGATCTGCTGCAGGGCGCGCAAGGTGTCGGCGACTTGCACGACCGCAAAATCCCCGGAAAGGCCGGCGGGCACATGATCCACGACCGCGCCCAGCGCGCCGCGCTTTGCGGCTCCGGCTACGAATTCGTGCCCGTCGAAGCTGGCTCCGCGCAGGGCGAGAAAGAGGTCTCCCGCCTTGATCGTGCGCGAGTCGATGCCGATCGTCGTTGCGATTGCGCTCGCATCACCGGCGACAAGCCGGCCGCCGGACCAGTGCGCGATCTTCTCTAGAGTCGTCGCTTCCATGGCTACTGCTGGGCTCCTCGCTTATCGGCGACGGCGCTGCTCGCGACGGCGACGTCGTCGAATGGGATCGTGTGGTCGGCGAACTCCTGGTAAGTCTCGTGCCCCTTTCCGGCGATGAGCACGATGTCGCGATCGCCCGCGAGATCGATTGCGCGGCGGATCGCCTCGCGGCGATCGATGATCACCTCGTAGCGCTTGCGCGGCATTCCGGGCAGGATGTCGTCGATGATCGCGGCGGGCTCTTCCTTGCGCGGGTTGTCGCTCGTGACGACGGCGAAATCCGCGTTCGCATCGACGACCGCGCCCATCCGAAATCGTTTGCCGCGGTCGCGATTGCCGCCGCATCCGAAGACCACGATGACCCGCGCGGGACGCAGATCGCGGCAGGTTTTGATCACGTTGAGCAAGGCATCATCGGTATGCGCGTAATCGACGAACACCTTGAAGTTGCGCTGCGCGATGACGGGCTGGAGCCGGCCCGGCACGGGCGGCGCCTCGGCGAGCGCGAGCAGGCTCTGGCGGACGTTGATGTTCAGCACCCATGCGGCAGCGATTGCCGCGAGCGAATTATAGACATTGAATGCGCCGATCAGCGGCAGTCGCACGAGGTAGCTCTTGCCGTTCGCGTCGAGCTGGTAGCTCGTGCCATTGAAATCGACGCGCATATTGCTCGCGCGGAACTGCGCGCGCGCCCCCACGCCATAAGTCACGACCGGCACTGAATCGCCGAGCAATTGCATCAACCGCTGGCCGTAACCGTCGTCGAGATTGATCACCGCCTTCGCCTTTTTTTGCTGCTCCGCGAGGTCGGTGAAGAGCGAGGCTTTCGCGCGAAAGTAAGCCTCCATCGTCTTGTGATAATCGAGATGGTCCTGCGTCAGGTTGGTGAAGACGGCGACATCGAACTCGACGCCGCGCACGCGGAGCTGGCTGAGCGCGTGTGAGGAGACTTCCATGCTCGCGGCCTTGCAGCCCTCGTCGATCATCTGCCGCAACAGGTCATGCACATCGAGCGATTCTGGCGTGGTGCGCGAGGCGGGGAGGACGCGATCGCCGATCTGGTATTGGACGGTTCCGATCAAGCCGCACCGCCACAGGAATCGCTCGCAGATGTGCTTGAGCAGGAAGGTCGTCGTGGTCTTGCCGTTCGTGCCGGTGACGCCCGCGACTTTCAGCTCGCGCGCGGGGTGGCCGAAGAACTCGGCGGCGAGGTCGGCCATCGCTTCGCGCGCGTCCTTCACCCACACACCCGTGGCGCGGCCGGAGATGGCGTCGCCCTCGCTCACGATCGCCTCCGCACCGGCATCGACAGCGCGAGGGATGAACTCCGCGCCGTCGGCCTTCTCACCCTTGAGCGCGACGAACAGCGAGCCCGGCCCGATGCGCCGCGAGTCGTAAGTGATCGCGCTGATCTGGCGGTCGAGTGGGCCGTCCACTTTCAACGGTTGAATGGCTTTCAGGAGGGCTTCGAGTCGCATCGTTAGCGGGTGCGATTCTTGCCGCTCTGCGTGACGGCGCCGTCGAGCGGCTGGGGATCGGGCTGGAGCCCAAGGTAGCGCGCGGCGCGCTCGGCGATGCGCGAGAAAATCGGCGCGGCGACGAGGCCGCCCATGTCCTGGCCCGGCGCTGTGACTGGTTGCTCGAGCATGACGAGGCACGTGAACGCCGGCGCGTCGCCCGGCATGAACCCCACGAAGGCGACGCGATGCCTGTCGCGCGAGACGGACCCGTCCTTGTTGTAAACTTGAGCCGTGCCGGTCTTGCCGGCGACTTTGAAGCCGCTCACAGCGGCGAGCCGCGCGGTGCCGCGCGGGCTGACGACCTCGGTGAGCGCAGCGCGAACTGCGTCCGCAGACTTCTTTGAGATGACATTGCGCACGAGTTGCGGCGAGACGGTTTCGACCACCTGTCCCTCGTCATCGATGATTTCGCGGACGATCTGCGGCATCATAAGCCGGCCTCCATTTGCGATGACGGACATCGCTGTAGCGCTCTGGATCGGCGTGACGGTGAGTTCCTGACCCATCGGGATGCGGCTGATCGAGTAGATCTTCGTCCAGCGGTGCGGCGGCTCGAGCAAGCCGGTTTCCTCGCCGGGTAGGACGATGCCGGTCTTTTCCCCGAAGCCATACTTGCGCACGTATTCGTAGAAGCGCTGTTCACCGAGTTGCACGGCGAGCTTGCACACACCGACGTTGCTCGACTTGACGAGGATGTCGTGCACCGAGAGCGGACCGTAAGGATGATGGTCCCTGAGTTTGTAGCGCGCGAAGTAGCCGTTCTCGCACTGGATGATGGTATCCGAGGCGGTGAGCCGCTCAGTCAGCGATGCGCCGACCGCGACGATCTTGAAGGTCGAGCCGGGTTCGTAGCTCGCAGCGATGGCGCGGTTGACGAGCGGGTCAACGTAGTCGGAAGCCGGCTTCTCCGGGCTCTGCGGCACGTCGTTCGGATTGAAATTCGGCCTGCTCGCCATCGCAAGCACTTCGCCTGTCTCGGGACGCTGGAGAAGCGCGACGGCGAACTTTGGCTTAAACTGCTTCATCGCCTCATCGAGCTCAGCCTCGACGATTTTTTGAAGGCCGATATCGACGGTCAGCCGCACGCTCTGGCCGTGGCGCGGCGCACGTTCCTGTCCGCGATAAAGCACGAGCTCCTTGCCGGTGCGGTCGTGCTCGAAATAGCGGAATCCATCCTGGCCGTGCAGACTCGGCTCCATCGATTGCTCGATGCCGCCGACGCCCTCGTTTTCGCTGTTCACGTAACCGACGACATGCCCGAGCATCCGGCCATTCGGATAGATGCGGCGGAAATCCTGCTCGAAAAAGATGCCTCGCTGTTTCGCCGCAGACACGGCCTCGGTGATGCGGCGTGCGTCCACCTCGGCCACATTCTTTTTCAAGACGATGTATCGGGATGGCACCATGCGCCCGAGCGCCTCGGAGAGAACCATGCGCTGGAGTTTCTCGAGGATCTCCTTGCGGGGAAGCTCCAGCAGCGGTGCGACGATGTCGGCGACCGCAGCGTGGTCCCTGATCAGAAAGCCGTCGGCGAGCACGCACTTGACCGGCTCATTCTGCGCGAGCAGCTCGCCGTCGGCGGTGAGGATCACGCCGCGCTTCGCGTAGATCGGCTGCCGCTCGACGTTCTTGCGGGCCGCGAGCGCGGAGTAGTGCTCATGATCCGCGACCTGGATCTGAATCAGGCGCCACGAAAATGTGGTGAAGATCCCCGCAAGCAGCGTGGTGGCGCAGAGCGAACGAATCTTCGGGCCGGCCATTACCGTTTCGGATTGGAGGTTTGCTGCACGTCCGGCGTGTCGAGAGTCGCCACGTTTCGCGGTCGATCGACCCACACGATGCGGTCCGGCGCGATGTCGATCAGTCCGCCGAGGCGGGTCTTGTCGGCATCGTAGCGTTTCTTGAGCGCATCGACCGACGTGAGTTTCTGCGTCTCGCTCTTCACGACGGTGATTTTCAACGCTATCAGATCGAGCTCCCGCTCGATGTGCTTGATCTCGTCAGCGCCACGGTGAAGCTGGTTCTTCAACGAAACGTATCCCATTCCAGCGGCGAGGATGAAGCCGCCGATCACGAATGACGTGAACAGCGAGGCGACGGGGACGATGTTGGCATTGCGGCGGCGATTTTCGGACATTTTGATTATTCGGTGTGGCGTTGAACGGCGCGCATTTTTGCGCTGCGCGACCGCGGATTTTTGCGTTGCTCGTCGGCGCTGGCCACGAGCGGCTTGCGCGTGAGCGGATGAAAAATGAAATCGGGATTGCGCCGCGGTTCGGGCCACTCGGGGCGGTCGAGCCATTCTGCGCAGCGATGCTTGAAGAAGTTTTTGACGATGCGGTCCTCAAGCGAATGGAAGGTGATCGTGACCAGCACGCCACCGGGCGCGAGCAACGCGCTGAGCTGCTCGAGCCCGCGCGTGAGCACTTCGAGTTCGCGGTTGACCGCGATCCTCAACGCCTGGAATACCCGGGTGGCCGGGTGCGTGCGGCCATACCGCGGGATGATGGCCTCGATCATCTCAGCGAGCTCGCGCGTCGTCTTGAACGGGCGGATGAGCCTGTCGCGCGCGATGCGAGAGGCGATGCGACGCGCGTTCGGCTCCTCGCCGAGGTCGCGAAAAATTCGCTCGAGTTGCTCCGGGGACATCGAGTTCACGAGGTCGGCGGCGCTAATCAAGCCGCCTGTATCCATGCGCATGTCGAGCGGGCCGTCGTCCTGGAAGCTGAACCCGCGCTCCGGAGTGTCGAGCTGGTGCGAAGACACGCCGAGGTCGAGCAGCGCGCCGTCGATGCGCTCCACGCCGATCGAGTCGAGCAGCTCACCGGCGTCGGCGAAGTTTCCGTGGACGGCGCGGAATCGCCCGACCCAGTCGGCGAGCTTGCGTTCATTGTGCGCGATCGCGTCGCGATCCTGGTCGATGCCGATGACATCCGCACCTGCACCCAGCAGGGCCGCCGAATGTCCGCCCCCACCGAGCGTGCAATCGACGAGCACTCTGCCAGGTGCCGGTGCGAGAAGTTGGAGCGCCTCCACGAGCATCACGGGCTCGTGATAATTGGATCGCGGAGATTTCACGGTTTGATAAGCACGGTGGCGTGGGATGGGCGGGGCGAGGACGATCATAGGTCGAGCCGATCCGCGAGACGGTCGAAGGTCGGCGTGTCATCCAGTTGCGTCCGCTCCCACGCTTCCGGGCTGTAGAGTTCAAATTTCACGCGATTGCCCGCGAGCACGACTTCCTTCTTGATTCCCACCGCCTTCGCGTAGTCTGCTGGGATCGCGATGCGTCCCGCCTTGTCCGTCGTGACGTGGCGGGAGCGCGAATAGAATATGCGCTCGAACTTCGAAATTTCCTTGGTCGTGACTCCTGGCTCGTCGGCGAGCTTCTCGAACACCGATGCAAAAACCGGCGGCGGCATCACGTGGATGAACGACCCTGAGCGAGCCACCGTGAGGAAAAATTCCTCGCCGCCCTCCGCGGTGCGGCGCCAGCGCGCGGGGATGGTGACGCGCAGCTTGTCATCGAGCGTGGTGCTCGAGTTGTCGGAGAAAATTGGGGGCTGTGTGTTGGGTTCGGGCATTGCGAGATCGTGGAAAAACTCCCCGGCTCCCCCACGACGCCCCCCGCTTAAACATTTTCACCCACCCGGGTCAATGTTTTTGACGTTAATTCTTCGTGTATTTTTCAGGGCCCGATTCGACCGCCTGCCCGCTTACTCGCGCACTCCCGCCGGCAACCCACCGTCCACATCCAGGAAACTGCCCGCGCAGAGCTTCGCGTATCGACCGCCCATCGCGAGCAACTCCTCGTGCCGGCCGCGCTCGACGATCCGTCCGCGGTCGAGCACGAGGATTTGATCCGCGTGCCTCACAGTCGAGAGTCGGTGCGCGATGACGAAACACGTGCGGGCCGACATGAGCCGATCCAGCGCGCCTTGAATGAGCTGTTCGGTCTGCGTGTCCACGCTCGCCGTCGCCTCGTCGAGGACGAGGATCGGCGGATCCTTGAGCAGCGCACGCGCGATCGAGATTCGCTGCTTCTCGCCGACGCTCAGCTTCACACCGCGTTCACCCACCACAGCATCGAGCAGCGCAGGCAGTCGCCCGACGAAATCGCGCGCGTTCGCCGCTTCGAGCGCGGACCACAGCTCCGCATCAGTCGCGTCCGGATTACCGAGCCGCAGGTTGTCGCGCACGGTGCCGTTGAAGAGAAAACTTTCCTGCGTGACCATGCCGATCGCGTTGCGCAGCGCGCCCCGCGGAAGGTCGCGGATCGCTCGCCCATCGATGAGAATCTCGCCCGTGTCGTATTCGTAAAAGCGCGTGAGCAGATGCACGAGTGACGACTTGCCCGCACCGGTATGGCCGACGAGCGCCACCGTCTCGCCCGGCTTCGCGTGCAGCGAAATATGGTGCAGCACGGGGACCGTTTCATCGTAGCTGAAACTCACGTCGATGAACCGCACGTCCCCTTGCACTTCGACCGGCTCTTCCTCGCGCGCGGCCTCGTCTGGTTCGATCGGTTCGTCGAGAATCTCGAACACGCGCTCGCCCGCGGCGCGTCCGCTCTGGATCATTTGATTGAGCGAATGCAGGCGGCTGATCGGCTCGTAGAGGAAGCCAGCGAGCATCAGGAACCCGACGAGATCGCCGACACTCATCGCGCCGTCGAGCACCGCGCTCCCGCCGAATCCGACGACGAGCACGAGCCCGACTGCTGCGAAAAAAGTCATCGCCGGATTGTAGATCGCCCACGCGCGCATGACCACGAGCGTCGCCTCGCGTAGTTGATTCGACACCGCGTTGAAGCGCGCGTGCTCGTCGCGTTCGCGCACGTAGGTCTTGATCTGCCGGATGCCCGCGAGGTTGTCGTGCAGCAGCGCATTCATCGCCGACGACGCCTTGCGCTGAAGCCGGTAGCGCCGGTGCGCGGTGAGCGTGTAGGCGAGCGCGCCCGCGACGAGAAACGGGATCGGCGCCAGCGCCAGTCCCGCGAGCCCGGCATTCATCGCAAACATCAGCCCGCCCACGATGAGCAGTTGCAGGACTGCGATCGTGCCCTGCTCGATTCCGTCGATGAGCACACGCTCGACCGCGGTCACGTCCTCGAGCAATCGCGTCATGAGATCGCCCGTCGCGCGCTCGTCGAACCATCGCAGCGGAAGCTGCTGGATGTGCGAGTAGAGATCGCTGCGCAGGTCGAAGATCACCTTTTGCTCGAAGGTGTTGTTCAGCACGATGCGCACGGCATTGCCGAGGTCGCGGAGGAAAAACGCACCGAGCGCGATCAGCGAGTAGGCGAGCAGATTCTCGCGGCGCCCGGCGCGCACCTCGTCGATCACGAGCTGCGTGACTTTTGGAAAGACGACGAGCATCAGCGTGGACAGCGCCCCAAAGCCGATCGTGCCGAGCGCATACCACGGGTAACGTCGGACATAGGCGAAGACGCGGAGGAGAGTGGACATGCGGCTCGCGCCCCTTGCCCATCTCGCGGGCGTGCGCAAGCGAGGTTGCACAAACGCAACTCCATCCGGTATGTTCGCGCCGCGCGAGCCATCCGGCCGCCCCCCTCAATAATCATGAAATCCATCCGCGCTTTCACCCTCATCGAACTGCTCACGGTCATCGTGATCATCGCCATTCTCGCCAGCGTCGTGGCTTTGGTCGCGGGTCCCGTCCAGCGCAATTCCCAGATGGTCCAGGGCATGAGTAACATGAAGCAACTCGGCTCCGGCTTTATGAATTATGCCGGCGCCCACGACGGCCAACTCCCCGGCCCCGGCGATCCGCAGCCGTCCTTCGGCAGCGCGAACTCGCCCACCGAAATCGAGGCTTGGTATAATGTGGTGCCCGAGCTTGCCGGCGGACGCGCGCTGCGGGATTTCACCAACGCCGCCGAGTTTTTCAAAAAAGGAAACCTCCTCTTCGTGCCAGCCGCGAAGTATCCGGCGAACTCGAACGTTCCGCTCTTTGGGATCGCGATGAACGATCGGCTGCGCGTCAGTGCGGACGGCGGCACTTTGGAAGACAGCGCGGTCCGGCTGCCGAATTTCGGCGCAGCCTCGCGGACAATCATCTTCATGGAAACTGGCGTGCCCGGCGAAGACCGGCTACCCGGCCAGGGCGGCTACACGGGATCGAGCGCAGGCAACCCGCGCAACCTCGCCGCCCGCTACAAGCGCCCATCGACCACCGACCCGGATTCCCTGCGCGAATCCTTGACCAACCTGCTTTTTGCCGACGGCCACGCGGCGTCCCTTCCGGCCAAGGACGTGATCACCGGCGGCGCCACCGCCTACTATCCGCAGCTTTCGGAACAGGGTGGTCAGGGCAAAGTGTGCTGGACCCTCGACCCCGAGGCGAAGCCGTAGCGCACGCTACTCGATCAGCTCGAACTGCTGCATGAGCCGGAAGTCCTCGTAGCGCTGGTCCACGTCGTCCATCGCGAGCGTGCGCATTCGCTCGAGGCTGAAGGCTTCGACGTTGTAGCTCGCGAGCACGCTGCCGAAGACCACGGCACGGCGCAGTAGATCGAAGGTGACTTCGCGATCCTGCGCGGCGAGCCAGCCGGCGAGGCCGCCCGCAAACGTGTCGCCCGCGCCGGTGGGATCGTGGATGTCCTCGAGCGGATACGCGCCGCAGGAGAAGAATTCGTTTTCGCCGAAAAGCAGCGCGCCGTGCTCGCCTTTTTTGATCACCACATATTTCGGCCCGAGCGCGCGGATCGCCGCGCCGGCCCGCACGAGGCTCGTCATCTGCGTGAGCAGGCGCGCTTCGGAATCGTTGAGGATGAGCAGGTCGAGCCGCGGCAGCAGTCGCATGAGGTCGGGCCGCGCGATGTTGATCCACAGGTCCATCGTGTCGGCGATGACGAAGCGCGGCCGCGTCATCTGGTCGAGCACATGGTTTTGCAAGCTGGGGCCGATGTTTGCGAGCAGCAGGTAGGGCGTGTCGCGATAGTTCGCCGGCAGCGCGGGCGTGAAGTGCTCGAAGACGTTCAGCTCCACCGAGCGCGTCTCGCGCACGTTCATGTCGAGCATGTATTCGCCCGACCAGCGGAAGGTTTTTCCCTCCGCCGTCTGCAAGCCCGCGAGGTCGATGCTGCGCGAGCGGAAGAACTCGATGTGCTGCGCGGGGAAGTCGGTGCCGACGACGCCGACGAGGTTCACCGGCGAGAAGAAACTCGCGCCGAGTGCCGCGTAGCTGGCGGAGCCGCCGAGCAGATCGGCGTGTTCTTCAAACGGAGTCTTGACGGTATCGAGCGCGATGGAGCCAACGACGAGGACGGGCATGGGTCTAGGTTTGGGGTTTCGGGTTTCGGGTTTCGAGTTGGACCTTCACATCGCGGCACGCGGCTGCGATGTCACGCGCTTGGAGAAGTGCGGAGACGATTACGATTCGTTGCGCGCCCGCGTCGAGCACGGCCTGGAGATTCTCCGGCTTGATGCCGCCGATGCAGAAGATCGGGATGCTCACGCGCTCATGCACCATCCGGATGTCCGCGAGGCCGATCGCGGTCCGGCCGGGCTTGGTCGGCGTGGCGAAAAGCGGGCCGAAGCCGATGTAGTCCGCGCCCTCGGCCTGCGCGGCGATCGCCTGCTCCACGCTGTGCGTGCTCCGCCCGATCAAGGGCAGCGGCACTTCGCCGGCCAGCGCGCGACCGGCGCGCCAGCGGGCGTCGTCGATCGCACCGTCGTCCTGGCCGAGGTGCGCGCCGTGCGCGCCGATGCTCGGGACGAGCTCGGGAAAGTCGTTCACGATCAGCGGCACACCGGCGGCACGGACGATCGGCTCGATCTGCTGGCCGATCGATTCGATCTCAAGTTCATCCATCCCTTTCGCGCGCAGTTGCAGCACATCGACGCCGCCCGCGCACAATTGCTCCGCGACGCGCGCGGCATCCGCCGGCGAGACGTAGCCGAGATCGAGGATGCCGTAGAGACGTGCGTCGGAAAGCTGCTTCATCTCTTCCGCTAACCACTGCGCGGCCCTGACGCAAACACGCGGTTGCGCCTTCCGGCGAGCGCCCGCATAGTGCGCGCCCTTTTCCAAAGCCACCGACCACCAACTCCCGAACCATGGCCAACGCCAACGATCTCCGCAAAGGCATGTGCATCCGCTACAACGGCAACCCGGCGATCGTGCTGGAAGTGCAACATCGCACGCCGGGGAATCTGCGTGCGTTTGTGCAGGCCATCATCCGCTACATCGGCACCGGCAAGAGCGCCGACGTGCGCTTCGGCTCGACGGACAAGGTCGATAGCGTGGACGTGCAGCGCACGAAGCTCGAGTTCAGCTACAAGGATCCGCAGGGCTTCCACTTCATGGATCCGGAGACCTTCGAGTCGATCTCGTTCGACGCGGCTTTGATCGGCGACGCGAAGGATTACCTGACCGAGAATCAAGTCGTCGAAGTGCTCTACGTCGAAGGCAAGGCCGCGACCGTCGAGTTGCCGTCGCAAGTGACGCTCACCGTCACCGAGAGCGCCGATGGCGTGCGCGGCGACAGCGCGAACAACGTGCAGAAACCCGCGACGCTCGAGACGGGCAAGATCGTCACCGTGCCGCTCTTCATCAAGGAAGGCGAGAAGGTGAAGATCAACACGACGACGGGCGAGTATCTCGGACGCGCGTAGGCTCAGACGCCGAACTTCGGGCAAAGCGCGGCGACTTCGCACCTCGCGCAATCCGGCTTGCGCGCCATGCAGCGGCGGCGGCCGTGCCAGATCAGCCAGTGGCTCAGCAGCGCCCAATCTTCGCGCGGCACGAGCTTCATGAGGTCCTGCTCGATCTTCTCCGGCGTCTTCTCGCGCGTGAAGCCGAGCCGCCCGCTGAGCCGCTGCACGTGCGTATCGACGACCACGCCTTCATTCATCCCGAATGCATTCCCGAGCACCACGTTCGCGGTCTTGCGGCCCACGCCCGCGAGCGCGATGAGCGCGTCGAGGTCGCGCGGGACTTCGCCGCCGTGCTTCGCCACGAGATCGGCGCAGCACGCGCGGATGTTCTTCGCCTTGTTGCGGAAGAAGCCGGTCGATTGCACCAGCCGCTCGAGTTCCTCCTGCGTGATCTCCGCGAAGTCGCGCGCGGTCCTGCACCGGCGGAAGAGCGCCCTGGTCACGATGTTCACGCGCACGTCGGTGCATTGAGCGCTGAGGATCGTGGCGATGAGAAGTTCGAGCGGGTTCGAGTAGTCGAGTTCGCAATGCGCGTCGGGATACGTGCGCGCGAGCGCCGCCCAGACCTCGCGCGCCCGCACGGCACGCGCCGCCGCCGACTCGCGTCCGCTCACTTCTTCGCGGGCGCGGGAGTCGCGAGCGCGCGGATTCGCTCCTTGGCCTTCTCCGCGAACTCGCTCTCGGGATATTTCTTCACCAAGTCCTGATACTGCTTGAGCGCCCGCGCCTTTTGGTCGGCCCGGAACTTCGCCTGTTTTTCCGCGATGGCATCCTTCGGCGACTTTTTGCACGACACGGCGCCGAGCGCGATGAAACCGGCGGCGAGAAGCAAGGCTAGACGTTGGACCATGAATCGTAGGGTGGCTGGAGGGATCACTTTTTCGCGGGGCTCGCTGCGGGTTTGGCGCCCGCCTTCGGCGCGGGCTTCCCCGCCGCCTTCGGTTCAGCCTTCTCGGCAGCCTTCGGCGCGGCGCCGGGCTTGGGCGACGGTTTTGCCGCAGCCTTCGGCGTGGCAGCGGGCTTGGGCGTGGGCTTCGGTGGCACGATCTTGCCGGTGGCCTGGTCTTCGAGGAGCTGCCCGCCGCGCCACAAACCCTCGGCGGCGATGTCGCGCTCGCTCTCGAAGAAGCTCGCGATCTTGATGTAGTTGTTGATCGCCTCGTCGTATTTCGCCTGCTGCTCGAGCGCCTTGGCCATGATCATCATCGCCTGCGCGCGGATCTTCACCGAGCCGGTGTTCGACTTGGCGACGTTGGCGAGAATCTCGAGCGCCTCGTCGTATTTCTTCTGCTCGAAAAGGCCCGCGCCGATGCCGAAGTTCGCCTCCATCACCTTCGCGCTCCACGGGTAGATCTTCTTGAGTTCCTCGAGGATCGTCGCCGCCTCGGCGGCCTTGCCGTCGGCCTGGAGGATGCGCGCCCGCCCAGCCATCGCCACCGACTGCGCGTCGCCGACGGTGCGCGTGACCTTCGACGGATCAGCGAGATTCGGCGGCACGGGGTAGTCCTTGGCGAGCTTGTCGAAGACGGTCTTCGCCTTGTCGTTCTGCTTGCGATCGACGAGCGCGTTGCCGAAGCGATCGAGGTCGGCCGGCGAGAAGATCAGCTTCGGATCATACGCCTTGTCCATGATGTCGAACCACTCCGCCTTCTTCTCGCGGTCGTTGTCGGCGAGGAAATTCGCGAGCGCGAAAAGAATCTTCGGCTTGGTCGTCTTGCCCTCGAACTTCCCGGCGAGCGACTCGAAGTAGCCTTTGATTTCATCGGCCTTCTTCAAGCTCACCTGCATCCGCAGCGTGTCGATCTTCAGCAGCACATCGAGGAGCTGCGAGACCGCATCACTCTCGGGCGCCTTCTCGATGCCCTGCTCGGCGTGCTTGATCGCTGTCTCCATCGACTCCTTCCACTTCGCCTGGTCGTCTTTGCCGAGCACGAGGAAGGGCCCTAGCTTTTCCGCGCCCGCCTTCCAGATCGTCGCCAGCGAAAGGTGCGCGCGGGAGACATCCGGCTTCGCGCCGTGCTGGGCGATGAAGTCCTCGTAGGCCTTGATCGCGGCATCCTGCTTGTCCTCCTTGATCGCGAGTTGCGCGTTGAAATCGTATGCAGCGTAGATGCGATCGCTGTCGGGATACTTCTGCACGAACTCGTCGATGATCGCGTGGACCTTGCTGTAATCGGGCTTCTCGTCCGGCTTGCCCACGATCGCGGAATCCGCGGCGCGCTGGAGCATCGCGGCCATCTCGAACATCGCCGGCTGCGCGGGCTCGCTCTGCGGGAAGCGCTGCACGATTTCGCCGTAGGTCACGAGCGCGCCGGAGGCGTCGTCGGTCTGCGCCTGCGCGCGCGCCTTGAAATACAGCGCGCTCGCCATCAGCGAGCTCTCGGGATTCTTCTCGATGAAGGCCGTCAGCTCCGTGAGCGCCGTGGCCGTGTCGCCCGCCACGCCCGCGATCTGCCCCACCCAAAACGCCGCCTGCTCCGCCTGCTCGGTGCCTGGATATTTGTCCCGCACCGTCTTGAAGCTGGCGACCGCCTCCTCGTTCTTGCCCATCTCGCGCTGCACGGTCGCGAGCGCGAACTCCGCCTGGCTGAGCAGTTCCTTGTCGGTCTGCGTCTTGAGCGTCTGGTCGAGCGCCTTGAGCGCGTCGTCGTATCGCTTCAGCGCGATCAACGCCGTCGCCTTCTGCATGATCGCGTTCGCCGAGTATTTGCTCTTCGGAAAATTCGCGACCTGCTCGTCGAGATACTTGATCGCCTCGTCCGGGTTGTTGAGCTTCGGGTCCGGGTCGAGGTAGATCGCGCCGATGAGCAGCGCGAGATTCTCCGCGATCGGGTCGGCCTTGCCGAAGTCCGTCTTGAACTTCCCGTAAGCCGCGACCGCCTTGTCCGCGATGTGCTGCGCCGCGTAGGTCACGCATTGGAAATACGCGACGCGCTTTTTCTGGTCCTTGTCCTCCTCGGCGAGGAAGCCCTGCGCGAAATTCAGCAGCACGCGCGCTTCGTCATACTTGCCCATCGCGAGAAAAATCTGCCCGGCCTTTAGCTTGGCATCGAGCGACGGGTCGGGCTGGTCCTTGATCGTGTTGAGCTTCTCGCGCTCCTTTTCCGCGACGCGGTTGTAAAGCCGCCACTCATCGATCTTCTTCCCGAGCCGCGCTGTCTCGGCCAACTGCAGGTAGTATTTGATGCGCCGGTCCTGCACGTTGAGCACTTCGTCCTTCGCGCGGACCTCGCGGAATTGCTCGAGCGCCTGCTCGTTGAGCTTCTTTTGCGAGTCGGACTCGCGCTCGGCAAATGAGGCCTTGAGCGCGAACACATCGCCGAGCTGCATGAACGAACTATTGATCAGCACGAGGTCGCTGCGCGCGGCGATCACCTCGCGGAACGCCTTCTCCGCCTCGTCGAGCGCCGCGGTCGAGGCCGGATTCGGTCCCGCATTTTCCGCGGCCTTGATCCCCTGCTGCGCGAGCACGAGCCCGCGCAGGAATTTCGTGTCCAGGATCGTCGGGCTCGTCGGAAACTGATCCATCCCCTGCTTGAGCGCCGCGGCTGCGCCTTCGAAATCCTCGATCTGCGCGAGCGCGCGACCCTTGCCATAGAGCGCCGTCTCCACCTCCGGGCTCTTCGGAAATTTCACCGCGAAATCGTCGAAGCCCTTCACCGCCTCGAGGAATGCCCGCTTGCGCTGCTCGACCTGCGTCGCCGGCAGTTCGGCCGCCTTCGTCGAGAGGATCTGCGGCACCAGCACGTAGCTGCGCTCGAGGATTTCCGGCGGCACATTCTTCGCCGTGAAATTCTTCCGCGCGGCCTCCGCCGCCTTGTCGTAGTCCTTCAAAAAGAAGAGGCTCACCGCCGCGCCGAGATTCGCGCCGGGGATGTAAGGCGAGGTCGGATACTTCTGCGAGATGCCCTGATACAGCGCGACGGCCTCCGCGTATTTCGACTCGCCCGACAGCGCCTCGGCCTGCCGCATGTCGCGCTGGTCGAGCGTCTCCTGCTGCTGCGCGCGGGCGACGAATCCGAGCCCGAGGGCGACGACGACGGAAAACGCGAGTGGGGAGCGTGCGGCGATCATGGGAGGCGAAAGGTTGATGGACCATAAAGGTGCGCCATCGCGCAAGCCAACTTCGATTTTGAAGCGCGACTCACTTTTCCGCGGATGACGCTTCATCCTTCGCGCTTCATCCGCCATCCTCGGCGCGCAATGATCCTCGTCACCTTCGCCGTGCCCCAGGAGAGCCGCGAGTTTGTCAGCCGCCTGCGGCACACCGGCCCGCTCGGCCATGTGCTCGTGGGAAATCTCGGCTGCGAGGAAATCGCCGTGCTCCATACCGGCATGGGCGCCGATGCCGCGCGCGACGCCACGCGGCGCACACTCGCCGAGCTGCGGCCCGACCGCGTCATCGCCTCGGGCTTCGCAGGCGGGCTCGATCCCGCGCTCGAGTTCGGCCAGCTCATCGTCGCGGAGAATCTCTCTACTCCCGCGCTGCTCGCACGCGAGCCGGCGGGCGCGCGCCGCGTCCGCCTCGCGTCCGTCGAGTCCCCGCTCGACACGCCCGCCGACAAGTCCCGCATCCGCGCCGCCACCGGCGCCGATGCCGTCGATCTCGAGTCCGCCGCCATCGCGGAAGTGTGCGCCACAGCCGCGATCCCGCTGCTCGTGCTTCGGATCATCAGCGACGCCGCCGGCGAATCGCTCCCGCTCCCGTCCGGCGTCGCCTACGACATCGAGCACCAGCGCATCCGCCCGCTCGCCATTCTCAATCACCTGCTCACCGAACCCGTAGCCGTCACCCCGCTCATCTCCTTCGCGCACCGCCTCCCCGACCTCCAGCGCGCGCTGGCCGATGCGCTCGCGGCGGTGATTAGTGATCAGTGATCGGTGAACAGTGATCGGTGATCAGTTTCTCCACGCGCGATACTTGCCACCGATCACCGATCACTGATTACTGATCACTAATCACATGCCCACACCGCGCATCCTCTCCGGCATCAAGCCCACCGGCCACCTGCACCTCGGCAACTTCTTCGGCATGATGCAGCCCGCCATCGCCTGGCAGGAACGCGGCGAAGCCTTCTACTTCATCGCCGACTACCACGCGCTCACCACCGTCCACGACCCGCGCGCGCTCCGCGACTACTCCCGCGGCGTCGCCCGCGACTTCCTCGCCTGCGGCCTCGACCCCGCCCGCGCCGTGCTCTGGCGCCAGAGCGACGTGCCCGAAGTCACCGAACTCACCTGGCTGCTCTCCTGCGTCACCCCCATGCCGATGCTGGAAAACTGCCATGCATATAAAGATCACGTCGCCCGCGAAAAGACCCCCTCGCACGCGCTCTTCGCCTACCCCGTCCTCATGGCCGCGGACATCCTCATGTTCGACTCGAACATCGTCCCCGTCGGCCGCGACCAGAAGCAACACGTCGAAGTCACCCGCGACATCGCCAGCGCCTTCAACCGCATCTTCGGCCCCGTCTTCACCATCCCCGAAGCGAGCATCCTGCCCGGCGTCGCCACCATCCCCGGCCTCGACGGCCGCAAGATGAGCAAGAGCTACGACAACACGATCGCCCTCTTCGAGGAAGAGAAGCCGCTGCGCAAAAAAGTCATGGCTATCACCACCGACTCCACCCCCGTCGAAGCCCCGAAGAACCCCGAAGGCTCCAGCATCCTCGGCCTCTACCGGCTAGTCGCCGAAGAGAGCGCCGTCCGGCAGATGGAGGAAGAATTCCGCATCGGCGGCATCGGCTACGGCGAATTCAAGAAACGCCTCTTCACCGCGCTCTGGGACTACTTCGCCCCCATGCGCGCCCGCCGCGCCGCGCTCGACGACGCCACCATCGACCGCATCCTCGCCGAAGGCGCCGCCAAGGCGCGCGCCGTCGCGCAGAAGACGATGAAGCGCGTGCGCGAAGCGACCGGGCTGAAGTAAAATCCTCCCGCGCTCCGGCGCGGAAAAGCTCAACCCCCCACCGCCGCCAGCGTCGCGTGCCGGCGCAGCTCCACGATCCCCGGCAGGCAGAGCTTCCGGCGCATATGCGCGACGTGGGCCTCGACCGTCTTCACCGACATGCCCAGCCCGGTGGCGATCACGCGGTTGGCCTCGCCGCGCCCGAGCCGCAGCCACACCGCATGCTCCCGGTCCGAGAGACCGCTCGGATGGCTCGACGGAGCGCCCGCCGGCGCCGGCCCGAGCGCGAGCAGATCGAGCGCGAGTTCCCGCAGACCCCGGCTCGTATGCCGCCGGCCCGCCGCAGCCGCCTCGATCGTCTCGCGAAGCTCCTCCTCCGGCTCGCTCTTGAGCGCATAGCCGAGCACCGCATTCGCAAAGGCCCGCCGCATCGTCTCCCGATCCCGCGACGTGGTGAACACGACCATGCGCACCTTCGGCGCGTGCCGCGGTAGATCGCGCAACAGCGCCAGCCCATCGCCCTCGAGGTGCGCGGGATCGACGATCGCCAGCGCCGGCCGCAGCCGCCGCGCCAGCTCGATCGCTTCGCCCGCCACGCCCGTCTCCCCGCAGATCTCCCACCGCCGGCTGGCGCGCAGCAGCCTCGCGACGCCGCATCGAGCCAGCGTGTCGTTGTCAGCGATCAATACTTTGAGCCGCGCAGTGACCATATTCCGAAGTGATTGCGCCGCGGGTTGTAGCCCGCCGCGCTCTCCGCACGCAATTCCAAACCCATCCTGATTCTCGCATCGGGAAAATCCCCATGCCGCGCGGATCGGGACCGCTCCGGCATTTCCCGAGCCGAAGATCAGGCCCCTCTCCCGATACCGCTCCGCGACCGACTCCGGCAGACTGCGCGCCGTCGATGAAACCGAACCGCCCGCCGATTTCCGCCACCGTGCCAGCCCTCGCCGGGCGCGGGGCGAGTCTCGCCCACCATTCGGCGGCGTCCGCCCAGCGCGGGGCTGCTTCCGACCAGCGCGGGGCGGCGTTCGCCCCGCGCGGGGCAGCCCTCGACCAGCGTGGGGCGGGAGCCGCCCCGCACGGGGCGGCTTCCGACAAACGCAGGGCGACGGTCGCCCAGCGCGGGGCGACTCCCGACCAGCGCCCGTTTTTGGCGTTTTTTGCCCATTTTAACCCCGAAACACATGAGAACCGTAACCTGGGACGGCGGCTTCTACTGGGACGACCCAAACATCCACTGGGGGAATCCTGCCTACCAACTCGAACCCGGCGACCCCGGCTACGTGCCGTGGACGCCTCCACACGCAACCCACAGTAAACCCAAGAAAATGAAACACCAACCCTACCTCCCTGACGACGACGCCGGCATCAGCACCCTGCTGATGACCTTCCACATGGGCCTGACCGACCCCATGGCCACCAAATACAACGTGACCCCCGAGCAACGCTGGCGGCTCCACCGCGGCCACCTCGTCTTCGACTACCTGCTCGAGCTCTCCAGCATCTACGCCGACCATTGCAAAAGCCTCACCGCCATCCGCAACGGCATGTTCGAGGACGGTGAAGGCGCCGACCCGATCCC
>JBEBGD010000087.1:0-23840 GCA_040081625.1 Chthoniobacteraceae bacterium
GATGTGGGTGAAGTTCACGACCGACGACAAAGGCCGCAAGATCATCGACCGCGCGACCTTCCAGACCTTCGGCTGCGAGACCGCGCTCGCCGTCGCGAGCGTCGCGACCGAATTGATCGCCGGCAAGACCGTGGACGAAGCGCTGAACATGAGCGGCGCGGAATTGAGCGCCCCGCTCGGCGCGTTGCCGCCGATGAAGATCCACTGCGCGCAACTCGTCGAGGGTGCGCTGCGGCAGGCGCTCGCGCCCGACTCCACGCCCGCGCAGACTGCCGCGGTCGCGCCCACGCTCATCGAGAGCTTCGCCGCGCCGGGGAAAAAGGTGAACGTCGTCTTCAAGAAACCCGCGAACTAAATGCACGAGAACACCGAGGTTACCCTCACCCGCGACGTCGAAGTCGTCCGCATCCCGAGCGGCGAGAAAGTCACGCTGCCGAAAGGCGGCACCATCGTGATCACGCAAGCGCTCGGCGGCAGCTACACGATTTGGACACCCGAGGGTCTCGCGCGAATCGCCGACGAGAACGCCGACGCGCTCGGGCTCGAGGTGACGATCAAGCAGGACGAAGGCGACGCGGGCGGCCCGGCGCCGAAGGTCGAGGACAAGGCCGTGTGGGATCAGTTGCGCACGTGCTACGACCCGGAGATCCCGGTGAACATCGTCGATCTCGGCCTCGTGTATGACTGCGCGATCGAGCAGCCCGAGGGTGCGTCCGCGACGGTGCTGGTGAAGATGACCCTCACTGCGCCCGGTTGCGGCATGGGTCCGACGATCGCCGCCGAGGCGCGCGCGAAGATCGTCAGCGTGCCCGGTGTCGCGGATGCGACCGTCGATCTCGTGTGGGACCCGCCGTGGAACCAGAACATGATCAGCGAGGCGGGGAAGATGAAGCTCGGGCTGATTTGAAGCGCATCCTCTCCGTTTTCATCAGCGTCGCGATCCTCGCCTTCCTGTATTGGAAGATCGGGCCGGAGAGCCGCGCGCAGCTCGTGCGCATCTTTCGCGAGTGCGATCCGCTATGGATGACGCTGAGCCTCGGCATGGTCGTGCCGCTGACGCTCTTCACGTCGTGGCGGCTCCAGCAGCTCATGCCGGCGCGCGGGCAGCTTGGCTTCGGCGAAGCGAACCGGCTCATCCTCGTCGCGAGCGTGCTGAACATGGTGCTGCCCTCGAAAGGCGGCGACATCGCGAAGGCGTTTTTCATGAAGGATCGCAGCGGCTTGAGCGGCTCGCTCGCTCTCTCGCTCGTCGTGTTCGAGAAATCCTGCGACATGCTCTCGCTGTTGCTCTGGTGCGTGTTCGGCCTGTTTCTTTATCCGGAAAAGGACGCGGTGTTCTGGCTGATGACCGCCGCTGTGGGCGCGATGCTTTTCGGCGGCGTGCTGCTGCTTGGCTCGGTGAAGTTCGCGCATTTCTTCTTCGATCTCGGCGCGCGATTCGCGCCGGGGAAGATGAAGGCGAAGTTCGCGAAGTTCGGCGCGTCTTGGGAGGAAATGCACGCTTACTTTTGGTCGAGCAAGGCGCGGCTGGCGAAGGTGACGCTCACCTCGGTGTTCATCTGGTTCATGCACCTGCTGCAGATCTGGCTCTTTATCCTCGCGCTGCGCGCGGCGGTTCCGTTCCTCGCGAACCTCGCGCTTTCGCCACTCGCGATCCTCGCGGGGCTGCTGCCGGTGCCGACGTTCGGCGGCGCGGGCACGCGCGACGGCGCGCTCGTCGCGCTCTACGCACCGTATTTTGCGGCGCCGACGGCGCTCGCGCTCGGGCTGCTCTGCACCGCGCGCTACATCCTGCCTGCGCTCGGCGGGCTGCCGTTCGCAGGCCGGTATCTCGCTGCGGCGAAAGCGATGAAGAAGAGCGATCTCGCCGCGGGCTAGCCTGTGGTTTTGGCTACAGCGGCTTTTCGCACACGATGCGGAAATTCTGGAAGCGCACAGCCTCCGTCTTCGGACTGAACTTCAGCGTCACCTCGCAGCGGTCGGCATTTGCGGGAACGGTGAAGACGAAGAATTCCTTTCCGCCGTCGCGATGGAGATACGGCTTGAGCAGATACTCGGCGGGCGTCTCGGCAGCGTGCTTGAACTTCAAGCGCAGCGTGAACGCCTCCGGCGTCGATGACGCGGCCACGCCTTCGAGGCGCACATATTTGCCGCGAATGCTCACGGGCACGTCCCACTTTTTGCTAATCTGCATCGGCCCGGTATCGCGTTGCCACTCGATTGGGAAGGTGGGCGCCAGCGCGTGAATCTCCGGCGCGTCCGGCCGGAGGATCTCTGCCGGAGGTGTCAGCGGCGTGCGGCGGCGGTAGAAGATGAGGTCGGGAGTGTCGCCCTTGGCGAGCAGGCGCACGAGTGTCCACTCGCGCTCGGGCGTGTCGAAATAGCTCCCGAGCGTTGCTTGCTTGGGAAGTGTGCCGCGCTCGATCGCCTTGCGTGTGCTCAGCCACACGAGCTTGCGCGCATACCAGAACTCATCCGCTCCCGCCGCGAGCGTCTCTAGCTCGGGCGTGTGCTGGAGGATCCGGTTTGGGGCGTCGATGTTCAGCCGGCGGACATCGTCGTCGGAGCACAGCTTCGCGATCGCCCGCATCGACTCGTGAGTGAAGATCTTCGTGCCCGTGGGCAGCGCGTGAAGGTGGGCGCGGAATTCCGGCACGAAGCCAAGGTCGAAGCGGTTGCGCGTCGTCACCGCCCACATCGCGACGAAAGCGACGCCGACGAGCGCCGCAGCGGGCGCGCGGACAGGGCGCCACGCGTTGAGCTTTTCCCACAGCCACCACAGTCCGCACACGGATAGAAGTGAGATCGGCACTGCGAGCCCGGCGAGGAAACGATCGGCGTCGCGGATGAGCGGACGGATCGGCCAGACCGGCTGCGGCGTGCAGGAGTATTCGAGATAGAGCACGACGAACCAGAGCACGATCACGCGCCCAAACGTGCCGAGGCGCCGCCACGCCTGCCCGATGCCGACGATCGCGAGCACGCTGTAAACGGGCGCGAGCGGATTGCCTTTCCACAGCGAGCTGAGGAAACGGAACGGCAGATACCACAGCGGGATCGGCTCGGTGCCCTTGTTGCCCGCGTTGTTCATGTTCGCGTGGATGTTGTGCATCCAGTCGCCGAAGAGACTGTAGTAAAACGCCGCTTCGCCCACGTAGCACGCCGCCGCGATCGCGCCCGCACCGACCAGCCAGCCGAACTGACGCCGAAAATACGCGAGCGTGCAGATGATCAACACGGGCACGATGAACGCGCCCGTGACCCGATTCGATTCCGCGACGAAGACGAGCACGCCGGTCGCGAGCATCCACGCCGCCCTGCGACGCGTGGAGTTCATCATCGCCCACCACGCGGCGATCACCGCGGCGCCGAGCACGCCCTCGGAGAGATCGGGCATCGGCCGGAAGCAGATCGAGTCGAGCAGCGGATGAAACACGAACGCGATCGCGGCGGCCCAGCCCGCGGCGGTGGAATCGAGCAGCTTCCTCCCGAGTGCGAAGGCGAGCAGCGCGCCGGCGATGAGATAGAGCAGCGGCTCGCCGTAGTAGGACGAGACACCGAAACCGAGAGCTCGCTGAATCGCCCAGCACACCCCCCACACGGGCCAGCGCAGGTCGTGAAAGCTGGCGCGTTCCCATGCGCGCGGGCCGCGCTCGTGGACCTCGAGAGCTTGCGTCCAATACGTGAGGTCGTCGCCGAAGCCCGGCTCTTGCAGGAACGCGAGGCCGACCGCCACGGCCATCAGCGCGACGAGGAGCAGATGCGTGCGAACTTTCATCGGCGGATCAGCCTCCGCGCGCCGAGCCACAGCGACTCCGCGAGCAGCGCGGCGTAAAGGAACCAGAACGGCTCGAACACGAATCGGAATCGTGGGCGGACATTCGCGGTGAGCATGATGGTGAAGAGAAAGCCGATCAAGGTCAGACCCCATGTCACATGAAAGACGCGCAAATCGAGTCGCAACATCGCCACCAGCACGCCCGCCGCGGCGAGCAGGAAATAGAACGGCACGCCGTAGTAGGTGACCGGCGCGGTCGGGAAATCGGGGTTCGAATATCGCGCGTCCGCGAGTCGCCAGGCGTTCACGGTCGCGAGCCAGCCGTCGCTCAGGCGATTGAACCACGGCACCTCGCCATAGTGCGTGTCGATCCACCGCTGCAACTCCGGCTCCGTCTTCATCTCCGTGCCGAAGAGGCCGTGCGAGAGTCGTAGCGTGCGATCGAGGCTGTCGGTGAGCGCCTCGCGCTGCTTGTCGAAGAGGAGGGCGTTGTCGAAGCCGGTCGCGCGCGATCGCGTGCCGTCGGATGACGCCTGCGCGGCGGGCGATTCGGTGGCGACGAGCCGGAATTTCGTCCACGCCAGCCCTGGGAGCGCGGCGAGATTTCGGAGGCAGGTTTCCCGCGCGAGCTTGAGGCAGAACTTGTTCACGTCCGACTGGCGCTTCGCCTGTCCGCGGCTCGCGTCGTCCTTGAGGTAGCGCTCCACGGCTTCGGCGATCGCCTTGCGGTCGCGCACGCGCGGGAACTGCGGGCGCGCGTCCCAGCGAGTCTGGAGATTCGCGCGGATCGGCGCGATGTAGGGATCGAAGCCGGGTGCGCACGACAACGCTGCGGGCGTGAGGCGCGCGACCGAGGTGTAGAGCAGCAGGCCCGCTTGCGAGGTCTTCGTGGCGAGGTGCGAGAGCAGCGCGACGACGATGACGATCGCCGGACGCCGCCACGCGGCTCGGAGTTCGCGCGCGTGCAGCAGCACGACGAGGAGCAGGCCGAACCCAAAGAGCAGCTTGCCCTCGGGGCGCGCGCCGGCTTCGAGCACGAGCGCGACGCAGAGCGCCACGAAGCGCTCGAGCGTCTGCTCCCTCGCATAGAGCGTCCCCGCCAGCGCCACCAGCGCGGTGCAGACGACGAAGATCGTCTCTGCCATGAGCGTGTGCTCATACCAGATGAAGAACGGATTGATCGCCGCGAGGATCGTCAGCGGGAGGATGAACACCTTCCACGATGCGAACCACAGCCGGCACAGCGCGCCGATGAGCACGATGAGGCCGAGCCCGAGTGCGTGTTGCGCGAGCGGGATGGTGACCATCGCGGGCATCGGCAGCGCGAAGGGCAGCGTGAAGAGCACGGGCACGAGGAAGGTCTTCTTCTCGTGCAGCTCGAACTTGTGCTCGTGGATCAGCCGGTCGGGCGTCGTGAGGAAGTCGGGCGCGTCGTCGTGAAAATACGCGAACGGCATATGCACCGAGAGCACCACGCGCAGCACGAGCGCGAGGATGAGCGCGGGCAGGCACCAGCGCAGCAACTCGCGGAGGCGCGCGTTGCGCAGGAGAGCTTTGGCGGAGGCGAAAATTCGGGACACGAGCGCGCGAGAAGACTGCAAGGCGCGCGGTGCGGCAAGGGGGAAGCGTGTGTTTAAGCGCGGCGGCGGAAGCGACCGAGTCCGAGCAAAGTGCCGAGGCCGGCGCACAGCGCGACCAGAGAGCCGGGCTCGGGCACGGCGATCAGTGCCACGTCATTTCCCGTCATGCTCGTCGCGCCGCCGGGACCGCCGAAGTCCGCGGTGTAGTTGACCTGGAAGGTCTGCCCGGCGATGTCGAACCACGCCATTTGCGGCACGCCTGCGAAGGTGCCCGTCGTGGTGCCGGCGCCGGTATTGAGCACGATGTAATACGCGGCGTTCTCCGTGAACGGCCCCCCGCTCACCGTCGAGCCGCCGAAGTCCGCGCCGCCGAGCGTGATGTTGCCGCCGGTGATGAGCACCTGGTCGAAGCCGATGCCGGGAGTGTTGTTCGGCGTGAGCTCGAGCTGGAGGTGCGAGCCGGCCTGGAAGGCGAGTCCGCTGTCGAGCGAGAGGATGCCGAACTGGCCAGGGTCCATGCCCGGCGCGATGCTCGATCCGGTCAGCGCGGTGACCGCACCCTGCACGAGCCCCGCCGTCGCGCCGGAGCCGCCGGCGAGTTTTTGACCGGGCTGCAATTGCAATCCGCCGCTGACGCCAGCGACATCGAGCGTCGCGCCGCCGTTGGCGCGGTAGGTCGTCGTTCCGGTCGCGTTCGCGGTGAGGATGAGTTTTCCGGTCATCGCCGTCGTCGGGCCGGAGTGCGAGAGCGGACCGCTGAGCGTGAAGTCGGCGGCGCCGGTCTTTCGGAATTCGAGATTGCCCGAGAGGCCGCCCGCGTAGCTGGTTCCTCCGGCGACGGTGAGCGTGTTGGTGGTTACCGCGCTGTTCGCGATGAGGCTGAAGGGCGAGCTGCCGGCGAGCGAGGCGGTGGTGGCGTTGAAGCCGTTGAGGTCGAGCGTGCCGCTGCCGGAGACGGTCAGCGCCTTGGTCGCGGGCAGCGCATTCGCGGAGCCGAGCACGAGCGTGCCCTCGCGCACGTTGGTGTTGAAGCCGTTGTTGACGTTGTTGTTGCCGCTGAGCTGGATCAGATCGAGCCCGACCTTGGTCAGCGTCTCGCTGCCGGTCGCGCCGGAGATCGTGCCGCGGATGTCGAGCACGGCGCCGAAGATCTGCGGGTTGGTCGGGTTGTTGGGCTGATTCTGTTTGCCCATGTCGTAGTAAACGTGGTTCACGCCGTTGTTCGTGAGGTTCGTGCCGGAGGGATACGGCTGCCCGAGCATCGAGTCGGAGACGACGTTCACCGACACGTTGCCGCCGAGCGTGTAGAAGATCGCGTTTTCATCCACGTCGAGCGGCACGTAGCCCATGATAGAGCCGCCGTTGAGATTGATGGTTTGCGTGGCGGTCTGGTTCGCTGCGATCTGCAGGTGCGCGCCCGCGGGCAGGGTCACGTTGCCACTTCGCGCGCCGGGGACGGACCAGCGCTCGATCGAGCCGCTGCGCTGGATGAGCGTGCCCGTGGGCGTGAAGCCGGGCGTCGCGATCTCGAGCGCGCCGCCGTTGTCGATGATCGCCGTCGTGGTCGCCGCGCCGAGGCTGCCGTTGGTGAGCACTTTCACCGCACCTTCATTGACCGTGAAAGTTTTGCTACCGGTGAAGGTCGTCGAGTTGTTGCCGAGGATCAGCACGCCGTCGCCGAGCTTGGTGAGGTTGAAGCTGCCCTGGTTGTTGATCGCGTCGGGCTGCACGCCGCTGGTGCTGCCGGGGCCGAAGCTGGTCGCATCGACGTGCATCACGTAGTCGTCGAACGTCGTGATCGTGCCGGTTCGCAGCAGCGAGCGGCTCGCGTCCACCTGGAAGCGGATCACGCCGGGCACGCCGGTTCCGGGGACGGCGTTGGTCGTCCGCAGGTCGATCGCGCCGATGCGCATCGTGCGGTCGGACGCGGTCTGCGCGCGGATGATGTTCAGGTCGGTCGCGGTGATCTTGCCGGTGGTAAAGGTCAGCTCGTCCGGCGTGCCGGCGTTGTGGTTGAAGCGCAGCTCGGTCTGTGTCTGGCCGGTGTTGCCGGTCCAGCCGTTGAGGTTCACCGGGCGGCCATTGAGCGCGCCGGGCGTCTGCACGATGAGCTGGCCCTGGTTCACATTCCACGTGCCGGTGAAGTTGGTTTGATCCTGATTGATCGTCACGCCGTTCGTCCCGAAGACCGTGATGTTCGACGCGGTGATCAGCGAGTTGATCGTGAGATTCGACGCACTGGCATGGATGAGCGCCTCCGCGGGTGTCGCGGCGGTGCCGAAGATCAGGTTCACGTTGATCGTGCGCGCCGTGCCCGTGTAGTTCGTGAGGCCGCCGCTGCGGATGGTGATCTGGTTGAATTGATTGTTCGCGCTCGGGTTGATGTCGCCCTGCGTGCGCAGCGCCCACAGGTCGAGGTTCGCGCCGAGCGTCGCCGCCGTCGTGCTGTCGTAGCTGAGGATCGCGGTGCCGTTCGTGAGCTTGGTGCTGATGCCGGCATCGAGGGTCGTGGTCGTCGTGCCGATGTAATCGGCGAGCGGTGTTGTCTGCGTGACGGTTTGAAGCCCGAGGCTCGGATCGTATTTGAGGAACTGGCTGTCCGCCCGGCTGACGATGAACGGCTTCACCATGCCGTTGGCGTCGATCAAGCCGGTGGTGTTGTTCACGTTGATGCCCTCCGCGCCGACGCCGCTGGCGAAGGAGTTGATCCCCAGCGCGCCCGCGGTGTGGTTGACCGTCAGCGTGCCGGTCCCGACGCGGGTCAGCGTGCCGTTGATGATGAGTTGCACATCCGAGGTGGTGCTGCCGCGCACCGCGCGCAGTTCGCTGCCGCCCGCGAAGCTGACCGCGCCGACGGTTTCGGAGTTGTATTGATTGCCTCCCGAGGTGCTCGCGAGCATCTCGAGGCCGGAAGAACGCAGCGCGATCGCGGCTGCGTCGTCCCAGCGACCGGCGGTGCCGCTCAGGCCGCCATAGTTGGTCGTGTTAGAAATGATGAGGCGCGCGCCGGGGTGAAAGGTGAACGCGTTTCGGTTGCCGCTGATGTTGCTCACCGCGGAGCCGGCGCCCGACTCGATCTGGAAGTTGCCGAACACATCCACTGCTCCCGATCCCAACGGCGCGAGGTTGAAGCCCTGCTGGATGTTCACCTGCGAGACGGTGAAGTTGCCCGCGACATCGCGCACGCGGCTGATCGTCGTGCCGCCCGTGTAGTTGTTGCTGATGTTGATGACCACCGTGCCGTTGCCCGCGAGCGCGTTGGGCTTGCCGAAGAGCGCCTTGGTTGCGCCGGTCAGGATGTTTTGCGTCGTGCTTAGTGTCAGCGTGTTGCCACCGCCGCCGAGCCGGTAGGTGCTGTCCGCACCGACGGTCAATGCCGCCTGATAGGTCCCGCCCGAGGTGGAGCCGAGGAACCAGTTGCCATCGTAGAGCGTTCCCATGTTGATCGGGTTCACGTTGGTCACGGTCGTGTCGATCGCCAGCAGGCCGCCATTGCCCGCGGCCGTGGTGATCCTTGAGGCATCGAGGAAGCTCGTCGCCGCGAGTCCGTTGAAGCGGATCGCAATGCCGGCGAGCGCGGTCGAGTTGCTGTGGAAGTTTGCGACCTGCAGGTTCGAGGTCACGTTCGCCGCGTTGAATACGCCCAGCACGCCGGCCGGCGAGATGCGGATCGCGCCGGTGCCGAACGTGTCGGTCGCGGTGATCGCGCGCACCTGCCCCTGGAAGATATCGAGCCCGCCGGTGAAGTTGTTCGCGCCGCCGCTGTTGAAAATCAGCGCGTTGTTGCCGGTCTTGTAGATGTGGCCGGAGCCGCTGATCGAGTCGCCGCCCGCGGCGTTGCCGAGCTGGAAGCTCGTGCTGGCGAGATTGAAGGTCGGGCTGTCGTGAATCACCGTTTTGCCCGCCCACACGCCGCCGGTCACAGTGCCGCTCGCGGTCTGGATGTGGATGTTCGGGCTGTTTTGCGTCGTGAAGGTCGCGGTGTCGCCGCCGAGGATGAGCAGCGGCGTGTTCGCGCCGACGCGGTCGATCTGCACGACGGCCTGCCCGCGGATGGTGAGGCTGTTGCCGCTGTTCGACGCGAAGTTCGTGTTCGTCGTGTCCGAGATGAGCTGGAGCGTGCCGCCATTGATCACGATCCCGGCGGCGCTGCCCGTGCCTGCGATCGTCAGCGCGGTAGTCGCGGTGTCGTTGCGGAGCTGGAGCGTCCCGGCGTTGAGCGTGAGACCGCCGGTGAAGTCGTTCTGCGGGTTCGCGGCGTTCGTGTAGCGCAGGATGAGCGGGCCGTTGCCCGTCTTCACGACCGGCGCCGGGCCGGTCACGCGGCCCGAGAAGGTCACGTTGTTCGTGCCGTTGTTGTTGGTCACGCTGATGCCGATGCGCGCCGTGTTGCCCGGCAGGCCGAACGTCGTCACGCCGCTCGAGGTGAAGTCGAAGTCGTTGCCGTTGGTGAACGCGAGCACCGTGCCGTCGCTTCCGCCGCCTTCGATCGTCAGGTTGCCGCTCACCGTCAGGCCCTGGTTCGTCCCCGTCGTGCTCACGCGATCCACGTTGATAGTCGCGAACGGAACGAACTCCGAGATCGTGATGGATTGGTTGTAGGTAGCGGCGGTGTTGCTGAGCAGGTTGACCTGCGGCATCTGGTTGCCCGCGTTGTTGAAGTTGCCCGCGTGCAGGCGCAGATCGGTCGCGCTGCCCAGCGCTTGAGCGGCGCTGATGATGATGTCGGGCTGCCCGACGACCGGATTCGGATTCGCCCCGCCGAGGACGAGCGTGCCGCCATTGACCTGGATGGTCCCCATCAGCGTTCCCGTGTTGTTCGCGGAGATCACCAGCGTGCCCGCGCCGGTCTTCACGAGATTCTGCGCCGTGACCGTGCCGCGCAGCACGACCGTCCCGGTGATGGCCCAAATATCAGCCTCCTGTGTGGTGGCGCCGTTCCGGAAGAGCAGCGGCGCATACACCGTCCCCGCATCCGTCACCGCGAGGCCACCGCTGCGGATGGTGATGCTGTTCGTCGTTGTCCGGTCGCCGATTTCGACGTTCGTCTTCAACGCCCAGATATCGATCCCGGCGCCGATCGTCGTCGCGTCGGTCGTCACGTGATCGATGATCTCGGTGCCGTTGTTCGCGCCGCTGGCGTTGAAGGTCGCGGCGTTGACGGTCCTGAACGGCACGTCGCTGAACCCGAGCACGGTATTCGGCGCGTAGTCCACGAAGGTGTTCGCCGTGTTGCTGAAGAATCTTGGCGGCACCATGCTGACGACGGTCCCGATGGCCGGTCCGCTCGCGACGACCTGCCGGGCGACTCCGCTCGCCGCGGCCTGCGCCGGCGTGCCGAAGACGATGCGCTGGCCGGCGTTCGTGCCGGGTTCACCGGAGACGCCGAGCTGGCCGGACGCGCTGCGGAATGCGAGCGTGCCGAGGTTCACGCGGGTCAGCGCGCCGTTGATGATGACGACCGAGTTGCCGCCCGTGCCGATCGATTCCGGGAAGATTTCCGCGCCGCCCTTGTAGGTGACCGCGCCGATGATCTCGGTGCTGAGCGAGCCGCTGGCGCTGCTCACGCGCAGCGTCGCGCCGTCGATGACGATCGGCTGGGTGTCGGCCCACTTGTTGGTGAAGCCGGTCGCGCTCGTGGTGCCGAGCGGCACGAGGAAGCTGGTCGCGTTGCTCGTGTTGTTGTTGTAGTCGAGTCGCAGTTCGCCACCGGGCCGGAGCACGACGTTGTTGACCTGCGCGCCCGCTGCGTTCGTGAAAGTGCCCGCGCCAGTCGCGAAGAGCCGGCCATAGACTTCGAGAGTCGGGCTCGCCAGCGTGCCGCGGAAATCGAGGAGTGCCGCCGATGCGCCGGCGGCGTTCGCGGCGCGGTGGATGAGCGTGTTGCCCGAATAATTCTGGCCGAGCTGCAGCCGGATCGAGGCGTTCGAGTTGCCGGGGTTTGCGCCGAGATCCGTGAGCGGGCGGCCCAGCTCCACAGTCGCGGTGCCGGTGAGGACGTTCGATTCCGTGAGCACCAGCGCGGCGCCGCTCGAACCGTAGAAGCGGAACACATTCCCGCTGCCGGCGCCGAGCGTCGATGGGATGTAGAGCGTCTCCACGCTGCGGCCCGTGGTGAGGCCCCACTGACCGTCGCCGATCTTCGACATGTCCAGCGCCGTCGTGTAGGTGCCGTCACCGGTCGCATTGAGGTGGCCGCCGTTGATGCCGAGTTGCAGGCTGCCGCGGCCGAGCGCGCGCAGGTTGTAGTCGGCGACCGGACGATCGCTCTGGATCACGAAGCCCGAGCTGCTGCCGGCCGACAGCACGCTGCTGAGCAGCCGCACGGTCTGGCCCGGCGCGAGGTTGCTGCTGTCGTTGAGGTTGATGATCGTATTCGTCTCCAGCACGATCGGCCCCGTGCCGGCGCGAGCCTCTTCGTTCGGGACGAAGGCATTGCCGGTGAAGCGAATCGGGTCGGTCGCGCGCGCGCCAAAGAAGAGGTTGCCGCCCACGACGACCGTGCCGCCCGAGTAGTTGTTGTTCGGGTTGTTGACGAAGAAGTTGCCGCCGCCCTGCTTGACGAGCGTGTAGCCCGCACCGTTGTCGGTCACCACGCCATCGAGGACGATTTCCTGGTTCCCGATGATGAGCGCGCTGTCGGTCAGCGTCGTGGTGCCCATGACCTTCGGCACGATCGTGTTCGCGTTGTTCACGGTGAACGAATTGCGGCCGAGCGTGAGCGTGTTCAGCTCGACGCTGATGTTCGACTCGGAGGTGCTGAAACGGTCGGTGCTCAGCGTGCTGTTCGCGCCGGTGACGACGAGATGATAGCCACCGACCAGGACCTGCCCGCCGGTCGTATTGTCGCCCGAGCTGCGTAGGTTCAGGACGCCGCCGCGCAGCGTGAAGGTGAGCCCCGCCGGGAGCGAGTTGCCTGTCGCGAACGGCGAGCCATTCGTCCCATCGGCGACGACCACGGTGAGCCCGCCCTGGTCGAGCAGGATCGAGCCGGCGAAGGTCGTCGCGTTGGCGTCGGCGCGTGTGTTGTCGAGCGTGAGCGTGCCGGCGCCGAGCTTCTGCAGCGTGCTGCCGCCGAGGCCGAGGAGTTGGCCGGAGTAGGTCGTGTTCGCGTTGTTCCTGCCGACGGTCAGGCGATTGCCGCCGAGATTGACCACCGCGCCGAAGCTGCCCGCGAGCGAACCGGCCTCGGTGTCGAAGCCGTTCAACTCGAGCGTGCCGTTTGCGCTGATCGTCAGGCCGGTCGCGAACTGCGCGCCGGCGAGCGTCCACCGGCCGAGCGCATTGGTCGCTCCCATCCGCAGCGTGCCGCGGTTCACGACGGTCGCGCCGCGGTAGTTGTTCGCGCCGCTCAGCACGAGCGTGCCGTCGCCGATCTTGTTCACCGACGCGGAGCCGATGAAGGTCAGGTTCACGTCGGTGTTGGTCGCCGTCGCATTCGCCGTGAGCTGGATCGAGGTCGGGCTCAGCACCGCGGCGATGAACGCGTTGACGCCGGTGCCGGTCACCTGCATCCCGGGAGCGAGCCGCCCCGTGTCGGGCAGGCCGGTGATGATCGACGAGCCGTTGTTCACGTTCGCCGCCGTGCGGACCTCCGGCAGCACCGCGCCGGTAATCGCCGAGCTGATCGCCGAAGTCGCCGCGCCAGCGACGTAGATGACGCCCTCGCTTTGGCCGAAATCGAGCACACCCGAGCTGATGCCGGCGCCGCCATTGAGGATGATGCCGCCGCTGGAATTTGCGCCTGTGGTGAACCCATCGCCCACGCGGAGTGTGAACGCGCCGAGGCTCAAGGTCGTCGCCGTCTTGAAAGCATAGACCGCGCGACTGGCCGTGAGCGGGCTGCCCGTGGTGACGTTGAACACCTGATTAACGAGCGCCGAGTCGATGCTCCCCGATCCGCTGTAGGTCGCGGTCACCAGACTCCCGCTCGCTCCGCCGCTCAGCGCCACGAAATCGCCCGCGCCGTTCGCGCTGCTGGTCGCGCGGACGATCCACGGGGGAAGGATGCCGTTCACCGGCGCGGGTCCGCTGCCGACGTTGAAGATCTCCTGCCCGGTATTGCCGGACGGGATGTAAGTCAGCGCGCCAATCCCCGCCCGCGTGAGCGACGCGACCGCGAACGTCGTCGTGAACGCGTCGTTCGGATCGTTGAGGATCAATTGCGCGCCGCCGATGATCGTCAGCGCGCCATTGGTCGTGGTGGTGCTGGCCCCCCGGCCGTTCAACTGGAGCGTCCCCTGGTTGAGGGTGATCGCGTTGGTGCTGTTGCCGAACGGGCTGCCGGAAGTCGCCTGCGCCTGGCCGATCAAGGTGCCGTTGTTCAGCACGACCGGCAGCGTGAAGGTGTTCCCCGTGCCCGTCGCCGGCGCGAAGATCACGCTGCCGCGCCCGAGGGCCGGCGTGCCCGCGATTGGGATCAGCACATTCCCGCTGCCGCTGCCGATGGTGACACTGCCGCCGACACCGCCGGAGATCGTGCCGGTGAAGCTCACATCCCCGCCCGGATCCGCGGTGAGGACGACGCCGGAATTGTTCGGGCTGCCCGTGTTCGGGTCGCCATTCGAGGTGATCACGATATTGCCCGAGAAGATCTTCGCGCCCGCATCGAAGCCGCCGAGCACCTGGGTGCCGCCGTTCGAGTTGAGTTCCACGGCCTTCGCCAGCGTGCGGTTGCCGGCGATGAGCACGCCGCCCGAAAGCGTCCCCGCGAATGAGAGCGTGCCGCTGCCGAAGGTATTCACGATGCCGGTGGCGGCGCCGTTGGCGACGACGGTGCCCTGCGCGATGACGGTGTTGCCGGTCGAGATGTTCACGTTGCTAAGCGTGAGCGTGCCGATGCCCGCCTTGGTGAGGTTGAAATTCCCGGCGACGCCGCCGAACAGCTCGGTGCGCGCCGCGTTGACGGTAAGCGTGAAGTTCGCACCCATCGTGAGCTGACCGACGACTCGCAGGCTCGCGCCGAGCTGGCCGGTGACGGTGAGCCCGGTCTGCGTGCCGGCGTTCAAGTTCGGCACCAGGATGGGCGTGCCGGTGTAGGCGGCGATGCCCGTCGGCGCGATCGGCCCGACGTAAAGGGTCGCGGCACTGCCGGTGAGGTTGAAATCCGAAATCGTCGGGCCTGCCTGGAAGTTAAACAGCGTCGGCGTGCCGGCGTCCGAGCGCAGGCTCAGCGTGCCGCTCTGCAAGTTGACCGGCCCGAGCGAGACCGCATTCGGATTGGTCAGCACGAGCGTGCCGCCATTGACCGTCGTCGTGCCGCCGTAGCTGCCCGGCTGCGTCATGATCACCGTGCCGCCGCCGGCCTTGGTGAAGTTCGCCACGCCCGTGCCAAACGGGAACGTCTGGTCAACCGGCACCTCGAGTGTGACGAAGCCGCTGTTGACCGTGAAGGTCGTCGTCAGGTTGTTGTTCGGCGTCGCCGGCGCGGCGCTCAGCAGCGTGATGGGGCCGATCACACGCAGGTCGAAGCTGTTGGTGATGTTCGCCGTGAAGGTCGGCGCCGCGACGACGCTGCTGAAGTCCAGCGCGCCGATCTGCACCCTGCCGTTCTGCCCGCCGCCGAGCGGATCGATAGTGATCGTCGAACTGGCGATGAAGCGGAAGGTGCGCCCGGCATACTGCGTGTCGGTGGTCGAGTGATAGCCACTCGTGCGCAAGTTCAGCGTGCCGTTGGCGAGGGTGATCGGGTCCGTGCCGGTGCCTAGCGCGGCGTCCTGCCCGACGACCAGCGTGGTGCCGCTGCCCACGGTGACCGAGCCGGTGAAATCCTGCGGCTTGGGGATGAATACGACGCCGGTGATGCCGCGGGCCACGTTGTCGAAGGAGCCCGTCACGAGGCTGGTCAGGCCGGTGAGGACGTTCGCGCGCTCGATCGTGAGCGTGCCGCCGCCGCCGCCGAAGTGATAGATTTGACTGGCAGACGGCGCCAGGCTCGCGCCGGTGAAGGTGCCGTTCAGCGGCGTGGCGCCCAGCCATACGTCCACGAGGTTTGCGCTGCCCGAGTTCACCTTCCCGATCACGTCGAAGCTGCTCCGGATGCCATCGAGCACGATCGCCACCGGCCCCGGCGTCCCGATCAGCGGATCGCTATAGACGCGGATGAAGCCCAGCCCGGTATCCGACGGGGCGACGTTGATGTCGAAGTAATCGACGAATCCGAGGGCGTCCGGATTCGCATCGAATGCCGGGCCCCAGCCGAGCATCGGTGTCGCCGTGGCGGTGAAGTTATTGAGATAGACGCCCTGGTTGCTGCCTACGTTGGCGAGGCTCTCGATCCGCAGGATGCCGAAGGTGTTCGCCGTCACCGTCGTTCCGGGAAGGTTCGGGTCCTGCATCACGTAGATGTCGTTGCCGGCCGCGTTCGCCCCGAGCCGGCCAGTGGGCGTGAGGCGCAACGAGCCTTGCGCGACGATCGTGCCGCCCTCGTAGGTGCTGTTTGCCGTCGTGATATAGAGATCGCTCAGGCCGCTCTTGCTCAGTGCGCCGCTCACGATCGTGCCCGAGATGCGCTGCTGCTGCTGCGGCTGCGCGCCGGCGACGGTGATCACGCGCGGCGAGATGATGGTCGAATTGCTCAGGTCGATGAGGCCGCCGAGGTCGATGCCATCGGAGACCTGTGTGCGGCCAAGGCTGAGGTTTTCCCCGGCGAAGATCGTATTCATCACCGGCGCGTAAAACGCGCCCGATGCGCTGAGGCTGCCGCTCGATGCGAAGATGAGCGCCGAGCCGGCCGCTGTCGGGCTCCACAGGTCGAGGCTGCCCTGGTCGAGGGTGATGTCGGTCACCCCGGAGACACTGGTCCCGAGCAAGGCCAGCGCGCCAAGGCCGGACTTGACCAGGCTGCCGTTCATGATCGTCCCGGAGAGGGTCACGTAACCGTTGGCTGTATTGACCGTGATCGCCCGCGCACCGCCGGTGAGGTTGATGTTTCCCCGCAAGACAAAGCCGCCCGTCCCGGTCGCGTCCACGAAGGCCACGTCGCTATTGAGGATGAGGTCGTTGATGATCTCGCGCCCGATGCCGCTGGACGAGGCAAGGATCGGCGCGGTGGTCGAGCCGTTGACGGTGATCGCGCCGGTCGAGAGGGATCGATTGTCCCCGATGCGCAGCGTGCCGGCATTGAGGATCGTGCCGCCCGTGTAGGTGTTTGGGCCGTTGAGCACCGTCACGCCCGTGCCGGCATTCTCCACTGTCACCGCGCCACTTCCGTTGTTGGCGATGATCGAATTGATCGTCAGCAAGTTGGACGAGTTGTTGTGCAGGATCAGCTCGCCCGGCGTGTTGTCGGTGCCCCCGGCGGTCAGGATGCCGACATTCGCCGCCGTGGTGCCGATGGTCAGCGACCCCAGGCCGGTCCCCACAAGGACGCCGCCGACTGCGGCCAGGCGCAGCGTCCCGCCCGTGGTGCCGACCGTCGCCGCGGTGCTCAGGTTTTGATTGAGCGTATTGATGGTGGTGACCGTCGCCCCGAGCGAGACATTGCCGCTGCCGCCCGTCGTGTTGAGCCGCACATGCGACGTCGGTCCGTTGGCGATCACGCCGCCCTGCGCGAGGTCGATATAGCCGGTGTAAGCACCCACCACGCCGGCGTTCACCACGGCCCAATCGCTCCCGCCATGCGTCGCCCACGCACCGAGGATTCCCGTTGCGTCGTTGGAGGCCGTGAGGTTCACGGTGGCGCTCGAGGGGAAGGCGACAGTCGCGGCCGTGGGCCGGGTCGAGAGTGCGCCGAGGTTCACCGTCACGCTGCCGCTGCCACCCGGCGCAGCGGTGAAGGCGGACCCGCCCGGCAGGAGCGTGAGGCCTTTGAAGGTCTGCGAGTTGGCGGTGCTGGCCTTGCCGGTGATAGCCAGCGTGCCGCCTCCCATGATCAGCGGCGAGTTCGCGCTGAGCAAGTTGAGGTTCGGCGTTTGGGTCTGGTTGAAGTTCAGCGTCAGCGTGCCCTGCTGGATCGTCGTCGTGCCGGTGTAGGTGCCGCCGGAACTGGTTCCCGACCGATCGATCGTCCACGTGCCTGCGCCGGTCTTGACCAGCGAGGTCGTGCCATTGATCGCCACGGAAATATCCCGGATCGGCGTGGTCCCGATCAGGATGTTCCCGAGTAGCGTCGCGATGCCGTTGCCAAGATTGATATCGTAGAAGCGATAGGCGGACCCGTCCTGGATCGACGCATAGGCTGCCCCGTTTGATCCGATGTCGAACCCGATGTTGTCGCCCGCGGCGACGGCGAAGGCTCCGCCGTTGAGCAGGCCGACCGGCGTGACCTGCCCGGTTGCCGGATTGATCGTCACGACCGAGTCGCTCGTCGAGTCGATGCCGTAGAGTGTCGTGCTCATGGCGCCGATGACGTTGTTTGAATAGGCTGCGCCCACGACGCGCGAGCCGCCCGTCAGCGCTGTCCCGGCGGTGAAGCTCGTATAGGCCGAGGCGTTGATCTGGATGTTCTGCCGGTCGGCGCCCACGACGCGGATGTTGTCGTTGGTCGGGTCGAAATCGAATCCATAGGCGGCATTGGCCGCGCCGGGATTGCCGCCCGTGAGCGTCAGTCCGCTGACGGTCGCGATAAGCGTCGCGGTCGCCGTGTTCCCGGAGGCCGGGATCGTGACTTCGTAGATCCGGTTCACGCTGCCGACGGGTGATGAACCGGTGGTGCCCATCGCATAGAGCTTCCCGTTCGAGGTGCGGAAATCGAGACCGTGCAGGAGTTCGCCCGTCTGCAATGAGCCGGTGCCCGTCGCGGGAAACGAATAGGTCGCCTCGATCGTCTCCGGGCTGCCGGGTTGGAAGCGGAGGAGTTGGTTGGATGTATTGAGCGCGTAAACGGTCGCGGGGTCTGCCAACGACTGGTGCAGGATATTTCCCACCGCCGAGCCGCCGAGGGTCAGGGTCCGCGGGCCGGTCCCGCTGGCGACTGCCAGGCCGTTGTTGGTCAGGTTCATCGCGCCGGTGCCGTTCGAGAGGATCGCCCCGCCGCCGGGCCCGAGCGTGAACGCGCGATCCGAAGGCGCCGCGACGCCGACGTAACGCAGCGTGCCGCCGTCGAAAACAAGGTTGCGAGGGTCGTTGGAGCCCTGCCCGAGGTTGCTCGGCGCGCCGCCGTTGTTGATCGTGCTGATCTGCAGGATGCCGCCCCTGAGGGTCGTCGAGCCGTTGTAGGTATTAGGCGCCGTCATTGACCATGTGCCGGTGCCGGATTTGATGAGCGAAGTCGGGCTGGAGCCGTCGGCATCGCCGATGGGTGCCGCGATGTTATTTAGTCCGATATTGGTCCCGGTGAGTGTCAGCGCCCGCGCGCCCGTGAGCGGGGTTTTGACACCGGCTGAAGTGATGCTGAAGCCGAGGCTCGCGCCGGTGCCGGAAGAGTCGAGGGTGCCGCCGCGGCTCGAGATGGAAAAGGTGCGATTTGTCGAGGCGCCTGTGCCCGTGTAGCGGAAGGTGCCGCCATCGACTTCGAGGTAGGCGACCGTGCTTGGGAGCCCGAACATATCCAAAGCTGGCCCACCGATGCCGAGCGACGAAGGCTGCGCGAGGTTCGTGATGTTCGTGATTTCCACCACGCCGTCGAAGATCCGCGTGACGCCCGAGTAGGTGTTGACGAGGTTCGTCAGAGCGAGCGTCCCAGCGCCGTCCTTGAACAGGCCGTCGGTGCCGAGTATGGGCAGCGACAGGTTCATCGTGCCACTGCTGAGGAGGAAGCCTGCGCCCGGGCCGGCGAGGGTGAGCGAATTGTTGCCACCGGCGGCCAGTTGATAGCCAGGGACCGTGAACTGCATCAGGTTCACGACGATCGGCGAGCCGAGCGTGATCGTGCCGCCCGTGCCGGAAAAAAACGCGCTGTTGGGTGTCGCAACGGAATTGGCCCACGGGACGTTCGGCGCTAAGAAGTCGTCGTTCCAAAACAGGCTGGTGGTATTCCAGATGCCGGCGCCACCGCTATTGCTCTGGTTGCCGGCGGGGTCCCAGAAGAAGGTGTCCGCCTTGCCCATGTGCGGCAGCACCATCGCGATCGCGGTGCTGAGGATGAAAGCGGGCCTCTTGAACCGCTTGAGGCGGTTCAGCGCGCGCGAGAGTTTTCTCCGGGCGGAACGGGCGGTGGGGAGCTGGCGCATAATCTTCGCGGGAAGGGGAGTTCTGAAGTGGAGCGTCTCTGGTCCAACAGAGAACCGGAGACGAGTGAATACTTCGTCCGCGCTTCTGTTGCGTCAACGGAAGTCTGGCCTCGCGGGCAACTTTTTATCACCGCTTTGGACAACTCGACCACGGGGTGAGCCGCTCTGTCGGAAAACGGTCCGGGCACCGCGGTGCCAGTCGCGACTTCTACTCGTCGCTGGCCTCGCGCGCTCGCGCCTCGAAGCGCGTGAACTCCTTCAAAAATGTGAGCGGCACATCGCCGACCGGCCCATTGCGTTGCTTGGCGATGATGAGCGTCGCCTTGCCCTCGGACTCCTCCTTCGCCTGTTCGGTGTCGGCGTAGTATTCCTCGCGCACGAGCAGGCCGACGAGATCGGCGTCCTGCTCGATCGAGCCGGACTCGCGCAGGTCGCTCAAGCGCGGCCGGCCGCGGCTGTCGCCGGTGCGCTGCTCGGGATTTCGGTTGAGCTGCGCGAGCACGACGATCGGGATGTTCAGTTCCTTGGCGAGTCCCTTGAGGCCCGCGCTGATGTCGCCGATCTCGAGATGCCGCGCGCCGTCGTTGCGTTTCGAGGGCGAGCGCAGGAGCTGGAGGTAGTCGATGAAGATCGCCTGGATGTCGTGCTGGCTCTTGAGCCGGCGGGCCTTCGCGCGCAGCTCGAGGATCGTCAGGCCGCTCGTGTCGTCGATGAACATCTTCGACGCCGCGAGCTTGTCCGCCGCCGCTTGCAGCGCGGGAAAATCGCGCTCGCTCAAAAATCCATCGCGCACGCGGCCGAGGTTCACGCGCGCCCGCGAGCAGAGCAGGCGTTGCACGAGCTGCTGGCTGCTCATTTCCAGGCTGAAGACGGCGACGGCTTTCTTCAGCTCCACGGCCACGTGCTCGGCGATGTTCATCGCCAGCGCGGTCTTGCCCATCGAGGGCCGCGCCGCGATGACGATCATCTCCGCGCCGTGCAGGCCGTCGGTCATCTTGTCGAAATCGGCAAAGCCCGTCGCGAGGCCGGTGATCGAGCCGCGCCGGTCGTAGAGTTCCGAGATCGAAGTGATCGCCTGCACGACCAGCTTCTTCATGTCCACCGCGCGATCCTTGAACCGATCCTGCGCGATGCGGAAGACCTCGGCCTCTACCTTGTCGAGCAGGTTTGGCACGTCGTCCTGCTCGTCGTAGCTGCGGCCGGCGAACTCCGTGCAGACCTTGATGATCTCGCGCAGCGTGTATTTCTCCTGGAGGATCGTGACGTAATACGGCGCGTTCGCCGCAGTCGGCAGGTAGGTGAAAAGGTCGGTGACGAAGGCCGCGCCGCCGCACTGGTCGAGCTGGCCCCGGTCGCGCAGAACGCCGGTGAGCGTGATGAAATCGATCGGCTCGTTGCGATTCCACATCACGAGCAACGTCTCGTAGATGAGCGCGTGCGACGGGATCGCGAAGTGGCCGGCGGCGATCTGCTTTTCCACGCACATGCCACCGACATCGCGCGGCGAGATCAGGAATGCCGAGAGCACGCCCTTCTCCGCATCGGGGTTTTGCGGGAGTATCCGGTGAGGATCCGGTGGATAACTTTTCTTCCCCCTCAGATCGAGTCCGGGGTCGTCGCCCGGCTTCCTAGTCGCTCTGCTGGAAGCCTCGTCTGGCATCTGAACTGGCGCGGGTTACTTCTTCGGCCGGGCCTTGACGCTGATGCGTTTCTCCTCGCCGCCTTCGCCTTCCGCGGGAGCGGCGGGCGCGGGTGCGCTCTTCGCCTTCACGGTCAGCGCAAATTTTGCCGTCACGTCGTGATGCACCTTCACCGGGATCTCGAACTCCCCGCTCGCCTTGATCGGCTGATCGAGCACGATCTTGTGTCGATCGATCTCGATATTGCCGCCCAGTTCGGCCTTGAGCCGGTCCGCAAGATCCGCCGCCGTGATCGCGCCGAACGCCTTGCCGGTGCCGCCGGTCTCCAGCTCGATCGTGACCTTGATCTTGTTGATGCGGCGCGCGAACTCCTGCGCGTCGTTGAGTTCCTGCGCCTCGCGCTCGGCCCGCTTGGTCTTGAGCGTGTTGAGCCGCGAAAGGTTGAGCTTGGTTTTCTCCAGCGCCTTGCCTTTCGGGATCAGGAAGTTGCGCGCATACCCGGCGCGCACGCGGACGATGTCCGACTCGGCGCCGAGGTTCTGAATTTTTTCGGTGAGGATAACTTCTTGAAAGGCCATGACAGGTGTTGCCCGGGAAATGCGGGGCGCGTTGGTAGTGCAACGCCGGGGGCTTGTCAAACCGTGCTCCCCGGAAATAATTTTCCCTGCGATTCTCCCGCCCCGGTGGTCACTTGGGCCATGCAAAACTTCGCCGTCGCCCAGCTCGACTCGCTCGACCCGCAACGCTGCCCCTGCGGCTGGACGCGCCGCGCTTTCGCCACCGAGAAAGGCGCCCCCGCGAGCGTCCACGTCGTCGAGATTCTCGAAGACGCCCGCGTCCACTACCACAAGACGATGACCGAGATCTACGTCGTGCTCGAGGGCGAAGGTCACATCGAGCTCGACGGCCAGCTCGTCCCCGTCAAGCCGCTCACCTCCGTCATGATCCACCCCGGCTGCCGCCACCGCGCCGTCGGCAAGCTCAAGCTGCTCAACATCCCCATCCCCGTCTTCGATCCGGGCGACGAGTGGTTCGACTGAGCGCGCTTGCCACTTCGCCGACTTTCCGACTTCCTCATCCTCATGCGTCTCCTCCTCCTCTCGCTCGTCCTCGTCCTCCGTGCAGCCGCCGCCGACTTCGGCAAGGCCGCGCCCTTCAAGTCCGGCGACGTCGTCTGCTTCGTCGGCGACAGCATCACGCACGGCGGCACGTATCACTCCATCGTCACCCTTTATTACGCGACGCGCTTCCCCGACCGCACGCTCACGACCTGGAACTGCGGCATCGGCGGCGACACCGCATCTGGCATCGTCTCCGACGAAGAGTATCGGCTGAACGTGGACATCCTCGCCCACAAGCCGACGGCGGCGACGATCATGCTCGGCATGAACGACGTCGGGCACGGCAACTACCGCGGCGTCACGCCCTCGCCGGAAGTCGATGCGCGGCGCGCGGCGTCCCTCGCCGCTTATGAGGCGGGCATGCAGAAGCTCATCGGCGTGCTGCAGAAGTCCGGCGCGCGGCTCACGCTCATCACGCCTTCCATCTACGACGAGGCGACGACGCTCGACACCGCGAGCAAGACCATCAGCGTCGGCGGCCACGCCGCGCTCAGCGGCTTCGCCGAAAAAGTCCGCGCGTGGGCCATGCAATATAAGACCGGCCTAGCCGACTTCGACCGCGTGATGACCGACATCAACGCGCGCGAGCAAAAGAAAGATCCCACCTTCACCGTAGTCGGCCCGGACCGTGTCCACCCCGGCCCCGTCGGCCATTTTGTGATGGCCTACACCTTCCTCAAGGCGCAGGGCGTCCCGCAAGTCGTCGCCACGATCGGCATCGACGCGAAAAAGGGGAAGGCGGGCGCCGCGGTTAATTGCACCATCGGCGACGTGAAGGCGGGGCCGACGGGTGTGAACTTCACCTGCACCGAGAAGGCGCTCCCGCTCGTCGTCCCCGACGAAGCGAAGCCCGCGCTCGCGCTCGTGCCCTTCATGCGCGAGCTGAACGAGCAGAAGCTCCTCATCACCGGCCTCGCCGCCGGCAGCTACGAGCTGAAGATCGACGATCAGCCCATCGGCAACTTCACCGCCGCCGCGCTCGCCGCCGGCGTGGACCTCGCGGAAAACGACAAGACCCCGCAATACCAGCAGTCCGCCGCCGCGACGAAGATCAGCCAGCAGCGCACCGCCATCGGCGCACAGCTCCGCGGCCTCGCCTCGCAGCTCTACGGCATGTCGAAGTCGAAGATCGACGTGAGCGACGCCGCGCTCGTGGAAAAGACCTTCGCCGACCGCCTCGCCGCCAGCACCAAGGACGGCAAGCCCGCCGACGCGCGCCTTCAGGCTGCGCTCGATGCATTCAAGAAACGCGCACAGCTCGAGCAGGACTACGTCGCGCTCGCCGCGAAGCTGCGCGAAGCCTGCCAGCCCAAGCCGCACCGCTTCACGCTCACGAGGAAGTAGCCGCCGGCGCGCGCCGCTGGTTGACGGGTGAACGCAACGCGGCGCTTCCCTCCGCGCGGTGAGCGGGTAGCGTCGCGGCCCTTTCGCCATGCTTCTCCGACTCTGCTCGCTTGTCGCCTTCGCCTTCGCCGCATCTGCGGCGGATTTTTCGCTGAAAGAAAACCCGGGCGAATCGCTCGACGTGCTCAGCGATGGGAAGCTGATCGCGCGTTACATGGACGCGCACGACACGTCCACGCCCGAGCGGCAGGCGGAGACTTACAAGC
>JBEBGD010000088.1:0-23766 GCA_040081625.1 Chthoniobacteraceae bacterium
GGTGAACATGCGGATCTGCGGCTGCTTCGCGGCAACCTGCTCCTGCTCATAGTCTTTCGCGCGGCTCACGAGCATCGCCATGTTCGACTGCCCGGAGCACAGCCACACTTCGCCGATGAGCACATCGCGCACGGTGATCGTATTTTTGCCGCGCACGGTCATCGTCTGCGCCCCGGTCTGCGGCTCCATGCTTGCGAGTTTCACCATCCATTTTCCGTCCGGCGCGGTCGTCGCGGTCTGCGATTGTCCCGCGAGCGAGACGGTCACTTCCTCGCCCGGCCCGGCCCAGCCCCACACGGGCGCGGTGACGCCCGCTTGCAGCACCATGCGATCGGAGAAGAGCGCCGGCAGCTTCACCTCCGCATGCGCGCCACAGTCCGCGAGCACGCAGACGAGGAGCGCGAGGCAGGCGTCGCGGACGTGGCGAAATGGGATGACCCGGAGCGGGCCGACGGAGGGACACGCTCGCGTCATCATTCGGGTGCGGGGCCGAGGGTTTCGCCGTCGCTGAGGCTGAGCGGCAGCACGATTTCCGTGCCGTCGTCGAGCGGGCGCTCGCGCACGCGCATCTCGTGGAGGAGCTGCGCGGCACGGCGGCCGAGTTCCTCCTCGTCCACGGTCACGGAGACGAGCCGGCGGGTGAGCGCGCCTTCGCGCCACGTGCCGCCGAAGCCCACGAGCGACACCTCCTTGGGCACTTTGAAGCCGAGGCGCGCGAGGACTAGGTAGGCGAGCTCGGCCTCGGAATCGAACGGGCAGAAGATCGCCGTCGGTCGCGCGGGCTGGCGCAGCATCTCGGCGAGGTTTGTCTCGAGGAAGCGCTCGTGCTCGGTGGTGATCTTGTGCGTCGCGTCGAAGCGCACGAATTCGTCCGGCAAATCGCCACCGCCCGCGCGCATTCCTTCGCGCAAGCCCTGCTCGTAGAGCGGCCCGAACCCGGCGCGCTGCGCTCCGCAAAATGCCGCGCGCCGATGCCCGCGCGCGGCGATCTCGCGGCCCGCCATGCGCCCGACTTCCAGCGCGGAGAAGCCGACGAGCGGCGCATGGATGCCTTCGACACGGCGATGGCAGAAGACGACCGGCACGCCGCGCTCGTGCAGCGGGCGGATCTGATGCGCGGGCGTCGGCGGAATCGTCGTCGGCACGAGCGCGATGCCGGCGACTTTTTTGTCGAGGAGCTGGAGCAGCGCGTCGGCCTGGCGAAAGGGATCGTTGTCCGTGTCGCAGACGAGCACCTGGTTGTGCAGCGCGGTCGAGGCGTCGTGGAAGCCGCGCTGGAGCGACGGGTAGAAACCGGCGCGCATCTCCGGGATGACGAGCGCGAAAAGATCGAGCCCCGACTTCATCCGCTCGCGCGCCGCATCGTGGACGAACGTGCCACGCCCACGCACGCGGCTGATGAGCCCGCTGCGTTCGAGCGAGCCGAGAGCCTGGCGCACTGTGTTGCGCGACACGCCGGCGGAATCCGCGAGCGCGAGTTCGGTCGGCAGCGCGTCGCCGGGCTTGAGCCGGCCGGCGTCGAGTTCGCGCATGATATAAGCACGCAGCCGCTCGTGTTTGGGGAGCGCCTCGATTTCAGGCTGGGCTTGGAATTCGGAGATCGGCGGCATCAGGTAGGAACAAATGGCGACAAGCCATAAAGACGGGATGATCCGAAGTTTTAGGAGAAATATTTGCTTTTACGCTAAGAATGTCTGGAGGTCGCTGGTTCATACCATCCGTGAACAAGCAAGCCCTTCTCCCTGTCGCCTGCCTAGCGCTGGCTCTCCGCGCGACCTTCGCCGCCGAACCGCCGGTCTCACTCGCGGACCAGCGCGAGCTTTTCGCCGACCGGCACCTCATCGACTCGCTAAAAGGCGCGCAGCTTCACCTCCACGAACCGCGCGACGAGGGCGTCGCGGTGCGCTTCGATGAGCCGTGGGAAGGGCCGTTCTGTGGCTACTGCACGGTGCTGCGCGATGGCGCGATGTATCGCCTCTACTACCGCGGCAAGGCGGCGGGCATGGCCGATGGCAAAGGCGAAGTGACGTGCGTCGCGGAGTCGAAGGACGGCGTGCGCTGGACCAAGCCAAAGCTCGGGCTGATCGAGTTCGCGGGCAGCAAGGACAACAACATCGTCTTCGCTGCCGACGGGCTCTCGCACAACTTCAGCCCGCTGCTCGACACGAACCCCGCGGCGCCCGCCGATCAGCGCTACAAGGCGCTCGGCGGCACGATGACCACGGGCCTCGTCGCGTTCGTATCCGCCGACGGACTGCGCTGGAAGAAGCTGCGCGACGAACCGGTGCTGACGAAAGCAGCGGTGCCGTTTCAATACATGTTCGACTCGCAGAATCTCGCGTTCTGGTCCGCGACCGAGAAGCGCTACGTGATGTTCTTCCGCGTCTTTCAGGACAAGATCCGCCGCATCGCGCGCGCGGAGAGCGACGACTTCGTGACGTGGAAGAACGTGACGCTGATGGAATACCGCGCCGCCGACGGTGGCGCCGCACCGATCGAGCATCTCTACACGAACCAGACGCAGCCGTATTTCCGCGCACCGCAGCTCTACGTGTCGCTCGCCGCGCGCTTCATGCCCGGCCGGCGCGTGCTCACCGACGAGCAGGCGGCGGCGATCCAGGTGAACCCGAAGTATTTCCGCGACACGTCGGACGCCGTCTTCCAAACGACGCGCGGCGGCGCGACCTACGACCGCACATTCCTCGGCGCGTTCATCAAGCCGGGGCTCGGCGCTCAGAACTGGGTCTCGCGCACCACGTATCCCGCGCTCGGTGTCTTGCAGACAAGCCCGACGGAAATGTCCTGCTACACGAACCAGGACTACGCTCAGCCGACCGCACACCTGCGCCGCTACAGCCTGCGGCTCGACGGCTTCGCATCGGTGCGCGCGCCGTATGAAGGCGGCGAGTTGGTCACGAAGCCGCTCACGTTCAAGGGCGCGCGGCTGATGCTGAACTTCTCGACCTCCGCCGCGGGCGGCATCCGTGTCGAGGTGCAGGACGCCGCGGGGAAAGCGATCCCCGGCTTCACCCTCGACGACTGCGTGGAGACGATCGGCAACGAGATCGAGCGCGCGGTGCGATGGAAGTCGGGCGACGACGTGAGCAAACTCGCGGGCAAGCCGGTGCGGCTGCGCTTCGCAATGAAGGACGCGGACCTCTACGCGCTGCGCTTCGCCGGCGCGGCGGTCGCGAGCGAGACTGCGCCGAAATCCGCGACGCGGCACGTCGCGATCGAGGGCGTGTGTGCGTGGCCAAACCTCACCGTGCTCCGCGATGGCACGATCATCGCGTCGATCTTCAGCGAGCCGAGCCACGGACAGGTCGCGGGCGATCCCGAGTGCTGGGCGAGCATCGACGGCGTGAAGTGGGAAAAGCGCGGCGTGCCTGCGCCGAACGAGCCCGACACGAACCGCATGAACCTCGCCGCCGGCCTCGCGAAGAACGGCGACCTGCTCGTGCTCTGCTCCGGCTGGACGAACGTGAAACAGCCGCAAAGACCGAAGCAGGCTGGGTTTCGCGACGACATCCTGCGCCCGTGGGTGAGCCGGTCGAGCGACGGCGGGCGCACTTGGAAAATCAGCAAGGAGTTCCCTGCCGCGCTGCCCGGCTGGACCGAGTTCATTCCGTTCGGCGACATCTTCGCCGGCGAAGACGGCGCGCTGCACACGACGTGTTACGCGGGCGAGTGGACCGACCCGACGAAAAGCACGAAGACGAAAGGGTATCGTGCGTGGCACTTCAGCTCCGACGACGATGGCGCGACGTGGAAGGTCGGCTCGGTGATCGGAGAGAAGCACAACGAGACGTCGCTCTTCCACCTCGGCGGCAAACGCTGGATGGCTGCCGCGCGCATCGACGCCGTCGAGCTTTTCCGCAGCGACGACGACGGCAAGACATGGACCGGCCCGCAGCGCGTGACGGCGCGGAACGAAATCAACGCGCACCTCGCGCGGCTCAAGGACGGCCGGCTGCTGCTCACCTATGGCAATCGCATCAAGGACCAGTTCGGCGTGCTCGCGAAGCTCAGCACCGACGAAGGCAAGACGTGGAGCGCGCCGGTCCGGCTCGCGCACACGCTCGACGGCGACTGCGGCTACCCGAGCAGCGTGCAGCGGCCCGACGGGAAGATCGTCACCGCATACTACGCAAAACGCAGCGCGGAACTCGACGCCTACCACATGGGTGTGGTGATCTGGGAACCGTGATCACTGACGTTCACTCCCACGCCTGGAACTTCCCCGGCGATTTCACCGCCGACTTCTGCGAGCAGGCGAAGCGCGCACGCGCCGGCGTCGAGGTCGATCTCGCGGTGCGCTTCGAGGACTACGCCGCGACCGCGCCGCCCGACACGAAGACGATCTGCTTCGGCGGCAAGGCGCGTCTGAGCGGTGTGTGGGTCGATGATCGACACGTCGCCGACTACTGTGCAGCGCACGCGGACCGGCTCATCGGTTTCCTCTCCGTCGATCCCACGCAGCCCGGCTGGGAAGCGGAGCTCGAGCACGGCCACCGCGCGCTCGGCCTGCGCGGGATCAAGCTGCTGCCGATGTATGCCGGCTTCCGTCCCGACGAGTCGCGGCTCGATCCGCTCTGGCGCTACGCCTCGCAGCACGCGCTGCCCGTGCTGCTGCACACCGGCACGACTTTCATCGCGCAGGCGCCGCTCGAATGCACGCTGCCGCGCCACCTCGATCCGGTCGCCGCGCGTTTCCCCGACGTGAAGATCATCATGGCGCATCTCGGGCATCCTTACGAAGGCGAGTGCATCGTCACCGCGCGCAAGCACGCGAACGTTTTCGCCGACATCAGCGCGCTGCACTACCGCCCGTGGCAGCTCTACCACAGCCTCATGCTCGCGCAGGAATACGGCGTCTGGCACAAGGTGCTATTCGGCACCGACTATCCGTTCACGACCGTAAACGCGACCGTCGATGGGCTGCGCAAGCTGAACGACTTCACGCGCGGCACCGGCCTGCCGCGGCTCGACGAGGCGCAGATCGAAGCGCTCATCCATCGCGACGCGCTGGCGTTGCTCGGGCTGACATGAGCGAGCATGTCGGTGTCGTCGGCCTCGGTCTGCTCGGGCGCGGGATCGTCGCGTGTTTTCTCAAGCACGGCTTCCAAGTCGTCGCCGTCGATCGCAGCGAGGCACAGCTCGCGCAGGTGCCGGGTGCCACGAGCGATTTCTCGCAACTCGCAGGCTGCACGTTCGTCGTGGAGAGCGTCACCGAGGACGTGGGGACGAAAGACGAGGTGCTCGCTGCGATCGAAACCGTGGTCAGCGCGACGACGGTGATCGCGAGTAACACGTCCGCGATCCCGATCAGCCAGCTTCAAGCGCGCCGCGCGCACCCGGCGCGCTTTATCGGGATGCACTGGGCCGAGCCTGCGGAGATCACGCGGTTCATGGAACTGATCTGCGGCGAGCAAACGTCGCCCGAGACGCTCGCGACCGCCGAGGCAATGGCGCGGCGCCTTGGCAAGGATCCGTGCGTCGTTCGCAAGGACATCCCCGGCTTCATCGTGAACCGCATCGGCTACGCGATGTATCGCGAAGCGCTGCACCTGCTCGACACTGGAGTCGCCGATGCGGAGACGATCGACCGCGCGGTGCGCAATGCGCTCGGCTTGTGGGCGACCGTGTGCGGGCCGTTTCGTTGGATGGACATCACGGGTGGACCCGCCGCGTATGCGCGCGCGATGACGCCCGTGCTGCCGACGCTGTGCAATGCGACCGCGCCCTCACCGACGATGCAGCGCGCCCGCTTTCACGAGTGCAGCGAGGAAGAAGCAAAGCGGTGGGAGGAGCTTTACCACCGCCACGCGCAGCGTGTGGGAGAAATGCAGCGCGAATACTTCGGCGAACCATGAATGTCTTAATTGTCGGCGTCGGCTCCATCGGTGAACGCCACCTGCGTTGCTTCGGCGCAACCGGTCGCGCGACGCTCTCGCTGTGCGAATTGAATCCCGCGCTGCGCGAACAAGTCGCCGCGCGTTACGGTGTAGCCGCGTTGCTCTGCGACGCGCACGGCGCAGAGCGCCGTGGCTACAGTATTGCGGCCTTCGCCGACTACGAGCAAGCGCTCGCAGCGAAGCCGCAAGTTGTCGTGATCTGCACGCCGGCGAATCTGCACATCGCGATGGCCGCGCGCGCGGTGGAGGCGGGCGCGCACGTCTTCATCGAGAAGCCGCTGAGCACTAAGCCCGACGGCATCGCCGAACTCGACGCGGCCGTGAAGCAGCGCGGACTCATCGCGGGTGTCGCCTACGTCTATCGCGCGCACCCGGCGCTCGCGGCGATGCGCGCGGCGTTGCGCAGCGGGCGCTTTGGGGCGCCGGTGCAGTTCGTTGCGACCTGCGGGCAGCACTTCCCGCTCTATCGGCCCGCGTATCGCGACATCTATTACAAGGACCGCGCGACCGGCGGCGGCGCGGTGCAGGATGCGCTCACGCACGTGATGAACGCGGCCGAGTGGCTCGTCGGCCCGGTCACCGCGCTCGCGGCGGATTTCGATCACAAGGTGCTCGAAGGTGTAACGGTCGAGGACACCGTTCACGTCATCACGCGGCACGGCGCGGTGATGGGAAACTTCAGCCTCAACCAGCATCAGGCGCCGAACGAAACGTCGCTCACCGTGATTTGCGAGCGCGGCACGGCGAGGTTCGAGGTGCATCAAAATCGCTGGCGCTGGCAGACACAGCCCGGCGGCGATTGGACGGACGAGCCCGGCGCGCCGATGGAGCGCGATACGTGGTTCACCTGTCAGGCTCATGCTTTCCTCGATGCGGTCGAAGGCAAGGCGCCGGTGCTCTGCACGATCGACGAAGCCGCCGCGACGTTGCGCGTGAACCTCGCCATCCTCGCCGCGGCGGAGCAACGTCGCTGGATCACTCCATGAAAACCGTGCAGCAACTTTTCGATCTCACCGGACGCACCGCACTCATCACCGGAGCGAGCGGCTTCCTCGGCTCGGCGATGGCGGCGGCGCTCGCGGAGGCGGGGGCGCACGTGATCGCCGCGAGCCGCAAGCTCGAAACCGCGCGCAAGGTAGTGGCATCGCTGCCAGGCAAAGGCCACAGCAGCGTGGCGCTGGACCACATGGACGAGAGCACGATCGAGCGTGCGATGAAGAAGATCGGCGCGGTCGATGTGCTCGTGAACAACGGCCACGAAGCGCAGCCCGCGGATTGGCGGAGCGTGACCGGCGAGCAGTTCACGCGGCAGCTTGCGAACGCGACAGGCTATTTTCTCCTCGCGCGCGCGGTGCGTGATGTGGCTGTCGCAGCGAAGCGAAGCGCGAGCGTGATCATGCTCGGGTCGATGTATGGGCAGGTGGGTTCGTATCCCGATGCCTACGAGGGGATTTGCGGCGCGAGTCCGGCGGCGTATCACGCGCTCAAGGGCGGCGTCGTGCATCTCACGCGACATCTCGCGGTGTATTGGGCGCGCGATGGCGTGCGTGTGAATTGTCTCAGCCCCGGTCCGTTTCCCTCGGAGAAGGCCGCGAAGAAAATGGTCGCGCGGCTCAGGAAGAAATCGCCGATGCAGCGCATGGGCCTGCCACATGAACTCAAGGGCGCCGTCGTCTTCCTCGCGTCCGACGCGAGCAGCTACGTGACCGGCCACAACCTCGTCGTCGATGGCGGCTGGACCGCGTGGTGAATCCCTTTTCACCTTCGACGACGAATCGCTGCCGAGGCGGGACAACGTTCGCGTCGCGCTCGTCGCGGGCGGGAAGCACGCGGTTGGACTCTTTGCAATCTACGTGGATCAGGGCACGAGCACGATCTTGCCGAGCGCACCGGGCGACATGACTGCGCGGTGCGCTTCCGCGGCGTCTTCGAGCGGAAGTTCGCGGCCGACGACCGGACGCAGCGCGCCGCTTTCCAGCCCGGTTCGCAGCGCATCGTGGATTGCAGCGAGAACTTCCGGAGGCGCGCCGGAGAGCATCACTCCGAGGATGTCGGCGTTGCGCGCCATTGCATCGCGCGGGTTGATCTCGACCGGCCCGCGGCTGCCGATAACGGCGATGCGACCGTTCGGTGCGAGGATCGTGAGGTCTTTGCCGAGGTTCACGTTCGCGAGCATCTCGAGGATTACGTCCACGCCACGGCCATCGGTGGCGGCTTTGATTTCATCGAGATACCCGGGCTTGTGGTGATCGAACGCGCGATGCACACCTTGCTCCTCGATGAGGATGCAGCCCGGCGCGCTGCCCGCGGTGCCGAAGACGGTGAGCCCCGCGGCGCGCGCGAGCTGGACGGCGGCCAAGCCGACGCCGCCCGTCGCGCCATGCACGAGCACCGTCTCACCAGCCGTCGCGCGAGCCCGACGAAAGAGCGCGAAGTGCGCGGTGACGAAGGGTGTGCCGATCGCGGCGCCTTGCGCGAATGAGATATCGTCCGGCAGCGCGTGAACTTGCGCGGCTTTGCAGAGCGCCAGCTCCGCATACGTGCCGCTGAGCGAGCCCGCGACATACACGCGCTGGCCCTCGCGCCAGCCACTCACGCCTTCGCCGATGTGCTCGATCACGCCCGCGCCGTCCAGCCCGGGCGTGTAAGGCAGCGGCGGTTTCTGCGCGTAGGTGCCTGAGCGGATGTAGGTGTCCACCGGGTTCACGCCCGCGGCGTTCACGCGGACGAGCACATGGCCGGCAGCGGGCTCGGGAGCGGGGATCTCCGCGAGTCGGAGTTCTTCCGGCCCACCAAAGTTTTCGACGAGGATGACTTTCATTTAAACGGCGATCCAAAAGTGCGGCGAATGCCGGTCGAAAAGTGAAGCACCTGTTGGGTAGCTAGCGGGCTGGGAGTGATGGGTCAAGGCGGGGGTGGGAGGTCGCTCGTGTTCGGCGGCTGAAGCGTGGCGGAGGCCGCCGAACAGGATCGATGCGCCGGGAGGATGGGGTGGTTTAGGTTCCCGGGAAGCTTCGCGATTCACCTTCGCAGCTTGTCACTCATCCCACCTTCTCCGATGTTACTCTTGTGAATGTCATCCCCAGCTCGTCTCTGTTGCCGTCGACGCCCAACCTGGCCGACTTCTATGTGGGCGACGATCCGAACCCGCTAATTCCGCCGCCGGAGTTCGCGCAGTGGCGGCGGGAGTATTCGTGGGCGGGGGCGCTCTTCGAGCCAAAGTTGCTCGGCGCGTCGGATACCCGGGTCCGGCTTGGTTTCGAGGGTCGGGAGATGGAAGCGATCAATCTTTGCTCGTCCAATTACCTCGGCCTGGCGCGGCATCCCGAGGTGATCGCCGCGGCGCAACGCACGCTTGCGGAGTTTGGCGTCGGCGCGTGCGGTTCGCCGATCCTCTCCGGCGTCACGGAGTTGCAGCGACAGCTCGAGGCTCGAATCTGCCAGTTTCTCGGGCGCGAGGCGACGTTGATTTTCAACAGCGGGTTCGGCGGCGCCATGGGCTCCATCGCCGGGGTGCTCCGCCGCGCGGATGCCGCGATGCTCGATGAATACGCGCACTTCAGCCTGCTGGATGGAGCGTTGCTCGCGGGCGCGAAGCTCGAGCGCTTCAAACACAACGATCCCGATGCGCTCGACGCCGCGCTGCGAAAGCACGACGGTCGCCGCCGCCTCGTCGTGCTCGATGGGGTGTATTCGATGGATGGAGACATGGCGGATCTCCCGGCGTTGTGCACCATTGCGGAGAGTCACGGTGCGGGCGTGCTCGTCGATGAAGCGCATTCCGTCCTCACGGTCGGCGCGAACGGGCGCGGGGTTTGCGAGCACCATGGCGTCGAGGCGCGCGCCGGCCTCTACGTTGGCACTTTCTCGAAAGCCTTCGCTGCGATCGGAGGATTCGTAAGCGGGAGCGCGGAGACGATAGATTACCTCCGGTTCTACGCCCACACCTACGGCTTCTCCTGCACCCTGCCGCCGGCCACGATCGCGGGGCTGATCGCCGCGCTCGACGTCGCGACGCGCGACGGCACGTTGCGGCGCCGGCTCGCCGACAACGCCAGCTATTTCCGGACGGAACTCCAGCGGATGGGGCTCGATACGGGAGGATCGAACAGCCACACCATCCCCATTATCCTCGGCGACAACCGACCGCTGCTCTACGTCGGCGCCATCGAGATGCGGCGGCGCGGGTTGCTCCTCGCCGCGGTCGATTTCCCGGCGGTGCCGGAGAGGCGGCTCCGTTTCCGCGCGTCGATCACCGCTGCTCATACGCGTGCCGATCTCGACGAAGCGCTCGACATCATTCGCGATGTCGTGGCCCGCGGGCTCGGGACCGTATGACCGCCGATCCGTATGCGGGCATCATCCGTTCGGCCCGGCGCCGGCCCTTGTGGGAGGCGAAGGCATCGACTCGCGAGGTTGCAATCGGCCGCGATGCGATCGGGCGGATTCTACCGCATCGAGACCCGGCGCTGATGCTCGATGAAATCACCGCGATCGATCTCGATCAGCAGTGCATCCGCGCCATTCGAGAGGTCAGCGTGGATGACCCGGGATTCGCCGGCCACTTCCCAGGCGAGCCGGTCTTTCCCGCGTTCCGTCAGTTTGAGATCGCCGGCCAGGCGGGGATTTGCCTCCTCGATTTCGTGCGGCGCCACTCGCATGAAGTCCCCGCAAATCTCCAGCCGCGCCGCGTGCGACCGATCAAGGCGCATCACGGGGTGCTCCTCGCCGAGATTCACCCGGGAGACTCGCTGACGGCGCTGGCGAAGATTCTCGTGGACGACGAACTCACCTCGATCTTCGCCGCGCAGTTGCTCACGGGCGATATTCTCTGCTCACTCCTCATCGTGGAGGTCTGCTTTGCCGATCCCTGATCAGCAGCGCATCGTCATCACCGGGATGTCCGTCAATACGCCGCTCGGCGATACGCTGGACGGTCTCGAGGAAGCGCTCTTCGCAGGCCGCTCGGCGATCACACGCTGGCGCGGGGTGGATACCTCGCGCATCTACACCAAGATCGGAGGCGACCTCACGGATTACGATTTCGCGAAGAAGATCGCGTCGTTGAAAGCGCGCGGCGACGAGGCCGCGGCGAATCGTTTTCGCGCCCTGCCGAAGCGGCTCCGGTGGAACGTCAGGCTCACCGCGTTGCTCGCGCTGGATGCCTATGCCGATGCCGCGTTCGAGACGCCGCCCGCGGCGGAACGATTCGCCGCGATCGTGGCCGGTCACAACCTGAATGCCGGCTACACGTTCTCGTGCTTCGAGAAGTTCACGGAAGATCCGGACTTCATCGATCCATTCATCGGTCTCAGCGTGCTCGACACGACGCATGCAGGGATCGCCTCCGAAATCCTCGGCATCCGGGGGCCGATCCACACCGTCGGAGCCGCGTGCGCGAGCGGCAACGTCGCCCTGCGAAGTGCGATCGACGAGATTCGGCATCACGACGTTGACGCGGTCCTCGTGCTCGGCGCGGTGATCGAGTTTTCGCCGATTGAATTGCACTCGATGGCGCTCATGGGCGCGGTTTCGTTTAAGAGTTTCAACGATGAGCCGGAACGCGCGAGCCGTCCGTTCGATGTGCGCCGCGAAGGTTTCGTGGCGGCGCAAGGGGGTGCGGCCTTGATGCTCGAGAGCCTCGCGCACGCCCGCGCCCGCGGCGCCCGGATTTACGCCGAGGTCTTATGCGTGACCGCCAGCAGCGATGGCAATCACCAGACGCAGCCATCCGAAGACGGCCAGGCTGCGCTGATGGTCCGGGCGCTTCGCGAGGCGGGGATCGCGCCGGAGCAGATTGACTATATCAACACGCACGCGACCTCGACACCCATCGGGGACCTGACCGAGATCCGGGCGATCAAGCGCGCGTTTGGCGCGCACGCTTACGCGCTGAAATTGAATGCGACCAAGTCCATGCTCGGCCATACGTGCTGGGCCTCGCCGACTGTGGAAACCGTGGCGAGCGTCCTGCAAATGCGCGCGGGCCGGCTCCACCCGTCGATCAACATCGACCAGATCGAGCCCGAGGTGGACCTCGACGTTTGCGCCGGCCGCGTGGTGGACCATCCGGTGAGGCACGTCTTGAAGAACTCATTCGGCTTCGGCGGGATCAACAGCGTGAGCATTCTCAAGGTCTTCGACGAATGAACGAGCCGCTCGAAGACAAGAGCGTGCTGGTCACCGGCGGCACGATGGGTATCGGGCTGGCCACCGGACTCGCGTTCGGTCGTGAGGGCGCGCGCTGCACGCTCACGTATCGGTGGGGCTCGGCGGACGAGGACGAAGTGCGCGCGAAGTTTGCAGCGGCGGGCGCGCCCGAGCCGCACATTTTCCAGGCCGACGCCGCCAACGAAGCGGACACGCTCTCGCTGCTCGCCGCGATGCGCGAGCGCCATCGGGTCGTGGACGTTTTCATCTCGAATGTCGCCGCCGCGACGCCGATCAGGAAGTTTGAGGATTACGAAAAGCGTTCGCTCGACTGGAGCATCGCCGCGAGCGTGTGGCCGATGTTCGACTATCTCCACCGGATGCGAAAAACCTTTGGGACCTACCCACGCTACGTGGTCGGCCTGTCGAGCGCGGGCGCGGAGCATTTCGGCCCGAACTACGACTTCGTCGCCGGGTGCAAGAGCCTGCTCGAGACACTCGCGCGATACGCCGCGTATCGCCTGCCGGGGGTCAACGTGAACATCGTGCGCGGCGGCCCCGTGGTCACCGAATCGCTGCGGGCGCTCGTCGGGCGCGAATTCGAATCGTTCGTCGAGGCGCATGGCTTGCGCCGCGCGGTCATGAAGCCGGAGGAGATCGCCGGCGTCGTGCTTGCGCTCTGCAGCGGACTCCTCGACGGGGTAAATGGGCAGGTGCTCACCGTTGACCGTGGGATGGGCTTTTCGGAAGGTGCTCCCGCACATCCATGAATCATCCGATCACCCGCGAGCAGATTGCCGCCGTCATCAAGAAACACGCGATTGAGACGCTCGATGGTTTGACCGAGGAGGCGATCGACAGCGCGCAATCGCTGGCGGATGTGGGTGCCAGCAGCCTGGACTTGGTCGAGATCGTGTCGGCGTCGATGCGCGAACTCAAGGTGAAGGCGCCACGCAGCGAACTGATGTTGATCGAGAGCGTGGCGGACCTGACGGACCTGCTCTACCAACATGCGAACGCGCAGAAGCCGGCGCCGCCGACTCCATGATCGATCTGACGGGCCGGACCGTCGTGATCGTGGCGGCGAGTGCTCCGCTCGGCGCGGCGCTCGTCGAGGCCTTCGCGTCGCACGGTGCGCTCGTTGCGGCGGTGGAGGATGAGGGCTTCGACGCGCAATTGGAGGAGCTTGCCAGCAACGGCAGGCACCTCGACGCGCTTGTCCGCGGTGCTCCCGAAGTTCGCTCGCTCGCAGGCCCCGAGGAGTATTCGGAAGTTCGATTGATGGGTGCGGTATCCGGCGGAGCCTGGCCTGCCATTTCGTGTCTGCTGCGCGCGAAGTCCGCGCTCGGAAAATTTCCCCGCCACACCGTCGCACTGTCGTCGTCCGCAGCGGATCGCGCCGAACTCGGAGCGGACTTTGCGGCGGCCGGAGGTGCGGTGCTTGAAACGCTCTGCCGGTATTGGAGCGGGCGACTCGCCACGGAAGGCGCGCATTTTAATCTCATCCGCCATCGCGCGTTCGCTGCTGATCGCCGTCTTCCGGACCGCCTGATCGCCACTGCCGCGGACGTGGCCAGCGCGGCGGTGGCGCTGTGCAGCGGATGGATGGACCCGATGTGCGGCCAGGTGCTCACGGTCGATCGCGGCGCGGGCTTTTGCGACAACGTCTTCCGCCAATACGCCGAACGTGAGCAACGCGTTCGCTAGAATCCGGAAGCGATTCGCGCAACGGCCCGTGCTGCGCTTCTGCCTGCGCAGCCTTTTCCGCTCGCGGATCGTCGGAGCTGTTTGGTGGCGTTCGATCCGGATGCTGTTCGGCCTGCGCCTCGAAGGTTTGGAGAACGTGCCGACGCGACGGCCGCTGATTTTCGTGTGCAACCACGGATCGAACTACGATGGGATGTTTGCGAAGACGGCAGTTTCCCGGGTGCTCGGGAGCGAGGTGACGGCGGTGGCTTGGGGCGGCATCCGCGGGTTTCCATTCGCGCATCACGCGATCGAGGCCGGCGCCTTCTCGGTCATCCTCACCGAGGAGCATGGAGAGACGACGGACGATCGAGTCGGCGTGCTCGAGAAAATGATCGAGCTCCTCCTCCGCGGTCAGAGTCTTTTCCTCATGGGAGAAGGGATGCCTGGACGAGCCCTCGGGAAGTTCAAGGACGGTGCCGCTTACGCTGCACTGCGGGCGGGCGCGTCTATTGTGCCGATGAGCCTCCGTGGCATCCAACCGCTCTGGACGGATTTGCCCTGGCCAAACCGCTGGCACGGCAAGGTCAGCATTCGCTTTCATCCGCCCGTGGACCCAGCCGACTACTGCGGGCTCCCCTGGCGTGAAGCTGTGGACGCCGTCACCGCAGAAGTCCGCCGCCGGGTTGCGTCGGCCATCGATTATCCCGACGGCCTGGCCGCTTCTCCGCGTAGTGCGTGAAGGTCACGGCTTCAGATCCCGCCGGCGAAAGCACCACCAACCGATGCCGATCGCGATGGCGTCGATGGCGAGCAGCGTGAGGTAGTCGTTCGTCAGTCGTTTCCACGGCACCTGCTCATCGTAAATGTGCGCCCATGCCGAAATCCGGCTGGTGATGAACCAATGCCGGATCTTGAGAAAAAACGGGACCGAACGCAGCATGTTATCGACGACGAAAATGCCGAGGGCGCCCACTGTCGCAGCGGCGGGCTTCACGTTGAGGCAGGAGAACATGAACGCGATGGCCGTGACCGTGAACATGCTCAGCATGAGCAGCGGGAGCGCGCCGAAGAAATAAACCATCATCCCGTCGGCAAACGCGTAGCTGATCGCGATGCTCTCGACATCGTGAAAGACGAAGAGGTTTCCGGTCCCTTCAAAAGCGAGGCCCAGCAGCATGGCTGATCCGGCCACGAATGTGGTGAGCACGCACGTGTAGAAGACGCACGCGAGGAACTTCAGGACGAAAATGCGCCCGCGCGAGGTGCGGCTGCAGAGGGTCATCCGCATCGTCCCATCCTCGATCTCCTTCGATACGATGTCGCCCGCGATGAGTGCGAGGTAGAGCGCTCCCAGGATCGTCAGGGTGTAGTCGAGCGTGTATTGCGCGACGGTTGGCCCGGTGAAGTTGTCTGCGAAAGTGTAGCCCGCCCGCTCCATGTGCTTCTTCACCAGCAGCCGCGCATCGTCGCGCTGCAGGAGCATGAGGAGCAAAATCTCGAAGGCGAGGAAGCCCGCGAATCCAAGATACGTTCGGGGCCGACTGAAGAGTTTCAGCAGTTCAAACCGGAACTGCCGGAGAAATAGGCGCATCGACTCAGATGCGCCTGCCGGAACTGCGCGTCACGCTTCGAGACTCCACCGCGCCAGCACCCCGCTCGCCCGTCGATGCGACGGGCAGGCGGTCACGGCTCAAAATACGTGAAGATGGCCCCCCCGGAAGCCGAGAACATTCCCTTGATGATCAAACCGTCCAGATCGGTCGTGACCGTGTCGGCGATCTTGGTCATCTTGCCCTTGATGTCACCGATCACTCCGGTGGCGGTGAGCTTAAAGACGGGTGAGTTGCGCCCGGGCCCGAATGACCCGGTCGACGAAGCACAGAAGTCCGTGCTTTGGAGGCTATTCTTATTCGTGTCAGCGCCGGGGATGCTCGGATCGGTGGCGACGAAAGTTCCCGGTCCAAGCCCGGTCCCCTTCTCTTTGATCACCGACTCATTATCGCTCACCTTCGTCGAAGGCATGCCGCCGGCTGCCAGCACGCAGATCGGATGAATCAAGCCGGAGTCGGGCCGGTAAACGACGAGCCTTGTCTCGTTGTGCGTGAAGTCGTCCACGTCCACAGCCAAAACTTCGGTCCTCGGGTTGAGCCTCGTGTTGATCGGGCGTCCCAGGGCGAGGTTCACGAGTTCCTTGGTGCCGAGCGAAATCTTGGTCACGACCGTATTTCCCCTCGCGTCGAGCTTTTCGATCTGCACGGGGAAAAGGGCGGATGCCTTAAACAGGTAGTGTCTGCCCTCGACGGCGAACTGCGCACTGGCGCTGGCGAGGGAGAGGGCCAGAATTGAGAGGAAGAGGATCGAGTTTTTCATTTTCGTTCAAACAGTTGATTTGAGGCTTTCGCCCGCTCTAAATACTGGCGTGAGCCAGCGATTCCACTACGGTCGTGGATACTTCCCGGACCCGCCTTCGTCAAATGAAGATCTTCATTCTGCTGCTGAGTCGCCAATCCCTCCGGAAGGGGCAGTTTTGTATTCTAGCGGCCGCCACATGGCTGCTCATCACTCCGGGTTGCTCCCGCAAGCCGCTGCCGAAACCGGCTGCTGTCCCCGACGCGTCGCCGACACAGGCGTTGGCCGATCGTTCAGGCGCGGGCGACGCGCGAAGGCCCGCCCCGCTTCTTCCCGCGATGCGGATGGAGATAAAACCTGTCGCGCCCGATTCCAGCGGACTCCTTGAATTGCTCGGCCCGCCGACGACACCGGAGGCCGCCGCCAAACAAGCCGCCGAACTCGAACGCGACTTCAAGACGGAGCGCGATTTTGCCCCGCGGGTGGAGGCGATCTACCGCCTCGCCGATGCGAGCTCCCTGCAATCGCGCGAGGTGCTGCGCGCCCTCTTTTTTGCTGAGACGGATCTCGACATGCGGGTGGAGATGGTCACCTCGCTCAGCTTTGTGGAAAGCGAGGATCTCAAGCCGTCGTTGCCCATCTTCCAGGAGGCGCTCAAGCCGACGCAGCCGCGCGAACTGCGCGAAGCCGCGCTCGACACGATCCAGTCGCTCCACGATCCCCGGACGATTCCCCTGCTCCAGGTTCTGCTGGCTGACGAGGATCCCGAGCTTCGCGAAACGGCCATGCGGACCATTGAATATTTCCAGGAAGTGCTCGAGCGCGAGAGCCGGTAACGGCAAGCGGCTCCCGCGACCGGGCGCTTAAGCGACTGCTGAAATAGTCCTCAGCTTTCACGGATGGACACAGATTCGTCCCGGCGATCCGTCCCGATACTCTGTGAAAATCGGTGCAATCTGCGGATAACCACCGAGGCGTCGAGTTATTCGATGGGCGCTGAGCGGTTCGAGGGCACATCCCGCGACGGTCGCACGATGTCGGTCGCGAGGCCGAGAGCCGCCAGCAGGCGGATGCTGAGCCATGCCACGTCCAGTTCCCACCAGCGCCGCCCGTGCTTCGCGGAGCGAGGGTCGGCGTGATGATTGTTGTGCCATCCTTCACCATTGCTGACGATGCCGATGATCAGGTTGTTCCGGCTGTCGTCGTCCGTCTCGAAGTTGCGGTAGCCCCAGCGATGCGTCACCGAGTTCACCAGCCACGTGATGTGCCAGACGGCGACCGTCCGCACCCACACTCCCCAGACCACGATGCTCGCGCCGAACCCTGCCGCTTCGCCCGGCGGATTGCCAGTGAGCAGCGCGCCGCCAAATCCGGTCACAAAGAACGCCACCCAGGAAAGCAGCACGACGACGTAAGCGCCACCGCGCTCGAGCCAGACGTAGAACCGATCTCGCAGCACATCCGCCGCGTAGCGCGTCGTGACGACGTGGCGTTCCTCGCCGGGGCGCTCGAAGCAAAACCACCCCATGTGCGCCCACAGCAAGCCCGCGCCCGGACTATGCGGGTCCGCATCTTCGTCCGAGAATTGATGATGCCTTCGGTGCATCCCCACCCAAAAGGCCGGCGTTTCCTCGAGATTACAGACGCCCAGCGTCACGAGCGTGTGTTCCAGCCACTGCGGAGAGCGAAAGCCACGATGCGTGAGCAGACGATGGTAGCCGATGTTGATGCCGAGCGTCCCAAACCCGTAGATGCCGAGCAGGCAAACAACGACTCCCGTCCAACTGAACAACTGCGGCAGCAAGGCAAGCAGCGCGACGAAGTGAAATGCAGCGACGGCGATGACGAAGCGCACCTTCATGCGCGGTCGCTCTCTCCCGGCAGTGGAAGCGGCCCTACCCACGGCTAGCCGGGTCCTTTCGATATCCCCAACGCTCGAACACGGGTGCCAGTGCCGCGCGGACGGAGCTTCGCTCATCGTCCGTCAGGCCGAGCCGATTCTTCTCGTGCGTGCCGATTCTCTCCAGATACGAGGTGAAGTGCGCGGACGCCGCGTCGAACCCGGGCAACTCCAACTGCCGGTAAATCGTCTCGATCGTCGCGAGCGGATTCGCCTCCAGATCATCGAGGCGAATCTCGATCAACTCGCGCTCGGAGAAGCCGCGGCTCTGCTCGAAATACGCGCTCATCAGATCCGCGTAGTTGGCGAGGACGGTGTCGCGCAACTTCGCAGTGTCGCCCTCCTGCAGCGCCCACACGCTTTGCAACTTGCGGTGGAGGAAAAGAGTCGAGGCGAACACCTCCTCCGGATGCCTGTGAAGGTGGATGAATTTCGCGCCGGGGAACCGCGCCCGCAGCTCCGAGATGCGCGCGGTATTGGCCGGGTTCTTGAGGAGCAGACGCCGCCCCGATTGCGCAAACTGGACCTTCTTCAAAAACGCGACGTAGGTGCTCCACCATCCCTCCACCTCCTCAGGCGCGACGCCCTCGAAATGAACCGCCCTCCGGTAAATCCGCCTGCCCGCGCGCGGGAAAAAGAATGCGTGAAAGAACGAGCAGGATGCCGACGAGGCCATCGCCATCTCCTCCTCTTCCGGAAAACCCTGCGCCACCTCGATGGCGTCCATCGGGCGGCGCTTCGGAAGCAGCACCGCGAGCAGCAGCCGATGAAATGTGGTGATGAAGTCCGACGGGAATGTCGCCTGGAGCAGCGTGACAAAGCCGAATTGAGGATCCTGACTCAACAGCCGGTGCAGATGCGTGGTGCCGCTCCGCCAGTGTCCGATGATGAAGACCGGCTCGAGCGGAACGGATCGCTTCGCCAACTTCTTCGCCAGCCACGACCCGGCGATGTGAAACGGCGTCCAGGCGACGGAAGCCCAAAGAATGTTGAACGTCCGAAACCAAAACCGAAGCCCGGCGTCCGGCGCGCCATACTCGCGGAAGCAATCGAAGACGTAGCCCGGCCGGGAAGCTTGCAGCGGGTGCGGAATCCCGCGCGGCCGACTGGGACTCGCAAGGGACCAGTGCGGTAGCGTCGCGCTCTCCCGCGGGGGAAGGACCGGCTCGATCTCATCGGGAGCGCTCTCGACGATGGGAGCAGTTTCCGCTGGCGCCGGCGCCGCATCCGATTCCTCCGTGGGCTTTCGCAAGTGAGCAAGGAAGCGCTCGGCGAGCAAACCCGCGGTGAGATCAGCACTGAAAAGGTTCATCGGCATTTCCACTCCCGCCTGACTTTCGATCCGCGCTTTCAGCTCGACGCCCATGAGCGAATCCATGCCGAATTGCACGAGCGGCTTCGCCGCGTCGATGTCGCCCTGCGGCAGACCGAGCGTGGCGGCGAGCTGGCCGCAGATCATCTCCGAGACCGCCGCGAGCTGCTCCCCTTCCGGCAGGCTGAGGATTCCCTTTCGCCACTCGCTCGCGACGCGCTTGCGGGTGCCGTCAGCTCTGCCCGCGCTCACGAGATCGCGGATGAGCGGCGACTGTTTGAACTTCGAACTCGTCAGGCCGAGCCGATCCCAATCCACATCCATCACTCCGACCTGCGACTCGGAACCCCCGATCAGCAGCGCCAATCTCGCGAGTGCATCGTTCGAGGACATTCCGCGCACGCCGATGCTGTCCAGATACCGACCCAGCTCGGGCCGTCGCGCGATCGTGCCCACATCCGCGATCTGGCCCCAATTCACCGTCAGTCCGGGCCGCCCGGCACGACGGCGGAAATGTGCGAGCGCGTCGAGATACGCGTTCGCCGCCGCGTAATTCGCCTGCCCAAGCGAGCCGAGGAGCGAGGCGATCGAGGAGAACATCACGAAACAATCGAGCGGCAACTCACCGGTCTGCTCGTGCAGGTTCCAAGCGCCGGCGATTTTCGGCGCGAGCACGGCATCGAGATCCCCGACCGTCATCGTCTCGAGCGTGCGATCGCGAATGACCGCGGCTGCGTGAAAAACACCGCGCAAAGGCGGCGCGGAATTCGCCAGCTTCCGCATCGCGTCGGCCAATGCCGCGGGATCCGAGACATCGGCTGCCAGCATCGTGATGGATACGCCCTGCGCGCGCAGATCCTCGACGAAGGGAGCGTCCTCGGGCGACGGCTTGCCGCTCGTGCTCAACAACGCGAGGTGGCCGGCTCCGCGTTCCGCCAGCCAGCGCGCGGTGGCCAGGCCGAATCCGCTGAGGCCGCCCGTCACGAGATAGGTCGCATCCCTTTTCGGCCAAAACTCCGCCGGGACTTCCGGAGGCGCGCCGCCAAACTCGACGACGATTTTCCCGATGTGCTGCGCGCCCTGCATCAAGCGGAACGCGGAAATCGTATCGCCCGCGGGAATGGTCGTGGAGCGAATCGGCTCAAGCATCCCCGGTGCAAACGCCTCCGCGAAGAAGCGCCGCAACGCCGGCCATTCATCGCCGCGCGACGAGATCACCGCGCCGAGATCAAACGCGGAGAACGTGAGCGAGCGCTGAAATGCGGCGAGCGGAAGCGCGCGATTTTCGAAGAGGTCGCGCTTCCCAATCTCCACGAAGCGCCCACAAGGCGCGCACACTTCGAGGCTCTTTTGCTGGAAGGCGCCTGCCAGCGAATTGAGAACGACATCGACCCCGCGGCCTCCCGTTTGCCGCAGCGTTTCCTCCGCGAAATCGAGCGTGCGTGAATCCATGACATGCGCCACGCCAAGCGAGCGGAGGTAATCCCGCTTCTCTTCGCTGCCCGCCGTCGCGAAAACCACCGCGCCGATCTGCCGCGCGAGATGAACCGCCGCGAGCCCCACTCCGCCAGCCGCCGCGTGAATCAGCACGGTCTCTCCCGCGCGCAGTCGCGCGAGCGAGTGCAACGCGTGGTGCGCGGTGCCGAACACCACCGGGATCGAAGCGGCCTCCGCATCGCTCAAGTGCGCGGGAGTTTTCCACACGGCCTCCGCGGGAATGAGCAGGTGCGAACCGAATGCTCCGCCCCTCGGCGCGATGCCCATCACGCGATCTCCCGGCGCGAAGTCTTTCACGCCGGTGCCGATCCGCGCGACGCGACCGCTGAACTCGTCGCCCAACGTCGCGCGCTCACCGCTCTTCAGCGGATAGATGCCGAGCACCTTCATCAGGTCGCGGAAGTTCAACCCCGCGGCGGCGATCGCCACCTCGACCTCTCCTGCTCCCGGCGCAGGCCGCGAGCGACCGCGGAAGTGGAGCGAGTCCGGCCGGCCGGTCTGTCCGATCTCCAATGCGAACGCGGGCGGTGGCGTCGAGCCGGAGACGGCCTCCGGCTGGAAAGCGCGCAGACGCCGAACGTCGCGACCATCCGCGCGCAAGGTCACTTCCGGTTCGGCATCAGTCGCGAAGAGTTCATCGACCAGGGCTTCCGCCGGCGCGACTTCGGCGCAATTCACCAGCGTCACGTTCCAGTCCGGCTTCTCCGTCTGGAGCGTTCGCACAAAGCCCCACACGGCTGCCGCACGCGGCGAAACTTCGCCGGGCTGCGCCTGCTGTGTGACGACCAGCCAGCGCGCCGACCGTCCCCCGGGTTCGATCGCCATCCTCGTCTGGACGAGCGCCAGCAGCGTCGCACAGGTCCCGGACGGACTCGCTCCGAAGTCATCGCGCAGCATCAAAATCACGCGCGACGGAAGCGGACCCGCCGCTGCGAAATCATCCCACAATCGTGACGCTGCGGTAATGAGGGCCATCGTTGCCGCGATGCCGCGCCCGCGCAGCGCCGCGACCAACGCTGAACCCGCGTCCTTTCGATCCGCGAGGATCAACACGCGATCATCAGCGCCGATCAACGCGATCTGGCGTGGCAACGATTCGGCAGGTTCCCACGCGAGCTTGAAATACTTCCGCTCACTCGCCGCGCGGTTCCTCTCGATTCGCCGCACGGACATTCCGTTGACCCGCGCGAGCAGCAAGCCGCCCTGATCGTAGATCGTGACGTCGCCGGTCGCTTGAGATCGGTCGGCCTCGCGCCTGCGCACATGACTCCAGACCTTCCCCGGCAAAAACGCGAACACCTGCACCTGCGCGATCGCCACGACGACCGCCTGCGAGTCGAGCCCGAGCCCGCGAACGACCCCGGCCCAAGGATGGAAGCAACTGTCGAGCAGCGGAGGAAAGAGAACGTAATCGCGCGAATCAGCGTCGGCGGCGACTTCGCCCAGCGCCTCGCCCTCGCGCAGCCGCAGCGATTCGAGTCCCTGAAACGCCGGGCCGAAATCCTGCCCGACGGTCGCCGCTTCCCGATAAAGATCAGTCGGATCCTGCGTGTCATGGAATTCCGCCGAGAGCGCCGCGAGATCGGCAGGCGGTGGCGCGTGCAATCGGCCCGGGCGGAAAATTCCTTCGGCGTGCAAGACCCACGCGCCCGGATCGTCCGGGGGCGCGGAGAAAATCTGGAACGTGCTCGTGCGCGCGTCGAGGCGCACCGATGTCGGCACGGGCTGTTCGTCCGGGAGGATGAGCATTCGGTGAAAACGGATGTCTTCGAGCAGGATCGTCGGCTCCCCGAGCAGCTCCCGCACTGCCGCCGCCGCCATCTCGACGTAGGCCGCGGCTGGAAGCACTGCGGAACCGCCGAGCCGGTGTTCCGCCAGCCACGGCACGAGGCGCGCATCGAGATGATTCAACCACGACGGTTGCGGATCCGGCCGCCGGTCGCCGAGCAGCGGGTGCGATGGCGGGCGGCGCAATGCACCAGCGACCTCCGGATTCTCCGACCAGAAACGCTGTCGCTGCCACGGATAGGCGGGGAGATTCACCCGCCGCGAAGGCCGCGAGTAGAGCGCCTCCCACCGGACCTGCGCTCCGCTGCGATAAAGCGTCGCGAGCGCGCGGAGCATTGTCGCCCGCTCGTCCTGTTCGCGCCGGAGCGACGCAGCGATCGTGGCTGTCGCCTGTGTTGCGAGTATCGATTCCGTCAACGCGGAGGCCATGACCGGGTGCGGTCCGATTTCGACGAAGACATTGAAACCGCGACCGAGCAGATGGTCGATCGCAGCGCCGAAGCGCACGGGCTGCCGGACATTGCGCCACCAGTAATCCGCATCCATGCCGGTTCCGCGCTGCGGCTGGCCGGTCACAGTCGAGATCAGCGGCACGCGCTCCTTGCGCCCCGCGATGCTCCCCAGTTCGTGCCGCAACTCTCCCTCGATCGTATCCATCCGCGCGCTGTGAAACGGGTAGTCGGTGTTGAGGAATCGGTGAAACACGTCCCGCTCCGCCAACGCCAGCGCGATCTCGTCCAGTGCCGCGGAGTCTCCGGAAAGCGTGACCTGGCGCGGTGAATTGAAGGCGGCGATCGAGATGGCGCCGCCGGATTTCTGCTCCCACTCCTGCGCGTCGTCGTGCGTCATCGCGGCGGCGAGCATCCGGCCCATGCCGCGCATTTTTTCCTGCAATCGACTGCGCGCGATGATCACGCGGAAGATCGAGTCGAGGTCGTAGCTTCCCGAGGCCCACGCCGCCGCGGTCTCGCCGACGCTGTGCCCGAGCACGGCGTCGGCCTCGATTCCCCACGAGCGCCAAAGCTCGACGAGACCCGCCTGGAGCGTGAACAAAGCCGGCTGCGTGATCTCCGTGCGATCGAGCTTTGAGGACCCTTCGCTGGCGAGCAGAGCGTCGAGCAACTTCGGCCCGCCGCGCGCGCGGCACACCGCATCGCAGCGCTCCC
>JBEBGD010000174.1:0-6759 GCA_040081625.1 Chthoniobacteraceae bacterium
GCGGCGGTGAGGATGAGGATTCGCGTGGTCATTGCACGAAACGGGGGCCAGCGGGCGGGCGCTGATTCGGCCCGGCCTGGGGTCCACGGTTGTCATTGCGTCCGTCGCGCTGTTCTCGCGGATCAAAGCGCGGACCTCCATCACGCGGCTGGGGCTGCGGCGGGCGAAATCCATGATGCTGCTGCGGGCCGCGCTGCGCTTGCTGCGGGCCTTTGCCCTGCTGGTCGCGGAATCCGCGTTGATCGTGCTGCGGCGGGCGTCGATCGCCGCCGCGTGCGAAACCCTGCTGCGGCATCGGCGGACGCGGTCCGCGGAAATCGGGCTGGCGATGTTGCTGCGGACCTTGCTGCTGACGCGGTCCATCCGCATGAAAGCGCTGCTGCGGCGCGGGCTGATGGCTGCGAGGGCTGGGGCCGTCGCGGCGATCGGCTTGCGGCCCGCGATTTCCATCGCGATCACCGCCGGGGGCCATTGGCTTGCGATGATGCGCCTGACCGTCGCGCTGGCTTTGTCCGTCACGCTTTTGGTGCTGGCCTTCGGGCTTCCGGCGTTCGTCTTGCGGACGATCGCGGCGTTCGCCATGCGGCTGCGGAGTGTTCGGGCGCGCGCCGTCACGCGGGCCTTGCCCGTCGCGCTGCTGCGGCTGGCCTTCGGGCTTCCGGCGTTCGTCTTGCGGACGATCGCGGCGTTCGCCTTGCGGCTGCGGATTGTTCGGGCGCGCGCCGTCACGCGGGCCTTGCCCGTCGCGCTGCGGCGGCTGTCCCTCGGGCCTGCGGCCTTCGCCTTGCGGACGATCGCGGCGCTCGCCTTGCGGCTGCGGATTGTTCGGGCGCGCGCCGTCACGCGGGCCTTGTCCGTCGCGCTGCGGCGCCTGGCCCTCAGGCCTGCGGCCTTCGTCTTGCGGACGATCGCGGCGTTCGCCATCGCGGGGACCTTCGGGGCGGCGCTCGCCATCGCGCTGCGGTTCCGGGCGGCGGCCTTCGGGATTCGGACGATCGCCCTGTGGCTGCGGCGGGCGCTCGCCGGCGGGCGGCGGTTCGGGTTTGCGGTCTTCCTGCGCGGAGAGCGCGCCGGTGCCGAGCATCGCGGCGACGGCGAGGAGGAGATGGAGCGGGGCTTTTTTCATTGGTGTTGGTGTTTGGTGATTACTGCATGGCGACGGGCATCAAGACGATGTCCTCGCGTGGAACTTCAAACTCGATAACGGCGCCGGTCTGCGGATTTGTCCAAACATGGCGCTCGAGGTAGGTGAATCGCATCTGCCGCTGTGGCTCGTCGGAGTCTTCATCGAAGACGAGACCGTCGTCCGCGGTGGCGATCAATTCGCTGACCGTCTCGCTGGCCGCAGCGGGCGGCACGGCAGCAGCGACGCTCGCCGGCGCGGGCGTGGTTTCCGGCGTGCGCGAGAGGAGGATGAGCGCCGCGGCAGCCGCGCCGCAGGAAGCCCAGAGCAGGCCGCGCATCAGATCGGCCCACGCCGATCTGCGCGGCTGAGCGACGACGCCGGCAGCGGGCGTGCGCGAAGGAATCATCGCCGCGGCGATGCGCCGGCCGAGATCGGGTGAAGGTGCGGCAGGCGTGAGCGCGCGCAGTTGGTTCTCGAATTCAGACTCGTTCATATTCGTTTGGTTTCATGTGCCGCCGCATGCCGTCGAGGGCGTAACGGTAGCGGCTGGCGATGGTGTTGATGGATTCCCCGAGCGCCTGCGCGATCTGCGCGAAGGTCAGCTCGCCCCAGACTTTCAAGACGACGACTTCGCGCTGCGGCTGAGGTAGTAGATCGAGCGAGGCCTGCACCGCTTCCGCGTGCTCGCGCTGGTCGATCGTCGTGTCGAAGACGGTCGTGTCGCTGCGCGTCACGTTCACGCGATCGTCGCCCTCGCGTCGCGTGCGTCGCTCGTGGCTGCGGATCAAGTCGAGCGCGCTGCTGCGGACGGCGGCGTAGAGCAGGGGATAGTGCTCCGGCCCGGCCTGCGGCTGATGTTTCCAAAAGCGCACGAAACCATTCTGCACCGCGTCCTCGGCGTCGGCCATCGACGGCAGCCACTGGCGCGCGAAGAGCAGCAGCTTCGGAGCGAGCTGTTCGTAGCAGGTTTGCCAGTGGGCGTCGTGGTGGCTTGATTCCATGCGGAGACCGGAGGAGTTGGTTTCGTGAAGGTTAACGTCAGGGTCGGCGGGTTTTGTGTGCGGGTCGTGGAAAAAAACCGCGACGCGGGGCGGGAGTTTCTGCCAAATGCAGTCATGCGCATCTTCCTCGCCCTCGCCTTTGTCACGTTCTCCATCGCTCACGCCGCCGAAATCCGCACCGTCGCGGGCACCGGCGTGAAAGGCTTTTCCGGCGACGGCGGCCCGGCGACTGCGGCGCAAATCGACAATCCCTTCGGCGTCGTGCGCGGGCCGGATGGCGCGCTGTGGTTTTGCGAATACACGGGGCAACGCATCCGCAAGGTGAATGCCGATGGCACGATCCACACGCTCGCCGGCACCGGTGCGAAAGGCTACTCGGGCGATGGCGGGCCGGCGCTCGCGGCGACCTTCAATCTGCCGCACGAGATCCGTTTCGATAAAGCCGGGAACCTTTTCATCGTCGATATGAGCAACCACGCCGTGCGGCGCGTGGACGCGAAGACGCAGGTCATCACGACCTTCGCGGGCACCGGCGTGGCGGGCTACTCCGGCGACGGCGGCGCGGCGAGCGCGGCGCAACTCAAGCAGCCGCACAGCATCCAGTTCGATCCCGGCGGCGATCATCTTTTCATCTGCGACATCGGGAACAACGTCATCCGCCGCGTGGACATGAAGTCGGGCACGATCACGACCTTCGCCGGCACCGGCAAACCCGGCGAGACCCCCGATGGCGCGCCGCTCGCGGGCACGCCGCTGAAGGGGCCGCGCTCGATGGATTTCGACGCGAAGGGCGACCCGTGGGTCTGCACGCGCGAGGGCAACCAGGTCTTCCGCATCGACATGAAAGCGGGCGTGTATCGGCACATGGCGGGCACGGGAAAGAAGGGCTTCACCGGCAATGGCGGCCCCGCTCGCGAGGCGACGCTCTCCGGCCCGAAAGGCATCGCTTTCGACGCCGAGGGAAATGCGTGGCTCGCCGACACCGAGAGCCACAGCGTGCGGATGATCGAGGCGAAGTCGGGCAAGCTCCTGCTCATGGCCGGCACGGGTGAGAAGGGCGACGGCCCCGACGGCGATCCGCTCCAGTGCAAGATGGCGCGGCTGCACGGCATCTTCGTGGACAAGGACGGCGCGGTTTATATCGGGGACAGCGAGGCGCATCGCGTGCGCGTGCTGCGGCGGTGAAATCCGATTGCGCCGGGCGGCGAGCGCGCGTTTTCTGGCGGCCCTTTTCCCAACAACCAACCCATCCAATCATATGCCCCGCTGGTGCAAGCTCGCCATCCTCACCGACGAAGTCTCCCAGGACCTCGATACCGTCATCCGCTTCGCCAAGGAGTTCAGCCTCGACGGCATCGAAGTGCGCAGCCTTTTCGGGCGCGCGTTCAAGGACCTGACGGAAAAGGATCTCAGCGAGATCGCGATGGCCGCGAGCGATGCGGGCCTCGCCATCGCGGGCGCTTCGTCGCCGGTGTTCAAGTGCGACCTCGATTCGGATTCGCAGATCGCGGATCACGTCGATCTCTTCAAGCGCAGCGTCGAGGCCGCGCAGGTGCTCGGCACGGACATCGTGCGCGTGTTCGCCTTTCTGCGCCGCTCGCACCCGGCGACCTCCGACGATCTCAAGCGCGCCGCGTCGCACTTCCCGAAGCTGCTCGACATCGTGCGCGGCACGAACATCCGCGTCGGCTTGGAAAACGAAGCGAGCTGCATCGTCGCGAGCGGACCCGAGACGAAGGAATTCCTCTCGCACCTCGCGCCGGACCCGCAGCTCACCGTCGTGTGGGATCCGTGCAACGTGATCTACCTCTCCGGCACGAATGACCCGGTGAAGGACGACTTCCCGCTCATCGCCGATCGCGTCGGCCACGTTCACTTCAAGGACGCCAAGCGCCCCGGCGACCAGCCCGCGCCGACGTGCCTCGAACTCGGCACCGGGCAGATCGACTTCCCCGGCCAGCTCGCGGCGCTCAAGTCGCGCGGTTACAATTCATGGATCGCGCTCGAGACCCACTGGCGCACGGTGCCGCTCGATGCGGAGACGCAGCATCTGCCGGCGGGCTACGGATTCTCGGCGAATGCCGAACCCGCGAGCCGCATCTGCATGTCGCATCTCCAGCGCTGGATCGACGAGGCGTGAAGCTTTTCGCCGCGCATTACCGCACGGGTGCGACCTTCGAGTTCGTGCTCGAGGGCGGGCGCGTGGTGGGCAAGTGCGCGCGGCGTGGGAAGGCGAAGCTGGTCTTCGGGCCGGGCTTGCTCGACCTGCAAAACAACGGCTACGCCGGGATCGACTTCAATCATCCGTCGCTCACGCCGGAGAAGTTCGCGCACGGCGTGCGCGCGATGTGGCGGGCGGGCTGCACCGATGTGCTGCCGACGCTCATCACCGCGTCGCCGGAGCGGCTGAGCGGATTGTTCCGCGTCTTCGTCGAGGCGATGAAAGGCGATGCGGACGTGCGCGCGAGCATCCCTGGCTTTCATCTCGAGGGGCCGTTCATCAGCCCCGTCGATGGCGCGCGCGGGGCGCATCCGCTCGCTCATGTTCAGGCGCCGAACGCGAAGGTGTGGCGCGAGGTGCAGCGCGCGGCTGAGGGAAAGGTCGTGCTGCACACGCTCGCGCCGGAGTGGAAGGGCGCGCCCGCTTTCATCCGCAAGCTGCGCGCGGAAAAGGTCGCCGTCGCCGTCGCGCACACGATGGCCACTCGCGCAGAGATCGCGGCTGCGGCGGAGGCGGGCGCGGCGATGTCCACGCACCTCGGCAACGGCTGCCCGCAGATGATGCATCGCCACGTGAACCCCGTGATGGCGCAGCTCGGCGAGGACCGGCTCGTCGCGTGTCTCATCGCCGACGGCATCCATTTGCCGCCGGAAGTGCTGCACATCTACTGGCGCGCGAAGGGCGCGAAGAATTGCGTGATCGTGACCGACTCGATGGCCGCCGCGGGCGCGCCGCCGGGGCGCTACACGATCTCCGACATGGTGGTGGAAGTCGGGCGCGACCGCGTGGTGCGGCAGCCGGGCTCGCCGAATTTCGCCGGCTCCTCGCTCACGATGGATCGCGCGGTGGCGAATACCGTCGCCTTCACCGGCGCGTCGCTCGCGGACGTGTGGGATGCGTGCTCGGTGCTCGCGTGGCGGGCGATCGGGCGCAAGCCATCCGCCTCGTGGGTGATCGCGGATGCGACCGGGGGCTTTGAAGTGGTGGCTGCCGGACGCGGAAGACGCGCGCTGTATTTAAGGAGACAGGATTGACAGGATTAAGAGGATTACAGGATTTCATCCCACTCTCTAGTGAACGCGTAATCCTGTAATCCTGAAAATCCTGTGAATCCTGTGAATCCTGTCCTGCCCCTCATCGCCGCCATTCTCGCTGTCGCTCCCGCGCTGGATGCCGCCGAGCCATTCCTGAAACCGAACGACGTGATCGCGCTGGTGGGCGGGGAGGACATGGTGGCGGCGAGCGAATACGGCTACCTCGAGCTGCTGCTCCAGCGCGCGTTGCCGGAGTATCATTTGAAAGTGCGCAGCCTGGCGTGGGAAGGCGATACGGTCTTCGAGCAGCCGCGCGACTTGAACTACCCGACGCTCGAGGCGCAGCTCGACGAAGTCGGCGCGACGGTGGTGATCGTGCAGTTCGGCCAGATGGAAAGCCTCGCCGGGACGAGCAAGCTGCCGGAGTTCATCAAGGCGTATGAGAAGTTGATCGAGCGGGTCGGGGCGGGGAAGCGGAGGGTCGTTCCGATCATTCCCGCTTTGCAGGGGGAAGCCGGGACCGCCTATGCGGAGGCCATCCGCTCCTTGCAGCCGGCGGCGATGCGCGCTCAGCCCGGAGGGCTGACGGATATTAGCCCCGGGCTTCAGCCCGGGGTCTCCGGCAGCAAGCGGATGCGCCCTGAAGGGGCGCCGGAGCGTTCCGCCGCCCCTGCCGGGGCGGATGCGAAAACGAACGACGATCCCCGGGTTTCACCCGGGGCTAATCTCCGTCAGCCCTCCGGGCTGGAGACGAGTCGCGACGGCGTTCACTTTTCCTTTGCCGAGCATCAACGCACAGCACACGCCGTGGCAGCCACCTTGTCTGGCACGTCGGATGACCGCGGGTTTATCGACGAACACCTCCGCCAGATCATCGCCGCCAAGAACCGCCTATGGTTCCACTACTACCGGCCGCAGAACTGGGCGTTCCTCGCGGGGGACCGCACCGAGCAGCCGAGCAGCCGGGATTGGAAAGACCCGAGCAAGCGCTGGTTCCCCGAGGAGATGAAGCAGTGGCTCCCGCTCATCGACGCCAAGGAAAAGGAAATCTGGGCGCTGGCCGCGAAGGCCGCCAAGCCGTGAGTCCTCGCCGGAAATGAGTGCAGCTTCGCCGCGGATGCTGACAGGTTTGCCGCGGATGCTGACGGGTTTGCCGCGGATGCTGACGGGTTTGCCGCAGATGCTGACGGGTTTGCCGCGGATGCTGACGGGTTTGCCGCGGATGCTGACGGGTTTGCCGCGGATGCTGACGGGTTTGCCGCGGATGCTGACGGGTTTGCCGCGGATGCTGACAGGTTTGCCGCGGATGCTGACGGGTTTGCCGCGGATGCTGACGGGTTTGCCGCAGATGCTGACGGGTTTGCCGCGGATGCTGAC
>JBEBGD010000175.1:0-6682 GCA_040081625.1 Chthoniobacteraceae bacterium
GGCGGCAGAGGCGGCAACGGCTTCTCCGCCGGCGGCAACGGCGGCTCCGTCATCGCGGCCGTCTTTGGCGGCTCACTGACCTCGAATCAAGGCTCCTTCCTCTCAGCCGAGCTGATTGGCGGCGACGGCGGACTTGCCGTCTCGGGCCCTGGCGGTGCCGGTGGCAATCTGATCGGCAACTCAGTCTTCGGCGGCTTCAACTTTACCGCGGGACAGGGCGGACGCGGTAGCGTCGGCGGCAATGGCGGCTCGATCATCGGCAACGGCATCGTCGGCCTCTACGAGACTCAGACCCTCGGACAATCCGTCACCGCCGGCGATGGCGGCGATGGCATCAAGCGCGGTGGCACCGGTGGCAGCATCCGGAACTTCCACGGCTCGTTCGATCTTGGTTCCACCCAAGAGACCGGATTCCTCCGCTATCAAGGTGGCAGTGGCGGCCTCGCAGTCTCAGGCCGCGGCGGAGACGGCGGCTCGGTCATTAACTCCTCCCCGATCAATCAGGACCGCAACCAACTCGCCGGCGACATCTTCATCGCCGGTGGCCGTGGCGGCGACGGGCGCTCAGGTGGCAACGGCGGCGCCGTCGATACCTTCGTCAACCGCACCGACCAGTTTCAGGTGCCCGCCGTGCTTTCCTTCCTCGGCGGCGATGGCGGCAATAGCACCAAGGGCGCCGCCGGCAGCGGCGGCAGCGTCAAGAACATCACCACCGCCTCGACCGGCCAGCCCAATCCGTTCGCCGGGTCGATCTCGGCGTTCACCTTCAGCCGCGTCATCGCCGGTCGTGGCGGCGACAGCTCCGGCAACAACGGAGGCACCGGCGGCGGTGTCGCCGCGATCAATGTCTCTGCCCAGGAAAATCCGCTCGCAGTGGTCGCGGGCTCCGGGGGCGACGGTCTCTTCCGCGGCGGCAATGGTGGCAGCGTGAGCACCGCGATTTTGCAGATCGGCAACAGCAGTTTCGCCAAGGCGGTCGTGATCGCCGGTGAAGGCGGCGACGCCAATGCATACATCGCCAACGCCCTCGATCCCGCGTCGCTCCAGACCGCCATCAAGGCGTTCGGAGGCAAGGTCGGCCGCGGTGGAGATGGCGGCGGCATTACCAATATCCTCCAGTTGGGTGGCATCCTCACCCGCATGGACCTCATCGCCGGCAATGGCGGCGACACCGTCAATTACGGCACCGTCGCGGACCTCGCGAGCTTCATCGGCCGCGGCGGCTCGATCAGCAAGGTCCGTGTCGATGGCAGCATCGGCAACCTCGACCCGCAGGTGCCTATCAAGTCTTACAACGACATCCGCACCGGCCAGACCATGGACGACTTTGTGCGGCTCAAGCTGCGCGACGAATCCGCCCCCGGCTCCGTCTCCGACACCGATGGCAACGTCGGCCTCGTCGCCGGCGCCGCCGGTCGCGTGAAGTCGGTCTTCAACGGCTACAGCGTCTCCAATCAGCCCATCTTCCCCACGTCTCCGGCCGTCGGCGGCGTCAATGGCAGCGTCTTCAGCGTCACTGCCCGCAACATCATGTCCGCCGTCGCAGGCAACGTCGAGCGCATCGCCGCCATCCAGAGCGTCAAGGATATCAAGCTCACTGGCGGCGGCATCGTGGGAGCTGACAAGGATAGATTCAACGATCCCAGCAACGTCCGCCGCTTCCTCGATGCCAGCTTGAATCCCTCACCGACCCCGGTGCTCGATGGCATCCTCATCGACGGAGCCATCGTCTCCCGCTCGCGCCCGACCGATCTGATCGGCCGCCCGATCAATCTCGGCGGCGACGTTTACGTCCTCGCGTAGCGACCACGCGCGTCACCACACATTCAGCACTGGTCAGCGCCACCGCAGCCTGATACGCCGATGCGCATGACCCGTTCACTGCGCCTGCCTTCGGGACTCAGGCTGATGAATTTCCTGCTCGGAAGCTGGACCGGCGTCGTCTTCGCGTTCCTCTACATCCCGATCCTGCTGCTTGCGGTCTTCTCCTTCAACGACTCGCAGCTCAACCTCCACTGGGAAGGCTTCACGCTCGATTGGTATCGCGCGCTCGCGGAAGACACCGTCCTCCTCGAGGCGACGAAGAACAGCCTCATCATCGCCGCCATCACCACGGTCCTCGCGACGACGCTCGGCACGGCGGGCGCATGGCTCCTGCACCGCTACCGCTTCCCGCTCCGCCGGCTCTTCAATACGCTGATCTTCATCCCAATGGTCATCCCCGAGATCATCATGGGCATCAGCTTGCTGATCCTTTTCAGCATCGGCATCGGCTGGGCGGAGCAGATGCAGGGAGCCGCATGGGCTCCGCAATGGCTGGCCGACGCCGAGTTCGGCCTCGGCTACACGACGGTGATCATCTCACACGTGACGTTCTGTTTCCCGTTCGTGCTCGTGGCCGTGCAGGCGCGACTCGCGGGCGTCGATCCCGCCCTCGAGGAAGCCGCGATGGATCTCGGCGCCACGCCGTGGCGGGCGTTCTGGCATGTGATGGTGCCGTTCATGGCGCCGGCGATCGTCTCCGGCGCCCTGCTCGCATTCACGCTCTCGATGGATGAAGTCATCGTCACCTTCTTCACCGCCGGCTCGGATTCGCAGACATTGCCGTTGAAGATTTTCGGCCGGGTGAAGAAGGGGCTGGATCCTTCGCTCAACGCCATCTCGACAGTCTTCATCCTTGCCACCGCGGCTTTGGTAGTAATCTCTGAATGGATCAAAAGACCGAAACCCAGAAACTCCACATCGCCATGAACCGTCGCCAATTCATCCTCACCACCACCGCCGCCACGCTCGCCATCCCGGCGCACGCCGCGGCGAAGAAGGAAACGCTCAACGTCTTCTGCTGGTCCGAATACATCCCGCAATCCGTCATCGACGGCTTCGCCCGCGCCAACAACGTGAAGGTCAACGTCGAGAACTACGCCTCCAACGAGGAGATGATGGCCAAGCTCGAGGCGGGCACCGCGAAATACGACATCATCCAGCCGTCCGAATACATCATCGAGGAGATGATCAAGGACGGGAAGCTCGAGCCGATCGACCTCGCGAACATCCCCAACTTCAAGAACCTCGACCCGAAGTTCACGAAGATGCCGCACGACCCGGAGAACAAGTTCTCGGTGACGTGGATGGCCGGCAGCGTCGGCATCGTCGTCAATCGCACCAAGGTGAAGGACGGGATCAAGAGCTACGGCGACGTGTTCCAGGACAAGTTCAAGAAGCGCATCGTCGTGCTCGACGACAGTCGCGAGCTCGTCTCGTGGGCGCTCGCCTCGCTCGGCATCGACACCAACGACATCACCAAGGAGAACATCGAGAAGGCGAAGGCGGTGCTCGCGAAGTGGCTGCCGCTGGTGAAGCTCTACGATTCCGACAGCCCGAAGACCGCGCTCCTCAACGGCGATTGCGACCTCGGGATCGTGTGGAATGGCGAAGGCGCGAAGATCATTGAGGAGCAGAAGAAATCGAAGAAGCGGAAGCTGAACTTTGAATTCATCCTGCCCGCCGAGGGCGCGCACATGTTCATCGACAGCCTCGCGGTGCCGAAGGGCGCGAAGAACAAGGCGATCGCCGAGAAGTTCATCAACTACGTGCTTGAGCCCAAGGTCATCGCCGCGGTCTGGAACGAGTTCCCCTACACGCTCCCGAATGCCGCCGGCCGCAAACTGCTCAAGCCCGAGCAACTCGCGAATCCCGCGAGCTTCCCGCCCGGCGATCCGAAGCTGGCCACCTTCAAGGCGATCTCCAAGGACATGTCCGCGGCGATCGACAAGATGGTGACGGACTTGAAGGTCAAGTAACCGCCCGCGATGCAGGCCGCCGTCACCTCGACAGTCGCGGAGACGGCTGCGAGGCGTCGCCCCGGCTGGCACGGCTGGCTGCTCTTCGCGCCGCTGCTCATCTGGCTGGCCGCCTTCGTCATCGTCCCGACGGCGATCCTCGGCGTGTATAGCTTCTGCGAACGCGGGGCCGGCTCGCCGGTCGCGTTCACATTCACGTGGGAGAACTACACGCGCGTCTTCCACGGGACTTACCTGTGGATTTTCATCCGCTCGATCGGCTTCGCCGCGCTCACGACGCTCATCTGCGCCGTCGTTGGCTATCCCGTGGCGTGGTTCATCGGCCGTGCCAGCGATCGCTGGCGCAATACGCTCCTCATGCTCGTGATGATTCCATTCTGGACGAGCTTTCTCATCCGGACCTTCGCGTGGATCGCCATCCTCAACGAAAGCGGCCTGCTCAACGGCCTGCTCCAATACACGCGCCTCATCAGCGAACCCTTCTCGATGCTCTACACGCCCGGCGCGGTCGTGCTCGGCCTCGTCTATAGCTATCTGCCTTTCATGATCCTCCCGATCTACGGCAGCGTGGAAAAGCTCGACGGCACGCTCGTCGAGGCCGCCTACGATCTCGGCGCGTCGCCCGTGCGCGCGTTCGCGAAAGTCATCCTCCCGCTCACCCGCCCCGGCGTGATCGCCGGCGCACTGCTCGTCTTCATCCCGGCGATCGGCATGTTTGTGATCACCGACCTCATGGGTGGCAAGTCGGTGCCGATGATCGGCAACGTGATCCAGAATCAATTCGGCCAGGCCCGCGACTGGCCCTTCGGCGCCGCGCTCGGGATGACCCTGCTCGTCATGTTCGCGCTCGCCTTCTGGCTCAGCACGCGCCGGCGCGACTCCTCGGCGGTGATCGGCTGAAGTCAGCGCGCCGCGAGTTGCGCGCGCAATTCCTCCGCGCTCAATTCGCGCTCCCACCGGCTCACCACGACCGTCGCGACGCCGTTGCCGATGAGATTCGTCACCGCGCGGCATTCGCTCATGAAACGATCGATCCCCACGAGCAGCGCGAGGCTCTCGATCGGGATGCCCGGCACGACGGCGAGCGTCGCCGCCAGCGCGATGAAGCCCGCGCCCGTGACCCCGCTCGCCCCTTTCGAGCTGATCATCGCGACGAGCAGCAGGGAAATCTGCTGCGGCAGAGCGAGCGGCGTATTCGTCGCCTGCGCGAGGAAGACCGCCGCCATCGTCATGTAGATGTTCGTGCCATCGAGATTGAAGCTGTAGCCCGTCGGGATCACCAGCCCGACCGTGCCCTCCGCGCAGCCGAGTCGCTCCATCTTGCGAATCATCCCCGGCAGCGCCGTCTCGCTCGAGCTGGTGCCCAGCACGAGGAAGATCTCCTCCTTGATGTAAGCCAGGAAGCGAAAGATCGAGAACCCCGCGCCGCGCGCGATGAGCCCGAGCACCACGCACACAAAGAACGCCGAGGTGAGATAGAAGCCGCCCATGAGCATCGCGAGCTTGCTCAGCGAGCCGAGTCCATAGCTGCCCACGGTGAAAGCCATCGCGCCCAGCGCGCCGATCGGCGCGACCTTCACGACCGCGCTCATGATCCCGAAGAAGAGCTGTGCAGTCGTCTCGATCGCGTGCAACACGCGCCCGCTGCGCTCGCCGAGCGTCTTCAAGGCAAACGCTGTGAGGACCGCGAGCAGCAGCACCTGCAGCAGGTCCCCCTTCGCGAACGCATCGAAGAAACTCGAAGGGATGATGTTCAGCAGGAAATCGACGGTGCTCAGCGCATGCGCCTTCGCGGCGATCTCCCTGCCGGCATTCGGATCGAAGGTGGCGGGGTCCACGTTGAATCCGGCGCCGGGCTTGAGCACGTTGACCACGACCAACCCGATCACGAGCGCGATCGTCGAGACGACCTCGAAATAAAGCAGCGTCTTCGCCCCGACGCGGCCGAGCTTCTTCATGTCCGACATCGATGCGAGCCCGTGGACCACGGTGCAGAACACGATCGGCGCGATGATCATCTTCACCAGCTTGATGAATCCGTCGCCCAGCGGCCGGAGCGTCTTTCCGGTATCGGGAAAGTAGTAGCCAATGAGAATGCCGATCGCGACGGCGATCAGCACCTGCACGTAGAGGATGCGATACCACGACGTGCGTGGCGGGGCGTTTTCCATCCCGGTGAGATCGCAGGAAAGCAGCGCCGGCGGCAAGCGCGAAGCTTGTATTCATGCGGGTCGCGACAGACTTAAGAATGGCGTCACAGGCGAACCCGTGCATATTCCACCATGCCACGCATCGCCCGCCTCTCCGCCACGCTCGCGCTGGTGCTCCTGCTCGGAGCCTGCGCTTCGCGTCCCCTGCCGCGCTACGAAAAGCCGCTCGCCCGCGCGAGCACCCAGCAAGTGCGCACCACCGCCTACACGCACAGCGAAGCCGACCACATCCAATACGGCCGCAAGAATGCGCTCGGCATGACCTTGCGCGACGGCGGCGTGCGCAGCGCCGCCGCCGACTGGTCGCGCTGGCCCGCGGGCAGCGTCTTTCGCGTCGTTGAGACGGGCGAAGTCTATCAGGTCGATGACTATGGTTGGGCGCTCTCGGGCACCAACACCATCGACCTCTACAAACCCACCCGCTCCGCGATGAACGCCTGGGGCGTCCGCCGCGTCACGATCCAAAACATCATCTGGGGCGACGTGGATCGCAGCCTCGCCATCCTGCGCGGCCGCTCCAAACACAAGCACGTGCGCCGGATGATCACCGAGATCGAGCGCCGCTACGCCGACTTGAAGAAGCCCGCCGACACCGGCGCGCTCGCGGCGACGGAAGCCGCCCCCACCGCCGAGCCCACGGTGCGCCGCGCCGAACCCGTCCGGAGCCTCGCC
>JBEBGD010000213.1:0-1604 GCA_040081625.1 Chthoniobacteraceae bacterium
GCGCGCACCGGGGAGGAGCGGGCGCGCGCGGAGGAAATCGCGGAGTGGGAGCGGGAGTGGGCGACGGCGAAGGAGCGATGGATCTTCGACCGGCTGGTCTTCGGCGACAGCGAGGAGCTGATCGTGCGCAAGCTGAACCTCTCGAAGCTCGTGACCCCGCGCGCGGTGGCCGGCGGTCGCGCGGCGCTGAACGCGCGCTTCCGATGGATGCTCGGCGAGAGCATCTTCAATATCGACTTCACGATGATGAATGGGCTGGCGGCGATCACCTTCGAGCCGCTGCCCGAGGATGTGGCGGATCTCGGCACGCTGATCCGCGGCGACTGGGAGAAGCTGCGCGCGGCGGCGATCGAGCAGCTCGGTCCGCCGGGGAAGTCCGCGGAATTTCCCGGCGCGCCGCAACTCCAGCGCGGCGGGATGACGGTGACCGATGTGTGGGAAAAGCCGGGGCGCCACGCGACGCTCGGCATCAGCGAGGACGGCGGCAAGTGCAGCGCGACGCTGCGCATCAGCGATCCCGCGCGCCTGGCGGGAAGGTAATCTACTTTTGCTTGCGCTTGCGCGCGGCGGGCTTCTCCACGCGCGGCTTGCTGCCTTTCTTCGCGGGAAGGATCGGCGGGTTGCCGGTCTCGGCGCCGAGCACCGACTGGATCACATTCATGGGGCGCGCCTTGATGCTGGGCTTGCGGGTCGTGGGCTTGGGCATGGCGCAGAGTGCCGCGCCGGACGTGCGACCGCAATGGCGCTTGTTGCCGGGGCGCGTCGCCGGCACGGTCGGCGCATGAACCCGACTCGCAGACTTTTTCTCCGGCAGCTCGGCCTCGGCGCGGGCGCGTTCGCTTTCTGCCGCGGCAGCCGCGCGTGGGCGGCGGCTGGTCTTCCCCGGAGCACGCCGGAGGCGGAAGGCGTGGCATCGGCTGGGATCCACGCTTTCCTCGACGCGATGGCGGCAGCCAAGCACGAGCTGCACAGCTTCATGCTCGTGCGGCACGGGCGCGTGGTCGGCGAGGGTTGGTGGGCGCCTTATGCGCCGGGGCTGCGGCACTCGATGTATTCGATGAGCAAGAGCTTCACCTCCACGGCGGTCGGCTTCGCGGTGGCCGAGCACAAGCTGCGGGTGGAGGACCGGGTGATCTCGTTCTTCCCCGACGATCTGCCGAAGAACGCCGCCGAGCGGCTGGCCGGGATGCGCGTGAGCGATCTGCTGACGATGTCCGCCGGCACCGCGAAGGAGCCGACCGGCGCGGTAACGGGCCAGGAGAACTGGGTGCGGGCCTTCCTCGGGCAGTCGCTGGCGCAGACGCCGGGGACGACGTTCTTATATAACAGCGCGGCCACTTACATGTGCTCGGCGATCGTGCAGAAGGTGACCGGGGAGCGGATCGTGGACTACTTGCGGCCGCGGTTCTTCGAGCCGCTGGGGATCGAAGGGGCGACGTGGGAGATGTGTCCGCGCGGGATCAATACGGGGGGCTGGGGCTTGAGCGTCCCGACCGAGGCGCTGGCGAAGTTCGGGCAATTCTATTTGCAGAAGGGCTCGTGGAATGGCCGGCAACTCCTTCCAGCACAGTGGATCGAGCTGGCGACGAGCTTCAAGATACAGC
>JBEBGD010000089.1:0-22700 GCA_040081625.1 Chthoniobacteraceae bacterium
GCCGGCATCGTCGGCCTCGCCGTCATGTGCAGCCGCATCCTCGGGCTGCTGCGCGAGCTGATCTTCGCAGCGCTCTTCGGCGCCGGCAAAAGCATGGACGCGTTCGTCGTTGCCTTTCGCACGCCGAATCTGCTGCGCGACATGTTCGCCGAGGGCGCCCTCTCGACCGCGTTCGTCACCACGTTTTCAAAGAAGATCGAGACCGAGGGCGACGCGTCGGCGTGGAAACTCGCGAGCAAGTTCGCGACGCTCACCGCTGTCTTCATGAGCGGCGTGGCGCTACTCGGCGTGCTGCTCGCGCCGGTGCTCGTGCGGATTTTCGCGCCAGGATTTTTCAACGTGCCGGGAAAGGCCGAGCTGACCATCGAGCTCGCGCGGATCATGTATCCGTTCATCCTGCTCGTCTCGCTCGCGGCGCTGGCGATGGGGATGCTCAATTCGAAGAACCGCTTCGGCGTCCCGGCGATGGCGTCGTCGTTTTTCAACATCGGCTCGATCCTCGGCGGCGTGGCGCTCGGCTGGTGGCTCGATCCGAGTTTCGGAGAGCGCGCGCTCGTCGGCCTCGCACTCGGCACTCTCATCGGCGGAGCGATGCAGCTCGCGGTCCAACTCCCGTCGCTGCACCGCATCGGGTTTCGCTTTCGCCCGGACTTTGCGTGGCGCGACAAGGGCGTGCGAAACATTCTGCTGCTCATGGGGCCGGCGATCCTCGCGGCGAGTTCGGTGCAAGTGAACGTGATGATCAACACGATGTTTGCCTCGACGCTCGAGGATGGCGCGGTCACGTGGCTCCAGTTCGCGTTTCGGCTGATGCAGCTTCCGCTCGGTATTTTCGGCGTCGCCATCGCGACGGTCACGCTCCCGCTCGTCGCGCGCAGCGCCGCCGCCGGCAACACCGCGGAGTTCAGCGCCATCCTCGCGCGCGGGCTGCGGCTCGCGTTTCTGCTCACGATCCCCTCGACGATCGGGCTGATCCTGCTCGCCGAGCCGATCATCTCGGTCATCTACGAGCGCGGAAAATTCACCGCGTTCGAGACCGCGCAGACGGCCGAGGCGCTTCGATTCTACGCGCTCGGGCTGGCGGCGTATGCGGGCACGAAGGTGCTCGGCCCCGCATTCTACGCGATCGACCGCCGCAAGACGCCGATGGTCGTGAGCTTCTGCGAGATCGCGGTGAATCTGCTGCTCAACTGGCTATTCACATTCCGGCTGGGCATGGGTCACAAGGGACTCGCGCTCGCGACTGGTTGCGTCGCGCTCACCAATTTCGCCGCACTTTACGTCCTCATGCACCGCCAGACGAAGCGGCTCGAGACGCGCGCTCTCGTCACTCTCCTTGCGAGACTCGCCGTGCCGTGTGCGCTGCTCGCGGGCATCTGCCTGGCCGCCCGTGCGTGGCCGCTCGCAGCGTGGGCGACGATGCCGTTCATCCCGAAGCTCGCGTGGCTCTTCGGCGCGATTGCCGCCGGGGTCGCCGCGTTTTTTGGCAGCGCGGCGCTCTTTCGCATCGAGGAAATCGACGACGTGCTCGGCATGGTGAAACGGAAACTCCGGCGCTAACGTCTCCACCATCATGCGCCCTCTCTGGATCAAGTCCGCCGCCGTTCTCCTCGCCGTCTGGCTCATCGCCGGTGGAGCGATGTGGTGGGCGAAAGCGCAGAAGCCGACGCCGGAAGCGCTCGCCGCTTACGTCGAGGCGCTCGCGATTGAAAACAAGACGCCCGCGCAGCGGACGAAGGAGATGGAGAAGATCGCGAAGCAGCTCAACGGGCTGACCTACCAGCAGAGGCGCGAGGTGCGGATGAACCGCAAGCTCGACAAGTTTTTCCGCCAGTTGAATCCCGAGGAGCAGAACCGCTTTCTCGATCTCACGGTGCCCGAGGGCTTCAAGCAGATGATGGAGGCGCTCAACAAAATGGAGCCGCCCAAGCGCAAACAATTCGTGAGCCGCGCGCTCAAGGACATGCAGGACCAGGAAGGCGAGGCGCCCGAAGGTTCGCGCGACCGCTTCGAGCGCGACACGAACGCGCAGAAGATCGTCGAGCAGGGGCTGAAGAGTTTTTACAGCGAAGCGAGCGCGGAGACGAAGATGGACCTCGCGCCGCTGATCGAGCAGTTCCAGCGGAACCTCCAGGGACTGCGGTGATGTCGCCGCGGCGCTCTGCGCCGTGCTCGATGGCGGCACGGCTCGGAGAGCCGTGGCTACAGCAGCTTCATCTGGCGCGGATCACTGCCGGCGAGTTCGTCGGCGTCCGGCAGCTTGATGGGCTGGCCGAGCAGCGCGGCGATGCGCGCGGCGGTGTGCGGCGCGAAACCCTCGTAGTGGTTGTTTGCCTGGATCAGCACGCGGCCGACCTGCGGCAGCAGCGCGCGGACTTTCTCCGCCCAGTTCTCCAGCGCCGCGTCGCGCGGCCAGTCGAGGCTGCGATAGCGGTGCTCGCGACCGGGTTCATACTTCGCGTCGAGGTCGCCCATGAGCCGCAGGTAGAGAAAGTCGGTCGTGTGCGGCCAGAAGCCGAAGGCCGCTTCGCTCGCGTGCTCGAGTGTCGAGAGATCGTTCCAGACCCAGCACACGCCGTGTTCGGCGAGCAGGTGCGTGATGCGCGGGTGATGCCAGTCGGGATCGCGGAACTCGATCGCGAAGCGGAAGCCGGCGGGCAGTTGGCGGACGAAATCGCGGAGCGTGTGTTCGTCGCGCCGCGGTGAGAAGTGCGGCGGGAGCTGCACGAGCACGCACGCGAGCTTCGAGTGGAGGTGGTTCACGCCCGCGAGGAACTCGTCGAGCTGCGCGGCGCAGTCGCGCAAGCCGTGGTCGTGCGTGATCTCGCGCGAGAGCTTCGCGGCGAAGACGAAATCGTGCGGCGTAATCTCGGCCCAGTGCTGCGCCACGTGCGCGGCCGGCGGGTGGTAGAACGTCGAATCAATCTCCACCGTCGAGAAGTGCCGCGCATGGAAAGCGAGCCGCTCGGCGGGCGGCAGATGCTCCGGATAAAAGACGCCGCGCCACTCGTCGAAACTCCACGCGCACGTGCCGATGTGGATTCGCGCCGGCGCGTCGCTCACAGCGGCTTCGGCGGCGGTGCGGCGTCCGTGCGCGGCTTCACGACCCGAAAGCTCGCGGCCACTTCCTCGAAGATCGGGAAGGCCTTCGCTTTCTTCGACGGCAGCGTCCATTGCACGATCTGGTGAAAGCCATCCGGCGTCTCGATGCTCGTGTGCAGATAGGAGATGCGCACTTTGCCCGTGGTGCCCTCGAAAAGTGTCCGGATCGCCCGCAGCCCGTCGATCGTCAGTGGATGCGCTTCGGCAGCCGAAGAGTTCTGAAGCTGGCCACGCATGCGGTCGGTCGTGAGTGTCGCGAACTCGTCGAGTGTGCCGGTGAAATCCGTGCGCGGATCCGAGAAGACCATCAGGTATTCCTCGGCAAAGACGTTCCCCGCCTTGAGCATGGACTCGCGATTCAAATCCGGGAGCGATTTCCACGCGCCGGGAATCTGGAGGCTCACCCATCCGTCTTCGGAGACGATCGGCTTTCGCGCGGTCTTCGCCTGCGCGGCGGCGCGGATCTCGCGGAAAGCGAATGCGCCGCCAACCGCGAGGCCGGCGAAGGCGACGACCGAGACGATCGACGCGGCGATGATCCAGCCCTTGGTGCGCTTGACGAAGGCGGCGATCACCGCGGCGATGGCCGCGAACGTCAGCCCGATGCAGAGCAGGCTTCCGATTACCGAGCCGACCATGCGGCCCATTTCATATGCGTTGCTGTTCATGAGTTATTTCGCGGGGCGGTCGCCCTCGCCGAGCTTGCGTTTGAAAAGCTCGATCACGAGCGCGTAGCAATGCTGCGCGAGCGCGGGATTGTAGCGCGGACCTTCGTCGCGGAGGAAGGCGTGGACGGCGTTGAACTCGAGCCACTGGTAATTCGTGCCGCTCGTTTCGAGCGCTTCACGGACCTGGTTGCGCCCCTCGAACGGCACGTGCGGATCCTGGCGGCCGTAGATCATTAGCAACTCGCCCTTGATGTCGCCGCGCCGGGCGCGCTCGAGCGAATCGTCGCTTGCCCCGCTGCCGAGCACGCGCGGATGCGCGTCGAGCTTGTGGATGTCGGTCGGATAGAAGCTCACGCCGGCGAGGATTTCCGGCTCGAAGCAGCAGCGGAAACTCAAGTGTCCGCCGATGCAGATGCCCATGCTGCCGAGCTTGCCGGTGCATTGCGGATGCGAGAGGAGGAAGTCGATCACGGCGCGCGCGTCGGCGTCGTAGTGTGCGATCGGCTTGTTGACCTTGCACCAGTTGCCGCGATCCGCGCCGGCGCCATCGTAGGCGAGCGCGGTGCCGGCGGGCTCGAACTCGTGGAAGATCTCCGGCACGGCGACGACGAAGCCGTGGCCCGCGAGCAGCGCGGCGGTGCGGCGGATCGGGCCGGTGACCTGGAAGATTTCCGAGAAGAGCACGATGCCCGGATAGCGGCCTTCGGCGGCGGGACGGGAGATGAAGGTGCGCACCGGACCGCTCGGCGTGGGGAGATCGGCGTGCTCGTGGTCGATGAGGGTCATGGCGGTGTAGTCTTGAGCGAAATCGGCGGGCAGTAGAGCGCCTTTTGCTCGCGCTTCCACCACGCGACGGTGTCGTCGCTCCAGTGCGTGAATCGATAATCGTAGAGCACTGCGCGCACGTAGCGCGGTGGCTCGCCGGGGAAGGGATTTTTCTCCAACAGCGCGAGAACGTCGGGCGAGCCTTGCAGCAGTCGGGTGAGGAAATTGACGAACCAGGGCGTCTGCCGCACGTCGGCGAGCGCGGCGAACCACATCTGCCAGTCGAGCCGCGGCTGATGCGGCGCGACGAAGGGCGGTCGGCGATACACGTCGCCGGCCTTGTAGCGGAATTCGTAGGCGTCCCAATTCACGCCGTCGCGGCTGCCCTCGACGATGATCTCCGGGCGCTCGGTCGTCATCACGCGGAAGAGACCGTAGCCATTGAAGCTGCGCAGCGGCATGAGCGCGCGCGCGATCAGGTCGGCGGCGTCGCTGCGGAATGCGTTGAGTAATCCAGGGAGCGTCGCGACGAAGACGAACAACCCGACGCAACCCGCGGTGACCCATTTCCACTGCGGCGCGGAATGCGCAGCGTGCTCGCGCCGCCAGCGGGCGGGGAAGAAGCTGTCGGCGAACAGCGGCAGGCAGAGGGCGATCGTGAGCCAGTTGAAGTAGGCGAAGTTCCCGGTCGCGATGATGCCGAGTTGGAGCGCGATGAGTGCGAGCGCCGCGCCGTGGCGGATGCGATGCGGAAAGGCGATGAGAAACGGGATGACCAGCTCGACCGCAAACATGAGCGCGCACGATGCGCGAGAGAGCCACGCGGGCATCTGGTGCGCATACCACGCAAACGGATTCGGGATGCACTGCGTCTCGAAGTGGACGGCGAGGGCGCGCAGTTCGAGCCACGTCTTGTCGCCCCACGTGAGCTTCACGACGCCGCTCTCGAAGTTCAGCCGGAACACCAGCCACCACAGCAGCCAGCGCCCGACGCGCTGCAGCGGCGGCTCATGCGACCAGTCGGACCGCAGCCGCCACGGGAGCGCAATCGCGGCGAGCAGCGCGGACTCGAGGATCAGCGTATCCCACTGGAAGCTGAGGAAGACGCTGCCGACCGAGCAGAGTGAGAGGTAGAGCGCCCAGCACACGAGCGCGGCCGGCCCGGGCGCGAAGCCGCTCGCGAGCACGAGGCTCGCGACGACGCCGAGCCAGCACACGGCGAGCAGCGCGGTGTCGCTCGGGTTCAGCCAGAAGATCGTCGGCACCTGCCATCCGGCGACGCCGATTGACTGCTGCACGGCTTTCAGAAAATCCGCTGCCGGCTCGATGCCCTGCGCGCCGATCAAGCCGCGCGCCTGCACCGCGAAGGAGATGAACACGATCGCGAAGATGGCGCCGAAGGCGTGCGCGAACGCGCGCCGGCTGATCGCGAAACTCTCGTTCACGCGCCGAGCTTCACGATGCACGCAAACTCGGCGGCAGTGAGCGGGATCACCGAAAGACGCGACTGGCGCAGCAACGCGATGTCCTTGAGCGCGGGAGTGGCCTTGATGCTCGCGAGCGACACGGGCGACTTGAGCGGCTTCACCGGCGCGAAATCGACGCAGACCCAGCCGGGCTCGTCCGCGGTGGAATCGGGATACGCCTCGCGCGCGACCTTCGCGATGCCGACGACCTCCTTGCCGACGACGCTGTGGTAGAAAAGAACCTCGTCGCCGCGGCGCATCGCGTTGAGATGGATGCGCGCGGGATAGCTCCGCACGCCGGTCCATGCGGTGCCGCCATCCTTCGCGAATTTCTCCCACGAGTAGGACGTGGGCTCCGATTTCACCAACCAGAATTGCTTCGGCATAAGGCTCAGCCGCGCTCGCGGCGGCGCAGGGCAAACCAAGCGAGCCAATACGTGGCGAGTGCCCATGCCGCGTGGACAGCGAGAGCCTCGCGCGCGGGGCGCAGGTCCATCCAGCGCTCGTCTTCCATCCTGGGCTCCTCGACCATTCGCGAAAGGTTCGTCTGCGACTGGCGGTGCAGGCGCTCGCGCACTTCCTCCCACGGGCGGTTGTAGATGAAGCTCGTGTCCATGAGCTCCTGCGCGGCGAAGCCCGGCGTGCTGCGGCTCGCGGCCTTGACCGTGTCGGTCATTTCGCCGGGGCGCACGACGAAGCCCGCGAAGATGATCATCGGGATGAGAATGAGCGGCACGCTCATCACGGCGTGCATGACGGAGCGCGAGATTGCGGAGATCGCGCAGCCGATGCCGACGGCGGCGATCGCGGTGGTGCAGAGGCCGCCGAGTTGGAGAAGCGCCGCGCCATCGCGTCCGCCCTCGAACCAAATCATCAGCGCATAGAGCAGCGTCGATTGCACGCACGTGAGGGCGCTGAGGAAGATGAATTTGCTGAGCAAATACGCGTGCCCGCCGACGCCGATGAGCCGCTCGCGCCGGTAGATGGGGATTTCCTCGACGATCACGCGCGCGGCGTTGCTCGTGCCGAACCACAGCGTCGAGAGATACGCGAAAAACATCACGAGATCGCGCGGCTGCTCCATCTTGTCGGTGACGACCCAGCACACGAGCGCGGCGATGATGGGCGGCTGGCCGAGGAGGATGAGGAAGTTTCGCCAGTCGCTGCGCAGGATGGTCCACTGCCGCGCGAGCAGGATCGGCAGCGCGAAGGCGCGGCGGACTTTTTGCGGTGGACGCGGCACGCCGGAGCCGGAGAGCAGGTCGCCGGGGCGCGCGGCGGCGATGGGCGCGAAGGCTTCCTGCCACTGCTTCGGCGGGCGTTCGTCGAGCCGGTCGTAGAGGTCGGTGAGTTTCTTGACGCCGAAGTAATCCTTCACCTCGGCGGGCGAGCCTTGATACGCGAGCACGCCGCTGACGAGGATGACGAGCTGGTCGATGAGGAAGGCGTTCTCCATCACGTGCGTGGTGCAGACGATCGTGCAGCCGGTGTCGGCGAGATCGCGCAGCAGCGTCATGAGTTGGAACTCGGTCGCCGGATCGAGGCCGGAGCTGGGTTCGTCGAGGAAGAGGATGGAAGGCCGCGCGAGCAACTCGACGGCGACGCTCACGCGTTTGCGCTGGCCGCCTGAGAGACGCCAGATGGGCAGCTCGGCGCGCGGCGTGAGGATGAGTTGGTCGAGCGTTTGCGCGATGAGGCGGTCGAGTTCGTGCCGCGGCGTCTCGCGCGAGAGGCGTAGGCGCGCGCTGAATCGCAGCGCCTGACGCACGGTCAGCTCGCCATGCACGATGTCGTCCTGCGGAACGTAGCCGAATGAGGGCGGCTGGTCGTGCGCGTAGATGTCTTCGCCGTCGATGAGCACGACGCCGCGCTCGGGTTTGCGCAAGCCGGCGAGCGTGTGCAGGAGCGAGGACTTGCCCGCACCGCTCGGGCCGATGAGGCCGAAGAAGCGCGACGGCGGGATGGTGATGGAGATCTCGTCGAGGATGACGTTGTCGCGGCGCGGCTTGCCGAGCACGGTCGCGAGCAGCGAGCGCTCGCTGACCTGCATGGTGACGTTCTGCGCGCGGATGCTGCCGCCGGAGGTGTTCGTGACGCTGACGAGCGCGAGGCCGTCGAATTGAAAACAGAACGGCCCGATCTCGAGCCGGTCGCCGACGGTGAACTCGTGCTCGTCGAAGCGGCGCCCATTCACGAAGGAGCCGCCCTGGCTGTTTTCGTCGCGCACGAGGCAGCCGCCGCCGGGTTGCGGCTGCAGAGTCGCGTGTTTTCGCGAGACGGACTTTTCGTTGAGCATCACATCGCACGAGGAATCGCGGCCGATCACGAGCGGCCCGTGCCGCAGCTCGATGCGATCGGTCGGCATGCCGCGCACGAGGATCAAGCTAGGCGCGTTCGCAGGGAGCGGCGGTGGCGCGGGCTCGGCGACGGGTGGGCCGTCGAGCTCGATGCGGAGATAGACCGGGCCGACGCCGAGTTCCTCGCCGGGCTTGAGCACGACGGGTGTGGCGATGGCGAGGCCGTTGATGGTCGTGCCGCGTGTGGAGCTGATGTTTTCGACCGTGCAGGTCTGGCCATCCCAGGCGACGCGGCAGTGCTGGCGGGAAATCTCCGGGTGCCGCAACTCGATGGCGCTGCCGGGTGCGCGCCCGATGATTCCCTGCCCGACTTGCAGGGGAAAGCTCGCCGCATCCAGCCCGCGGATGATGACGAGGCGCGGCGCGCTCAACCGATTACGGCAGCACCGCCCAGATCTCGGCGATGCGATTCTTGGCGGCGCTGTTTTTGTCGAGCAGCGTGGTGCCGCCCATGGCGACGGCGTGCGTGATGTTTCTCACCGCGCATTGATTCTCCAGGAAATCGACGACCGACTTCGCGCGCTTCTCGGAGATCGCATAGTTGGTCTTCTCATCACCCGAGGCGTCGGCGAAGCCGAGCACGACGAAGACGGCGTCCTTGTCGCGGAGCTTCATCACGACCGGGCTCTCAAGCAGCGTCTTGACCTGCGGGGCGGAACTGGCCGGCATTTGCGACTGGCCCGAGGAGAAGCTGATCTCAACGACCTTGCGCATGTCGCGCGTGCGCTGGACGGCGTTGTAGAGGCGGTCTTTTTTCTCGAGGCTCAAGTTGGGCATCTTGTCGATCCGAGTGAGCACTTCCTTTCGGACCTGGTCGGTGACGGCTTCGTTCGTGGCGACCGGCGCAGCGGGCGGCGGTTCGTTCGCGACGGGAGGCGCGGGCTCCGGCGCGGGCGGGACCATTTTCGTCGTGGTGTTCGGTGGCGTCGGCGTCGGCGTCGGCGGTTCGGGCTCCGGCGATGGCGGCGCGGGCACGACTTCCGGAGCCGGGACCACTTCGGTGATCTCGGTCGAACTGGCGGCCTTTTTCTTCATCAGCTTCATGCCCACGACGGCGCCGAGGGCGACGACGAGCACCGCGACGATGATCGCCGCGATGCGGACCGTGCCGCCTGCGGCGCCGCCGGCCTTCGCCAGCGGCTTGCCGCATTCGGGGCAGACGAACGGCGCTTCGGCTTCGAGTTCTATCGTTTCACCCCGGTAGGCTTTGAGACAGCCGGAGTGGTTCATGCATTTGGCGGACACCTTCATGACGCGACGCTAGACTCGCGGGCTGCGCGACGGCTAGCAGTATTTTTCACCCGTCGGCGAAGGCGGTGAGGTCTTCGGGCAGGGGCGACTCCCAGCCGGTGCCGCAGGTTTCGAGGCGGAGCGCGGCGGAATGGAGAGCGTGGCGCGGGAGGAGGAGGCGTGTGGCGAGCGCGGGCGTCCAGCCAGTCTCGATGAATTCGAGATAGCAGCGCTCGTCGGGGCCGTAGATTTTGTCGCCGACGACGGCGTGGCCGCTGTGCGCCAGGTGGACACGGATCTGGTGCGTGCGGCCGGTCTCGGGGAAGGCGCGCACGATGGCGAACTCGCGGCCATTCGTCGTGTCGCGGGTGAAGCGTCGCTCGACGCGGAAGCGCGTGCGCGCCGGTGAGCCGTTCGCGTGGATGCCTTGCTTGAGCCAGATGCGGAAGGGCTCGACCGAGCCGAGCCGCAGCAGCGGGGCATCGATTTCCCATTCGTCGCGTTCCGGCCAGCCCCACACGATCGCGAGGTATTCCTTGGCGATCGTGCGCGCGGTCATTTGGCGCGTCAGCTCGCGGGCGGCGGCGCGGGTCTTGGCGATGAGCGTGAGGCCGCTGGTCTCGCGGTCGAGGCGGTTGATGATGGAGACCTGCCCGCCGTTCGCGACTTCGTAGGCGAGCAGTTCGCGCAAGCCATCCCACAGCGTTCGCTTCCCGCCGGGCTTGCTCGGATGCGCCTCGAGGAAGGGCGGCTTGTCCACGACGATGTGGTCGGCGGTTTCCGCGATCAGCTTGAACGGCACGCGCGGCGTCAGTCGCGGAAATTGCCGAAGGCCAGGCCGACGCCGAAGTCATTGCCGCGGCAGAAGGCGATGACTTCCTGGAGGTCGTCGCGCTTTTTTCCGCTCACGCGAATCTTCCGGTCCTCGAGCGCGCTTTGCACTTTGAGCTCCTGCGCCTTGATGGCCTTCACGATCTCCTTGGCCTTGTCGCCGTCGAGTCCCTGCTTGATGACGAAGTCCTGCGTGGCGTGGCCGAGCGGCGAGATGGCGGGATCTTTGCGCTCGACGTTGCGCAGGTCGATGCCGCGCTTGGCGAGTTTGCCGATGACGATTTCGCTGAGGCTCTTCAGCCGCGACGCGTCCTCGGCTTTCATCTCGATCTTCGAGTCCTTCTCGTTCCACTCGATCGTGGCGTTCGATCCCTTGAAATCGAAGCGCTGCGAGAGCTCCTTGCGGGCCTGGTTGATGGCGTTGTCGATCTCCTGGTTATCGACGTCGGAGACAATATCGAATGAGGGCATGGCCTACTCGTAGCGCAGGGCCTTGACCGGGTCGAGCCTCGCGGCTGTCCACGCGGGGATGAGCGCGGCGATGGAGCAGATGACGAAGGCGCTCGCGCAGATGATCGCGATATCCTGCGGCACGAGCTCGGCGGGGATCTGCGAGAACTGGTAGATGCCGGGCGGAAAAAGCTCGATGCCGAGCACGCGCGCGAGCCAGTCCTTGAACTCGTTGCGGAACTGCACGGTGATCATGCCGACGCCGACGCCCAGCAGTGTGCCGATGATGCCGACGACGATGCCTTGCTGAAAAAACACGAGCACGATCTGCGAAGGCGGCGCGCCGAGCGCCTTGAGCACGCCGATCTCGCGGCGCTTTTGCACGGTCACGGTGATGAGCGTGTTCATGATGCCGAAGCCGGCGACGACGACGATGATCGTGAGGATGACGAACATCGTGTTCCGCTCCATTCGCACGGCGTCGAAGAACTGTTTGTTCAAGTCCATCCATGACCAGACGGCGGTGCCGAGTGGCAGGTGCGGCTCGATCGCGGCGACGATCGGCGCGAGCCCGTAGGGGTCGGCCGTGCGGACCGAGAGGCCGTGGATGTCGTCGCCGAGGCCGTAGAGTTCCTGGCCGATGAAGAGCGGGGTGAGGATGTATTCGGCGTCGTAGGTGTAGCGGCCGCTCTCGAAGATGCCGACGACTTCGAGCTCCGCGGGCAGCACGACTTCCTTGAGTTCGTCGAGCGCGGTGGTGTCCTTCGGGTCTTTGCGCACGCGCTCGATCATGCCGAGGATGTCGCCGATGTTGCGCGGCGCATAGATGGTGACCTTGTCGCCGAGCTGCGCGCCGAGGCTGTGCGCGAGTTCGGTGCCGAGCAGGCACTGGTCGCTGCCCAGCTCGTGCGTGCCGGCTTTGATCATGGTGCTCAGGTCCGCGATCTTCAGCTCGCGCCCGATCTCGATGCCGCGGATTTTAGGCGTGACGATGCGGCCGTTGAACTCGGCGATGACGGGCCCTTGCACGAAGGGCGCGGTGGCGACGACGCCCGGCGCCTTGCTCACCTCGGCGTCGAGATCGCGCCAGTCGCGGAGGATTTGTTCGTTGGTGAGGATGAGGTGCGCGTCGAAGCCGAGCACCTTGCGCTGGAGCTCGCGGTCGAAGCCGGTCATCACCGCGATGACGACGACGAGCGCCCAGACGCCGAAGACGACGCCGAGGACGGAGAGCACGGTGATGACGGAGACGAAGGTGCGCTTCGGCTGCAGGTAGCGCAGCGCGAGGAAGAGGCTGAACGGGAGCTTCACCGGCGAAACAGCGGGCGCGGCTCAGCGGGCGGCGCGCTGGAATTCATCGTAGGCCATGACCGAGCCGTCGGGGAAGATCATGAGCGCGCCATTGCCGTGACCGCTGAAGATCTCGATGAGCCACGGCTGCGTGGGCCACTTGCGCGGCGTGCTGGGCTGTTCGTCGAAAGGCGTCGGCATGTAGTGGATTTTCCTGGCGGGCGGCTTGCGCCCGCCGGATTGCGCCTCGGAGAAAGTGCCGGTCTGCATCTCGCGCAGCAGCGTCGGGCACTGCCAGGTCTTTTCGCTGATGCCGACCTTGCGCAGCTCATCGATCCACCATTCGTCGTATTTCTCATCCTGGAGCTTGTGCGGAGACTGCGGCCAGCGCTCGAACTGCGTGAGGTAGGAGGAGAGGCCGGCGTAGAGGTTGCGCAGGTTGCCGGTGCAGTTGATCCGCTCGGTGCGCCCGCGGATCTGATTGAACGCGCCGACCGAGAGCACCGCGAGGACGGCGATGATCGCGACGACGACCAGCAGCTCGATGAGGGTGAATCCCGAACCGGTGCCGCGGCGCCGCGTCATGAATGAAATGGCGGGAGCGGCCTGTCGGGTCCGCTTACGGATTGGTCGGCACCAGCGGCTCGATGCTGCTGAACGAATTGAGCGACGTGTAGCCGGTCAGCGACGTGCGCGAGCCGCGAATCTCGAACGGCGTCGTCGCGCGCACCGTGGTGCTGAAGACGGTCGCGTCGGTCGTCCCCTGCACGATCTGCGGGGAGATGTTGTCGTCGCCGTTGTCAGCACTGCCGCTGCCGGTGATCGTGACGCCGCCCGCGACGGTGAAGCCGGTGGTGACCGTCACCGGGTTGGCGACGGTGGTGACTTCGCCTTTGCCCTCGAAGGTGATCGCGATCGGGTAGCCCTGCATCTCCGCGGTCCACGCGCCCTCTGCGGAGCTGCGCGCGGTGATGATCTGCGTGCTGTTTTGGTCCTGCACGCTCGAGCCGCTGGTGCCGTTGCCTTCGCCATTGGGGAGCAGGGCGATGCCGATGAGCGCGCCGGCGATGCGCTGGTTGGCGGCGTCGGCGATGGCCTGGCAGGCGCCGTAGCTCATGATGCCCTCGTGGAAGACGGTGAAGCGGCCATTGCTCTCGCTCGAGTCGGAGATGCCGAACTGGAGGAGGCCGATGAGATTTTTGCCTGTCATCACGCCCGAGTAGGTGCCGCCCGCGGTCTCGCCGAGGCTGCGTCCATTATCGAACGGCCCACCGGTCAGCGCGAAGGCAGCGGGCGTGTAGGCGAACATGCTGGCGAGCATGAGCGGGGCGAGGGCTTTGAGGGTGCGGTTCTTCATGGCTGGGAGTTTGGTTGGAAAAGGTCCGCGCTTATCGCCGCGTGGCGGATTGGGCGTCAACAAGTTTTCTCAGGAACTCGCGCGCCTGCCCGAGCGCCCGGGCGCGGTGGCTGAGGCCGTTCTTGGTCGCCGCCGGCAGTTCGCCGAAGGTCTGCGCGAATCCATCCGGCACGAAGAGGATATCGTAGCCGAAGCCGCCGGCGCCGCGTTCCGCGCCGATGATCCCACCCTCGACCGCGCCGCTGAAGGTGCCGAGCACCGCGCCCTCGCGCGCGACGACCATCGCGCAGTGGAAGCGGGCGGGGGAGGGGAAGGCGCGCAGCTCGCGGAGCAGGCGGGCGCGATTGTCCGCGTCGGTAGCGCCCGGTCCGGCGTAGCGCGCGGAGATCACGCCCGGCGCACCGCCGAGCGCATCGACTTCCAGCCCGCTGTCGTCGGCGAGCACGAGGCCGGGGAAAAGCTGCGACGCGGCGACCGCTTTGATCGCCGCATTCTCCGCGAAGGTCGCGCCGGTTTCCTCGGGAGCCTCGATCGCCGGATGCGAGGTGAGATCTTCGACCTGCCAGCCGTCGCCGAGGATGGCGGCGATCTCGGCGGTCTTGTGGGCGTTCTTCGTGGCGATGAGCAGGCGCATGGGAGTGACGAATGAGTAATGAGATAGTGGGGAGGGAAGCCCGAATGGCGAAAAATGAATGCGTCGCGCGCTCCGGCTCAGTCATTCAACCTAGGACATTGATTGCTCAGCTTTCCAATGTCCGCGCCTGAGTGCGGCAACCCAATACCGACATGCGGGGCATCACTGGCGAAGCCTGGATTTGATCGCCTGTCGGTGCCGGCATCGACGGCGGACTACAGAGCGACGGGCTCCCGGCATTCGATTGCCTCCGCCTCCGGGCTTGGTGACGGAGCTACTTCTTCAAGCTCACGAGGAACTCGACGAGATCGAGAAACTCCTGCGGCGACATCGTCGCGGCGAGGCCCTCGGGCATCGAGGATTGCCTGAGCGTCTCGCGCTTCTTCACGTCCGTCTTCGTGATGTCGCGCACGAGACCGCCCGGCACCGTGAAGCTGATCGTGTCGGCGGTTTCCTTCGCGATGAAGCCGGTCATCGCTTCGCCGCCGGCGAGCTCGAGGTTCGTGATCGCGAACTTCGGGTCCACCTTCGCGTTCGGCTCGAGGATGCTGTCGATGATCTCCTCGCGTTTGAGCCGCGTGCCTACACCGGCGAAGTCCGGGCCGTAAGCGATGCCTTCGGCCCCGAATTTGTGGCAGGCGATGCAGATGCGCCGGGCGATGGCCTTGCCCTGCTCGGCGTTGCCTTTGCCGAGCGCGACCTGCCCGAGCAACGTGGGCCGCTGCGAGGTCGGCGCGCCGGCGATGAGTTTCTTGAGCGCCTCGGCGGCTCCTTTCGTCGGCTGCGCACCGGTGGCTTTCGCGTTCAGCAAGGCGAGGCCGGCGGCGTTATTTGCGGCGATGGAGTTGGTCTTGAGCGCGGTTTTCCACACGCCTTCGAGCGCGCTGAGCGTGGCGTCGAGCGTGTAGTCGATCCAATAGTCACGAGGATGCGCTGTGGCGGCGGTGAGCGCGAGTTCCACGCTCTCCTTCGACGCGATGAAGCTGAGCGCGCGGATGACTTCGAGCCGCGTGCGCGCGAAGTCGTCGCTCGCGGCATCGCGCACGAGAGCGATGAATTTCTCCGCCGGGACGAAGCCGGGCACCTGCTCTTCGCTCAGCACGCGCACCGCTGCGGCGCGCGCGTCGCCGGTCTTCGACTTGAGCACGCGCGCGGCGAGCGCGAGATCGACAGCGTGCTGGCCTTGCTGCGCCCAGAGCGCCTCGGTGAGCAGCCGATCGTCGCCTCCATTCTTCGCGACCCATTCCTTCACGGCGACGAGCACGTCGTATTTGTTCCGATCGCGCAACTCCCGCCGCGCGCGGTAGCGCGTGCGCCATTCGTATTCCTTGAGCTGGTCGAGCAACTCGATGGCGCTCTTCCCCGCCTGCGTCACCGGCGTGAGCAGCGGCCGGCCTTTCGCCACGAGCCGATACACACGGCCATGCGAGTGATCGCGGTGCGGGTCGCGCTGCGAATACTGCATGTGCCCGAGCAGCGCGGTGTGCCAGTCCGCGAAATAGAGTGCGCCATCCGGGCCGATCTGCGGGTCGGCGGGGCGGAAGTTTTTGTCGTCCGAGTCGAGCAAGTCCCACGGCTGGCCGTCGCGCGTGCGCCGCTTGCCGTGATAGCCTGCGCCGTCGTCGCCGAGCGAAAACGTCGTAAGGCCGTGCATGTTGTTCACGCACGCATAGACGAAAAGCCGCTGCACCTCCGGCGGGAATTGCCGCGTGACGATGAACTCGTTGCCGACGTTCGGCCTCATGCCCATGCCGTCGAAGATCGTGTTCAAGCCTTTGCGTCCCGGGAACTCCGCGCCGCTCAGCGGGCTGTCCCAGTGCTGCTGCGGCGTGGTGCCGTCGCCGACGAAGCCCTGGCCCCATTCGTTGAAGACGTAGCACCATGGGTTGCCGTAGCCGGGCGTGTTGTAGTGCCGCAGCTTCTGCGTGCGCGGATCGAGGATGTAATTGCCGCTCGCGTTCTGCCGCCGCAGCGGCCCCCACGGCGTCTCGACCGAGGTGGTGAGCGACACGCCCTCGAGCATTTGCAGCAGCCCGCCGTGCGACCACTCGAACGCGCCGATCGTGTGATGCGTGTCGTCGGTCGCCCAGCCGTCGCTGAGCTGCACGACCACGTCCGCCTTGTCGTCGCCGTCGGTGTCCTTGAGCCACAGCATCCGCGGCTCGTCCATCACGAGCACGCCGCCATTCCAAAACTCGAACCCCGTCGGGCACGCGAGCTTGTCGTAGAAGACGGTCATCTTTCGCGCGCGACCGGTCGCGTCGAAGTCGTCGAAGATGAGCAGCCGGTCGCTCGGCTTCGCGTCGCCCGGCTTCCACTGCGGATACGTCGGCATGCACGACACCCAGAGCCGGCCGCGGTTGTCGAAGTTGATCTGGTCCGGCTTCGCGAGCTGCGGAAATTCGCGCTCGCTCGCGACGAGCTGCACCTCGAAACCTTCGGGCACCTTCATCGCCGCGATGCTCTCCTCGGGCGTGAGATACTTCAGCTCCGCGGGCTCGGTCGTGGGCTTCGTGCCAAAGCCACCCTTGGGAGTGAACAGCACGCCGGTCCTGGAATCATCAGGCTTCAGCGCCCATCCCTGCGTCGCCGCCCACACGACTTTATCGCGCACCTCGGCCATCTTGCGGATCTTCGCGAACTCGCGCGGGAACGTCTCCATATCGAGCGTGCGCCGGCCGCCATAGACATACCAGCCGTTGAGCATCCGGTAGTCCTGGAGATGCACCCACGACTTGTCGTTCACCGCCGCGCGCAGGCGGTCGAAGTAGGCGCCGGGCTTCGCGGGGCTCGTCGTTTGGAAGAGCGCGCGATCGAGCAACGCGGCAACCTCGCGGTCGCCCGCTTCGTTTTGGTGCGCTCCGTTCACGGTGAATTGCAACCCCGGTTCCTGCGCGAAAAGCGCCTCCGTGTCCGCGAAGAGCTCCACGAACGCGAGCGCGCGCGCCTGCGCCACTTCCGCGACCGCCGCGGCGTAGAGCTTGAGGTTCGCGTTCTCCTTTTTTCCGTCGGGCAAAAAGCCATCGTCCGCGCCTTCCACAGCCGTGGGCGAGACGAGCACAAAGCGCGGCGCGGCCTGCGTGTCGTCGCGCGGATACGTCTTCGCCATCGAGTCGAGATACTTGCCGTAGCTCTCCTTGAACTTCGCCACACCCTTCGCGCCCGCGAAGGACTCGTTGTAGCCGAAAAAGCACAGGTAAGTATCCGCTCCGAACATCGCGAGCGGGTCGTCGAGCTTCACATAGTCGCTCGGCTTGATCTGCTGCCCGACCTCGTCCGCGGGCCGCGAGAAATTGCGCACGACGAGCTGGAGCTTCCCGAAGCGCGAGTGCAGCAGCGTCTCGAAGTGGCCGAACAGATTCATCCGCTCGCCGAACGTCCCGCCGACGAACGCGACGCGCTCGCCCTTGAGGAACGCCAGCGGCACCGCGCTCGGCGGCAGCGCCGGACGCGCCGGGCGCGCGGGGATTTTCAAAAGCTCGCGCGTCGTCGCGAACGGATCGCCCGGGGTCGCGGCCGGAGCCGGCGTCGGCGTTGCCTTCGGCGCCTTGCGTTTCGCCGACTTCGCCTGCGCGGGCGCGACGGAAAATGCGATCGACGCGATCAGCGCCAGGGCAAGGCCGGGTTTCATGCGGCAGTCTTGTCGGGTCTGCGAGCGCCGTGCAATCCTTTCGCCAAGCCACGCTTCGACTGCTAAGCGCGGATAGCTCACACCAGAACCCTCCCCATGATCGAACCGCTCGAAGCCCGCATCGCCCCCGCAGTCATCTTCACCTTCACCGACAGCGACGGCGACACGGTGAAGCTCCTTTCCGACAAGCCTCTGACCGCCACCGGCACCGCCGCCGAGATTGTCCTTTCCGGCGCGGGCCTCGATGGCGCGAGCCTCTCCACCACCGTCACGAGGTCCGCGGGCGGCGATGGCTTTGTAAATATCGGCCGCATCGTCGCCACCGGCCTCGACCTCGGGGCGGTGAGCATAAAGGGCGACCTCGGCAAGATCGTCGCCGGCAACGCGGGCAGCCCGCTCCCCGGCGTGAAATCCCTCGCCGTCCGGTCCATCGGCCTCTTCGGCATCGCCACCCAGGGCGCGGGGGACCTCGTCTCCGACATCACCGGCGACCTTGGCGCGCTCACCGTCGCCGGCGACGTGCTCGGCGCGCAGATCAAGGTCTCCGCCAACCTCGGCATCGTCAAAATCGGCGGCGACGTGCAGGGAAATAACGCGAACCTCAGCGGGCGCATCCAGGCCGTCAACGCGGGCAGCGTCACCATCGGCGGCGACCTCGCGGCGGGAGCGGGCGACGAGTCGGGGAAGCTCAAATTCAGCGGCACCCTCGGCTCGCTGAAGATCGGCGGCGACCTCATCGGTGCGCGCGACGCCATCGGCGATCCTGCGGCGGGGCAGGTCTATGTCGCGGGCAACGCCGGGCCCATCAGCATCCGCGGCAGCATCACCGGCGCGGTGTCCGAGCAGCTCGCGCTCGACATCCGCGGCAACGCCGGCGCGATCACCATCGGCGGTTCGCTCCGCGCCGACGCTGGCCTGAAGAGCGCCGGCATCGACATCGGCGGCGGCGCGGGCGCGATCAAGATCGGCGGCTCGCTCATCGGCAGTGCGGCGATGGACAGCGCCCGCATCGAAGTGGGCGCCGGCACCGGGCCGATCACCATCGGCGGCTCGCTCATCGGAGTCGGGCAGGACAGCGCCTCGCTCTTCATCTTCGGAAATATCGGTGCGCTGAAAATCGGCGGCGGCCTCACCAATGGCGCGGGCCGCGGCTCGGGCTCCATCTACATCGGCGGCTCCGGCGCAGGCCTCAGCATAGGCGGCGACCTTGTCGGCGGCACCGGCGGCATCGATCTCACCGCTGGCGGCCAGGTCAATTACCTCGGCGATGTCCGCGGGGCGGTGAAGATCGGCGGCAGCCTCATCGGCGCCACCGGTCTCGGCGGCGGCAGCGCGGCGTTCGGCGATGCGACGTCCGTCTTCGTCGGCGGCTCCATCGTCGGCGGCGGTGAACTCGTCCCGATGGTCGCTTCCTTCCCCTCCGGCGCCCTCGGTTTCGGCAAAGTGCCCGTCGTCACCATCGTCGGCGACATCCTCGAGTCGCCCTTCCGCGGCGGCGCACTGCTCGGCGGCAGCGTCGGGAAACTCACCATCGGCGGCTCCATCGTCGGGGCCGCTTCCTTCGCACCGCTCATCACCTTCGGCAGCCAGGTGCAGATCTCCGGCGACCTCGGCGTCGCAAAAATTCTCGGCTCCATCGTCGGCGCATCGCACACGGCTGCCGTCGTCTTCGGCGCGAGCTTCGACGTTAACGGCAAGGTCGGTTCCCTCACCGTCGGCGGCTCCCTCATCGGCGGGAACGTGGGCTACGGCGGCAGCATCTCCATCTCCGGCACCGCCGGTGCGGTGAAAATCCTCGGCTCCCTCAATGGCAGCACAGGCAACGACACCGCTGCACTCAGCGTCGCGGGCACGCTCGGCGCGCTCACCATCGGCGGCAGCGTCACCACCACCGGCGTGAACTACGGCGGCTTCGGCGGCCAGATCACCGCTGCCAAAATGGGCGCGGTGAAAATCGGCGGCGACCTCCTCACCGCTGGCGGCGGATCCCCCAGCCGCCTGCGCTCCGCGGGCGACATCGCCTCCATCCAGATCGGCGGCGACATGATCAGCGTCATCGAGGGCGCGAACATCGGCCCCGTAAAAATCCGCGGCGACCTCGTCGCCCCCGGCGGCGGCGGCTACGGCGGCATCAATGCCCAGCGCCTCGCCTCCCTGAGCGTCGCCGGCGATGTGCGCGCTCCATTCGGCGGCACCGGCGCGGCGCTGAGCGTCGTCCAATCCACCGGCCCCATCAGCATCGGCGGCGACCTGCGTGGTTCCGACAGCGCCGTCGTCCGCCTCATCTCCGGCGGCACCGCCGGCACCGCCCCCGCCTTCGGTGGCATCGCCATCAAAGGCAGCATGGCCGGCGCGCAAATCCTCGCCGGCTACACCCTCGCCCTCGCCGCCACGAACGAAGACGCCGCCATCGGCCCCGTCGCCATCGGTCGCGACCTCACCGCCAGCTCCATCGTCGCCGGCATCCTCAGCGGCGCGGACATGAGATTTGGCACCGCCGACGACGCGCCCATCGGCACCACCACGCCCGCGCTCTCGCGCATCGCGTCGATCACGATCAAGGGCCAGGTGCTCGGCACCTCGGCGATGGGCGATCACTTCGGTTTCGTCGCGCAGCGCATCGGCCCGGTGAAAGTCGGCGGTGTCGCCTACACGCCCGGCTCCACGCCGATCGAGCTCAGCGCGAGCTTCGGCGACGTGACGGTGCGCGTCGTGTGAGCCGCGCGCCGGAGCGCACGCTTACTTCCCGCCGGCGCGGACGATCACGGCGCTGATGTCGTCGAGCACGACGACGGCGAGGATGTGCAGTGGTTTCGCGATGAAAATCGTCGATGGAGTCCCGGACGAGCTACTTCGCCGGCACCGGCACGGGGATCACGAGCTTTCCGTTCTTCTCGCCGACGGGGCTTTTGCTCGTGCTCTTGCCGCTGCCCTCGCTGCCCTTTTGCTCGATCACGATCACGAGCTGCCGGGTCGGAGGGAAGGGCATCACGTATTTTTTTCCATCCGGCATTTCCATCGGCTTGTTGAACTTCGCCAATTCTGCCGCGGTCGGCGTGACGAGTTCGATGCTCGCGACCTTTTGCCCGGCGTTCATCGCCTGCATCATGGTGAAGAACTCGATGGTGTCTGCGGCGGCGCCGTCGGTGGAGAGGAAGGCGGCGAGCGCCTTGGTGTCATTGGCTTCGAGCGCTTTTTTGTAGCTCTCGACGAAGGCCTTCTCCTGCTCCGGTGTCGCGGCGTGCGCGGCGAGGCTGAGGGCGGCGAGGAGGGCGAGTGTGGTGTGTGTTTTCATGTGAGTGTTGAGTTTATACGGTCGCGACAAATTTTCCGGGGTTCAAAATGCCGTGCGGATCGAGCGCGGCCTTTAGCGCGGCGTGGACTCCGCGACTCGTGGTGCTTGCGGCTTGCGGCCACCACGGCTTTTTCGCGAGGCCGATCCCGTGCTCGCCGGTGATGACGCCGCCGACGCCGAGCACCCAGGTGAAAAGTTCGTCGAGCGCGGCATCGACGCGGCGCTTGGTCTTCGCGTCGGTGTGGTAGTTCGCGGCCATGATGTTCGTGTGGATGTTGCCGTCGCCCGCGTGGCCGAAGCACGCGACGGGGTAGCCGTATTTGTGGCGCAGGTGCGCGGCGAATTCGGCGAGCTCCACCAGCTTGCTGCGCGGCACGACGATGTCCTCGTTGAGCTTCGTGAGACCGGTGGCTTTCAGCGACTCGGAGAATCTGCGCCTCAGCTCCCACAGGCGCTCGCACGCGGTTTCGCCGAGCGCGCGCTGCATGTGGAGCGCGCCGAGCTTCGTGAGTAATGCGGCGAGCGATTTCGCTTCGCCGCGCACGCTCGCGGGCTGGCCGTCGAGGTCGATGAGCACGTGGCCTTCGCCCGCGGGCACGATCGCGGTGCCGCAGTGGTCGCGCGCGCTTTGCAGGGTGAACGCATCGGCGATCTCGAGCGCGGCGGGGAGGAAGCCGGCGCGGAAGATTTCCTGCACCGCGGCCGCGGCTTCTCCGAAGCTGCGGAAGCTCGCGCTGAGGCTGGCGCGTGCGGGCGGCAGCGGCAGCAGGCGCAGCGTGGCTTCGGTCACGATGCCGAGCAGCCCCTCGCTGCCGGTGAAGAGGCCGACGAGATCGAAGCCGGTCTTGTTTTTGTGCGTGCGCGAACCGGTGCGCAGCACGCGGCCATCGGCGAGCACGACTTCGAGCCCGAGCACGTAGCTGCGCGTGACGCCGTATTTGAGGCAACGCGGGCCGCCGGCGTTCGTGGCGATGTTGCCACCGATCGAGCAGTCCTTCAGCGATGCGGGGTCGGGCGGGTAGAAAAGTCCGCGCGCCCGCGCAGCCGCCTGCAGCTCGCCGGTGATGACCCCCGGCTCGACGACGGCGACGCCGTCCTCGAAGTGGATTTCCTTGATGGCCTGCATCCGCGCGAGCGAGAGCGCGATGCCGCCGCGCACGGGCACGCAACCGCCGACGTAGCCGAAGCCCGCGCCGCGCGGGGTGACTGGAATGCCGCGGCGATGCGCGAAGCGCAGCGTCTTCACGACATCGTCCGTGCAGCGCGCGAAGACGACGGCCTCTGGCTCCCGGCTCGCGAACCATTTGTCCGCGGCGTGCTGCGCGAGAATGTCGGTCGCGGCGGAAACCTGCGCGGCGCCGAGCAGGCGCGTGAGGTCGCGGGCGAGAGCGGCTTCACTCGCGCGCGGACGGCGGTTCATCAGGGTTTGCCGCCGAAGACTCGATTGAAAAACCCGGGCTTCGGCGTCGGAGCCGGGGCCGGGGCCGGGGCTTGTGTCGCGCGCCTGCGCGGCGGAGGCGCCTGCTTTCTCGCCGGGGTGGGCGCGTCGCCCTCGGCGACTGGCGGCGGCGTCTGGCGCGCGGCGGCGAGGACTGTGTCGAGCGCCGGCTCTTTCGCGAATCCC
>JBEBGD010000176.1:0-6448 GCA_040081625.1 Chthoniobacteraceae bacterium
TCCCACATCTCGCGCACGACCTTCTCCTCGCGGAAAAGCTGCCGGCCCATCGCCCACCATTGCGGGCCCTGTCCGCTGAAAACGAAAGCGATCTTCGGCGGTGCGGACGCCGGCGGCTGCTCGGGCAGCGTCCGCAATTGCGTCTGCAGACTTTCCAGCGACTCGGCAACGACTGCCTGCCGCAATGGATGATGCGCCTTTCCGAGCGCCGCGGCGGCGCAGAACTCGCGCAGTGAAGGAGCATCCGCGATCGCCGCGAACGCCTGCGCGTATGCGGCGAGCGCGGCGGGGCTGCGCGCGGAGAGCGGGAAAATACACGCGCCTTCGGATGCTGCCGGTGCTGCCGGGGTGTTGGGCGCGCAAGTGAGGATCGCGTCCGCATTCGAGCCGCCGAAGCCGAACGAATTCACCACCACGAGCGGCGTCGATCCCTCGGGAACGTGCAATGGCGTCACGACCACCGGCACCTCGATTTTATCCAGCGGCAGGAGCGGATTCGGTTTCTCGAAGTGCAGGTTCGGCGGAACGGCGCGGTGCTCGAGGACGAGCACGGCCTTGATCAGGCCGGCAATGCCCGACGCGGGTTCCAGGTGACCGATGTTCGTCTTCACCGAGCCGACGAGGAGTCGCCGGGATCGGCCCTCCGCGAGAACCGCAGCGAGGGCGCGGGCCTCGACCGGATCACCCACCGGAGTTCCGGTTCCGTGTGCCTCCACAAAAAGAACGTCGTGCGCCTTCAAGTTCGCGCTCCGCAGCGCCTCGCGGAGCATCTCTTCCTGCGCCGATTGATTCGGCACCGTGAGGCTGCTCGAGTGGCCGTCCTGGTTCGATGCCGTGGCGAGGAGCAGCGCCCGCGGGTGAAGCCCGAGCGCCTGCGCCGAGCGGAGCGGCATGAGCAGGATCGCGCCGGCTCCTTCCGCGCGAACGTAGCCATCCGCGCCCGCATCGAAAGTCCGGCACCGCCCGCTCGGCGAAAGCATATGCGCGTGGCTGAAGCCGATGCTCGTATCGGGAACCAGCAACGAGTTCGCGCCGCCCACGATCGCGGATTCGCACTCGCCGGACCACAGGCTGCGCGCGGCGAGGTGGAGCGCGACGAGAGAGGACGAGCACGCGGTGTCCACGGCGAGGCTGGGTCCGCGCAGGTTGAAGAGGAACGAGAGCCGGTTCGCGGCGATCGAGAGCGCCGTGCCGATGTTGGCGTATCCATCGATGGCGAGGAGGTCACAGCGGCGCAACAGCGGGTAGTCGCTGCTCGAGATTCCGACATACACGCCTGTCCGCGTTCCCGAGATCAGTTCGAACGGAAGCCCCGCATCCTCGATGGCTTCCCAAGTCACCTCCGGCAGCCAGCGGTGCTGAGGATCCAATCGCGCCGCTTCGCGCGGCGAGATTCCGAAGAAAGCCGCGTCCATCTTTTCCGCACCATCCACAAAGCCGCCCCGGCGAGTCACCGTCCGGCCCGGCGCGGCCGCATTCGGGTGATGAAAACGGTCCGCATTCCAGCGCGTCTCCGGAACCTCCGTGATCGCATCCACACCATCGCAAAGCAGCTTCCAGAACGCCGCGGGATCGTTGGCGCCGCCGGGAAAGCGGCAGGCCATTCCGACAATCGCGAGTGGCTCATTGGCTGTTTGCATTGGAAAACGGCTTTGCACTTACCGAACGCTCAGTGCTGGTCGATGCCGAAGTAGCGTCGGAGCAGCCACAACATCGCCCGCCACGGCAGGACTCGCGCGGCGAGCGGAGCGGCTTTCGACTGCAGGAATCCGCCCACGGTCCGGCGCGGCGTCGGGCGATTCAGCTCCCGCAGGATCGCGCGTGCGACGAGAGCGGGAGGCGGTCCCGCGGAACAATCGCGCTCGAGCACTTTCTCCACGCGGGCCATCGCTGCGCCATAATCTCCGGGCTCGATCCGGCGCATCACTCCGTGAAACTCGGTGTGAATGTCACCGGGCTGGAGATCGACGACGCTCACGCCGGTCCCTGTCAGTTCCAAAGCGAGCGCTGCCGAGAAGCCGCCCAGCGCCGCCTTGGCCGCGCTGTAACCGCTCATGAACGGAACCGGAAAGCGCGCGGCCAGGGACGTCACGTTGACGATCACGCCGGCCCCGCGAGTGCGCATCCGGGGAAGAATCCGCCGCGTCAATTCCAGCGGACCGAAGTAATGCATCTCGAACTGCTCCCGCATTGCTGCAGCCGGTGTGTGCTCGGCCGGACCAAACACGCCGTCCCCTGCATTGTTGATCAGCGCGTCGAACTCACCCGCTTCCGATTCCGCAGCCAGAAACCCTCGCTCGATCGAACCAGAATCGCACAGGTCCATCTCGACTGGATGAAATGAGGGAAGCGCGGGCAGTCGGTCCACGCGCCGCGCAGTGCCCCAAACCTCCCAGCCGTTCGCGATCAGCAATTCCGCCGTCGCCCGACCGATTCCGCGGCTCGCTCCGGTGAGCAGCACCCTCGATCGCGAGCGACGATGTTTCGGTCCGACTGTCATGGAGTGATCATACTGCCCTTCGACTCTCGCGCAGGAAAGTAAAGCGCCTCGACGCAAGGGTTGCAGCGCGAGCTTTCATTTGGCCCGTGCCCGATCTGAGGCGCGAGGGACTGACGAATCTCCTTGCCCGGCTTTTTGATCCGCGCATAATGCGCCCCCGGTGGGCTTGTAGCGATATAAGGACTCTCCGACTTCCTCGAAAGTGCTGCTGATCGAGTCCTCCAGTTTCATGGTGAAACTTGAAACTGGGTGGACAAAGACGGCGGACGACGGGAAATCTGACGGGTCATTAGATCGTTGTAAGTCGCTGTCGGCATAGCCGATGGGGGTATAGCTCAGTTGGTAGAGCGTCTCGTTCGCAATGAGAAGGTCAGGGGTTCGAATCCCCTTACCTCCACCATTTTCAACCGCCGCGCGGGCGCGCGGGCTAAGATCGCAGGTGGCTGCGATTTTGATGCTGTGCCATGCCATCGCATCCCTCATCCCGCCGTGACTTCCTCGCCCTCACTTCCACCGCGGCGCTCGCGGGTGTCGCCATCCCGCGCGTTCACGCGGCGGGTAGCGACGAAATCCGCCTCGCGCTGATCGGCAGCGGCGGCCGCGGCAGCGGCGCGGTGGGGCAGGCGATGAATGCCACGGGCAGCACCGTGAAGCTCTGGACGATGGCGGACCTGTATGCGGACCGGCTGCAGAAATCGCACGGCTCGCTTAGCACCGCGTTTGGCGAGCGAGTCGAGGTGCCGAGCGAGCGGCAGTTCGTCGGGTTCGATGCATTCAAGAGCGCGATCGATACGCTGCGGCCCGGCTCGGGCGACATCGCGATGCTCACGGGTTACGCGGGCTTCCGTCCGGCGCAGCTCGAGTATGCGGTGGAGCGCGGGGTGAATGTGTTCATGGAGAAATCCTTCGCGGCCGATCCTCCCGGGGTGCGGCGCGTGATTGCGGCGGGCGAGGCTGCGGAGAAAAAGGGCGTGAAGATAGCGGCGGGGCTCATGTGCCGGCATTCGCGCAACCGGCAGGAACTCATCAAGCGCATCCGCGACGGCGAACTCGGCGAGATCCTCAGCGTGCGCGCGTATCGCATGGGGCCGAGCGGGCCGCTCGCGCCGAAGCCGAAGGAGAAGACCGAACTCGAATGGCAGCTTCGCAACTTCACGAAATTCCTGTGGGTGTCCGGCGGGCTTTGGGCGGAGATGGACATTCACCAGATCGACGAGATCTGCTGGGTCATGGATGCGAACCCCGTGGACGCGCACGGCGTCTGCGGGCGCGTCGCGGACAGCACCGATTGCAGCCAGAACCTCGATTCGTTCTCGGCAGAGTGGACCTTCCCGAGCGGCGCGAAAGGCTACGACGTTGTTCGATACGTGCCGAAGTGCTTCAGCGAATTCGCGACCTACATCCACGGGACGAAGTGTGCGGCGCAGTTCTCCGGCAACATCCACGCGGGGACCGTGCGCACTTACAAGGACCAGCGCATCGGCCGCGAATACGTGAAGTGGGAGGCGCCGGACGAGGGCATGACGGCGTGGCAGGCGCAGTGGAATGATTTCCTCGATGCGATCCGCAACAACAAGCCCTTCAACCAGGCGAAGAGCGCCGCGCTCTCGAACCTCGCCGACATCATGGGCCGCGCCGCGATGCACATGGGCCGCGTGATCACGTGGGACGAAGCGATGGCGTCGAACTTCCGCTTCGCGCCGAACATCGACAAGCTCACCCACGAAAGTGAGGCGCCGCTCAAGTCTGACGCGGCGGGCCGCTACCCGGTGCCGGTGCCCGGCGCGTGGGTGGAGATTTAAGGCCGCGCGGCTTCGCGCACGAGCAGTTCGGTCGTCGCCCAGTCGATGCACGGGTCGGTGATCGATTGTCCGTAGGCGAGCGCGTCGGCGGACTCGGGCATCGCCTGTGCGCCGGCGGCGAGATTGCTCTCGAGCATTGCGCCGATGATGCCGCGCACTCCCTCGCGGCGCTGGCGGAGGATCTCGCAGAAGACGCCGGGCATCTTGCGGTAATCCTTCGAGCAATTCGCGTGGCTGGCGTCGATCATCACGACCGGCGCGAGGCCGTTGCGCGTGAGCAGGTCGAGTGACTTCGCGACGGCGTCGGCGTCGAAGTTCGGGCCGTCGTCGCCGCCGCGCAGGATGATGTGGCAGTCCGGATTGCCCTCGGTCGCGACGACGCTCGATCGGCCGTCGTTGCTGATGCCGAGGAAGGTCTGCGGCTGCATCGCGGCCTTGATCGCATTGATCGCGGGGACGATCGCGCCGGAGGTCGTGTTCTTGAAACCGACCGGCGTCGAGAGGCCGCTCGCCATCTGGCGGTGGGTCTGCGACTCCGTCGTGCGCGCGCCGATCGCGCTCCAGCACGTGAGGTCGGCGATGTATTGCGGAGTGATCGGGTCGAGCATCTCGGTGGCCGTGGGCAGGCCGAGGCTGAGCACGTCGCGCAGGAATGAGCGCGCCATCCGCAGCCCGGTCGGGATGTCGTTCGTGCCGTCGAGGTGCGGGTCCATGATGAGGCCCTTCCAGCCGACGGTCGTGCGCGGCTTCTCGAAATAGACGCGCATCACCACGAGCACGCGCTCGCGCACTTCGCTGGCGAGCGCGGCGAGGCGCTCGGCGTATTCGCGCCCGCCCTTGAGGTCGTGGATGCTGCACGGTCCCACCACGAGGAGAAAGCGCGGGTCCTCACCCGAGAGCACGCGGGAGATGTCGGCGCGGGCCTGCGCGACGACGGCTGCGTGCGCCTCGGCGGGCGGGATCTCGGCGATGAGTTCGCGCGGCGCGGGCAGCGCGGTATTGGCGATGACGTGAACGTCGGAGACTCGGGTCATTTTGAAAAAGGGCGGCAGCGGTAGCGCGGAACCGCGCGTCCGGCCAGCGGGACCTTCGGGAAGACGCGGTTACTTCCCGCCGCTCTCGAGGATCTTGAGCGCGTCGGCGATGATCGCATCGACTTCGCGCAGCTTGCTCGCGGCGGCCTTTCCGCGTTCGCCGCGCTCCCGCATCTGCGTCGCCTGCTGTTCCTTGAGCTGCGTGAGCCACACGCGCTGCTCCTCATTGAGGATGGCGCGAAGCTCGAGCATCACCTGCATCTGCGCGCGCTTGAGGTCGCGGTCGGCGGCCTGGAGCTTGTCCACCTGCGCCATCAATGCCGGAATATCCGCGACCTTTTCGTCGAGCATCTTTCCGAGGGTTTCGGAGGCTTCCTTCACCTTCGCGCCGAGTTCGGGGTAGCCCCCCATGGTTTTCTCGAGCACCGCGCGCATCTTTTCCTGCTGCGATTCGCTGAGGCTGATCGTCTCGGCGTTGGCGCGGATCAGTTCGAGCGGAAAAAGCCTCGGGCCGATGGGATCGACGGGCGGAGCCTGCGCGAGGAGCGCGGGAACGAGAAGGACGGCGGCAAGGGCGATGAGCAGGTGTGTTTTCACGGGGCGGAAGTGGACACTGATGCGGGTGGGCGGGTTTTGGCGAGCGCGGTGTTGATGGCGAGGCCGAGCGTTCGCTCGGTGAAGGGCTTCTCGACGATCCCGCTCACGCCGAGCGCGCGCGCCTCGTCCTCGGTCGCGCCGGAGCCGATGAAGCCGGTGGTCAGCACGCACGGCGTGGAGTCTCCGGCTTCGCGCAGCGCGCGGATGAGATCGAGCCCGGTCAGGCGCGGCATATTCAGGTCGGTGAAAATGAGCGCGAACGAACCGGGGTCGGCCTGCAGGATTTCGAGCGCGCGTTCCCCGCTGTGGCAGATGTGCGGGTGGTAGCCGAGCCGCCGGAGCAGCGTCGCCGCGACTTCGCTCACGATCAGCTCGTCATCGACCACGAGGACGGCCTCGCCGCTGCCGCGCGGCGTCTTCGGCTCGACGACTCGCGCCGGCTCGGCTGCAGGCACGGTGGCAGGCGGGAGGAAAATCGTGAACGTGCTGCCGACGCCCGGTTCGCTCGTCGCGGT